>SVPU01000008.1 GCA_015065685.1 Oscillospiraceae bacterium | reverse complement strand
CGCTTACGAAGGTCAGGCGACTCCTGAACTCGAAGCTCCTGCAGACGGTAACTGGGAAGCTCTTCTTCCGTTCTCTGTTGGTGAAGGTGAATTCGGTTTAGGTGCAGACGGAATTCAAGGTAACTTTGCAGATAACAAGTTAAGAGTTAACCTTGAGTATCCTTTTGAGAACCCGGCAGGTGTTAACCTTGTAACTAACGGTAGCTTTGAAATTACAGACACTAAAAATGCAGGTTTTGGTTGGAAAAATCAAAGATTTGGTTTAACCTTTACTAATACAAAGGCTTCTGATGGTTCTTATTCAATGATTACTGAAACTTCTGATTATTCAGTTGTATATCAGTCAATCCGTGTTGAAAAGAATACAAACTTTATTCTTTATGTAGATACTTATGCTGATGCAGCAAATACTCAATCATGGATTGAGTGTGTAGCTACAAATGAAAAAGGTTATGTTGATGCACCTTCTTCAGGTGAAGTTATCGGTAATATTGCTGCAACCAATGGTGTTTGGAAAACACATTCAAAAACATTTAATTCCGGTGATAATGCATATTTGTGTATAAGTATTCGTTCAGGTAAAGGTAATTCTGCATACATGGATAACGTTAAACTTATTAAAGTTGCGGATAACAACCTTCTCACTAACGGTAGCTTTGAAATTACAGACACTAAAAATGCAGGTTTTGGTTGGAAAAATCAAAGATTTGGTTTAACCTTCACTGATACAAAGGCTTCTGATGGTTCTTATTCAATGATTACTGAAGTTTCTGATTATTCAATCGTATATCAGACAGTTGCAGTTGAAAAGAACACAAATTATACTCTTTATGTAGATACCTATGCTGATGCAACAAATACTCAATCATGGATTGAGTGTGTAGCTACAAACGAATCAGGTTATGTTGATGCACCTTCTTCAGGTGAAGTTATCGGTAATATTGCCGCAACCAATGGTGTTTGGAAAACACATTCAAAAACATTTAATTCCGGCGATAATGCATATATGTGTGTAAGTATTCGTTCAGGTAAAGGCAATTCTGCATACATGGATAACGTTAAACTTATTAAAGTTGTTGACGATGGTAATGTCGTTGCCAATGGTAGCTTCGAAGAAGGTAACGGTTCCGGTTGGACAACAAAATGGATGAGCGCAGTAACTTCACAGCATTCTGACGGTGCAAAATCAATCGAGTTTGACTGTGCAAATGCTTATACATTCCAGTATGTTCCTGTTGAAAGAAATACTAATTACACAATTTCTTACGATTACATTAACACAAGCACAGCAACCACAGGTGCTAACACTTGGGTATCACTTGATTTCTGCACTGCAGACCATGCAAAATATCAGGCAGGTACATATATTGACGGTTACACACCGCAAGATGGTTACGGTGCATACGCAACTGAATGGACCACAATGACTTATGAAATGAACAGTGGCGAAAACGATTTCCTTTGCATCTCTGTTCATTCTTCAAAATCAGTTTGGGCTTCCGGCGTTAAGAAGTATTATGATAACTTCAAGGTTATTCCCGAAGCACAAACAGGCGCTTTAGTTTATAAAGCAGGTAATGAATTTGATGCAGCTGATGTTTCAAATGCGGATGCTAAAATAGTATTTGCTGATGGTGACATCACCGCAGTTGATATTAGCAACATCTCTCTTGAAAATGCTGCTAATCAATACACTATTGTTCCTTTCATTAAGAATGGTTCAACATATACATTCGGTGCAGTAATTAAGGCTTCTTATGCTGATGTTGTTGCTAAGGCTTTGAACAGCGATGATGCTGCATTAAAGGCAACCGCAAACGCTTACAACGAGATGTATAAAGCTGTAATGGGCGAATATCTCTGTAAGGTTGCTGAATAATCTCTCTGAGATTAGATGATATAAGGAGTGATTATTATGAAATTTGAAATGCCTAAAATTAATGTTTTAACTTTCAATATGAATGAAAGTATTGCCCTTATGGATGAAGAAAATATTTCTAAGGGAAGCAAAAACGATTCAACAGTTTTCTAAAATTTGAATGAATCATTTCACCCGATTCGAGTAAAATCGAATCGGGTGTTTTTTTATATTTTCGTTATTGCAAATTGTAAAATTTATGTTATAATATAAATGTATAACTATTTATATTTAATAGTATTAGGAGGAAGTTATGAAAAAAGTTATTAAACTGACCATTCCCGCATTAGTGCTTTGCGTTTGCATAGTTTTAGGCGTGTGCTTACCGTCTTTTAACGGACCGGTTGCTCCTGTGAAAACCTATGCTAGTGCAAATGTTGCAGGAAGCACTGTGGCTGCAGCAACAATGCTTAATAATGTTGCCACTCAAGAGGGAGAGCCTCAGTATGCTTTTGGTTCAACAGTTTCCACTAATGAAGACGGCAACAAGGAGTTTACATTCGTTTATGATGGCAAAGAATACATAAACGCATATGAATACATCCTTGCCCGCGATGGATTTTTATATGGCTATGACTGGGATTGGTTTGGACCTCCTACCAGCCAAAACAGTGTTTTGGGTGATGACCATATCAATGGTGCGTTGACTCGTTACAGACCTGCGTATGTTACAAGAGCGCTTTATAATATGAAGGCTATCGGCAGAAATGCGATGGCAACCTGGATTGGACCCAAGGGTTGCTTCACCTTTGACCATGACACAGGCTATGTTACAGGCTTGGATGATAAATTCAAAGAAAACCTCGTTCATTTGCTTGAAAGCTGCCGTGAAACCGAAACAGTTCTCGTGCCTTGTCTTTTAACACAGTGGTGGGGAAGCAGTTATTATCAGGACCCCGCTTATGATAAATTAGCAATTGAACAGAAGAACTTCTATTTCCGTTTTTATTATGACGAGGCAGCAAGAAAAGAATGGTTAGAACACGGTGTATCCGCAATGTGTGAGATTCTTGCCGATTATCAGGATGTTGTAGCAGCAGTTGCACTTTCAATTGAAAACGGCTCTGAAACTAACGATATTGAAAACGGTATGCTTTACGGTAACCATGCTTATACTTGGGCGGATTTCGCTTCAATGCATAATGATATGCATGATACAGTAAAGAAATATATGCCCAATGTTCCCACCTCTGTTGAAGATAACGGCGGTTGGTATGACAATATGTATAAGTATAACGACCTCAAGGTTGACCTTATATGTCCTCAGCAGTATAGCTGGACGGGTAACTTCCTTGACCAAGAAACATATATCAGAGCACGTAACGGATATTTGGGTGAGTTTAACTATCATTATGATGGCAAACCTTATCACGAGGTAACTCTTGAATATATTGATAGCATTATGCTTAAACACTTCGTGTCTCTCAGAAAAGCGGGACTTACAGGCGCTTTCCATTTCTGTGTTACCCAGCAATATGAGGATGACCGTTGGAGTTATTTCTTAAGTTCTAATATGGATGAATATGATACTTTGCGCAATTATGCAATTCCGCTTTCATACATAGTTCACGATTTAAAAGAAGAACACAGAGCAGGCGTTAAGGATAACGCGATTTCAACCCGAACAACCTGGAACGGCGAGAAACCTAATTTATTCTATAATAACGATAATGAAGATAATTATTGGATGCCCGTTCGTGAAGGTGTTTCATACCGCCTTGAACGCTCGGAAAACGGCGGTGCTTGGCAGACCATTGTCAACATCACTAATCCCGCTGACTATTCCTTGGAAAACGGCTTAATTAAGTATACAGATAACACAATCACTTCAACAAGTACATACAGATACAGAGTTATCGCCACACTTTCAAACGGCACAGAGGTTACAGGTGACCCCGGTAATGTTATGACCAAGTATATTCCGGTCGAATATCTTTTAGATGCCAACGGCAATTATGACGGTGGCTTTGAAAGAGGAGATGCGATGTTTAACGGTTCTAAGTCTACCTTTAACAGTAACGGCAAATCTTCAAATGGTTGGGTGAAGAGATACGCAAATTATCCTATCGGTAGGGTAACCAATGAGCAGGTTTCGGGTGCCGGCGCTTACGAGGGCGACTATTATCTCCACATTGATGCAACAAAGGGCTATGGCTCTTCGGGTGCTTGGGCAGGACAGTGTATGTATTACATTAAGGTCCCCGGTGGTATGAAATACTGTGCTTCTGAGTGGTGCAGAGACTCTTATCAAACCGTATCCCTATCGGTTCACGATGCCGAAACGGATGAAACCTTGGCTTATGTCGGAAACCAGTTGATTTCAGATGCATCTAATGACTATACCGAGAAAAATGTCTGGTACCGTTCGTATGCATATTTCGATGCCCCCTCACACGGAAAGATTTATCTTAAACTTATGAATCCCGGTTCGGGCAACTCTAATCAGATTCTTATTGATAATATTTCTGTTACGGAAGCGAGATAATTTAATGTGAAATGAAAAGAAGATTCACTTTTGTGAATCTTCTTTTTTGTTTTAATTATATTCGTGGCAGAAAAGTGTGGGCTCTTCTTTCAGCCGTTTTAGCATATATTTGGTTTCTTTTACAACATCAACCAATTGACAGTTTGCAGAGCCGAATTTAACCTCTTTAGCAACACCGTTATCTATAAGTTCTTGCTGAACTTTTAAATAATATGCGTTGTGTTCGGGTTCGTGTCGCCTGAATTCTATCGGATATGTGTTGCCGCTATAATCAGTAACGGTGTATTTCCAAATATAAGGCGCTAAAATATTGGGCACACCGGCATATTCTTCAAGAACGTGCATAAATGTGTTGCAACGCATTGTGGTGCCTAAAAATATGATTTTAGCCTTTCTATCGTAAAGTTTTCCCCAAGGCGAATTCCAATTGAGCGGAGTTTCTGCCTTTTCGTGACCTGAGCAGAAATCCGCGGCATCGGGACCGTAAGCGCAAACTGATGAAGTGGGGCAGATAGAACGCACAACACCGGGATATGTTCTGAAAATTTCGGGTATAATTCCGAGCCCGTGGCAAGGTGTTGTTTTAACATCGAAATGATTGCCGAATTCGGTAAAGCCTTCAATTTTTCCAAGCGATGGGTCGCGTGAATTACCGTCTTTGTCAACAAGATAACCGAGTTTCCAACTCGTTGCAGGGAAGACGACTAAACCTTTTTTGCCGAAGTATTCAATAAATGCTTCAACAATAGTTTCGGCACCGCCCTCAAATGAGGTGAGCATACCGTCCTTGTGGTCTAACATATATTGTTCGTGCATCCAACCGGCCTCGGGCAAGAATGCCATATCGTATTTATCTGCAGCGAGGAAGCATTCTTCAAAGGGGTCTCTTTCTTCACCGCGCCAATAACTGCTTCGGGGGAATTTATCACTCTTCCAGACAACACCGTCAAAACAGTTCTAAACTTCAAGCACAGATGCAAAATCAAAATGAAGGTTTTCCTTCATATCCTTAAAGCCCTCTTCTGCATAACCTTCTGTGAACACATCGGGTGTGCGGACCAAAAACAAAGCGTCCGTGTTGAATTTTGTGAAATCGAGTTTCATATTAATTCCTACTTTCTATATTTTGAAACAACAGCCTGAATATTATAATTATTTTCGGTGAGTAACTCATCTGCTTCTTCTTCGGAAACATTGCAAAGATTTGAAACAATAAATCTCGCGCGTTTTTCAAGTTTTATGTTGGTGGGAGTCATCCAGGTCATAAAATTGCTTGTAACCTTGCCGAGTTTTATCATAGATGCGGTGCTTAACATATTAAGCACCATTTTTTGTGCGGTTCCTGCTTTCATTCGGGTTGAACCGTTAATAACTTCTGCACCTGTGGGAACGCAAATTGCAATATCAGAACAATCCGCAATTTTGCCGTGTTCGTTACAAAGCAGAGAAACAGTGTTTGCACCGTGCGCTTTAGCCTGGGTTAATGCACCACAAACATAAGGGGCATTTCCTGAGGCGCTGATTCCAACAATAGTGTCGTTCGGGCCAACGTTTAATTTTGCGATTTCCTCAGCACCGCCATCAAAATTATCCTCAACATTCTCAGAAGGTTTAAAAACGGCATCCCTTCCACCCGCCATAATTGCAGAAACAGTACCTTCGGGAACACCGTAGGTAACGGTGCATTCAGCGGCATCCTGGATAGCGAGTCTTCCGCTTGTTCCTGCGCCGATGGATATAAGTCTGCCGTCTTTTTTAAGACCCTCAGAAATAACATCAACCGCCTTTGCAATTTGAGGAATAGCCTTTTCAACTGCCAATGCTACGGTTTTATCTTCGTTGTTGATGATTGAAATCATCTCAACGGTGGATTTTTTATCAATATCAATACTGTTTATATTTACGTTTTCTGTGTTCATAGACCTGCCTCCGTAATGAATCTTTTTGTGTTAAACATAATATTTGTAATCGATTTTCCAATAACAACCGCGTGAGCACCTGCTTTGATTCCCTCGGCTAAAAGTTGGGGAGAGGTATAGCGGCCTTCTGCAATAATCGGAACATCAATAGTTTCCTTGAGTCTTGTAACAAGTTCTAAATCGGGACCCTCAGTGATAGGAGAATAGGTTGTGTAACCGCTTAAAGTGGTGGCAACAATGTCTACACCCGCTTTTGCCGCATTAACACCCTCTTCAAAGGTTGCAATATCGGCCATAACCAAAACATTTAATTCGTTCTTTATTCTGTAAATAAGTTCGTTAATGTCGGTACCGTCGGGACGGGGTCTTAAAGTTGCATCAAGGGCGATAATTTCAACACCAAGGTCAGCAATTTCTTTCGCGTGTTCAAAAGAAGGTGTGATATAGGGAAATTCGGGAGTTGCGGCAGTTTTATTAATGCCGATTATCGGAATATTAACACGCTTTTTGATTTCGGTAATATCTTCCACACCGTTTGCTCTGATACCCACAGCGCCACCAAGTTCTGCAGCCTGGGCCATTGCCGCCATATGTGTAGGAGCGCGCAAGGGATTTCCTTGCAAAGCCTGACACGAAACAATAAGTCCGCCTTTTAAACTGTCAATAATTTTGTTATTCATTTTTATATCTCCTTTGCATTTTTAAAAATGTTATTAAATATCTCATCGGTTATTTCAAGCGATGAGTTTTTGAGTACAGAAAGTTCTGCACCTAAAATAGGGGCAAATTTTGGGGAATAAAACAACTTACCTTTACTTAAACCTGCAAATTCCTGTTCGCAGAGTTTTAAAAGCAGAGGCGAGTTATTAAAGAAACCGCCGCAAAGTAAAACTTTGGTATTTTCAGAATTGTCAGAAACATTATAAGCCATTAAAGCAATTTCTTTTGCAAATTTTTTATATAATTCGAGAGCGGTTTTGTCACCTTTTAATGCTGAATTATAAATTTTTGGTGTAAGTGCGGCAATTTCTTTGCGAGAGAGCGCGGTAACTCTGTCTTTCATTGCCATTCTGCCTTCAAAAGTACTGACATTTAACCCTTCGGATAAAAATGAAAAAATTTGGGCAATACTGCCGATATTTTCAAGATTATCAAAATGTTTTAAATATAATTTGAGCGCTTCAGTGCCTAAGCCGCCACCTGAGCCACCGTCACCGTAAATGGGACCCCAACCGCCGCAGTAACATCTGCCACTCTTGGTGTTACCAACGGCAACACTCCCAGTGCCGCACATAACAACGCCAGAGCAACCTAAAAAACTTGCGGCATATAAAATTGCATCTCCGCGACTTTCACGTTCAACTTGAATTTTAACACCGTTCCAGGCGTTGTTTAATGCATTGATAACCTCGTCAACATTCGGTCCGCCAAGAGATAAGAATATACCTTCGGGATTCCCGACTTTATCTATTTTTTCTTTTGCTTCTAAAACCGTTTCTTTAATAGGCAATAAACCTGCCTTTATTGCGCCTAACCCATCGGTCGAACATTCAAAAACGATTTTACCATTTGTGTTTATCAGTCGCCAAATGGTTTTTGAGCCGCCCGAATCGGCTGCTAAAAACAGTTTTTCCATTAAATTCACTCCATTTTTATGTGGTATTTATATATTAGCATTTATTTTTAAAATGTAAAAGAAATAAAATACATCAAAAATGTAAAAATATACGCTTTTATTGACAAAACAAATCAAATATAGTAATATAAATAAAAAATTATCACGAAGAGGGTTATTATATGTCCCAATTTCCTGTTCCTAATATTTTGCAGTGTTACCGTTTTATTGCGGAAGGTCAAAATGCTGCTCGGAGACATGTGAAAGATTATGAATTTGATTTTTATATGGATGGCGAACGTGATATGTACATAGACGGACGCTATCACAAAATTTCAAAGGGCTGTCTTGTTTTCAGAAAGCCGGGACAAGTTGTTATAGGCAGCGGCGATTACAATATGTTTATATTGACGCTTGATTTCAGTAAAGAACAAAAAATATCGCAAGATAAATATTTCAGGAGCGATATAACACCGCTTCAGAAAAAGTGCGAATTTGATATTTTCCAAGATATACCTGAAGTGTTTTTTCCGACACATCAAGAAGAAATTCTTGAA
This sequence comes from Oscillospiraceae bacterium, assembly GCA_015065685.1. Lineage (GTDB taxonomy): Bacteria > Bacillota > Clostridia > Oscillospirales > Acutalibacteraceae > UBA737. The sequence goes on along the minus strand of SVPU01000008.1, from coordinate 66,673 downwards.
CTTTATAAGGTTATGAGCAAGTATTCGTATCCAAATATCGTAAACGAAGAAATGCAGCAAAAAGCAGTCACCGAATTTCTATTGCTTGTTTTATCCGATGCTTATAAACATAACAGAGAAACGGTTGATATGGGATACAATAATACTTCTTATGTGAAAAGGGCATGTAATTACATAAACCGCAACTATGCGAAAGATATTTCGGTTGGAGATATAGCCGATTATTTATCTTTAAACAAGAATTACTTTATTAAACTTTTCAAAAAAGAACTCTCACAAACGCCAAATCAGTATATTTTGGAAACGCGGTTATTCTATGCAAAATTAATGCTTATTCAAACCGATGTGGCAGTTGGCGAAATTGCTCTTTTGTGCGGTTTTAACACAGTTTCTTATTTCATAAAATGCTTTAGAATGAAATTCGGAAAAAGTCCGCTTGTTTATAGAAATACATATTTGAGCGCGCAAAAATCCTGATTGTAATGTATTAACACAAATTTGAAAATTATTGACAAAAATATTAAGGAAATGTATAATTTATGTATCTAAACATAAGGAGAGTATTATGAAAAGAATCGTTGCAGTTGTTTTATTAATAGTTTTATCTTTGACATTTTTCACTTCGTGCGGTGAAAAAACTTTAAATGTTGATACCGATGCACTTATCGAAAAAATTGTTGCAGACTATAAAATGGAAAACGGTTTTGTTTTCACCTCATCTTCCCAAAATTTAGGCGAATATCTTGATGAAGATTTAATTATTTCGTATTACGGTGATGCAACCGAATATCCCGATTTTTCAAAAATCTCAAAATACTGTGTTTATGTTGATGAATCTGACCCCAAACTCATAACCGATGTGGGTATTTTTGAAATGGGAGATACTGAATATGCCGAAACCTTTATGAAGTTTATAAAGGCGCGAATTGATGCTAAAATTGCTGATGGTCTTGCATATTCCGATATTGATGTTGCAACACTCAAAAAGGCTGTTATTAAGCAAAAGGCAAATTATGTTTATTACGCTGTAGGCAAGGATTCCTCGGATATTGTTAAGGATATCGAAAGCGAATTAGGTAAATAAAATGGTATTTTCTTCGCTTATTTTCTTATTTGCGTTTTTACCGCTAACCTTAATTCTTTACTACATAACACCAAGCAGAAGCATAAGAAACACTGTTCTTTTTGTGATGAGCCTTATCTTTTATGCTTGGGGTGAGCCTGTATATATCAGTTTAATGCTGTTATCAATATTAGAGGCTTATATATGCGGTTTATTCATAGCAAAATATAGCGACAGTAACAAGAAAAAGGCTAAATTCTTTATGATTTTGTCGGTTTGTCTTAATCTTGTTTCACTGCTTTTCTTTAAATACTGTAATTTCTTTATTGAAAATTTAAGACTCATACCTGTCTTTTCTGGCACACCGCTTATAAAGAATTTGGTTTTGCCGATTGGTATATCTTTTTACACGTTCCAAATTATTTCATACACGATTGACCTTTATTGGAAAAGAACACAGGTGCAGAAAAACTTTGTTGCTTTTGGCACCTATGTTGCGCTTTTCCCACAACTGATTGCGGGTCCTATTGTTCGCTACCGCGATGTTGATGACCAGATAATTGAGCGCAAAGAAACGCTTGAATTGTTCACAAACGGCGTTAAAAGGTTTATTATCGGTCTTTCTAAAAAAATCATATTAGGCGATACCGCCGCAGCAATTTACGAGTATTGCCGTTCTTCAATGGAGTTTGAAAACACAACTCTTGCGGCGTGGATGGTAATGATTTTCTACACGCTACATATTTATTTTGATTTTTCGGGATATTCCGATATGGCAATAGGTCTTGGCAAAATGTTTGGCTTCCGTTTTCTTGAGAATTTCAATTTCCCTTACATTTCGGCAAGTATCACTGAATTCTGGCGCAGATGGCATATGTCACTGAGTTCATGGTTTAAGGAATATGTTTATATACCGCTTGGCGGCAACAGAAAAGGACTTTTAAAACAATACAGAAATATTGCAATGGTTTGGTTGCTTACGGGTTTCTGGCATGGCGCTAGTTGGAACTTTATTTTCTGGGGTGCATATTTCGGTGCGATTTTAATGCTCGAAAAAACATTTATTTTGAAATTGCTTGTAAAAATCCCCAAGGTTTTCCGCCATATTTATGCATTGCTTTTAATAGGCTTCGGTTGGATAATCTTCGCATTCACCGATTTATCAGAAATTAAAAATGTATTTAAAGCCATTTTTGGCATAGGTGTGGATTCATTCTCTACCGCCGTTATAAATTATCAGTTTTTAATTTCTTTGCCGTTTTTGGCTATTGCAGCGATAGCGGCAACACCGTTTCCAAAAATGCTTTATTCAAAACTTTGTGCTGTTTTTAATAACAAAAGCGAAGGTATAACAAAAATATTCGGCGGTTTGTTCCAAGTAATCACGGCAATCATTTGGATATTGCTCTTAGTTATATGTGTTGCTTATATGGTTGATTCAACCTTTAGTCCGTTTTTATATTTTAATTTCTAAAGGGGGAGAAAGGTTTTGAAAAAGTTTATAAATATTTTTACAACCGCCTCCTTTTTAGTAGTGATTTTTGCACTTTCTATTGCATTTTTTCTAATGCCCGATAAAGAGTTTTCAAGCGAAGAAAACCGTTCTTTGCAGGCATTTCCCGAAACTGAGTTTGGCAATATTGCAGATGGCACCTTCACAAAGGAAATGAATGTTTATTTTGCTGACCAATTTGTTGCACGAGATGAATTTGTGGGGCTTAAGGGAATGGTAGCCTCTGTTCTGGGTTGTGGAGAAAATAACGGTGTGCTTTTGGGTAAAAACGAGCAATTGGCGGTCAGACTGTTTGATACATATAAAAACCGTTTTGAAAAAACATCTTCAACGGATTTTTATTATTCAGAAAATTTAAAAGACAGTTTGGAAAAGTTTAACGAATATGCAAAAAGTGAAACTCTGCCGTTAATCACACTTTTCCCGCCAAGAACGGTTGATGTTGTAGGTGAGGATTTAATTTATCCAAACGAAAACGGAATCTCTTTGAGTGAAGAAATAAAATCGAGTGTTTGTGAAGAAAGCGGATATATTGATTTATTACCCATTTTCCAAAAAGAAAATGAAAAGGGAAATTATGTTTATTATAAAACCGACCATCATTGGACAAGTGAAGGCGCATACATTGCCTATACCGAAATAATGAAAAAGTGGGGAATGGAAGAAAAAATAATTCCGAAAGATTCTTTCAAGGTAGAGCAAATTTCCGATTTTTATGGTACCACTTGGTCAAAGGCGGGTATGAAATTTGTGCCCTCGGATATTTTAGAAATCTGGAGTCTTGGCAACCAAGAAGATTTTATAACCACTTGTTATTCGGTTGTTAGACAAAAAGATGAAAACGGAAAAATGATAAAGGCTAAAAAGCCTTATAAAACCTTTTCGGGTTATCTTAACCGTGAGTATTTAACTGAAAAGAATAAATATGCCGCTTTTCTTGACGGAACACATAATGAACAAACAGTATTTCTAAAAAGCGGGGAAAAGAGAGAAAGACTGCTTGTTATGAAAGATTCTTTTGCAGATTCTTTAGTTCCTTTTTTGGCGCAACATTTTGACCTTGTGATTATCAACCTTGCAAACAATAATACTAATGTCACAGAGTACGCTAAAGAGTATAACTGTGACCGTGTTTTGTTTGTTTATAATTTCGAAAACTTAACCGAAAACAATATTTTAGACAATGTTAAATAATTTTGAAAGGAAAAGAGTTATGAAATTTAAAGTCTTTTTTAAAACCGCGCTTTGCTTTTTGTTGGTGATTTCGTTATGTTTAACCGTATCGTGTAACAAAAACAACGTGAATTCCGATGGTGAATCTACCGCTCAGAATTCTTCGGAAATCACTTCGGCAGAGCAGAACGGTGGGGTTGAGAACACCCCAACCGATACTGCAAGCGGAAATAATTCTCAAAGTGCAAATAATTCATCTGATAAAGGCAGCACAAATATCAGTTCTACCGACACTTCAACAGGTGTTATAAAGCCCCCGTCGGATGATAATATCGCCGCAGGTACACATGATGCCGATTTCCATACTTATAATAAATGGACAATGACTTCTAATACCAAGTGCTCTTCAAAATGCCTTTTCTGTGAAGAGGTAGCCGAATTAGAACACGTTTGGAACGATGGCGACATAACCGCGGCTCCAACCGCTTCTTCAAACGGTGTTGTTACATATACTTGTCAACTTTGTGCGCACAAGAAAACAGAGGCTATAACATACACTCAAGCCTATGGCAGTGAATATTCAACCGCCAGAAAAACATCCGAAAAATATAATGCCGCTGATACCGAGTTTAAGATTTACGGTGCTTCAAGTGCCGGCTCTGATAATGGTTATTCCGCACTTTATGGCGAATGTCCAAAAGGTCTTGCCGTTGTTTTGCAGAATGAACGCGGTTGTTATGCGGTCAATTCAACCAATGGTTGTTTTGGCATGAGAATCAGCACAATGAAAGAGTCTAAGGGCCTGTTCACTCTTTGGTATAACGGTAAATGTGTAGGCGAAATAAAGAAGGATATAAAACTCCAAAGTTCTCCCTATGCGTATGATGCGGAATGGCGCCCGATGATTGGTAATAACAATCAAGGCTATTTCTATAAAATGCTTCAGTATTTTACAAATGAAGTGCAAATTACATCTTCAAATTCACAAAAATACGCTCAAAAATTCTCTGATAGAATTCAAAAATTAAGGCAAGTTAACAGTGGCGCAGAAATAGTTTGTGTTTTAGTTCCGAGTTCAATAACCGTATATCCAGAGTCGGTGCCGAGTGATTACACCAAACTCAACAAAACAAGTTATTATGACCAGGTTGCTAATTGTTTGAAATCTGCAGGTGCTACTGTTTTAGATTTGCGTCAAACCTTTAATGAACATAAAAACGATTCTTTACCGCTTTATAATAAGTATGATTCCCACTGGACCGATTACGGCGCATATATTGCTTATGTTGAGTTATATAAGCATATTTCAAACAAATTTCCGAGCGCCGCGCCAAGAAAGTTGAATGAATTTAAATGGACAAGAGATTATTATATTGGTTCTGATATTCCTTCTTACTTCGGTGTTGATACAAAACCCGGCACAAAGGTTCTTGAATATGGTGTACGTCGTGATTTCCAAACAAACGTATCTTCTGTAATTCAGGGAATAAGTAGATATAAACTTTCAAACTGTGTTACATACGATTCATATACAGATGAAATGAAAAATGAGAAAAGATATAATACGGGTAATGCAAGCCTGCCAAACGTTTGGGTAATGCGTAACTCTTTTGGAACACAAATTCATGACCTTATTGCCGACCGTAGCAATATTTCACATTTTTCAACAATGTTTACATATACTTTTGACAGTAAAATTTATAGTCAAGTAAAGCCTGATTATGTAATTTATGTGATATCTGAGTGGCAGTTCAAATATATTCTTGAAAACTAAAAAAATAGCCTCCGCTTTTGCGGAGGCTTAATTTTTTATTCAGTTCTAAGTGCTGTTACGGGGTCTTTTTTAGCCGCTATCTTTGATGGGATAAGACCTGCGACAAAGGTCAGTAACATACTGATAATTACAAGTATTACTGCGCCGTTATAGGGGAGGGCCGCCAAACCGCCGATGCTCGTTAATGATTTTATTATAGCATTGATTGGTATGAGCAACAGAAGCGTTACCACAATTCCAAGCGCACCCGCACCAAATCCGACAATTAAGGTCTCGGCATTGAACACACGCGAAATATCGCGTTTAGAAGCACCCATTGCCCGTAAAATACCGATTTCTTTCGTTCTTTCAAGCACCGAAATATAGGTTATAATTCCAATCATAATTGAAGAAACAATAAGTGAGATACTGACAAATGCAATTAAAATATAACTAATAGCATTAATTATTGTGGTGATAGATGACATCATAAGACCAACATAGTCGGTGAAGTTAATCTGTTCGCTTTCATCTGCTTTTTCGTTGTATTTATCAATTAAATCTGTCAAGGAATCTTTCAGTTCAAAATCTTTGGGATAAATATTAATGGTTACGGGATTGCTTAAATCCGAAACACCAAAAGAAGTAAGGTTGCTTTCATAAGTTGCCTCGTTGCTTTGGCTTGAAAAGGCGGTTTTAAAGGTGTTTAAAATTTCATCTTCGGTTTTGCCTTGCTGTTTCATTCCTTCAACATAAAGGTTATATTGTTGTTGCTCTTGCTCGGGTAGGGTAGAGATATAACCGATAAGCTGCGGATAGGTCATATCATCATAGTTGTTTGTAAAAGGTCTACCGGTTAAAACGTTGATTTCGGCGTTTTCTTTTTGCTGCTTTACAATCTCACTGTCGTTAACCGAATTGATAAGCTTTTCCATAAGCTCTCTTTTGTAACCCACAAATCCGCTTGTCTGATCGTTAACGGCGTTTTCGGAGGGTCTTAAAATACCCACAACCTTGATTTCTTCGCAATTGGCTAATTGCGACTGAATATATAAATCATCGCGGGTTTTATCAGACCAGGTTCCGTTTGCATTTTTTTCAAAATAATCAGTGTTAACCAATAGCTTGAATTTCAATTTTAAAATTTCATCAAAGGTATAAGAGGTTTCTTCGGTTGCTTCAATTTTTTCGCCTTTTTTCGCCTTTTCCATCATTTCTTCAAGTTCGGCTGAATCTTTAAGACCCAATGAATAAAGCGTATAATCACTTATCTGATTATTTTTGTTTACAACAAGCACAACTTCGTTATATGCTTTAGGCATTTTACCCGCAATGACCTTATATTGCCTTTCGAGAAGTTCTTCGTTTTCAAACAACTGATGCCATATTTCAGTATTACTCATAATAGGGCTATACATCACCGAAGAACTTGTTTCACCCATACCGAGACTTTTGTTTATTGTGTTGAAAATCTGATTTGGGTTAATGTGTTCACCGTCTTCGGTGTAGATATTCATCGGTGTGTTGTAAACATATTGGATATCACTTGCAAATTCTTTGAATTCAGGAGTGGCTTCAATATGCTCCTTGAAGAGTTTAAGGTTATTAACCGAAATACCGTTCACCATGGTTGACATCATTTCGGTCATAATATTGTTGGAGTGAATTTTGTTTTGGTCAAATTCTTTATCCTTATCGATATCACCCATTAAACTGTCTGCCATACCCGACATATCTATGCCTGCTTGTTCAATGGTGATTGGATAACTCGAAAGGGTTTCTTCTTCGACCTGTTCAATAAAGGCATTAACACCGCTTGAAAGGGCAAGTATCAGCGCAATACCGATAATTCCGATAGAACCCGCAAAAGAGGTGAGGAAAGTTCGTGTTTTCTTGGTTAAAAGGTTATTGAATGACAAAGAAAGCGCAGTTGTGAATGACATTGAGGGTTTCTTAACTGTTTTGGTTTCTTTTTGCTCTAGGAATTCTTCCTTGTAAGGCATAGTATCATCAATAACTCTGCCATCAAGTAAACGAACAATTCTTGTGGAATATTCCGCTGCTAAATCCGGGTTATGTGTCACCATAATTACGAGTCTGTCTTTAGCAATTTCTTTCAAAAGCGCCATAATCTGAAGCGATGTTTCACTGTCAAGCGCACCGGTTGGCTCATCGGCAAGTAAAATATCGGGATTGTTAACAAGCGCTCTTGCAATGGCAACTCTTTGCATCTGACCGCCCGACATTTGGTTGGGCTTTTTATTTAGTTGGTCGAGAAGCCCTACCTTGCTAAGTGCTTCGGTTGCGCGTTTTCTGCGCTCGGACTTAGAAACACCCGAAAGAGTTAATGCTAATTCAACATTTGAAAGCACGGTTTGGTGGGGGATAAGGTTATAGCTTTGGAAAATAAAGCCTATTGTGTGGTTGCGGTAATTATCCCAGTCCTTATCATTATATAGCTTTGTGGATTTACCGTTTATAAACAAATTACCATCGGTATAACGGTCAAGTCCGCCGATGATATTAAGCAGTGTGGTTTTACCGCAACCTGATTGACCTAAAATAGATACAAATTCATTTTTTCTGAATTCAATATTCACACCTTTAAGTGCTTCTACCACGGTATCGCCTGTGCGGTATTTCTTAACAATATTTTGAAGTTTTAACATAGAAACTCCCTTTCTCTAAGATAGCCTATAGTTAGTATACAAGGAAAATAATAACAAATTATTAATATTAAAAAAATAATCAATAAATTAACAATAATCAACTTATCAATTATTTTTTAAAATCTTATTATTTCGTTTTCAAAAATCTTAAATAATCTTCAAGAATAATCACTGCGGCAACGGCATCAACAATTTGTTTGCGCTTCTTACCGCGTGTATCGGTAAAATTAAGTGCAGTGTGTGCGGAAATAGTAGTGCAGCGTTCATCCCATAAAACCACTTCTTTGCCGCTTTTTTCTTTAATGAGTTCTGCAATTTCAGCACATTCTTGGGCTCTGCTGCCCACAGAACCGTCCATATTCTTAGGATACCCCACGATAACACGCTCAGCATTATGCTCATCTATGGCAAGGCAGAGCTTTTCAACTAACTTTTCGGTGTTATATTCGGTTATAACACCCTTAGGGAAAGCAAAATTTTCACCGTTATCACTAACGGCAATTCCTGTTCGCGCTTTACCTAAATCAACAGACATAATTATCATTTTTTTACCTCTATAAAACGGTTCAGCGTTTTTTTCTTTTTACCTATAAATTCACTGGGGAGATGAGAAAAATCATTGTAAAAAACAAGATTGGCGTTTAGGTTGTCATCAAATTCTATTAAGGTTACTCCTGTGTTTTCGTGAAAAGGAGTGTCTTTAAGATGTTCGATATCGCCGTTTAATAATCTGCAAATAAGACAACGCATAACACCGCCGTGTGTGGCACATGCAACGGTTTTCCCTTTATTTTCAGATGCGATTTGCTTTACCGTTTTCCAAATACGCTCATAAGCATCTCTTGTGCTTTCACCGCCTTCTGGAAGAAAATCTTGCGGTTTGTTAAGCCAAGTTTCTGCAAGTTCACGATTGTTTGAAAAAACATCGTTATAGTTTTTTCCCTCGATAACTCCGCCGTCAATCTCTATGAGCCCTTTTTCAATTTTAGCAGAAAGGGATTTGTTTCCGATAATCGCATTGGCGGTTTTTCGCGTTCTTATAAGAGGACTTGAATAAACACAGTCAAGTTGAATGTTTTCGAAGCGCTCTTTTAAAAATTTAAGTTGTTTCTCGCCGAGTTCGGTTATATCAAGGTCGGTAACTCCTTGGAAAATATCAGTAACATTACCGATAGCCTCGCAATGCCGCACGAGATAAATTTTTGTCATTAAAAATCACCAAATAAAGTATACCATAGAAGTAATTAAAATACAAGTCTATACCGAAATCTCATTTTGGAGTTCCTCACCGTCAAAATAACTCTTTAAATTTTTCATTGTGGTTTCTGCGATTGCATAAAGAGCTTCTTTGGTCAAGAACGCCTGATGTGAGGTCACTATTACATTTGGCATTGAAATGAGGGTGGAAAGGGTGTCGTCGTGGATAACTTCATCAGAAAAATCCTCAAAGAAAAGAGCAGTTTCTTCTTCGTAAACATCAAGTCCTGCCGCTGCTACTTTTCCGCTTTTAAGGCCGTTGATTAAACTTTGGGTATCAATCAGCTGTCCGCGCGAAGTGTTGATAATAAAAACCCCGTTTTTCATTTTTTCGATGGTTTTATCGTTAATTAAATGCTTATTTTCTTTTGTGAGGGGACAATGTAAAGAAATAATGTCACTACTTTCTAAAAGTTCATCAAGCGACACATATTTACCCTTAAAATCATTGTTTTTATATGGGTCATAACCTAATATATCCATACTGAATCCTTGACAGATTTCCGAAAAGGTCAAACCTATTTTACCCGTTCCTATAATACCAACGGTTTTTTGATTAAGGTCAAACCCAGTAAGTCCCTCAAGTGAAAAGTTATGGTCGCGCGTTCTGATATAAGCGCGGTGAAGTTTTCTGTTGAGTAATAAAATCATTCCCATCGAATGTTCTGCAATAGCATAGGGCGAATAAGAGGGAACACGCACAATATGAACTCTGCCACGGGCGGTTTTAAGGTCAACATTGTTGTAACCCGCACAGCGAAGCGCTACAAGTCCCACCCCGTAACTTTCTAATTTTTCTAAAACAAAACTGTTAATATCATCATTAACAAAGGCGCAAACCGCATCGCAACAAGCCGCCATACTAACGGTATCGGAATTGAGTTTGTTTTCGAAAAACCGAATATTTATATCGGGGTCTTGGAATTTTTTAAAGCTTTCTCTGTCATAAGATTTTGTGTCAAAAAAAGCAACAGTTTTCATAATAAAACCTCTTTAGCCAAAAATTTTTTATTTTATTATTGTTTCTAGTTAAAAAAATGTTATACACTATTGTAAAAAAAATATTTTTAATGTATAATTATCTACAAGAAAAACCAATTTGGAGGAAGTTAAAATGGTTAAAAAGTATTTAAACAGAGTTTTTATTGATGGACTCTCAGGTATGGCGTATGGACTATTTTCAACACTTATTATCGGCACCATTATTTGCCAGATAGCAAAGCTTTTAGGTGCTAATATAGTTGCCGATTATTTGAACGCAATGGGCAGTGTTGCTAAAACTCTGACAGGTGCAGGTATCGGTGTCGGTGTTGCTTGCAAACTCAAATCTTCGCCGCTCACAACCGTTTCTGCTGCAGTTTGCGGTATGATTGGTGCTTTTCCAAATCTTCTTAATGAAGCTTTCAAGATTGGCACTCCCGGTGAGCCCTTGGGCGCCTTCATTGCCGCTTATGTGGCAATCGAAATCGGCGCATTGGTGGCAGGCAAAACAAAGGTTGATATAATCGTAACTCCGATTTGCTGTATTTTGTCGGGTGCTTTTGCGGGCTACTTTGTTGGACCTTATATTTCAACCGCTATGATGTGGCTTGGAAATTTAGTTAATGTTAATGTTGCGAAATACCCAATTTTGGGCGGTATGGCGGTTTCTGTGCTTATGGGTATTATTCTTACCTTGCCGATTTCTTCGGCGGCTATCGGTGTTTCTATGGGTATTACAGGTCTTGCTGCGGGTGCCGCAACAATTGGTTGTTGCTGTAATATGGTTGGTTTTGCAGTTATCAGTTATCGCGAGAATAAATTCGGCGGTCTTATCGCGCAGGGACTTGGAACTTCAATGCTTCAGGTTCCAAACATTGTCAGAAATCCGCTTATTTGGTTGCCTTCAATAATTTCGAGTGCAATTTTGGGTCCTGTTTCTTCTGCGGTTCTAAAAATGGTGAGTAACCCCGTGGGCTCGGGTATGGGCTCTGCGGGTCTTGTGGGTCAGTTTATGGCGTATGACAGTATGATTGCAAACGGTGTTTCACCCATTATCACAATTTTAGAAATCGTTGTTATGCATTTTGTTCTTCCCGCGGTAGTAACACTCGCAATAGCAGAGGGAATGAGAAAACTCAAACTTATTAAACCAAATGATTTAAAACTTGAGGCTGCCAATGCTTAAAAAAGAACGAGTTATAGCCGCGGTTGAAAGATTAGAAGAATTATATCCCGATGCAATTTGTTCACTCGAGTATACAGATGCCTTTCAGTTGCTCATCGCAACAAGGCTTTCGGCTCAGTGCACAGATAAGCGGGTTAATATGGTAACACCCGATTTATTTAAAGAGTTTCCAACACCGCAAAAAATGGCAGTTGCAAATATAAACAGGGTAGAGGAACTCATAAAAACTTGTGGGTTATATAAAACCAAGGCAAAAGATTTAATTCTTATCGCTCAAAAATTAATGTCTGATTTTGGCGGTGTTGTGCCTGACACTATAGAAGAGCTAACAACCCTTTCGGGTGTGGGCAGAAAAACCGCAAATCTTGTGTGCGGTGATATTTATAAAAAACCCGCCGTGGTTACAGACACTCATTTTATCCGAATTATGAACAGATTGGGTTTTGTTAAAACAGAAAATCCGCTTTCGGTTGAAATGGCAATGCGAAAACTTTTGCCACCCGAAAAATCAAATGATTTTTGTCACAGAACTGTGCTTTTTGGCAGAGATATTTGTGTGGCAAGAAATCCCAAATGTGAAATTTGTGTTTTAAGTGATATTTGCAAAAATAAAAAGAAAGGATGATTTTTGAGTGCAGAAAAAAATCGTTGCAATACACGATATATCGTGTTTTGGCAGATGTTCTCTCACGGTGGCGTTGCCGCTGCTTTCGGCAACAGGAATTCAAACTTCGGTTATTCCAACTGCAGTTCTTTCAACCCACACAGGCGGTTTTAAAAATCAGACCTTTCACGATTTAACACAGGATATTGAACCCATCGCAGAGCATTGGAAAAGCGAAAACATTGATTTTGATGCTATTTATACGGGTTATTTGTGCGGTCCTACTCAGGTGTGTGCGGTTATTTCGGCTTTAGAACATATCAAAACCGATTCCAATCTGCTTATAACCGACCCGGTTATGGGTGATAACGGCGAACTTTATAGCGGTTTTTCTTTGAGTTACGTTAGTTATATGCTAAGACTTTGCCAAAAGGCAGACATTATAACGCCCAATATCACAGAGGCTTGTTTGCTCACGGGAATTGCCTTTAAAGATAAAGACTATGGCCAAGATTATATAGAAAAATTGCTTAATAAACTTTATTCGCTCACAAATGCAAAAATAATCTTAACAGGTGTTTCTTTTGATGAGAGGAAAATTGGTGTGGCGATTTTCGAAGAGGGTGAAATCTCATATGTTTTTGCCGAAAAACAACCCGTTTCTTTCCATAGCACAGGTGATATTTTTGCAAGTGTGCTGGGTGCATCAATTCTGCACGGCAGAAGCATTAAAGCATCTGCTCAGATTGCTGTTAACTTTGTTTCACTTTGCATTAAGCAAACCACCTTGCAAAAAAGCGACAAGCGTTATGGTGTTAATTTTGAAGAAAATATACCACATTTGCTTAAATACTTAGAAAATTTATAAGGAGATGTAAAAATGGATTTTAATGTTAACCATCCAATTCTTTTTGTCATTGTTGGCGCAATCATTTTAACTGTTTTGGCTCAGTCGGTTTTCTTTTTAATTAAAGCGATGAAACGCGCTAAAGAAATCGGTATTGCATCATCAACAGTTAAAAAAACAATCACTTCATCGGCTGTGTTTACAATTGCCCCCGCAATAGCGGTTTTGGTTGGTGTTGTGGCACTCTCAAAAAGCCTTGGTATTGCTTTGCCGTGGCTCAGACTCTCGGTTATAGGCTCTATTACATATGAAACCGTTGCGGCTAACAATGCATTAACTGCGGCAGGTGTTGGTGCGGGCTCAACCGTTACGGATGCTTCGCTTTATGTTACTGTGCTTTGGGTTATGACATTGGGAATTGCAATAGGCCTCATTTTAGTTCCGCTTATCACAAAGAAAATTCAGGGCGGTATGAACAAAATCGGAATGAAGGATAAAAAATGGGGAGAAATATTCAACGATGCTATGTTTCTCGGTATGATTTCCGCATTTTTAGGTTATGTTTTCTGCGATGTTTCTGATGTTTTTAAAGGAAGTACCGCAGGTCTTACACCTGTTTGTGTTATGCTTGTTTCGGCGGTTATAATGGCAATTTGCGGAATTCTTTCAAAGAAGTTTAAAGTGCGTTGGTTAACCGATTATGCGTTACCATTAAGCCTTATAGGCGGAATGGCGGCGGCTATCCCGCTGGCTGAAATTTTGGGTTATGAGGTGATTAAATAATGAAAGCAAAAAAGAATTTAAATTATCTCGAATCCGTTCATCGCGACGGTCTTATTTGGGGACTTATTATCTGCGTTATGATTTTTATATTCCCACTTGCAGTTTCATTGATTTTTAATGTTGTTCCTCAGTGGAAGCCCTTAGCACAGGGTCTTTTTGCAACACTTCCAATGTATTGGGCAGTGGGATTGGTTGAAATTTTCACCTATGTTCCAATGCTTGGTGCGGGCGGAACTTATCTTTCGTTCGTAACAGGTAACATTTCAAATCTTAAGCTTCCGTGTGCGGTTGATGCAATGGAAAGAGCCAATGTGAAGCCTAGCAGTGAAGAGGGCGAAATCATTTCAACCATTTCAATAGCGGTTTCAAGCATTGTAACAACATTTATAATTATTATTGGTGTAATTTTAATTGTTCCTTTAACTCCAATTCTTGAATCACCTGTGCTAGAGCCTGCGTTTGATTTAATTTTGCCTGCGCTTTTCGGCGGTCTTGCAGTGGTTTTCATTTCTAAACACGCAAAACTTTCAATAGCACCCGTTATTTTAATGCTTATTTTATTTATCTTCGTTCCACAGCTTAATCGCGGCACGGTTGGTATTATGGTTCCTGTTGGCGTGTTATTTACCATTTTAGTTGCAAGAATAATGTATAAAAAGGGTATGCTTTAATTATGGGATTTTTTGATTATATTTTAATTGTATTGGCAGCAGTTATTTTTGGGTTTATTTTAACGATAGTTATAAGAACTTTAAAATTCGTACCAAAGAAAAATGTTAAAATTTTCGAAGAAGAAATCGAGTTTGATAATGAAAAGGCGATTGAAAGTTTGAGAGAGCTTGTAAGATGCAAGACCGTGTCTTATAAGGATTCCTCCAAGGAAGACGATGCAGAGTTTCAAAAGCTGGTTGCTCGTTTGCCTTATCTTTATCCGAATGTTTTTTCAAAATGCTCTTTTTCTGAGCTTGCGGACCGTGCATTGCTTTTTAAATGGGAGGGCAGAAACCATAATGAGCCGACAGTTTTGATGGCGCATTATGATGTTGTTCCCGTTAATGAAGAAATGTGGGAAAAACCGCCCTTTGAGGCTATTTTGGAAGATAATGTTATTTGGGGAAGAGGAACTCTTGATACAAAGGTTACATTCAACGGCGTTCTATTCTCTGCCGACACCTTAATAGCAAAAGGCTTTGTTCCCGAGAATGATATTTATTTTGCATTTTCCGGTGGGGAAGAGGTTAACGGAAAGGGAGCCGTTAATATTGTTGATTATTTCGAAGAAAACGGAATTGTGCCCGCGCTGGTTGTTGATGAGGGCGGAGCTGTTGTTGAGGGAGTTTTCCCAGGTGTATCGAGTCCTTGCGGCCTTATCGGCATTGCCGAAAAGGGTATGATGGATGTTGAATACAGCTGCAAATCGGCAGGCGGTCATGCCTCGGCACCAAAGCCTCACACACCTGTAGGTGAGCTTTCTGCAGCTTGCTGCAAAATGGAAAATAACCCCTTTAAAATGCATTTAACAAAGCCTGTTGCCGAAATGTTTGATACACTTGGCAGACATTCTAATTTCCTTTATAGAATGATTTTTGCTAATCTTTGGGCATTTAGCGGTGTTTTGGATTTAATCTGTAAGAAAAGCGGCGGAGAGCTTAACGCGTTAATGAGAACAACTGTGGCATTCACTCAGATGAGCGGCAGTGCTGCTTCAAACGTTATTCCGCCTAAAGCCACAATGGTTTCTAATATGCGCCTTAACCCGCAGGATAATATTGATTCCGCTTTGGAATATATAAGAAAAACCATTGATAACGAAAAGGTTGAGGTTAATCTCTTGCATGGAATGAATCCAAGCCGAATTTCCGAAACCAATTGCGAGGCTTTCGAAAAGGTGGCTTCGGCAGTGGCTTCAACCTGGAAGGGCACAATAGTTTCACCATATCTTATGGTGCAGTGCTCCGATAGCCGACATTACGGCAGAATTTCTGATAAGGTTTACAGATTCTCTGCTATGGATTTAACAAGTGAAGAAAGAGCTACTATTCACGGAAACAACGAGCGAATCCGTGTTTCAACAGCGCTTAAAGCGGTTGAATTTTATATAAGACTTATAAAACAATGCTAATAAACACAAAAGAACCGAGCTCATGCTCGGTTCTTTTGTGTTTAAGGGGGGATTTATACAGCCTTGTTAAGAATGGCTGCAATAACTGTAATATCATCTGTGTGGTCATCGTTTCTTCGGCGTTTTGCACATTCGCAAAGTCTTTCTGCAAGTGCTTGTGCAGAGCCCTCTTGCCAGGCCTCAATTTCTGCCCTTATCCAATCGGTTCCGGCGCCTATGGCCCCATCGGACATTAAAACCGCAATATCACCGATTTTGCACTTAATAATTGCTTTATCAAAGCTTATATCACGCAAAATCCCTGCGGGCAGTGAAGTGCTTTCTGCCTTGCCGGTTTTTCCTGAACGGCGAATGATTGTTGGTGCCGCACCCGCTTTTAAAAGCGTTATTTCACCGGTATAGAGGTCTATGCTTGCAATATCAACCGTTGCAAGAGATTCATCGGTTGATTTAAAGAGCATTGAAGAATTAAGAATTTGTAATGAGCAGTCATACCCAAAACCCGCTTTGAGTAGTCGGCTCATAAGTCCCGATGCCATCGCGCCGTCAACTGCGGCTCTGCCACCTGTACCCATACCGTCGCTGAGAATGATTACAAAATGCCCTTTTCCATCATTAAAATATTTATAAGCATCTCCGCACATGGTGGCTTCGTTTGCGGAAATTTGCTCAATGCCTATATCAATAGTTATATTGGCGTGCTCATTTAATATCATAAATATATCTCCGCCAACCTCGCTAACAATCGGAATATTGAAATCTCTTTCGCAAACAACCGATAAAAGCTTCATAACCTGAAGCTTATTAATAACCAATTCGGGTGTTTTCTTAATTTTAAATTCCAAGGTCATTCTACCGAATTTATCAATTCTGCTGCTTGCTTCCTCAGAGTGAATTTCGAGTGTTTTAAGCGCCGCCGCGGCATTTTCGGCAGCAGAATTATCAAATTGTTCATCGTTTTTAAAATCATTACTTAGTTCATAAAGCATTTGTGAAATGCCGTTAAATTGGTCGGAAACTACCGAACGTACCTCATCAATTCGGTTTTCTGCCGAAATTCGCGATGCAAAGTCGGAATAGCGTTTATAGGTTGCGTTTCCAACTGATGACACCTTCATACATCTGCCTTTGAATTCTTCAGGGGCAAATTTTTCGGGTGAGCATTCGCCGAGTTTTACAGCTTTTGTCATTTCAAGAATTGCGTTAATAGTGCTATCTTTTCTGCTTTCCCAGCAGTGAATCCTGAGCTTGCAACCTGCACAGGCATCTTGTTCAATGTTTCTTATAACCGTGCCGAAATCGGGGGAATTGATGCGCGAGAGCTCTTTTGAAACCTGCTCAACCGTTTGCGAAACATCCTTTAGTGCATCTGATGCTAATTCCAAACGCATGGTTATTGATTTTTTTAAGTTAATCGGAATTGCAATTTTTGGGTTATAGGAAAAAATCTTGCCGAAATAAATCCCCGCTCTTCGTGGAAGGGTTAAAAAGAGAATGGACCCAATTGCCGTTTCGGTTATAGAACGTGAAATTAGCAATACATCCTTTGTTGAAGCCACGCCGATAAAAACAAAGATTATAGAACAAAGCACTTGTGCATATTTGCCGAGTGAGGAAAATATGCCTGCGGCCAAACCTGCAAATGCGAGAGCTATACCTATTTGACCTTCAACATTACTCAGTGCGAAGGAAAGAGCAACCGCAATTCCGCTAACGGCACCCGATATTATGCCGCCATATTTTGCAGCGGTCAGCACAAGAAAAACACCTAAAATTCTGCCAAGGGAAATGCCGTTTAATTGGAATCCGCTAAAGCCCATAATGATAATACTTGCAACTATGAGCAGCTCTGCAAGCTCATCGGTGGTGAGGCCTGCTTTGGATTTGTTTAGAGTTAAAAAGCAGCGTGTAATAAAATATGCCCCCGCAGCAGATAATAAAGATTCGGTCAGCACCTCTAAAAACGAGGTTTGCATCCACTTAAGAGTTACAGCAGATGTAAAAAACGAGATAAGTAAGGTTATAACTGTTAAAAATAATGGGTTGCATATTATTTTTTTATATGCACTAAGAAGCAGCTTAATAGATAAAACCGCAAAAAGCGCCGCAATGTAACGGAACGCACCGTTACCAACCGCGGGGATGAAATAACCGAGAAACACGCCGATTGCCGCCGCGGGCGTAAAAGTTAATGAACAACCCGCTAAATAGGAGATGCCAAAGGGGAGAAGCTTGTCCAACACAACTGCTCTGCACATAATAAAACCAATTAGTCCTATCAATAAATGCTCAAAGCTTGCTATTAATAATTCTTTTAGTGTAAAATTCTCGGATTTAACCGGTATTTTTACTAATTCCTTCAATCGTATCACCGCCTAAAATTCTAATAATATTATAAATCGACGGGCGGGGTTATTTTGTCAAAGCGTGATGTAAGAAAAGCAAAGTTTTTGAAAATGAAGGAATAAAAAGGGTATTTTTGGGAATTATTATTTGCGGGAAGTGATTTTTATGAAAAAAATATTCAAAATCAGTTTAGCGGTTATTTTAATTATTTGTATTTCATCGGGGGTTGTATCTGCACTTTCAAAAATGGGCTCTCGCTCGAGTGAGGTGCGACAAATCCAAACGATTTTAAAACAAAAAGGGTATTATAGCGGAAATGTTGACGGGATATTCGGCTTGGCAACAAAAAATGCCGTAATTGCTTTCCAAAGAGATAACGGACTTGTTGCAGACGGAATTGCAGGCTCAAAAACATTAACTGCTTTAGGCATTAAAAACGGAATGGGCGGCATTGCTTCATCAGATTATGAATTATTGGCGCGCATTATCTCTGCCGAGGCAAGAGGCGAGGTTTATCTTGGACAGGTAGCGGTTGGCGCGGTTATTATGAACCGAATTGAGCATCCGTCTTTTCCTGATACTTTGTCGGGCGTTGTATATCAAAAGGGGGCATTTTCTTGCCTTTATGATGGGCAATTCAATCAGCCTGTTGCGGAAAGTGCATATCTTGCAGCCTCTGATGTTTTAAACGGACTTGACCCATCGGGTGGCGCAATTTATTATTACAACCCCAAAACGGCAACAAGCAAGTGGATATTCTCGCGCGAGGTTATAACAACTATAGGAAACCATAGATTTTGCAAATAAAAAACGGCAGGGGAACATTCCTCTGCCACTTTTTATTATTTATTCTCTTTTTTTAATCTTTTCTTTGCCTCTTCAACGGTTTCGCCGTCTTTTGTAAGATAAGCGTCAACAAACTTATCTTCAATTTTGGTGTAGCCCTCGGTTACACCTTTTTCAATTTTTTTATAGCCTTCGGTTACACCTTTTTCAATTTTCTTGTAACCCTCAGTTACCGCTTCCGCAATTTTTTCATTCACCTTTACAATTTTTGATTTTGCCATATCTACAAATTTTCCTCCTATTAAATTTAAACCGAGAAACAGCACAATAATCCAAACGGCAGTTCCGGTTAGAATGTTAAAAATTAAAATTTCATTAGGCTTCATTCCCGGAAAGGAAACCAGCATTGAGCGTTGCAGTGTGTAAATGGAAACAACAGCATCTGCAAAGGATATATTTCTCAGTGTTGCAGTGATTATTGAGTCCATGGACTTTGATTTAATTAAGCCTATAATCGCAATTGTGATTTTCGTAAACGTGTAGGTTGCAATTGCAATCATTATGATTTCGTGAAAATCAGAGCCTCTTTCTTTAACTGAGGATAAGATATTTATGCCTATTAAACAAAGGGATAACACGAACAGCAAAATGCCTGTAATTCGCTTTGCAAATGCCTCTATTTCTGAATTACCGTTTGCTGTTTTTTTAACTCTTAAAACAGAAAAACGGGTGGTGGCAAGAACGGCATAATATGCTCCCACAGTGATAAACCACCAGGAATGTAGGCCAAAGCCTATAGCACAGTTTCCTACTGCATAAACAAAGTTAAAAATCAGACTCGTGTAAGGACTTTGTGCAATTTTTAATGCTTTCATTTTATGCCTTTAATCATCGGTATTAATGCAATTAGCATAATAATACCAACAAGTCCTACGAGTGTGCCCCAAACAATTTGCTCCCAAACGAGACACATGCACATTCCGAATCCTAAAACCAATACAGCTAAAACTGCATAAACAATGCGTAAAAGATTTTTGCCGTTTATTTTAGGCAGGGTTTTATTTTCCATTTTGCACCACACAATGAATGTGATAATACCGAGAATCAAGCCTATACCGCCAAAAATAACACCCTCTTTAAATGCGTTCCACTCGGGCAAGAGTGCCATACACATACCAAGAGCAAACAAAATTCCGCTTACGGTTCCCATAACAAGTGTAACAAAACTACTTTTTTTCATTTTAAAATCTCCTTTCATTAATCCAACACTTGTGTTTTTATTACAATACTACTATAATATTTGTGATGGTATAAAACAATCATCAATTTAGCAACAAGTGTTGGAATAATGGGGACAATTTATGAATGTAAAGAACAATAAACGAAGAAAAGAGTCGCAGGAAAAAATCGAAAAAGCCTTTATTGAGCTTTTGCAGACCTGCGAATTAAAAGCAATCACCGTTTCTGATATAATTAAAAATACAGGGCTTAACCGAAGCACCTTTTATGCGAATTATATTGATATATTCGACCTTGCGGATAAAACAAGAGAAAAGCTTGAAAACGATTTTTCTAATCTTTTTTCTGATTATGATTATTTTAACGAGCGCACAGGTGCGCTTAAAATGTTCACCCACATCAAAGAAAATCAGCTTTTTTATAAAACTTATTTCAAGCTTTGTTATGATGATAAGCACCTTGTTTCGATATACGATACAGAACGGGCCGAAAAAGAGCATATTGATAGCAACATAAAGTATCATATCGAATTTTTCAGAAATGGGCTTAATGCTATTATTAAAATGTGGCTGGCAAACGGCTGCAAAGAGTCACCCGAGGCTATGGCAGAGGTGTTACAGCAAGAATATCGCGGAAGATAAAATAAAAAAAGCGTTGAGGCGCCTTCTCTTTGGAAAGCACCTCAACGGCTTTTATTTTTTAATAACGGGTTGTAATTGTTCGCCCTTTAATGCCGCTTCCACAGTTTCCGCAATCAGTGAAAAATCACAAACAAGCGAATTGTTTTTCGAAAAGGCATCATCTTGGGTATAGGGAACAAAATAAATATTTTTAGTATTGTGAAGAAGGCCTAAATTTTTAGCAGATGCCCCCAAGGCATCGTTAGTGGCAATGGCTAAAACAACAGGCTTGTTGTTGCGAAGATGTGCTTTAACGGCCATTGTAACGGGTGTATCGGTGATACCGAGTGCGATTTTTGCGATTGTGTTACCCGTGCAAGGCGCCACAACAATAATATCGAGCAAATTTTTGGGACCTATCGGCTCAGCTGAAGCAATATCGTGAATAATCTTTTCTTGGCATATTTCTTCTGTTTTGTTTATTAAATCTTCCGCTTTTCCAAAGCGGGTATCGGTTGTGTAAACAATTTGGGACATAATTGGCTTTATTTTATAGTTTAATTTTGCGAGCTCCTCTAAAGCACTAAGCGATTGTTTAATCGTGCAAAAAGAACCGCAAAAGGCATATCCTAAGTTGATTTTTTCCAAAGTTTTCACCCCTAATTATATGAATTGATTATATATTTTATTGTGTTAACTAATATATCAGCTGCAGTTTTAGGTGCTATTTTGCCGGGGAGCCCTGGTGCTTTTATGGTCCTGATTTTACATTCTTCGGCAGCAGCAAAGTTAAGATTTGAAGCTGAAGCTAAATCTATAAGCAAATCTGAACGGCAGTTTTTAAAAGATTTGTCATCAATAACCTTTGCATCAACGGTGTTGAAAATTATATCATATTTTATTGGCTTCAGGTTTAAGTGCTCGGTGTTTATGTAATTAAAACCGAGCGCAGAGAGCAGACCAAAATCTGCAGGCTTTCTAGCACTAACTGTTACATCTGCGCCGAACGCTTTTAGTCTGTTTGCCAAAATTTTCCCAACCCTGCCGTAGCCAATCACCAAAACATTAGCCTTCCATAAAGTGTAATTTGTGTTTTCAATTGCAAGCTTTATTGCACCCTCTGCAGTTGGCACGGCATTAAGAAGCGCGTAACTGTCGAGCGCACCATAATCAACACATTTTTTATTCTCAAAAAAATAATTGCAGCTGAGAATTAACTGTTCATTACTTGTGTTTTCATAAATTTCGCTAAGTGGTATTTTTCTGCTTGTCAGCGGTGTGAAGATATTAATATGGTCTTTTGTGGTGGGAACGGGTAAAACGATAATATCCGAGCCTTTGTAATCTCCGCAATCATCTTCTAAAAGACCAATGCTATCCACATTATATCCCGATTTCTGCAGTTCTTCTTTGACAATTTTGAGGCGGTTATCTCCGCCTATAACAGTGATTTTTTTCATTTGTCATCTTCCTAAAATAAAATCAGCGCCTAACTGTTTAATACAGTTTATGGCGCTGATATAAATTTTGTTACGCTTAGGTTATTAAATTGATAAGCAAATCCTTTTGGTTAAGCTTTGGATTCTCGATTACTTTTTCTTGAAGAGTTGTAAGAATTTCTCCGATTCGCTCACCCTCAAAGCCCATTTTCTTTAAATCGTTGCCGTTTATTTCAAGGTGGGAAATCAGATATGGCTCTTTTAAACTCTCTTCAAGCATTATTTCGAGTAAATTTTTATCGCAATCATAAAAAACGGAAATATACGCAAAATAATCACTAACAATTTGCTTTTCTGCTATGGTTAGCATTTTTTTGATGTGAGACTTTTCACTAGGTAGTGGTAACTCTAAAAGCCTGCTAAACTTTAAGAAATAATCCTTCAATGCATTAGAGGGCTTTAACAGCTCTAACGAAGAAATTAAATCGCCCTTTTCACAAGAGTTATAAAGAAATGTGAATAAGGCAATATTCTGATTGAAATTGAGCTGTTGAAGCTTTTTAAAATCGGGGATATATTTGATGTTCAAAAATTTGAGTCCGCCGTTTTGGAGTAAGGTCGAAAATACCTCGGTGTTTTTACCGCAAACTGCCTTTGAAAGCTCTGCCATAATTCTCTCACCGCTCACGCTTTCAAGCTCATAGGCATATTTAAGGGCGGCGCATAATGTTTTTTCCTCAATTTCAAAGCCTAAAACCGATGCGAATCTAAAAAGTCGCAAAATTCTGAGTGCATCTTCTAAAAATCTTTTTTCGGGGTCTCCCACAGCGCGAAGAATACCGTTTTTAAGGTCGTTCTGACCACCAAAATAATCAATAACACCTTCACAGTGGTTATAGGCCATTGCATTAACAGTGAAATCGCGGCGTGCAAGGTCTTTTTTGAGCGAGGTTACAAATTCCACACTGTCGGGGTGGCGGCTATCGGTATAGTCGCCATCAATTCGGAAGGTGGTAACCTCTATCGGTTCTTTTTCAATTAAAACTGTAACTGTGCCGTGCTTAATGCCCGTGGGTATGGTTTTTTTGAAAATGGCCATAACTTGTTCGGGGGTGGCGGATGTTGTAATGTCATAATCGTGTGGAGTAACTCCAAGTAAAATATCACGCACGCAACCGCCCACAATATAGGCACTAAAGCCGTTTTTTTGCAGTGTTTCAATAACATATTCAATTTTTGCAGGTATTTTAAACATAAATTTACCATTCCTCGCAAAAAAGTGTTTATTTTTGAGCTAAAAAGTACTATAATGTAAAGAGAAATATTTTAGGAGAAGATTTATGAAAATCGAACGCGCAGAAGATAAAATTATAAATAATATCAAAAGAATTCATATGATTGGTATTGGCGGTAGCGGAATGTGTCCGTTAGCCGAAATTCTTCATAGCAAGGGATATATCTTAACCGGCTCTGATAATAACGAGAGCGACCCATTAAAGCGTATCAAAAATCTTGGAATAAAGGTTTTTATGGGTCATAATGCAGAAAATGTTAAGGATGCCGAATTGGTGGTTTATTCTGCCGCGATTTCATCTGATAATCCCGAGATTGTTGCTGCAAAGGAACTCGGTATTCCCACAATGGAGCGTTCGCACCTTTTGGGCGCCTTAACCCGCCAATTTGATAATGTTATCGGTGTTTGCGGAACACACGGTAAAACCACCGTTACATCTATGATAACACAAATTTTGCTTTTAAACAAGATGGAACCTACTGCAGTTATCGGAGGCAGACTGCCTATGATTAATTCCAACGGAATTGCGGGCAAGAGTGAAACTATGGTTTGTGAGGCTTGTGAGTTTGTTGATACCTTCTTACAGATGAGCCCCGATATTTCGGTTTTGCTTAATATTGATAACGACCATCTTGATTATTTCAAAACGATGGATAATCTTGTATTATCATTTCACAAATTCCTTAAAATGTCAAGCAAAGCTTATATAAACGGAGATGATGAGCTTTGCCTTAAAGCCGCAAAGGACACCGAAGCTGAGATTATAACATTTGGTTTTAGCGGTAATAATAAGTATTATGCAGAAAACATAGCAGCGGGTAAATTCGGTTTTGGCTTTGATGTTATGATGAACGGAAAGAAAGTTATAAATATCGAACTCAGAGCCCCAGGCAGACATAATGTGCTTAATGCATTGGCAGCTTTTGCTGTTTCTTATGAGCAAGGCGTTTCGGCTGAGGGTATTAAAT
Source organism: Oscillospiraceae bacterium (assembly GCA_015065685.1). Lineage (GTDB taxonomy): Bacteria > Bacillota > Clostridia > Oscillospirales > Acutalibacteraceae > UBA737. The sequence goes on along the minus strand of SVPU01000008.1, from coordinate 42,030 downwards.
CTGCGCTCGAAAAATTCACGGGTGCAGGCAGAAGATTCGAGTTCTTAGGTGAATATAATGGATTCACCTTGGCAGATGATTATGCACATCATCCCACAGAAATCAAGGCCACACTTAACGCGGCAAAGCAGCTTAGCTACAATCGTGTTATAGCGGTTTTCCAACCCTTCACATTCTCAAGAACCGCATTATTAAAGGATGAATTCATTGAAGCACTCTCGGTTGCCGATAAGGTTATTTTAACACCCATTATGGGCTCGCGCGAGGTTAACACCTATGGCATTAAATCTGAGGATATCGCTGAAAGGCTAAACGATGCGATTATCGTTGATGGCTTTGATAATATTGCTGATAAAATTATCGAAACGGCCAATGAAAACGATATCGTAATAACAATGGGTGGCGGCGATATTTACAAGGCAGCGCATATTGTACAGGAGAAGTTAGGAAAATAAAATGACAGAGAAGCTTTATGATATAAACTCTCACCTAAAAGAATTCGCGGCCGAAGTGGTTTCTTGCCAAGAGCTTTCCCAAGGCTTTGGGATTGTGCTTAATAAAACCGCATTTTTCCCTGAGGGTGGGGGACAAAAGAGCGATAAAGGTCACCTAAACGATGCGGTAGTTTCGGATGTTCAGATTAAAAACGGTGAGATTATTCACATAACTAACGAAAAAATCGAGGCTGGGACAACCGTTATAGGCAAAATTGATTGGGAACGCCGTTTTGATTTTATGCAGCAGCATTCGGGCGAGCACATTATTTCAGGAATTGCAAACAAACTTTATGGCTGTGAAAATGTCGGGTTTCATTTGAGCGAGGAAATCGTAACCCTAGATTTTGACAAGCCTCTTTCAAAGGAGCAGCTTGCAAAGCTTGAGGCGCTCAGCAATAAAGCGGTTTTTGAAAACCGAAAAATTTCAACCTATTACCCTCAAGAGAGTGTTTTAAAAACCTTGCCCTATAGAAGCAAGAAAGAGCTTGAGGGCGATATCAGAATTGTTGAGATTGCAGATGTTGATATGTGTGCCTGCTGTGCTCCGCATGTTGCTTTTACGGGCGAAATAGGAATTATTAAGTTCCTCGCCACCGAAAGCTTAAGGGGCGGTATCAGAATAGAAATTAAGTGCGGTGGCAGAGCACTCAGTGATTATAATGAGAAATATTCTAATGTTTTAAGCATTTCTAATAAACTTTGTGTTAAACAAGAAGAAACTGCCGAAGCGGTTGACAAGCTTTTAGAACAGATTGATAAATTAAAATATGAGCTTTCGGGTTATAAACGTGCAGCCTTTGCACAAAAAGCTGAGAATATTGGCAAAGAAAAAATAACCGCAATATTTGAAGAAAATCTTGAGGTTAAGGATTTGCAGTATTTTTCGGATTTGCTTTACAAAACAAACGGTGGAATAAGAGCGGTTTTCTCTAAAAAGGATAACGGCTTTGCCTTTGCTATTTGCGGTGATGATGAAAGCCTTTCGAAAATCTTTGCTTCTTTTAAAACTGAGTTTTCAGTTCGTGGCGGTGGCAGAGGCTCAATGGTGCAGGGAACAGTTAATGCAAGTGCCCAAGAAATCGAAGAGTTTTTTGCAAGACTAAGGGCTTGACAGTTATTGAAATTAACGGGATTAAGTGTTATAATATTTGAGTTTAAACTATATGCGAGGTATTTATGAACTGGACTGAAATTACAGTTAGCGTGCCGCAGGAATATACAGATTCTGCCGCGGCTATTGCTAATATGACGGTGCCTTACGGCATTTATATTGAGGATTATTCTGATTTAGAAATAGCGGCTTGGGAAATCGCACACATTGATCTTATTGATGAAGACCTTATTGCTAAGGACAGAAGCAATTCTGTTATTCATATATACATATCTGAATGTGATAACGCTGCTGAGGCCTTAGAATTTTTAAAGGAAAGATTGGCGGCAGAGAAGATTCCGTTCGAAGTGGGCGCTGTTGGTGTTGATGATAAGGATTGGAACGAGAATTGGAAGAAATATTTTCATCCTATTGAGGTTGGTAACAGACTTGCAGTTGTTCCAAGCTGGGAAGAATATGATAACAAGGATAACCGCGTGATTTTAAGTATTGACCCCGGTGCTGCTTTCGGCACAGGCACACACGCCACAACCTCGCTTTGCCTTAATATACTCGATGAATGTGTTAAAACGGGCGATAAGGTTCTTGATATTGGTTGCGGAAGCGGAATTCTTGCCATTGCTTCAATTCTTTTGGGTGCCGAGAATGCGCTCGGTGTTGATATTGATGCACAATCGGTTAAAACTGCAAAAGAGAATGCAGAAATTAACTCAATTAGTGCAAATACAGAGTTTATCGTGGGCGACCTTGCCGATAAGGTGAGCGGTAAATATGATATTATCTGCGCGAATATTGTGGCTGATGTAATTATTAAACTGTTACCCGATGTTGCGCAGTTTATGAAAAAGGATGCTATTCTTATTATCTCGGGCATTATCGACATCAGAAAAGAAGATGTTTTGTCGGCAGTGAAAGAAAACAAATTTGAAATTGTGAACGAAGCATGCCGCGATAATTGGTGTGCGTTTGTGCTTAAAAATATTTCGGAGGAATAATATGCTTGAATTTGAGCAGTTGAATCTAAGGCTTCTCGGCAATGAAGGGGAGCTTAAGGATTTGAGGGACGCTTTGGGTTATGAGAGACTCAAAAGAGAAATTGAAGAGCTTGAAACAAAGGCGGCAGCCCCCGGTTTTTGGGATGATATGGAAAATTCTCAAAAAATTCTTCAAAGAACGGGCAAGCTTAAAAACACGGTTGAAACCTATGACCGCCTTTGTGCTTTGTATGATGACTTAACCGTTTTAATTGAAATGGGTAATGAGGAAGAGGATTTATCCCTAGTTGCAGAAATCGAGGAATCGATAAATTCGCTCGAAAAGGATTTGGCTTCACTCAGGCTTCAAACTTTGCTTACGGGTGAATATGATAAAAATAATGCATTGCTCACCTTCCACGCGGGTGCGGGCGGTACCGAGGCAATGGATTGGGTTTCAATGCTGGTTAGAATGTATACCCGTTGGACCGAGCGCCACGGATTTAAGGTGCAGATGCTTGACTTTCTCGATGGCGATGAAGCGGGTCTTAAAAGTGCAATTTTATCGATTGAAGGCGAAAATGCCTATGGCTATTTAAAAAGCGAATCGGGTGTTCACAGACTTGTTCGTGTGTCTCCCTTTGATGCATCGGGCAGAAGGCACACATCCTTTGCGTCTCTCGAGGTTATGCCCGAAATCGCTGATGATGCTGATATTGAAATTCGCGAAGAAGATGTTAAAATGGATGTTTTCCGTTCTTCCGGTGCGGGCGGTCAGCATATTAACAAGACCTCTTCCGCGGTAAGACTAACCCATATCCCAACCGGAATTGTGGTTGCTTGTCAGAATGAGAGAAGTCAGTTTCAAAACCGCGACCGTGCAATGCGAATGCTTAAATCTAAGCTTTTAGAAATTAAAGAGCGTGAGCATTTAGAAAAAATTGAGGATATCAAGGGCGTTCAAAAGGATATTGCTTGGGGCTCACAAATAAGATCTTATGTATTTATGCCATATACTTTAGCCAAAGACCACAGAACAGGCTTCGAATCGGGAAATATCAACGCCGTTATGGACGGCGATTTGGACGGATTTATAAACAGTTATTTAAAAGCCTCATCCAAAGGTGAGCTTTCAAACGGAGAAGGAGTAGAAATATGAAAAGAATTTTGAGTTTAGTGTTATTGGGGGCAATCATTATGACCTTTACTGCGGGCTGCGGCGAAAAGAAGGATAGAATACTTTTTGCAGATACAAAGTTTTCGAAATATATTGATCTTTGTGATTATGAGGAAATCACAGTTGATACGGCATCTAAAGAATTTAAAAGTGTTTACGATGGTATGATTTCAGAGGATATTGAGGAAAAAGACCTTTATGCACAGAAAACTGAGGGTGAGGTTGCTGAGGGCGATACCGTTAACATTAACTATTCAGGCAAAAAAGACGGTGTTGTGTTTGCTGGCGGAACTGCCGATAATCAATTTTTAACAATCGGCTCAGATCAGTTTATTGATGGCTTTGAGGATGGACTTATCGGCGTTGCAATAGGCGACACGGTTGACCTTAATCTAACTTTCCCCACGAATTACGGTAATGAAGAATTAGCCGGTGCAGCAGTTGTTTTCACAGTTAAGGTGAATTATGTTAAGGGTGGCAAATTAACGCCCGAGGAATATTATTCCAAGCTTGGTTTTAGCACCTTGAAGGAATATGAGGCAGACACCAAAGAGCGCGCTGTTAAAGAATATATCTATGAAAAAATCACAGCAGATTCAAAGGTTAAGAATTATCCCGAAAAGGATGTTGATAAAATTCTTGAAACTGTGAAAAAAGCAGTTTCTTTAAGCTTGCAGCAATCATATGGTATTGATATAAAGACATATCTCGGTTATATGAACCAAACCGAAGAGGAATTTGAAGAATCACTCATAGAAGATCAGGTTAAACCCATGATGGATTCTCAAATGGCTTGTTATGCTATTTTCGATGAAGCAGGCTTGAAACTGGCAGAACAGGATGTTGATAAAAAGCTTAACGAAAAGATTGCGGAAATCGGCAATGGTGTAACCAAAGAGGATTTGATTGATGCCTATGGTGATTTTTATTTTGAAGCTGTAGTTATTAAAGAAAAGGCTTTGGATTATTTATATGATAATGTAAAAATATCCTAATTTTTCATTAGAACTAAATAGGGGGGTGGTTAAATGCAACTCAAAATTCAGAACGGTGTGGTTGAGCTTTCGGGCGAGAAGATTCTTTCTTCTGTTAATTTTGAAATTAACGATACAAGCCGAATTGCCGTTGTGGGAAGAAACGGTTGCGGAAAAACCACCCTTTTAAAATTGATTTCGGGAGAGCATGAAATTAAAAAGCTTGATAGTGATAACGATAGCTTTTTTTCTGTTACCGCAAACACCAAAATAGGTATTTTATCTCAAATGACATTTGCGGATGACAGTGTTTCAATGTTAGATGAGATTAGAAGTGCTTATTCTGAAATTTTGGATTTAAAAGCAAAACTGGATATTGCTCAACAAACAATGGAGAGAGAGCCCACCGAACAAAATATTAAGAATTATTCAAATCTGCTCGATACATTTAACAATTTGGGCGGATTTTATTTTGAAAGGGAATATGAGGCAGGAATTAAGAAATTCGGTTTCACAGAAGAGGATAAGCACAAACCGCTTTATGAGTTCTCGGGCGGACAGAGAACAAAAATAGCTTTTTTAAAGCTTCTGCTTTCAAAGCCCGATATTCTATTGCTCGATGAGCCCACAAATCACCTTGATATTGAAGCGACTGAATGGTTAGAAAACTATTTGAGGGAATATAAAAAGGCGTTTGTTGTGGTTTCGCACGATAGAATGTTTTTAGATAATGTGGCACAAATTGTTTATGAAATTGAATATGGTAGAACCTATAAATATGTGGGGAATTATTCAAAATTTATGGAGCTGAAAAAGCAGCTTCGTGCACAGCAATTAAAACAGTATACTGCGCAAAAGGATGAGATTGAGCGTCTTAATCAGTTGGTGGATAGGTTCAGATACAAAGCCACAAAGGCTGCTATGGTACAATCAAAGCTCAAACAAATAGAAAAAATCGACCTCATAGATGAGCCCTTTTCTTCGGATAACAGAACCTTCCACGCAAGCTTTGAGCCGAATGATTTGGGTGTTAAGGATATGCTTTCTGTTACAGATTTGCAGATAGGCTACGATATGGTTTTATCGACCGTTAACCTCGATGTTAAGCTTGGTGATAAAATCGGAATTATCGGCGGTAACGGACTCGGAAAATCCACCTTTATTAAAACCCTTATGGGTCAGGTTAGAGCAATTTCGGGTGAATATAAATTTGCGCCAAGGGCTACCATCGGCTATTTTGATCAGCAAATGGCGCAATATGTGAGCAAAGATACGGTTTTAGATGATTTTTTAAAGGCTTTCCCAAGCCGCACGCAGTTTGAAGCACGAAGCGCTTTGGGAGCATTTCTTTTCAGTGGCGAGGATGTTTTTAAAACGATTGATATGCTCTCAGGCGGGGAAAAGGTGCGTTTGGCACTTTGCAAAATATTTGAACAGAAACCGAATTTCCTTATTCTTGATGAGCCGACCAATCATATGGATATTATCGGCAAGGAAACACTCGAAGATATTTTAAAGAATTATAAGGGCACGGTTATTTTCGTTTCGCACGACCGCTATTTTATTAAACAAATTGCAACAAAGGTTTTAAGCTTTGAAAAGGGCGAGACCAGATTATTCCCGTTTGGCTACGAACAATTTTTGCAAAACAGTAAACCCCAAATCACAGAAGAAAAGGCGAAAGAGATAAGGACCAAAAAAACCTACACAACGCCTTTAAAGGAAAAAGCAAAACGCGAAAGAGCAATTAAAAAGGCAGAAGAAAAAATTGCTTTGCTCGAAGAAAAAATAGGTAATATTGAAAGCGAACTTTCAAGTGAGCAGAATCTTTCTGATTATGTTAAATTATCTGCTTTGCAGGAGGAAAAGGATGCCTTAGAGGCAGAGCTTTTTGAAGTGATGGCTGAATGGGAGCAGCTATTAGAAAATGATTGACAAGGATTTCGATTGATGATAAAATGATACCGCTTAGCAAAGGCTGGCGGTATCTTTTTTAGAAGATTTAAACTGGAATAGAGGTGCAATTCCTCTGCGAACTCGTCGCCGTAATTCGTGTTAAAGCCCTTAAATTATGTCACTGCGTTTTGTGGGAAGGCTAAGGGCCGAGAGAACTCCGAACTCTGCACGATAAGTCGGAATACTTGCCGTTAGCTGTTAGTACAAATGTGTCACGAGTAATTGACGGTGTATGTTGCGAAGAAGCCTTTTGTATTGTGGCGTTCTTTTTATTCATATATCTCCTTTTGTACCGACCTTGCTTTGACAACAATACAAAGGAGTTTTTATTGTGAAAAACAAAAAGATTATTATGGGCTTGGCTGTGGTTTTAGCAGTGATTATTGCGATTTTTGCAGTAGTGATTATCACAAACGGGCCCGACACAAACGATGGCGAAAAAGATGTTACGGTTACAGTTGTATATGCGGACAAAACCGAAAAGGAATTTGAAATCAACACAGATGCCGAGTATTTAGCAGATGCATTGCTTGAAGAAAAATTGATAACCCAAGAAGAATATAAATCGGGGTATTATTTGCATATTGATGGCGTAAGAGCCGACTACACGGCAGACGGTGCTTGGTGGTGTGTGACAAAGGATGGGGAAATGACCGATAAGGGTATGAATGATTTGCCCATTATGGATGGTGATGAATTTGAAATCACATATACACCCGCATAAGCTATTTGAGATGATTTTGCTTTCCTTATTCGGTGTGCTGATGTATATTTCACAGGTAATTATGCAAGCACTACCGAATATTGAAATTGTTTCACTTCTTATAATACTTATAACGCGCAAATTCGGAGTACGCGCGCTTTATTCCATTTATGTTTTTGTGGGGTGCGAAATTTTAACCTATGGTATCGGTATTTGGAATATAAATTATCTTTATGTATGGTTGATTCTTTGGCTTGCGGTTTATATTTTAAGAAAAATAGATAACACGATAGTTTACGCGTTAATATCTGCAATATTTGGTATTCTGTTTGGAAGCTTTTGTTCGATCCCGTATTTTTTAATCGGTGGATTTTCAATGGGAATGGCAAATATTATTGCGGGTATAAACTTTGATTTTCTGCATTTCGCAGGCAACCTGATACTCACGCTTTTGCTTTACCGACCACTCACAAATATAATGAACAAGTTAATAAAAAGGTGAATTCTCTTCACAGTAGAGTTGAAAAAAATCTTCTCTACTGTGAAGATTTTTTTATTAGACTCATAAAAAGTGAAATAGATTGAATCGAGCAAAAAATCTGTATATAATTAGTGTAGCATTTAAAAAGGAGCGTTTTTGATGAGCTTTAAAATTGTAACCGATTCTTGCGCTAATCTAACCGATAAACAGATAGAAGAATATGGCGTTGAAATTATTTCACTTAAATATCATATAAAGGATGAAGAGTTTGACAGTTATATAAAAGGCAAAAAAACAGATTATGCCAGAACATATAAGTTGCTCAGAGAAAAGGAAATGATAACAACTTCGCTTGTATCGCGTGAGTCTTGCGACAGTGTTATTCTGCCGCTTTTAGAAAATGGGGAAGATGTTTTGATTTTATCATTCTCTTCGGGACTTTCGGGAACATATCAAAACATAAGACTCGCTGTTGAAGATTACAAAGAAAAATTCCCGCAAAGAAAAATAATGTTGGTTGATACACTCTGCGCCTCTTTGGGCGAGGGACTTCTTGTCCATTATTGCGTGAAAGAAAAAAATAAAGGCAAAACAATTGAAGAGGTTGCTGCTTGGGCAGAAGAAAATAAGGGTAGCATTTGTCACATATTCACCATTGAAGATTTGTTTTTCTTGAAAAGGGGAGGCAGACTCTCGGGTACGAGCGCCGTTCTTGGAACCTTGATTGGTATCAAGCCTATGCTTTACACCGCTGATGACGGTAAGCTTTATGTTACGGGAAAAGTCAGAGGCAGAAAAGCATCAATGGATGCGCTTGTAGACTCGCTCGAGAAACAGGGAAAAAACATAGATGGTCAGGACATATTCATAGTTCACGGCGACTGTGAGCAGGATGCTTTATATGTTGGAAATGAGATAAAGAAAAAATACAAAATCGGGAATATGGTTTATAATCTGATAGACCCCGTGATAGCGGCGCATGCGGGACCCGGAACACTCGCAGTTTTCTTTATCGGTAAAGAAAGATAGAATAATAAAAAGACGAAACTCTTTCGAGTTTCGTCTTTTTCAATCTCATATTTATGATAATGGTACACATTATTAGAAACCGTCAATGTATGAATTATTTTCATTCAAATAATAGTCGGCTAAAATTGATTTGATGGTTTGAATATGTTTGTCGGGAACACGATGATATACAACCAATTCATTATCAGTTTCAACGAGGAAATAATAACCTTCGATGGTATAAATATCGTAGTATAAGTCACCCTTGAAATTAATGTTGTCGGCGCAGTTATTTAAAGTTACGAGTATTTCATAATTTTTAAGTGACAAATCTTCAAATTCGTAAACTTCGCCATCTCTGATAATTTCATCGATTACGCTTGTTTCCTCTTTGGTTAATAAATAATATTCACTGCTCGATTCATAGGTTTTTTTATCTTGTACTGTGTATTCATAATAATAACGGTTGAGGTAAATAGGATTTTCAATATATTTGATGATTTCTTGATATTTATCTTCTTTGCAATAGATGGTTTCAATCAATTCATCATCTACGGTAATTAAGAATACCCCATCGTTACTTTTATACAAAGGTGTACCAAGCATAGAACTCAAAAGAACAGGTACATCGGGTTCTGTTGCATAGATTGTGTCTGAACTGTAATCATAGTTTGGACGCAAGTTATAACTATAAGGTAATAAAATATATTTATCTTCGCCGAGTTGGATATTTTTATCTGTATAAATACCGTGGGCTGCGCGCGCGTCATCAATTAATTGACAACTGCAGAGTGACAAGCATAAGGAAATAACTAATATGAACAAAAAAGAAATTCGTAAAACTTTTTTCATAGTATCTTCTCCTTATTCCAAATTAAGTTTGCGCTTGATAATTGTTTTGGTGACAAAAAAGTAAATAACAGCGCTTATAAGTGTTAATAGAATTAATGCACAAAATATAATATGAACGCTGGCTTGTGGGTGAGCCGTAAAGAAATTCGAAATTTTTTCAATCGGAATATATTCGCCGAAAACAGCAAACAACACAGTGAAAATGGTACTGAGTATTTGAGAAAGCATATAAAAACCGAAATAAACGCCAACAGCAGCTAAAACACGGTTCTTTTTGAATAACTGACCGATTGAAATACAAGTGGCATAAAATAGGAATTGTGAAAGGAGAATAGCTGTAAATAAAACAAGACATTCAAGTATGTAAAAAATCAGATGAAATTTCAGGTCTTTTAAAGCAATAGCAAATAAGTAATTTCCTGCTTTCGAAAATTCCAAAAACACATCGCCAAATGTGAAAATACAAAATGAAATTAAAATTGCAACGAGAGTTGCGAAATGCATAGCAATAGCCGTAAAAGCTTTTACTAATATGTGTTGTGTTGGTGTTACGGGCAAAGTAAAACTAAGATAGCCTTCACCTGTGAATAAGTTTTTATAGAACCTCACAATACTGAAAACAGTTGCAACACCGAGTAAAACAAATATTGCTACCACATAAGTAAATATTGAGAAACCGTTTATAATTTGGTATACAGTTGAGTCGGTTTCAAATATTTGAATAATTCTACCAATAAGCGAAATTCCAAATAAAACTGCAAGAGTGGGTAACCAAACACGTAAAAACGCCAAAAATTCATATTTAAAAAGTTTCTTTACCATCTGAATACCTCCCTGAAAAGTTCATCAATACTTTTATCGTGTTCGGCCATTATTTCACTCACTGAATTGTGCAAAACAATTTCACCGTTTTTGATGAAAATAACCTCATTAAGAACCTTTTCAATGTCTGAAATCAAATGGGTTGATATAAGTACTGTGGAATCGGGATTATGGTTGTTTATGATTGTTGAAATAACATAATCTCTGGCGGCAGGGTCAACACCCGCAATCGGCTCATCTAACACATATAATTTTGCATTTCTGCTCATAACCAAAATAAGACAAACCTTTTCTTTATTGCCTTTTGAAAGAGTTTTCAAACGGGAATTGAGTGAAATGCCCAAATTATATAACAGTTCAAAAGCCACTTCGGGTCTGAAATCATCATAAAAATCGGCAAAATAATTAACGATTTGAGTTATGGTCATCCAAGAGTTTAAATATATGTTATCGGGTAAATATGCAACGAGTTTTTTTGATTCAACTCCGGGATAATTACCGTCTATTGTAACCGAACCGCGAGTTGGAGTTAAAAGGCCGTTGATAATTTTTATGAGTGTGGTTTTACCTGAACCGTTAGGGCCTAATAAACCCACAATTTTTCCGCTTTCAAGTGTTAAATTAACATTGTTTAAAGCGCAATTTTTCCCATAAAATTTGGTTAAATTTTCGCAACATAATAATTCACTCAAAATTCTCACTCCCATGTTTTTTGTCATAGATAACAAATTAAAAATCGTGTTATCTACTAATAAAATTATATATTTTAAAGGAGTTATTGTCAAGAAAAAATCAACCCCGCTCTTCATGACGGGGTTGATTTTCGTTTAATTATTTGTCATCTTTTCTTGTTTTACCTTGTGGTCAATTATGTGGCGGGATGCGAGTTCTTTTTTGATGTCTTCAACGCTGATACCCATTTCAACCATCATAACCATAATGTGATAAGCAAGGTCTGCGATTTCATAAATGGTTTCGCTCTTGTCATTTGCTTTCGAAGCAATTATAACCTCGGTTGATTCTTCGCCGATTTTCTTGAGAATTTTGTCAATTCCCTTTTGGAAAAGATAGGTTGTATACGAGCCTTCGGGAAGTTCTTGCTTTCTGCCAATTAAAAGTTTATAAAGTCCATCCATTGAAAAGGAAGATTTTGTTTCATCAATGAAAAGGGGATAGTTGAAGCAAGAATCATTACCTTCGTGGCAAGCAGGACCCTCTTTATCAACCACCACCACCAAAGCGTCCCTATCACAGTCGGCGGTGATTGAAACAATGTGCTGATAATTTCCGCTTGTTTCACCTTTAAGCCAGAGCTCATTTCTTGAGCGACTGTAAAAACAGGTGAGCTTTTTCTCGAGCGAAATTTTGAGACTTTCTTCATTCATATAAGCCAAAGTTAAAACCTTTTTTGAAAGGCTATCAACAACAATGGCGGGAATTAAACCGTTTTTATCAAACTTTAAATCTTCAATTTTAATCATTTTAATCACCTATATTCTAACTGTAATATTATTTTGTTTAAGCGTTTGTTTTAGGTCGGAAATTTTAACCTCACCGAAGTGGAAGATTGATGCTGCAAGCCCCGCATCAATATCGGGAATTTCTTTGAAAAGTTCTACGAAATCTTCTTTGCATCCCGCACCGCCCGAAGCAATTACGGGCACATTCACGGCAGCGCAAACGGCTTTTAGCATTTCAATATCAAAACCTTTTTTAACGCCATCGGTATCAATTGAGTTAACAACAACCTCGCCTGCGCCATTTTCGACACAACGCTTTATCCAACCAATTGCCTCGATTCCCGTGTCCTCGCGGCCGCCTTTGGCAAAAACTCTGAATTCCCCGTCAACACGCTTAATATCAACCGAAATAACGACACATTGGTTGCCGTATTTCTGTGCGGCTATCTTTATTAAGTCGGGGTTTTTAATAGCGCCCGAATTCACACTCACCTTGTCGGCACCGCATTTCAAAACGCGGTCAAAGTCATCAATCGTATTTATTCCGCCGCCAACTGTAAGAGGAATGAAAATTTTAGAAGCCACCTCGGTTAATATATCGGTGAAAAGCTTTCTTCCATCGCTCGATGCGGTGATATCATAGAAAACAAGCTCATCCGCACCGCATTCACTATAATATTTTCCGAGCTCAACGGGGGAAGAAACATCATTTAAGTTTTCAAAGTTAACCCCTTTAACAACACGACCATTTTTAACATCGAGGCAGGGGATAATTCTTTTTGTAATCATTTTGCTGCCTCCAATGCTTCTTTTAAGTCAATAGCGCCAACATAATAAGCCTTGCCGATTATGGCGCCGTATAAATCTAAGTTTCTGAGCGCTTTAATGTCCTCAATTGATGAAACACCGCCCGATGCAGTAATATCAATTGAGAATTTCTCAGATAATTCGTGGTATAATTCGCGGTTGGTGCCCATCATTGCGCCATCCTTTGAAATATCGGTACAGATAAGGGTTTTAACACCTAAAGCCTGCATTTTTTCGCAAAATTCAAAACAGCTATAGCTTGATTTTTCAAGCCAACCCTTAATGGCAACAAAGCCATCCTTAATATCAACACCAACTGCGATTCTCTCATCGTATTTTTGAATTGCGGCTTTTAAAAATTCTTCGTCATTAACAGCTGCTGTTCCTAAAATCACTCGGTCAACACCGTTATTAAGATATTTATCAACCGTCTCAATAGAACGAATTCCGCCACCAATTTCGGTGAAAAGGGAGGTTTTATTTGCTATTACTTTCACGATTTCAAGGTTTGGTGTGGTGCCATCCTTGGCGCCTTCAAGGTCAACAAGGTGAATATATTCGGCGCCGAGCCTCTCGAATTTGAGTGCCACTTCCAACGGATTTTCGTTGTAAACTGTCATATTTTCATAATCGCCTTTATAAAGGCGCACGGCCTTGCCGCCGTATAAATCTATTGCAGGAAAAAGTTTCATTGTTTACTCCATTTCGCAAAATGCTTTTAAAATATTAAGACCAACCGTTCCGCTTTTTTCGGGGTGGAATTGGCAACCGAAAACATTGCCGTTTGCCACTGCGGCGGTTAATTCCTTGCCGTATTCTGTTGTGGCAATAAGTGAGGTAGCTTTGGTTTCGGCATAATAGGAATGAACAAAATAAACACAGTCTCCGTTCTTTATATATTTGAATAATGGGCTTTCTTGCTTGAATATAAGCGCATTCCAGCCAATGTGCGGAATTTTAAGGTTTTTGGGGATTTTGTTTTGCATTGGAACAACCGAGCCTTCAATCAAGCCGAGCCCTTCGTATTCGCCATATTCATAGCTTTTATCAAAAAGCATCTGCATTCCAAGGCAAATTCCAAGCAAGGGCTTGCCGTTTTTTGCTTGTTCTAAAATTACCTTGTCGAGTCCTGTTTCGCGCAGCTTATTTATAGCATCGCCAAAAGCACCAACACCCGGCAAAATAAGTTTATCGGCTTTTTTAATAATTTCGGCATCGCCTGTTATAACCGTTTCAAAACCGATTTGCTTGAAAGAAGATGAAAGGGAAAACAAATTTCCAACACCGTAATCAATTATTGCAATCATTAATATATCCTCTCATTTACAGAACACCCTTAGTTGAGGGAATTTCTTTAGAAAATTTTGTATCGATAGCAACTGCGGATTTTAAGGTGTGTGCTATCGATTTAAATGTGCCTTCAATAATGTGGTGTGAATTTTTGCCGTCAAGTTGTTTGATATGCAAAGTTATATTCGCGTGTCGAACAAATCCAAGGAAGAATTCTTCAATGAGTTCAGTGTCAAAATCACCGACTCTGTAAGAGGGGATTTCCAAGCCGTAAGACAGGTGGCATCTGCCTGAAATATCAACTGCGGTGAGAATGAGGGTTTCATCCATAGGTAGAATAAAACTGCCGTAACGCTTAATTCCGCGCATATTGCCAAGCGCCTCTTTTAATGCATCACCCAAAACAATGCCAATATCCTCAACAGTGTGGTGGTAATCAACGTTGGTGTCTCCCTTGCAAATAAGCTCCAAATCAAACCTCGCGTGGCGGGCAAGAAGGGTTAGCATGTGGTCAAGAAAGCCACAGCCCGAATCAATTTTACTTTCGCCCGTACCATCGATATTGAGCTTTAATTTAATATCTGTTTCATTGGTTTTGCGATTAATTTCTGCAATTCTCATAAATTTTCTCCTAAAATTTCTTTAACCTTTGAAATAAAAATTCCCATTTCTTCGCGGCTTCCAATGGTGATTCGGTTAAAATCTTTAATTCTTGTCTTTTCAAAGTGTCTGATTAAAACGCCGTTTTCTTTGAGTTTTTCATATAACTCTTTGCCGCCTATTATATCGCTTTTAGCAAAAATAAAGTTAGCCTTTGATTTTAGTACGGTAAACCCTAATTTTTTGAGTTCGGTTTCGGTGTAATCGCGGTTTTCAATAATGGTTTTGCAGTTATTAATATAATAACTGTCCGACTCAATTGCCGCAACACCCGCAACCTGTGTTAAGCGGTTAATATTATAAGGGTTAGTGGAATATTTGATTTTTTCGAGGTCGGCAATAAGTTCCCTATCTGCGATGGCAAAGCCAAGCCTTGCTCCAGCCATACTGCGCGATTTAGAAAAAGTGCCCACACACAAGAGGTTTTTATATTTCTTTGTAAGTTCTACACACGATTTACCGCCAAAATCAACATAAGCTTCATCGATGAGAACAATACTTTCGGGATTGGAAACAATGATTTTTTCAATTTCCTCAAGCGGCAATTCAATTCCTGTGGGGGCGTTTGGATTCGCAATAACAACCAGCTTGTTTTGGTTGCAAAAGGCATTACAATCAATGGTGAAATCTGATTTTAGCGGAATCACAGTGGTTTCGAGATTATATAAATCGGCAAAAACACTATAGAAACCATAGGTAATATCAGCAAAAGCAACACCCTTTTCGCCATAGGCGAAAAAACTGAAATTCAATATATCATCAGAACCGTTTGAAAGAAAAACATTTTCACTCTCAACATTATAACGCTTTGCAAGTGCCGCACGCAATTTCTTACATTCGGGGTCGCAATAGAGTCTCAAATCCCGAACCTCTGCTGTGGTTATTGCATTTACAACCTCGGGCGAAGGGGGAAAGGGGGATTCGTTTGTATTGAGTTTTATGTATTTTTTATCCTGCGGTTGTTCGCCGGGGGTATAGCTTTCGAGTTTTTTTATTGAATCTTTTAAAAATCTACTCATTACTATTTATCATCCTGAAATCTTACTGTAGCGCTTCTGGCATGTGCTGAGAGGCCTTCCTTTTCTGCAAAGAAAGCAACATCCTCGGCCACTTTTTTAAGCGCATCCTTTGTGTAATATGTGTATTGCGATTTTTTAACAAAATCATCAACAGAAAGTGGGCTTGAAAATCTTGCAGTACCTGAGGTGGGAAGTGTGTGGTTGGGTCCTGCATAATAGTCGCCCAATGCTTCGGGGCAATATCTGCCCATAAAAATGCTGCCTGCATTCTTAATTTTATCGAGATAATCAAATGGATTATCAACACAAAGCTCCAAGTGCTCGGGTGCAATTTCGTTTGAAACATCAATAACATCTTCTATGTTTTCGGCAACAATGATTTTCCCATTGTTATCAATGGATTCTCTTGCAATTTCTTCACGCGGCAGTTTTCTCAACTGTTTTTCGATTTCCTCGCTCACCTTGTCGGCAAGGTCCATACTATCGGTAACAAGCACTGCGCTTGCCATTTTATCGTGCTCTGCTTGTGATAAAAGGTCAGCCGCAACAAAACTCGGGTTACTATCTTTATCGGCAATAACCAATATTTCACTTGGACCTGCAATCATATCAATGGATACTCTTCCGAATACCTGACGCTTAGCCTCTGCAACGAATGCATTACCGGGGCCAACAATTTTATCAACCTTTGGCACGGTTTCGGTGCCATAGCTTAAAGCGGCAATTGCTTGCGCTCCGCCAACCTTGAAAATTCTATCAACTCCCGCGATTTTTGCGGCTGCTAAAATAACGGGATTAACCTTGCCGTTAGCAGATGGGGGAGTGGTTATGCAAATTTCATTGCAACCCGCAATCTTCGCGGGAATACTGTCCATAAGCACGGTTGAGGGATAAGCCGCTGTGCCACCGGGAACATAAAGACCAACCTTGTCGATAGGGGTAACCTTTTGACCTGTGATTATACCGTCATTATCGTTTATAATAAAACTGTTTCGCACCTGTTTTTTGTGGAATTGGCGGATATTTTCTGCTGCCTTTTCTAATATTTCTATAAATCTTGGCTCAACAAGGCCAAACGCCTCATCAATTTCCTCGGCGGTAACTTCAAGTGAATCAAGCTTCGCTTTATCGAATTTTTCGCAATATTCAAAAAGCGCCTTATCACCGTTGGTTTTAACATTTTCTATAATATCTGTAACAATGTCTGCAACATCAAAGGATGTTTTGCCGCGGGCGAAAATTTCATCTGCAGAAACCTCGCCGTATTTCATAATTTTAATCATCTGTTTTCACCTGACTTAATAGTCCTTTTTTGATTTCTTCAATTTTCTTAAGCTTAAAGCTAAACGACGCTTTGTTGGATATGAGTCGCGCACTTATCGGAGTAATTGTCTCAAACGGGGCAAGGTCATTTTCGAGCAATGTTTTGCCCGTTTCAACAATATCAACAATAACATCGGAAAGTCCTAAAATGGGGGCAATTTCGATTGAGCCGTTAAGGTGAATGATATCGATTTCACGGCATTTTTTTGCATAATAATTTTTTGCAATGTTCGAAAACTTGGTTGCAACTCTCAGGGTTTTTGATGTGTCATCACAAAAATCTTTTTTAGCTGCAACCGCCATTCTGCATTTTCCGATATTAAGGTCTAAAAGCTCGAAAACATCGGGCGTGTATTCTAAAAGAATATCTTTTCCTGCAACACCGATATCGGCTGCCCCACGCTCAACATAGATTGCAACATCAGAGGGCTTAACCCAGAAAAATCTAATGCCTTTTTCCTTGTTTTCGAAAATCAGCTTGCGGTTGTTTTCCTTAATTGAAGGGCAATCAAACCCAGCCGCTTCAAACATAGCATAAACCTTTTCACCGAGCCTTCCTTTTGGAAGAGCGATGTTTATCATTTCATCTGCTTCGGTTTTATCGGGGAGCCGCTCGAGAGTGTCAAGATAAACCGCAAAGCCTATAGCAGAAGAGCTTCTGCCCATTCTTTGCATTAGCTTATCATATTGACCGCCCGAGAGCACTCGCGAAGCAATGCCGCTTATATAACCCTTGAAAACAACACCGCAGTAATAACTGTTTTGACTAATTATCGAAAAATCAATTGACAGTTTTTCACTAAACCCAATTTTTGAAAGATTTGCAACTGTGCTTTTGAGTTCGCAGAATGCTGATTTCGATGCATCGCTTTTTGCAATGCTTTCTATAGCCGAAAGGGCAGAAGCAGTGCTTTCATAGCTCTTCACAAGCACTTTCAATGCATTGAATTGGCTTTCACTTAAAAGGCTTTTTAAAATGCCCGCATTCTTTTCGGTTATTGCCTCGGTGATTTTATCGGCAACCGATTCGTTAACCTTGTATTCATCAAATAAAGCATTTATAAGTCCAATATGTGATAAATGCAGCATAAAATCCTTATCAATTAAACTAAGGCTTTTAGCGGCAAGCTCGGTAACCTCAAAAATTTCACTTTCGCCGATTTCACCAATGCACTCAAGACCTGTTTGCATAATTTCCTTATAAGTGTGAGAACTTTCTGAAATTCTGTAAACATTCTCGTTATAATAAAACTTTTCGGTAACACCTTTCGCATCTTGTGAATTTTTGATGATTGAAAGTGTAACGTCAGGCTTTAGGGCCAAAAGCTTACCGTTAGTATCGTTAAAGGTGATAACACCGTCAGAAACGAGGAAATCCTTGTTTTTAGAATAAAGGTCATATTCTTCGAACTTGCTCATTTTAAACTGACGATAGCCGTATTTAGAATAAAGCTCACGCAGAATAAAAACTGCCTTTTCATCAAATTTTAAAATATTCTGGTTAAAAATCATTTTTCTCTAGCCTTTCTATTGCGGTTTTGTATCCGCCATCGCCGTAATTCAAAGCCTTGCTGACTCTGCAGATTGTGGCAGTGCTTGCCCCTGTGGATTTGTTAATATCAATATAACTCTTACCATTGCGCAGCTCACATGCAACATCTAATCTTTGCGCTAGGGCTTCAAGCTCTTGAATGGTGCAAACATCATCAAAAAAAGCGGCACATTCCTCTACATTTTCTAATGTTAAAATTGCTTTGAACAATTTTTCAAAGTCATTTTTTCCTTTTTTAAGCATATTTAAAATACTCCTATTCAAAAATACTTTAATATTCTAACACATTAGCGCGCTAAAGTCAACAGTAATTTTAAAAAAAATCTAGGGCTTGAAGAATTAACTCTTCAAGCCCAAAATATTTTAGAATTTTGTTATTCCCGAGATGCTATCAACCTTCTTGATGGAAGCAACTTTCATTGAATCAACAACTGCTTTCCATCCACTGATACTTGCATCTCCATACTCACCGATAATAACCTCCAAGTTAGAAGCGCCTTTATAGGTGTATGTTACAGCGTAGTAATATAAATGTTTATAATCGGGATTTTCAGGACCACCGCTTTGGTAATCATAATAAATTTCAAAAGTACCGTTTTTATTATCCTTATAACCTACAGGTGTATGTGTAAAATCACCGGGGCCACCTGCGGCAGGGTTGATAATATAGAAGATTCCGTTTTCATATCTTTGAGTTCCAAAGAAGAAGTGATATGTGCCTTCTGCTTTAAGCTTTTCAAATTGCGCATCGGAAAATTCGAATTTCTTTCTGATATTTTCAAGTATCACACTTTCGGGGATTTCGTAATTGAACTCATCCTTAGCGTAGGCTGTATTATCGCTTAACCAAACAGTACAGTCAAGCACAAGTGCAGAATCAGGTGTTCCGTCTGCTCTGATTCTCGCTTCATCAAGTCCAAAATTATCTGCGCCGGAAACGCCTGCGTTTATAGCATTAATTGTAGTTATTTCGAAATTGGATTGTGAGCAAACTGTGCATTTACCATCTTTAACACTGTGCTTTTCGAGGGATAAATTTGTGTTGCACTCGGTACAGTATTTCATATGGTTAACCATATCTAGCTTTGAAGCATCAATGATATTTTCGCCGGTTGAAATTGCGATAAATCCTGTTTTAGTGTGCTTGCAAGTTTTATCTGCGTTAACCGTATTATCAGGCTTTGGGGTGTTAGCAGGAGGGGTGGTGGTGTTATCACTGCTTGTGGTATCACTCGGTGTATCAGCCTGAGAGTTATCTTCATTAGGCTCAGTAACAAAGGCAGTTGTGATTTCAGCCTTAATATCAAGCTTTTCAAGCTTCTTTTGAGCACTGTCTTTAACCTTATTGAGCAAAGCATCAGGGTTGATAGAATCATTGACAACCTCAGAAACAGTGAAATTAATTTCGGCGTTTTCTTTAACAAAACCGTTATCTGCAGAAACTGTGATTAGATTTTCAACAACAGTTTCGATTTTTTTGCCTTCAAACTTAATTTCCTTAGCAATTGATTTAGCGTCATCGTTAACGGGTTCAACCGCTAATACTTCATTGTTTTCGGAAATATAAAGTCTAAACTGAGGGTTAATGGTTACAAGAATAACCGAAGCATAGGATTCGGGTTTAACAAAGCCTTCCGCTTTTGTGGTATCGCTGTCGGAAGAGGTATCATTCTTTTTACAACCCGCAACACAGCCGAATAAAACTAAAATTGAAAGCATTAAACATAAAAGTTTTTTCATATTAAAACTCCTTTCGGTATCCAAGATACAAAAATATCATACAATAAATATTTTTAAAGGTCAAGGGATTTAACATAACAGTATTGTAACCATTACCCATCAAAAATGACAAAATTTTTATTTTATTGACATTCTTTTGAGTTTGTGATTAAATTGTTCGGGAGGGAGTTTTATGTTTTTTATGTCAAAGGAGAGAGTGCCTGAAGGTGTGGGCTTTACCACTTTTGGATTAACTCATATTGCTTGGCTATCGGTGTTTCTAATCATCGGCGTTGCCTTGGTTTATATCTTTAAAAAATCCCCTTTAAAGCAGCAGCTAATCAGAAAAACTCTCGGTTGGATAATAATAGCCGAAGAGGTAATCAAAGATATTGTTGCAATTTGTGTTGATGATTTTGGAATAGGGCATTTGCCGTTTCATTTGTGCGGTATAAGTATTTTGCTTATCGGTTTCGATGTTATAAAGCCTACATCCACGGTTAGAAATTTCCTTTATTATATAGGAATTCCCGGTGCTATGCTGGCATTGCTTTTCCCTAACTGGACAGTGCTGCCCTGCATGAACTTCTTTAATATACATAGTTTCACAGTTCACGCTTTAATCGTATATTATCCTATCCTTTTATTAGCCAACGGGGAACTAAAGCCCACCATAAAAACAATGCCTAAATGTATTATATTGCTAGTTTTACTTGCAATACCAATATATTTCATAAACCTTTTGTGTGATACCAATTTTATGTTTTTAATGAATCCTGAAACGGGAAATCCGTTGGGACTTTTCGAAAAATATTTAGGTAGCCACCTTTGGGGATTCCCGGTTCTTTTACCGATTGTTATGTTTGTTATGTATTTACCCATTTTAATTTTACAGAAGCATTGCAAGCAAAAGGAAAAACAGGCCGAAGTAAAACAAAAAATAACTGTATAGTTAAAAGCTTGGAGAAAATTCTCCAAGCTTTTGAATTTTTATTACTTAGAAAAAAATTGACAAATTATTATATATGTTATAGAATTAACTTGTAGAAAAGATAGGGGGTTTTATCCTTGGATAAAATAAAAAATGTTTTAAAGCTTATTAAAGAAAACAACATTAAAATGATTGATTTTAAAATGGTTGATATAAACGGTCAGTTCCGCCATGTTACCATTCCCGCACAAAATTTTTCTGAAGACACAATGATAAGCGGTATTGGCTTTGATGCTTCCAACTATGGTTATGCCGTTGTTGAAAAAAGCGATATGGTATTTATTCCCGACCCCGACACTGCAATGGTTGACCCATTCTGCGAAATCCCGACCCTTACTATGACGGGTAACGCTATGATTATTGATACTCCTCATAATCGCCCGTTAGCACAATACCCCCGCAACATTATTCGCGCCGCAGTTGATTATATGAAGCAAAGCGGTATTGCTGATACTATGAAAATTCTCCCTGAATTTGAGTTTTACCTTTTTGATGAGGTTAATTGGGGGGTAGAGGGTAATTATATCGGCGCATCGGTTGATGCTAAGCAGTCTTATTGGAACAGCGGTGTTGAAGGTAAGGGTGTTGTTGTTCAAAAGCAAAAAAATTATCATATAGCTAAGCCGTTTGATACCTCATATGAATGCCGCAGTGAAATGTGTATGCTTATGAATGAGGCGGGTATTGAAATTAATTATCATCACCCCGAGGTTGCAGCATCCGGTCAGTTTGAGATTGAGCCCCAGCTCGGCGAAGTTGTTCACATGGCAGATGCTACTATGATGATTAAATATATCATTCATAATACAGCGCTAAAATATGGCAAATCGGCAACCTTTATGCCTAAACCTATTTATGGCGAAGCAGGCAGCGGAATGCACGTTCATATGATTTTGTTCAAGGATGGCGAGCCCGTTTTCTCTGATGATAACGGTTATTCACACTTGAGCAAGACTGCGCACTACTTTATGGGTGGTTTATTGAAGCACATTGCTTCGCTTTGTGCAATCACAAACCCTAGCACAAACTCATTCAAGCGTTTGGTACCCGGCTTTGAAGCACCCGTAACCGTAGGTTATGCAACCTCAAACCGAAGCGCAGTTATTCGTATCCCTGCATATGCTAAGGCGCCCGATAAGCGCAGATTTGAGCTTCGCAACCCCGATGCTACATGTAACCCATATTTTGCTTATGCGGCAATTCTTATGGCCGGTCTTGACGGTGTTAAGAATAAGATTGACCCACACGAAAACGGTTGGGGACCATATGACTTTAATCTTTATAATCTTCCCGATGAAGAAAAGGCAAAGCTTAAGGGCCTTCCCACAAGTTTGCCTGAAGCATTAGATGCTTTAGAATCTGACAATGATTACCTCACTGCAGGCGGTGTATTCCCGAAGGAATTGCTTGAAAACTTCATTAAAGCAAAGCGCAAGGAATGTGCAGAGCTTGCAAAAATTCCGCATCCTGCTGAATTCGATAAATATTACAATCTCTAAAATACAAAGGCTTGAGACTAAAATCTCAAGCCTTTTTGTTATGATAAGCCGCCGTTTTGAATGTATTCCGCGAATAAATCTCGCATAAATACATCCTGATCGAGAGTTTCAAGCACGGTGAGCCGATTGGGTTTGTAGAACGCAGTGTAGGTATCAACCACAATGTAATAAGTGGCGGTTGGGTTGATATTCTGTTTAACGCTACTGCCGTAATCACCGTAAGATATATAATAGTCGGAATTGTCGGTTTCGAAAAACTTTGAGCGCAAATCACTGCCCTTTATAGAGCAAAGTGTGAGATTGTTATCAAAGGGGAAGAGGGATTGCAAATTTGCATAGGTTACATTTCCCGCGGCGAGATTATAAGGGCTTCTGATTGAAGTGAAGCCACCGCCTAAAACAATGTTATATTTATTGCCCCATAGCTCAAGGCCCTTTTTATAGTATAAATCCGCGCTTAATTGCCGTAAAAAATTGCTGTTTCTGTAAGAACTGTTATAACCTAAAACAAGCTTTGAAGGAGATATTTGTTCATCATATTTGCTAAGTAGCTTTTCAACAATTGGGTCATCGCTTAAAGAACTGTAAGCACTTGTTGAAATAAGCTCGGCTGCAGTGATGTTTTTTGAGTATGTTACAGAATTTATCGCAACCTCTGCGTGTGAAATGCCACCACTGTTATCGCCTCTGTTCTGGAGATGATAAACGCCGTATTGGTCTTTGAGAGTGTAACCTTGGTGGGTGTGGCCCTCAAAAACAAGGTCAATAAAGCCATCGGAAAGGGAGACATCATAATAAGAAGAAATTTGCGAGGATGAAACTGTTCCCGATTGTGAACGACCATAGCCATCATGTATAATATACACAATGAAATCCGCGCCCTGATTACGAAGCTTTTTTGATTCTGCTTTCACAAGTGAGGTTAATGAACTTCCGACCTTGAAATAAACATCATCACATTTATCAACTGCAATCGATGAATAACAGTCGCCTATAGCGCCGATAATTCCAATCTGCAAGCCATCTGCTTCAACCATTACCGAGGGCTTGCAAAAATCGGAAATTTTGTTTGTATCGCGGTCGTAAATATTGATTGCTAAGAGTGGGAATTCTGCAAAATCCGCATTATCTGCAATATATTCTTCACCCCAGTCAAACTCGTGGTTGCCAATAGCCATAGCTGAGAAATCCAATTCGTTCATCCAGTCGGTCATAATAAGCCCTTTGGTCATATTAGATTCAGATGCGCCTTGCCACATATCGCCTGTCGAGAGGAAAATGGCGTTTTGGTCTGTTTTGCGAGCATTTTTTAGATATGTGGTTAATTCATCAACACCCGGATGGTTGGTGCCGTCGGCAAGTTTTCCGTGAAGGTCATTGATGTTATAAAAATCAAAATAAACCAAAACCGAGCCCGAACAGGAATCACAAATGCCATTGTCATCACTGTCGGTATGTTTTTTGCAGCCCGAATTCGAATTGTTTTGAGTGGGGGAAGAGGGCTTGTCTGAATTTCCGATTGTATTATTGGTGTCATCATCGTTGTTGTCGTCAATTGTATCTTCAGATGGGATAACAATGTTAGAAATTTCCTCTTCGGTAACCGTGATTAGCTTTGAAGCGTTTAAATCGGTTGTCTTTAAAACCGTGTTGTAGGCAATTTGAGCATAAGAAACTGCGGCATTCGCATCACCGCTGTTCTGCAAATGATATACATTGCAGCTATCGACAAGCTGATAGGATTGTGAGGTATGTCCTTCGAAAACAAGGTCAACATAACCATCTGATAAAGAAATATCATAATATGTATATATGTCCGCACCCGAAACCTGCTGAACAGACTCCTTGTTGCTCTGAGTGAAGCCTTCGTGTAGTAAATAAATGATATAGTCCGCACCTTTTTTGCGCAAACGGTTAGCTTCATCTTTAACAAGCTTAGTAAGCTCTGAACCGGTTTTAAAATAGTAATCGTTGATACTATTGGGTTCAATTTCGGAATAGCAGTCGCCAACAGCACCAATAACACCAATTTGCAAATCATCGAATTTAATTATTGTTGAGGGAGAGCAGAATTTGGCACGCTTATCGTTTTTGCGGGCAAAAATATTGATGGCAAGGAAGGGGAAATCTGCTTCTTTTTCACTTTTCTTTAAATCTTCAACACCTAAATTTAAATCCAGGTTGCCAAGTGTCATTGCAGAAAATTCAAGCTCGTTCATCCATTCGGATATATCTTGTCCAATATCGCCCTTTAGCATATTGCCTGCCGAGAGAAAAACAGCATTCTCATCAGCTTCGCGAACCTTCTCAAGATATTCTGTAAGCTGTGCTGTATCTGTTTGACTGCTTGATAGGTCGTTAACAGTGTAAAAATTGTAATAAGTGAAAACGGAATTCTCACAA
Organism: Oscillospiraceae bacterium; assembly: GCA_015065685.1. Classification (GTDB taxonomy): domain Bacteria; phylum Bacillota; class Clostridia; order Oscillospirales; family Acutalibacteraceae; genus UBA737. The sequence goes on along the minus strand of SVPU01000008.1, from coordinate 16,752 downwards.
ACCTCGCATATACCGTTATTATCGGAATCGGTATGTTTTTTGCAACCGTTTTGCTTATTATCGCAGCTGCTAAGTAAAATTGAAAAAATCAGGAGCGGTAATACGCAGTATTTTATAATTTTCTTCATATCTTCCACCATTTTATAAAATTTGAATTATTTTTAACGAAATAAGTTAAAATCTTAAGATAATTATACTACTTATATGTACTGATGACAAGATTTTATTTTAAAACGACATTTTTTTGCAAAAAATTAAAAAACATACTTGCGTTTTTATATATAAGATTGTATTATATATATGTATGCAAAAAAATTGCGCGTTGAATAACGCTGGGAGCAATTATATGATGATTGATTTACAAAAAGCAAATTTTGGCAAGCGCATTATAGCTGCTATTTTTGATTTTATTTTTTTGAGCTTGTTAGTTGTTGGCTTTGCAACACTACTCTCGGCGGCTTTCGGATACGATAGTCATATGAATACCGTAAATGAAGCTTACGAAAAATATGAAACAGAATATAATGTAGAATTTAATCTAACACAGGAAAAATATGAAGAGCTTTCCGATGAGCAACGAGAAAATTATGATGCCGCATATAAGGCCTTAAACCAAGATGAAAAAGTGGTTTATTCTGATAATATGTTGATTAATCTCACTCTTCTTATTGCAACGCTCAGTATTTTGATAGGTGTGCTTATCGTTGAGTTTGCAATGCCGCTGATTTTGGGGAACGGACAAACGGCCGGCAAGAAAATTTTCGGCATTGGGCTTATGCATGTTGAAGGAATTAAGGTTAGCAATCTTCAGCTATTTGCCCGTGCGATTTTAGGAAAATTCGCTATTGAGATTATGATTCCGCTGAGTGTTATAATGATGATTTTCTTCAATTTAATCGGTTTTATGGGCGGTATTATTTTCATTGTTATTTTAGCGGTTGAGGTTATATGCCTTATCACAAGCCGAACAAATTCTCTTTTGCACGATGTTATGTCGGGTACTGTTGCAGTGGATATAGCGAGTCAGAGAATTTTTGAAAACAGAGAAGAATTGATTGAATACACTAAGAAAATTCATGCTGAGCGTGCCGAAAAGTCGGCGTATTAGCATAAGTTATTAAATTATTTTTTGAAAGGGAGTCAATATGAAAGTTGTATTGCAAAATCTGACAAAAATTTTCCCTAGCCGTGATAAAAAAGCGGGCAAAGAAGTAGTGGCTGTAAACGATTTCACCTTTGAAATTCCTGACGGTCAGCTTGTAGGCTTGTTGGGACCATCCGGTTGCGGAAAGAGCACCACTCTTTATATGATTAGTGGTCTGCAAAAGCCCACCAGCGGCAAAATCTTTTTCGGCGACGATGATGTTACCGAGCTTTCCACCGAAAACAGAGGTATTGGCCTTGTTTTCCAAAACTATGCGCTTTATCCTCATATGACGGTTATGCAGAATGTTTTGTTCCCGTTACAAAACTTAACAGGTAAGGACAAGCTTTCTAAACAGGAAATGCTTGACCGTGCTTATGAAGCTGCAAGATTAGTTCAGATTGATGAATTGATGGACAGAAAGCCGAGTGAGTTGTCAGGTGGTCAGCAACAGCGTGTGGCTATCGCGCGTGCGCTTGTTAAAATGCCGAGAGTGCTTTTACTTGACGAACCGCTTTCAAACCTTGATGCGCGTCTTCGTTTGCAAACTCGTGAAGAAATCCGCAGAATTCAAAAAGAAACAGGAATTACCACCGTATTCGTTACACACGACCAGGAAGAAGCAATGTCTATTTCTGATGTTATTGTTGTAATGAAAGCGGGTGTTGTTCAGCAAATTGGTGAACCTCAAAAGGTTTATGATGATCCTAAAAACTTATTCGTTGCAAAGTTCTTGGGCACACCTCCCATAAATGTACTCGAGGGTGCTGTTAAAGGCGGTAAGGTATACATAGGCGAAGAAGCTGTTATGGAAGTTAACGGCGTTGAGGATCAGGACGTATATATTGGTATACGCCCCGAAGGAATTGAGCCTAATGCAAACGGCGCTTTAGAGTGCAAGCTCAACAATGTTGAAGTTATGGGCCGCGATGCAAGCGTGGTTGCTACACACGAAGCTTCTCTTAACCCTGTTATTCGCGCTATTATTAATTCAGATATCAAGGTTGATACAACTGCTGAGACAATTAAGTTCAACATTAAGCCTCATAAGTTCTTTATGTTCAATAAAGAAACCGAAGAACGTGTATATTTTGAGGTGAAATAAAATGGTTGAAAATAAACATCAATGGAAATCCTGGCTCTATTTGGCGCCGGCTATTATCCTATTGTTAGTCTTTACCGTTTGGCCGATTTTCAACACATTGCGTATGGCTTTTTTAAACGGATACGGTAATATGGCTGCTATTGGCGGTGCTACCTTTGAGTTCGGTATTGAAAATTTCCTTAAAGTTATAGAATATAAAGAATTTTTACAGTGCTTACAAAATACAGCAATTTTGTGCGTGGCTACTGTTCCGATTTCAACTATTCTTGCGTTACTTATTGCAGTAGCCCTTAATTCCATTAAGCCTCTGCAAAAGACCTTGCAAACAATATTCTTCTTGCCATATGTTACAAACTCTATAGCTATCGGCATGGTGTTTGCGGCAATGTTTAATATTGTTGGTCTTAAGCAGGGAAGTGCAATGGCAGACACTTGGGGAATAATCAACAATGTTATTCAGTTCTTTGGCGGCGAGCCTATTAACTGGATAAACGCAGGTTCTTCCTATATAGCTAACATCGTAGTTATGGTTATTTATATTGTGTGGAATGCTTTGCCGTTTAAAATACTCATTCTTTTGGGCGGCTTGCAGAGCATTAACAAGCAGTATTACGATGCTGCTAAGGTTGATGGCACTTCTAAACGCCGAGTGTTGACCAAAATCACTGTTCCGCTTTTATCACCAATGCTCGCTTATGTTATTATTACAGGCTTCATAGGTGGATTTAAAGAATACTCAAGCATCATTGGTATCTTCGGTGATAAGATGGGTCCTGCAGATGATGCGGGAAGACTTAATACAATGGTTGGTTTCGTTTACGATGCATTGGAGAGAGACCGTCAAGGCCGTGCTAGTGCTGCGGCACTTATTCTGTTCGCGATTATTCTTATTGTAACCTTAATTAATAATAAGGTTATTAAGAAACGCGTTCATTATTAGGAGGTGGCGCGTTATGGCTAAAAATACAATTAATGTTATGAAGGAAAGAGACATTCAAAAATTATCCACAGGTCAGAAAATTGCCCGTGTTTTGGCTAAGACAGGCACATATGCTTTTCTTCTGATAATGGCTCTTATTGTTCTTTTTCCATTCTATTGGATGATTATTTCATCACTTAAAACATTAGCTGAATACCGTCAGGCAGTTCCTACTTTCTGGCCGCGTCAATTAATGTTTAACAACTATGTTGAAGCGTTCACAACCGCTCACCTCGGTGATTTGTTTATGAACACCCTTTATGTTGGTGTTGTTTCTACAATACTCAGTTTGGTAATAACAGTTTTATCTGCTTTCGCTTTTGCTCGTCTTGAGTTCAAGGGCAAAGAAACATTGTTCGGCGCTTTACTTGCAACGATGATGATTCCGGGCGAGTTGTTTACCATTACCAACTATATAACTATTAACGAATTAGGATGGATGCACACATTTACAGCTCTTATTGTGCCGTTCTTGGTAAGTGTGTTCTATATTTATTTGTTAAGACAAAACTTTATGCAGATTCCGAATGAATTGTATTTGGCTGCTAAGGTGGATGGAACATCAGATATTAAGTATTTGTGGAAGGTTATGATTCCGTTAGCATTACCCACTCTTATTTCTATAACAATATTGAAGATGATGGGCGCTTGGAACTCATATATCTGGCCTAAATTGGTTGCTAATGATGATGCGCATCAAATGATAACCAACGGTTTGCGTAATGCGTTTACTGATACATCGGGACAGGCGAATTACCCTGTTCAGATGGCAGCGGTTGCAATTGTTTCGGCACCGTTGTTCCTCGTATTCTTGTGCTTGCGCAAATACATTATGTCGGGCGTTAGCCGCGGCGGTATTAAAGGTTAATAGACAGTTTTATGTCTGTTATATAAATTATCAATTGAAAGGAATTATTCAGCATGCAAAAGAAAATTATCAGCTTAATCCTTATGTGCGTTATGGTGCTTGGTATGTGCAGCCTTGCAGGTTGCGGACTTGGCGGCAGTGCACAAAAAGCCTTTGAAGTTCCCGAAGCAGGCTTCAATCCCGACGAGACAGTCGAAATCACATTTACTCACACTATGGGTGCTAAATTACAGGATGTACTTAACACCTATATTACAGAGTTCAACAAAATCTACCCTAACATCCAAATCACTCACCAGTCAGCAGGTGGTTGGTCTGATATAAACGGTCAGATTAACACCGAGATTGCCGGCGGAACACAGCCAAATATTGCTTACTGTTATCCCGACCATGTTGCTATGTATAACATTGCAAAGTCAGTTGTAACCTTGGATAACTTAATTGAAAGTGATATCGCTATCGAAGGTAAAGATGAAATCATTGGTCTTACCGATGAGCAGAAAAAAGACTTTATTGAAAGCTATTATAATGAAGGCTTGGCTTATGGCGATGATTTAATGTATACCATGCCTCTTAATAAGTCTACCGAAGTTCTTTATTACGATAAAACCTTCTTCGAAGCAAATAATCTTAAGGTTCCTACCACTTGGGATGAGCTTTGGGACACTTGCGAAAAGATTTTGAAGATTGACCCTGATTGCTATCCGTTAGGATATGACGCTGAAGACAACTGGTTTATCACCTTGTGCGAACAGATGAAAACAGGCTACACAAGCGCAGAAGACGGCGGACAGTATCTCTTTAACAATGATAAAAACAAAGCATTCGTAAAAGAATTGCGTGAGTATTATCAGAAAGGTTATTTCACCACACAGGAATTATACGGTAGCTATACCTCCAACCTCTTCGTAGAAACAACTGATACTCGTTGCTATATGTGCGTAGGCTCTTCTGGTGGTGCTTCTTATCAGATGTCTAACAACGATACCGGAGATGGTAGCTTTGCTTTCGAAGTTGGCGTTGCACCGATTCCTCAGTTTGATGAAGACAACCGCAAGACAATTTCTCAGGGTCCCAGCCTTTGTATCTTAAAGGGCAAAAACACAACTGACCAGCAGGTTTTAGCTTCTTGGTTGTTTGTTAAGTTCCTTTGCACAAACGTTGAGTTCCAGGCAGAATTCTCAATGGCTTCAGGTTATATGCCCGTTCTTAAATCTGTTACAGAAAATGAAAATTATGCAGCTTGGCTTAATAAAGGTAACGGTTACGAATATCTCGTTGCTAAGTGCGTTAAGGTTGGTATTGACGGCCGTGATGATTATTTCGTTTCTCCCGCATTTAACGGTTCATCATCTGCACGTACACAGGTTGGTGCATTGTTGCTTAAGTGCTTAAGCGGTGAGGCTGCTGACGAAAAGGCTGTTGATAAGTTAATTGACGATGCTTTCCAAGAAGCAATTGATGAGTGTGAATATTAATGTTTAAAAATATGAATACTAAAACCTTTCAAAAACTTATATCATTATTAGCGGTATTATGTCTTATAGTCTCGGTTTTTGCAGGCTGTGATGGCAAGGATACCGACACTCAGAAAACTGATGGCTCAAGCACCGTTGATTATGTTGCAGAAACAAAGCTTAACTTGAAATCGGAAACCAAGAAGCAAGAGGTTACTGTTAAAAGCTTTATTGATGGCGACACAACTCATTTCTTCGTTCCCGAAAGTATTAGCGCAGACGGTGTTTTAAAAGCGCGTTATATGGGTGTAAACACACCTGAATCGACAGGTAAAATCGAAGAGTGGGGCAAAAAGGCTTCACTCTTCACAAGAGGAAAATTAGAAAAAGCCACCTCAATTATTGTTGAGTCGGATAACGATCAATGGAATGTGGATTCTACAGGCGGACGCCACTTGGTTTGGGTTTGGTATAAAACTGCTGACAGTGAAGATTACCGTTGCTTGAATCTCGAGCTTATCCAAAACGGCTTATCAATTTCCTGCGGTACAACTGCTGACCGCTACGGCACAGCAGCTTCTAATGCTTTCCAACAAGCAAAAGCGCAAAAGCTCCATGTTTTTTCAGGTGCAAAAGACCCTGATTTCTTCTATGGTGATGCGTATGAGGTAGACCTTAAAGGACTTCGTACAAACATTTCGCTTTATGATAATGCAAAGGTTGCATTTGAGGGTGTTATAACACGCAATAACAACAACTCGGTTTATGTTGAAAGCTATGACGCTGAAACCGATATGTATTACGGAATGTCGGTTTATTATGGATACGAAACAGGTGCCTTGCTTAACATTTTAAAGGTTGGCAACCGTGTGCGCGTTGTTGGTACTGTTACTTATTACGAAACGGGCGGAACATGGCAGGTATCCGGTCTTAGCTACCGCGAATTCAAGCCTAATGACCCGAGTAATACAATTATGATTAGCGAGGGTAACAGCGCGGCTAACAAGGAAACTTCACCAGAGCTCTTCACAAGAGGCACTTTGGATATTGAAACTATGAATGCTTTGAATAGTGAAGAAACAACCGTTAAAACTTTTGAATATGCTAACCTTGCAATGAGCACTTCCATTAGTATGAAAAATCTCAAGGTTAAGAGTATCTATACAACACATAATGGCGGCGATTCGGACGGTGCAATGACCTTGTCCTGCGAGGCAAACGGTCTACCGATTGATGTTCGTACCATCGTTCTTTATGATGATAATGGCAGACTTTTAACTGAAGCAGATTTTCTTAATAAAACCATTGATGTGACAGGTATTGTTGATTATTTCAGCGGTGCTTATCAAATCAAAGTATTTTCCGCAAAAGATATTATTGTTCGTTAAGAAAGAAAGGAAATTATTATGAAAAGAATTATTAGTGCAGTTTTATGTTTACTTATGATTGCTACACTTTTCGTAGGTTGCGGCGAGAAAAACGCTGACCTTGAGAATGCAGCAGCATATCTCGTTAATATGTATCAAAAGGGCAGCAAGAGCGAACCTATGAACCTTTCAGTTGACCAGGAAGTTTTATCTGTTGTTACTGTTGATGGTAAAACCTATGAGGTTGAATGGTCCGTAAAGGTTAAAGAAGGCGACAAGGATTCTGTTAAGATTAGCGAATCTGAAAAAGATAACTATGTAATTATCGATATCCCTGATCTTCCCGAGGAAGACATTCTCTTCACAGCTATTGCAACTGTTAAAGAAAAGAAAAATACTGCTGAAGCTAAATTTGAATACAAGGTAGCAGGCATTAACGTTGAAGGCTCAGATGACGATGCTAATACAGATGATGCTACTGATGGCACCGCTTCTGACAATGCAGGTAACACCGATACCACCAGCAAGCCCACCAACTCCGGAAATACCGGCAATAGCGGAAATAGCGGTAACACAGGAAACAGCGGAAACGCAGGCAACACTCAGTTATCACTCGTTACTGATACTGCAAAAATCCTTAAGGATGCTTTTGCACTTGGCAGAAACGAAACCACACCTTACATTGCACAACTTACAGGTAAGGTTGTAAGCATTGACAGAGAATATAATGCTCAATATAGCAGCATTTCTGTTACAATGACAGTTGAAGGCAAAAATATCAAATGCTGGAATATGAAGGGCACAGAAACAAGCAAGGTTAAAATAGGCGATACTATTACTTGCAGAGGTGTTATTAAGAACTTCTTCTATGATGACGCAGACACCGCGGGTGATGTTGAGTTCACTTGGGATGATGCAAGCCAGACCGAAGTTGCTTTAATCAAACTCGTAGCTGGTAAGGTTGAAGAAAAAGTTCTTTCTGTTGTTGATACTCCCGTAGTTGGTACTGCTTATAAGTTTGGTTTCTTCCAGACCGCTAAAAACTGTAACTACTATGCTATCGGCGGTATGAGCGGATACTATATGGCAACATCAACCTCTTCAACAGTTGCTATTGATGTATATCTTGAAAACGCAAACGGCGGTTACTATCTCTACACAATGGTAGAAGGCAAGAAGCAGTATATGAATATGGAAATTAGCGGTACTCATAAAAACGCAGTTTACCGTGATACCGCATCAACCGTATTTACATACAACAGTTCATTAAAGACTCTTGTTACAACTCTTGACGGTCAGGAATGTGCATTCAGTACCTATGGCAACTACTACACCATCGGTGTTAATGTAACTTCTAAAGACGGCTATTTCTGCCACTTCTATAAATAATTTTTAATTTAAGCCAGCGGCGTGAAATCGCCGTTGGCCTTGCTTTTTCTATAATTGGTGAATTTCTCAAAAAAATTTAACAATATATAGTGAAAAAATGTTTTTTAATGTTGACATTAGATTTCTTTATGATATAATATATTTGTATATTGATATATTACTTTTGGCGATTGCGGAAACTATGTGTTTCCGAAAAAATAAAATTTAAAATAAAGGAGAAATTTAAAATGAAATCGCAAATCAAAAAAATTTTTGCAGTTCTCGTTTGCGTATGTTTGATGTTCTCAGTTGTGGTAATTTCAGCATCCGCAGCAGAATCAAGCGCAACCATTTCTTTTGCTAACAAAGCACAGCGCACATCTTTTGATGCAAGCAAGCAAGTTTGGGAGCAAAACGGTATTAAAGTTACAAATGAAAAAGCAAGTTCTACAAGCTCTGTTGCTGACTATGCTAATCCCGCTCGTTTCTACAAAAATTCAACTCTTAAAGTAGAATATACTTCTGCAATCAAAAAAATTGAATTCACTGCTAACTCTAGTAGTTATGCAACCTCTTTGAAAAAGTCTATCGGCGCCGAAGCTACTGCTAACGATAGTGTTGTAACATTTACACCCGCTGCAGCTGCAACAAGCTTCACATTCACACTTTCTGATGGTCAGGCTCGTGTAAATAGCCTCGTTGTTTACTATGAAGGTGCAAGTGTTACTCCTCCTCCTGTAAATCAGGATCCTCCTGCTGACAGCACATTAACTATCGTTGAAGCTCTTGCTCTTGGCGAGACTAAAGAACACAACGAATATACTTCAGGAAAGTACTATGTTGAAGGCGTTATCACAAGCATTTCTAATACACAGTATGGTAACATGAACATTAAAGATGCTAACGGTAATTCTCTTACTATCTACGGCTCATACGATGCAGACGGTACCAACCGTTTTGATGCTATGGCTACTCAGCCCGCAGCAGGCGACACTGTTAAACTTTATGGTATTATCGGTAAGTACAACACTACTCCACAGATGAAGAATGCTTGGATTGTTGCTCACACTCCTGGTACTCCTCCTGTAAACAATGATCCTGCTGCTGATACCGTTCTTACTGTTAAAGAAGCTATCGACCTTGGCGCTTCTAAGGACCACAATGTTTACACCACTAACAAATATTATGTTACCGGCGAAATCACTGAAATCTACAATGAACAGTATGGTAACATGAAGATTAAGGATGCTGAAGGTAACATTCTTACTATTTATGGTACATATAACGAAGACGGTTCTGTTCGTTTTGATGAAATAGCTGAAAAGCCTGCTGTTGGCGACACTGTTACTGTTTACGGTATCATCGGTAAGTACAACAATGTTGCACAGATGAAGAACGGCTGGTTCAAGGATGCTCCTGCTGGCGATAACAACCAGGGCGGCGGAAATATTGAAGGCGGTAACAATACCGGTGCCGGCACAGGTGCTGATACTAATACAGGTGCAAACACCAATAATAACAACACAACTAAGCCTATTCCTGTAACAGGCGATTCAAACAACGTTGTTGTTACATTAATTTCTATCGTTGGTCTTGCTGTTGTTGCAACATTCGTTGTTTCTAAGTTCTGCAAAAACTAATATAGATTTTTAACATAAGAAAAACGCAGTGCAAAATGCACTGCGTTTTTTATATTAATAAGAATTATTTTTTCAAGCGGTTATAAACCTCAAAGTCTGTTATGTTAATGGTAAGCGGTGTGATGGAGATATAACCCGACATTACAGCATCTGTATCAAGCGTTAAATCATCTGAGGGCTCATAAACACATTTGCCTTGCGCTAAATATAAATTGTTATCAACCTCTTTAAAGGTATCGGAATAGTATTTTCCGCCTTGTTGGGTGATGAGAATGTCCTTTGGCTCGGCAGGGATATTTATGTTATATAGATTATGAATTTCTAAAAGCTTGTTTTGCTTTATAAAATCAAAAATTTCATCGAGATGCTTAACTGCGTTATCATAATATTCAGGACTTGTTGAAAAGGCAATTGCGGGAATACCCAATAGCACAGCCTCGCGTACTGCCGAAACAGTGCCCGAATATAAAATATCCGACCCAATATTAAATCCGCGGTTTATACCCGAAATAACTAAATCAAATTCGAGACCCAAGCCTAAAACTGCGTAACGCAAGCAGTCAGCAGGGGTGGATTCTACTGTGTGAACTGTAATGCCATCACACAAAGTTTGTTCACTAACACCAAAGGGATTATGAATTTCAATTGCATGGCTTTTACCGCTTTGTTCGATTTTTGGCACAAAAGTGGTTACTTCGCCATACTCTGAACATTTTTTGATAAGCGGTAATAGCTGTTTTGCATTAACGCTATCATCATTGGTAATTAATATTCTCATAGCCAACCCTCGTGTGTTTCTTTATATTCCTTTACGTGCGCATCAGCATCTCGCAGGAGTGCCTCGAATTCTTCCTTGCTATAAACTGTGGCGCCGCTGGCACAAGCATGTCCGCCACCATGATATTTTTCAGCAATAGGATTTATATGCACAAAACGCGACCTTAAGCGAACTCTGATAGAATGCTCGCTATCGTTATTCTCGATAAAAGCAATCCAACAAATAGCGCCACGGATTGAATCAAGTGTGCCAACACAAGCGCTCGCTTGTTCAATTGATAATCCAAACTCATCTTGCATAGCCTTATCAATATAAATATATGCAACACCGTTTTCGGTAATCTGCATACGCTCGTATATCTGTGCTTTGAATTTTAAGTATCCGTAAGCCTCTAAATAAAGGTGAGCATAGAGCTTCTCTGTATCAACGCCAACATCGAGCATAATAGCGGCATTGCGCATTGTTTCACCCGTAACTCCTTCATATTTGAATCTGCCTGAATCGGTAACCATTCCTGTATAAATATAGGTTGCGGCTTCGCTATCAATTTTAAGGGTATCGCGGAATGTTGCATAAAAATCAGCAATCATCTCACAAGCAGAAGAGCGTTCCTCCTCAACCCACATCAAATCGCCATAATCCTCAAGGGGAATATGATGGTCAATTTTTATAAGCTCTTTGCAAAGCACATAATTTTTGTTAGAAATGCGGCTGATTGAAGCCGTATCAATAACAATACCCAAAGCCTGCTTATACATATCCTCGGGCACGGGGGCATCCTCAGGACCTAAAAATTCAAGATATTCGGAAGTATCTTCATCAATAAGATAAACTTCCTTCTCGGGCCAGGTTAACTGAATAATTCTTTTAAGGCCTTTAGTAGAACCAACACAATCGCCATCGTTTCGGATGTGTCTGAAAATAAATATTCTGTTATATTCTTTAATTTTTTCAAGTATCTGTTGTTTAACAGCTAAATTCATTATTGTTCTCCTTGAAGTTCATCTAAATCACGCAACATTGCCATAGCGGTTTCGCGGTCTGGCACAGAGGCACCGCTTGCTTTTTGATGGCCGCCGCCGCCATATTTCACGGCAATGGGGTTAATGTTATAGCGGCTTGAACGCAGTTCGCATAAAACACCGTCATCGGTTTCGGTGAAATTAACCCAAATATCAACACCCTTAATGTCTGCCATTGTTCCAACCATACCGCGAGAAATTGAAAATGTATCAGCGCCGAGCTCTTCAATTTCTTCGCGTGTTGTGTAAATATAAGCCACATTTTTTGGTGTGAATTGTATTTTCAAAGTGAATTTTGCTTTTAGTTTTTTGTTTTCGAAATCATCTGCATAAAGATTTCGGAACAATTCATTGGTATCAATCTCGGCTTCCATCAAGGCCGAAGCCAAACGGAATGTTCGGGCTGTTGTGCTGTCATAACGGAATCGACCCGAGTCTGTGAGCATACCTGTATAAAGTGCAGTAGCAGCGGTTTTATTGATTTTAAGACCGCACTCAACTGCAAACGCTGTGATAAGTCCGCAACAGCTCTCATAGCTTGAATCAACCACTTCAATGTCGGTAAAGGTTTCACAGTATATATGATGGTCAATACGAGCTGTTTTTTCGGCCAAGGAATAGCGTTCATCACTTATTAAATAATGAGCCGCCGAATCTAACAAAATGGCTAGAGCGCCGTTATAGACGCTATCAGCAATATTGTCCATAGTAGAGTCAGCCATAAAGGTGAAAAATTTAGAATCATCACCAACGGTGTAAACCTTTTTTTCGGGAAAGTTTTCGAGAATTATATGCTTTAGACCGATTTGGCTGCCCAAAGCATCACCGTCGGGGCGGCTATGTCTGTGAATTATAATAGTATCAAATTTTTTTATACAGTCTAATACTGATTCAAACATAATTACTATCCTTTATTTTTATCTTGCTTAATTAATTCGCGAATTGCCTCAATGGCTGTTTTAATGGCTGCAGATGTATCTTCCTTGCGGTCTTTGGGCATACCGCTTTGTGAAACCTCTTGATTCCACACACAATGGAAAACTGCACCCGTGCGAAGCTTTCTCACAGAGCCTAAAATGAAAAGGGTAGCGCCCTCCATTTCAGAAGCCAAACAACCGCCGCGCTTCCAAGCATCCCACTTAGCGAGTAGCTCGGAAGAAATAGGCATACTCTCGGGGGAGTGTTGTCCATAAAAACTGTCCTTTGCTTGAACAACGCCAATGTGATTTTGATATCCCAATTTTTCTGCTGCAGAATAAAGCGCGTTAGTTACCTTAAAGTCGGCAACAGCAGGGAATTCAATCGGCATATATTCTTTGCTTGTGCCATCCATTCTGATAGCGCCTGTTGCGATAACAACATCTCCGGGGGCCACCTCGGGCTGCATACCGCCGCAAGTACCAACTCTGATAAAAGTATCAACACCGATTTTGGCAAGCTCCTCAACGCAAATAGCGCACGAGGGACCGCCGATACCTGTTGATACAACAAGCACCTTTTCGCCATCTAAATAACCTAAATATGAGTTATATTCACGGTTTGAGCCGACTTGATGCGCGTCATCAAGAAAAGCGGCAATTTTGGGGACTCTGCCGGGATCGCCGGGAATGATTGCATAGCGTGCACTGTCTTTTTCAGTAAGATGAATATGATATTGCATATTTCACACCTCTTAGGATAAATTTTTCGGAGTAAAGCCAAAAGGCAAAAGCTCGGGTAGGGAGAAGGTCTTAAAGCTTTCTTCGCTTAAGGCAACAATAATTTGAAAATTTTCATCACAAAATTCTGCCATTACTTGACGGCACACGCCACAGGGCATAAACAAATCGGTAATGTTACCGTCCTTGCCGCCAACAATAGCAATTTTTGCGAATTCCTTTTCACCTTCGCTAATTGCCTTGAAAAAAGCGGTTCTTTCTGCACAGTTGGTCGGACCGTAAGCAGCGTTTTCAATATTGCAACCGGTATAAACCTTTCCTTGCTTGGTTAAAAGGGCAGCACCAACCTTGAATTTTGAATAGGGTGAATAAGATTTTTGCATAGCATCAATCGCAATTTTAACTAATTCTTTATCGTTCATTTTAAAATCTCCGTAAGAATACTTTCGCCGTTTATTTCAGTGTCAACCGAAAGATATTCGCAAATAGTTTTGCTAATAGTACAAAAGCCTTGCTTTGTGCCGCAATTTACAGGATTAACATTTTTGCCGTAAACCAAAAGCGGAACATATTCGCGAGAATGGTCTGTGCTAACTAAATAAGCGGGGTCGCAACCGTGGTCGGCAGTTATAATTAAAAGGTCATCCTCTTTAAGCAGCGGCAAAAAAGCTTCGAGCCACTTATCAAATTCGCTAAGTGCATTGGCATATCCGTCAACATCATTGCGGTGTCCATAAAGCATATCAAAATCCACTAAATTCACAAAGCACAAGCCGTTAAAATCTTTCTTTGCATATTCAAGGGTCTTGTTCATACCATCTGTATTGCCCGAAGTGAATATATGCTCACTAACGCCTTTACCTGCAAAAATATCATAAATTTTGCCAACGGCAATTGTGTCAAGCCCGTTCTCCAAAAGAGTGTCAAGCATTGTTTCGCAGGGCGGCTCAAGTGAAAAATCGTGGCGATTAGAGGTTCTCATAAATTTGCCGTTCTCGGTTTTGAAGGGCCTTGCAATCACTCTGCCAACACCGTGTTCACCAACGAGAATTTCCCTCGCGATTTTGCAATAATGGTATAGTTCTTCGGTTGGCACAATATCTTCGTGCGCCGCAATTTGAAAAACACTGTCAGCCGAGGTGTAAACAATAAGTGCGCCGCTTTTTAAATGCTCCTCGCCATAGTCTTCAATAACCTTTGTTCCCGAATAGGGCTTATTACAGATTACCGCACGGCCCGTTCTTTTGGAAAATTCATTCAAAACGCTTTCGGGGAACCCGTGGGGGTAGGTAGGTAACGGTTGGTTAGATATAATTCCCGCTATTTCCCAATGACCAATGGTTGTGTCCTTGCCCTTTGAAAGCTCTTCTAATCGAGCAAAGGCAGCCTTCGGATTTTGCACACCGGCAAGACAGTCCACACCGTCAATATTAAAAAGACCGAGTTCCTTTAAATTTTTGATATTAAATTTTTCTGATTTTGATATAGATGCTAAGGTATTAACACCAATATCACCGTATTCGGCACTATCGGGCATTGCTCCGATGCCGAAACTGTCAAGAACAATTAAAAATACTCTTTTCATATTAGTCTTTAGCCTTTAATATAGGTAAATTTTCATATTCAACCGCACAATCGAGCGCCAACTCCATCATCTGAGTAAAGGTTTTCTCGCGGCTGTCAGCATCAAGGGCTGTGAATGGGGGATAGAGGATATCCGAAATGGTGCAAATTGCCATTGCTCTCATACCGTATCTCATAGCGGTGCTATAAAGCGCGGCGGCTTCCATTTCAACAGCTAAGCAACCGATTTTTCCCCAGTTTGAAGAGGGGAAAGAGTCATCATAAAAAGTATCGGAAGAATAGAGGTTACCAATATGCACATTAAGTCCCTTTTGGTCGGATATTTTCTTTGCGGTTTCAAGAAGTTCGAAGTTACAAATGGGAGCAATAGTGCCGTTCATATTATACTGTGATAAGAAATTGGAATTTGTGCACGCACCCATACCAATAACGATATCGCGAACCTTAACATTTTCGTTTATGGCACCTGCACTGCCGATACGGATAATATTTTGAACGCCAAAGTATTTATACAATTCATAAGAATAAATACCAATCGATGGCATACCCATTCCGCTTGCCATAACCGAAACCTTAACGCCCTTGTAATATCCTGTGTAGCCGTTAACGCCACGAACACCGTTCACAAGAACAGCATCGGTTAAAAAATTCTCGGCAATATATTTTGCTCTCAAAGGGTCTCCAGGCATTAAAACGGTTTTTCCGAAACCAAGCTCATTTCCTTTTAAATCAATATGAGGTGTCTTGTTTGTCATGTTCTTCACCTTTCTCTAATGCTTTCGCAATTTTAACTATTCTGCTTGTGCCAAGTCGGCTAGCGCCAAGCGAAATGAATTTTTCGGCATCTTCGATTGAAGAAATACCGCCTGCTGCTTTGATTTTTGTGCCATTTGAAACATGCTTTGCAAACAACTCAACGTCGTGCATTGTAGCACCCGCGGTGGAAAAGCCTGTAGATGTTTTAATGAAATCGGCATTTGAATTTGATACAATTTCACACATTTTAATTTTCTCTTCATCGGTTAAAAGACAGGTTTCAATAATAACCTTAAGAACTTTGCCGTGGCAAGCTGCCTTAATTGCGTTAATTTCCTCAAGAATAAGGTCATATTTCTTGTCCTTTAGCCAACCGATATTAATTACCATATCAACCTCATCAACACCGTTGTTAACGGCATCTTCAGTCTCAAAGCATTTAGCGGCGGTGGTAGAATATCCGTTAGGGAAGCCAACAACCACACAAATGGGTAGCTGTTCACCAACATATTCCTTCGCTTGTTTCACATAGGAAGCGGGTATACAACAAGAAGCACAAGAATACTTAATGCCATCATCAAGAAGTGCTTTGATTTCTTCCCAAGTAGCACTCTGTGAAAGCAGTGTGTGGTCCACAAGGGAAAGTATTTTCTTAATATCCATAAATAACCCTCACAAATATATATTTTATCATTTTATTATACCTTTTTTTTGATCTTTAGTCAATAAGAAAAGAATTGAATAGTGCAAAGAAAAATGAGAATTTATAATTTGCAAAAACAGTATACAAAAAAGGCTCAGGATTTTCTCCCAAGCCTTTAATTACGCATTACGAATTGCGAATTACGAATTATTTATTAAGTGCTTCGTTAACTGCAACTGCGCAAGCAACTGTCATACCAACCATTGGGTTGTTACCTAAATTAAACCCACTTATCAATGCGTGTTATTATGTTTCAATTCGTCTTAATATGTATTGTGAAAAAGCCGATTTTCCAAATGGTTGACATTGTTTTAAATCAATTC
>SVPU01000024.1 GCA_015065685.1 Oscillospiraceae bacterium | reverse complement strand
GGCTTGTCGAAACGCTAAAAAGCGATTCGACAAACTACAATTATTATAAGACATTAAGAGGATGGATAAAAGTTCATCCTCTATGTATATTACTTTTTCGCCATTCTATAACCATTCCGATGATTATCGGCGAAATAAGGCGCTATTTGAGGGATAATAACTCGATACGAGTGAGCCGTTCTATAAAGGACACGGCCTATAAGGCAATGCAGGTGAAAGAACGAATTATGAGCGAGAGACAAACAGAGGCCACCGTGAGTGAAATCGCAAAAGAACTCGAGCTTCCCACTGCGGAGGTTGTGATAGCGCTCGAGAGTATCGTTAATCCAATGTCAATTTATGACCCCGTTTATTCAGATGGTGGCGATACTATTTACGTTCTTGATCAGCTTGGCGATAATAATTATGATAATAATTGGTTGGATGAAATCTCTTTTAAGGAATCAATTCATAATTTAAGTGAAAGAGAAAAGCACATTTTGTCTTTAAGGTTTATGCAGGGCAAAACTCAAATGGAGGTATCGAGTGAAATTGGAATTAGTCAGGCGCAGGTTTCGCGACTTGAAAAAGGGGCTATTGACAAAATAAAATCTTAGTTGAAAATACCAAGGTTATATGTTAAAATTTGTATATAAAACCTTGGAGGAATAAAAATGGAAGTTTTAAGATTTATAGAAGGTCTTCGCAACCCTGTTTTAGATGCCTTTTTTTCCATCGTTACACATCTTGGTGAGGAAACTTTTTTTATTTTGCTCGGTGTTATCTTTTTTTGGTGTGTTAATAAAAAGCAAGGCTATTATCTGCTATCAATAGGCTTTATCGGCACACTGATTAATCAGTTTTTAAAGCTCACCTTCAGAATACCGCGTCCTTGGGTGAAGGATGAAAGTTTCACAATAGTTGAATCTGCAAGGGCAGAGGCAACGGGTTATTCTTTCCCGAGCGGTCATACACAGTCATCAGTTGGAATTTTCGGTGGAATTGCAAGAGCAAACAACAATAAAATTGTGCGCATTATTTGTATTGTTCTTTGCGTTTTAGTGCCGTTTTCAAGGCTTTATCTCGGCGTTCACACACCGCTTGATGTCGGCGTTTCGATTGCTGTGGCGTTAATTTTGATATTTGGTTTATATCCGTTAATCAACAAAACAAAAGACAGTGATAAAGGGCTTCATATTCTTATTATTGCTATGGTAGTTCTATCTGTGGCGTATATGTTGTTTGTTCATTTATATAACTTCCCGAGCGATATAGATGCGCACAATTTCGAGAGCGGAATGAACAATGCTTATAAAATCTTGGGTTGCTCTCTGGGGCTTTTGTTAACCTTTGAGCTTGATAGAAAGTTCATTAAATTTGATACAAAGGCAACCCTTTTGGGACAGGTGTTAAAGCTTGTGTTGGGTCTTATTCCGGTCGTTTTAATCAAAACATTTTTAAAACAACCCTTAATTGCAATTTGTGGGGATGCTTATATAGCAAATGCTATAAGATACTTCCTCTTAACATCGTTTGCGGGTTGCGTTTGGCCACTCACTTTTAAGTGTTTTAGCAAATTGAAAATCAAGAAATAATTTAAAGCTTAAAGTCTCTCGCTGCAGAAAAAGTGGGAGACTTTTTTATTGAAAAATTTTTAAAATTTCTATTTCCTTTTATAATAAAATATGATATAATTTATTAGAATGCATTAATTATGCCTTTTTGAAGAAATTTATTGTTTTAAGGAAGTGCCGAAATAATGAAAGAAGAACAAAATATTGAACAAGGCTCTAATATTATTTGCGGCAGAAATCCTGTGCTTGAGGCGGTGCGCTCGGGCAGAGAAATTGACCGTTTATTAGTGGCGCACGGTGCTTCCGGCGGCACGGTTACAGCAATAATTGCAAAATGCAAGGCCAAGGGAATTTTGATTAAAGAAATCAGCCCTCAAAAGTTGGATTATTATTGCTCAGGTGTTAATCATCAAGGCGTTGCGGTTATGCTTGCTTCTCAGGAATATTCAACACCCGAAGAAATTCTTGAGGTAGCACGAGAGAGAAACGAGAAACCGTTTATAATTATATGCGATGAAATTGAGGACCCGCACAACTTGGGAGCAATTATCAGAACGGCCGAGGCGTGCTCTGTTCACGGAATAATCATTCCGAAGCGCCGAAGCGCATCCCTTAATATGACAGTGGCAAAAGCCGCTTGCGGTGCGCTTGAATATATGAAGGTGGCACGCGTTACGAATATTTCTAACACAATAGATTTTCTCAAGGAAAATGGTGTTTGGGTTTTTGGCGCAGATATGGGTGGAGAGGATTATTCTCAAATAGATTTTGATACACCCTGCGCGTTAGTTATTGGAAACGAGGGTAAGGGTATTGGCACTCTTACCGCAAAAAAATGCGACCAAATTATTGCTCTTCCGATGCTTGGCAAGATTAATTCACTTAATGCTTCTGTGGCGGCGGGTGTGCTTATGTATGAAGTGGTTCGCAAAAGGAGAAATAAATGAGTTTGTTTTCTAAGAAAAATGATGATGATATTGTTTTAGATATAGAAAATAGTGAAAATAGCTTTGGGAAAAACTCGGACCGTAATAAATTGAAGCCCGATTCCTTAACAGTGGAAGAGGTGCTTGATTTTGGTAAAAAAAATGTTACTAAAACCGACAGCGGAAAAGCGCTTGAGATGTTAAGACAGCGCATGATGAACGCGAGTGAGGAGACCTTTGCAAAAGAGCAAGAGAAACCGAAATCTGAACAGGTTATAACAGAAGAAACAGTTGAGATTCTCAAGGAAAAAGAAGAAAAGCACGAAAAGAAGTCGCTGCTTGATAAGTGTATGCCGTATATTCTTGATGAAAACGGTGTGGACACTTCGGTTAATAAGGAGCCCCTTTATAAACTGCAAAGTGTTGCGGAAATTCTAAGGGCAGACAGTGCAAAAGCGCTTGAAAGATTATCAGAAAAATATGATATGTCTTTTGAAACCTTGGGTGTAAAACCAACCGCTAAAGCGGCAGAAGAAACCAAAGAGGAAAAGAAGGAACCCATTAAACCAAAGTCCGAAGCCCCACAGGTTAAAAATATTCAGTCGAATGTGCCGATTGTGATTTCGGACATTGATAATGAAATTATAAAAGAACAGGCACCGACAAATAAGGATATAAGCTCAACTGCAACCATAACATTCACACCGGTTGACACGGGCAACGCTTCGGGAGTGCATTTAAGCGTTTCATCAAAAACAATGCCTATTGATTTAACGGGTGAAATTTCGGGAATTCCCGACAAAGCCTTCCAAAGAAAAGAAGAAGAGGTTCATTTAGAAAAGAATGAATTTGAGGATTTTGTTCCCGAAAAAGAAATAAACACTGAAAAGGATATTTTAAAAGCAATAAGAACATTTTCACTTAAGAAAAGAAGTGCTTTTTTAATAACAGTTTTTTCTTTTGTTTTCACATTTGTTTTAGCGATTTTTAAAATTCCGTTCATAGAAGAATCGTTGTTCAGCAATCCAATGGGCGCAATGATTGTGTGCCTTGTGATTTCTGCAATAGTCTTCTTGCTTAATATCGGTATGTTTAAAGAATTACCCGGTATTTTCACCGGCAAATCCAGTGCCGACAGTGCCGCGATTCTAGCATCACTTGCAGTAATTGCTTATTCGGTTTTTGCGCTTATGAACGAAATGGTATTTATTGATATTTTGCTTATTTTATCTATCGTTTTATCATTTAGAGCGCTTGGAACATTTTATAAGTTTTCTTATTTGCTCGCTTCTTTAAAGCAGATGCATGGCAGTGGGGATAAATTTGCGGTTAAACTAATTAACGAGCCCGCAATAACCTTTGCAATGGTTAAAAATTCTATTGAGGGAGATTCTCTCTTGGCGGTTGCACAAAAAACCGATAAGCTTTCCGATTTTGTGAAATACACATCGTTTGGAAAGTTTTTGGGCGGAAAATTGCCCGTTTTGGTTTTTCTTTCGCTTGTGGTATCGCTTGTTTTAGGAATTTCTTGTGCACTTTATTTTAACGGCCTTGTTTATGGGCTTTATGTTTTTGCTGCAGTGCAATGCCTTGCAGCTTTGCCGATAATCTTCTTAATAGATAATTTGCCATTATATGCGGCCTCTAAAAAGCTTGCGAGAAAAAATGCTATGATTGCGGGTAAAACAGCCGCCGAATATATTGAAATGTCAAATGTAACGGTGCTAAGCTCCGGCGATATTTTCCCCAAGGGCTCTGTAACACTTCATCAGATGAAGGTTTTATCCGAAAACAATTTAGAGGATACTATTTTAAGAGCTGCATCTTTAACTGAAACGTTAAACAGTCCGTTAGCTCCGATTTTCAAGCAAATTGCGGGCACCGCTAATATCGATGTTTTGCCCGATTCTGATACGGTTAAATACGAAGAAAGAATGGGTATTTCGGGTTGGGTTAACGACCGACTGATGTTTATTGGAAACAGAACACTAATGGAGGCTCACGGCATTAAAGTGCCGCCTGTTGAGGTTGACCGCAAGATTCTTCGCGGCGGCTTTTTCCCGGTTTATGTGGCTTCGGGCGATAAAGCTTATGCGTTGCTTATAATTCAGTATAACCCTGATTCTGAGGTTGTAAAAGAACTCAGGAAATTAACAGGCTTGGGCGTTACACTTTTGATTGACAGTTGCGACCCGAATCTAACCGAAGAAATGATATGCGATTATTTAGGGCTATATGAAGATTCGGTTAAGGTTATGACGGCGGCGGGTTGTCATATGTATAGAAGCACAGTGCTGCCTGCTAAAAAGGTTTCTGCACCTGCGATGTACAAGGGAAGTGCCATCGCGATGGCATATATCCTTAACTGTGCGGCAAGGATAAAGCGCTCTAATGTTTTGCTGACAGTGCTTTATGTGATTTCATTAGCTCTCGGCGTTGCAATTTTTGCTTATGCCTCACTTAGCGGCTCGGGCTCTATAATGTCAGACACCGCGATTTTAATTTACACTTTAATTTCAACCGTTGTTTCATATCTTGGATATATAGCAACAAAACCATAGGAGGAATAAAAATGTCAGAAAAAAAGAAGTTTTATATCACCACGGCAATAGCCTATGCTTCAAGTAAACCGCATATTGGTAATGCATACGATATCGTTCTTGCAGATATGATTGCGCGCTATAAGAAAATGATGGGCTTTGATGTGTTTCTTATGACAGGCTCTGACGAACACGGTCAGAAGATTGAAGAACGCGCTAAAGCGGCGGGAATCACTCCTAAGGAATATGTTGATAACGCGGCTAGTGTTATAAAGGGTGTTTGGGATAGTCTTAACACAGATTATGATAAGTTTATCAGAACAACCGATGATTATCACGAGGCAACAGTTCAGAAAATATTCAAAAAGCTTTATGAGCAGGGCGATATTTACAAGAGCGAATATCAAGGTAAATACTGTGTGCCTTGTGAGTCTTTTTATACTGAGTCTCAGCTTGTTGACGGTAAATGTCCCGATTGTGGCAGAGAGGTTATTGATTCAAAAGAAGAGGCATATTTCTTAAAGCTCAGCAAATATCAGGACAAATTGCTCAAATATTTCGAAGAAAACCCTGATTTCATAAAGCCTGAATCCCGCAAAAATGAGATGATTAATAACTTCCTTAAGCCCGGTCTTTCAGACTTGTGCGTTTCGAGAAGCTCGTTCAAATGGGGAGTGCCCGTAAGCTTTGATGACAAGCACGTTATCTATGTGTGGATTGATGCACTTTCAAACTATATAACGGGCATCGGTTATAACACCGAAGAAAATTCAGAGCAATATAAAAAGCTCTGGCCGGCAGACCTGCATGTTATCGGAAAGGATATTGTTCGTTTCCACACAATTTATTGGCCAATCATTCTTATGGCTTTAGGCGAGCCTTTGCCCAAACAGGTTTTAGGTCATCCTTGGGTGCTTGTTGGTGAGGATAAAATGTCAAAATCAAAGGGAAATGTGGTTTATGCAGATGAGCTTGCAAAGCGTTTCTCAATTGATGCTGTGCGTTATTATCTTCTCTCTGAAATTCCATTCGCACAAGATGGAACATTCACTTATGAAAGCTTCATAAATAAGTTTAATACCGACCTTGCAAACACGCTCGGAAACCTTGTTAACCGCTCTATTGCCATGACCAATAAGTATTTCGGCGGTAAGGTTTCAAAGGGTGAAATTGCAGAAGAATGCGATAAAGAGTTGTTGCAAACCGCAAAGGATTCTATTGCAAAATATTATGGCTTAATGGATTCTTATCACAATGCAGAGGCTTGCGAGGCGGTTATGAATCTTGCAAAGCGTTGTAATAAGTATATTGATGAGACAACTCCTTGGGCACTTGCTAAAGACGAAGCAAACAGCGAAAGACTCTCAAGTGTGCTTTATAATCTTTTGGAATGTATCCGTTTGCTCGGCATTATGCTCACTCCTATCATCCCTGAGAGCTGTGAAAGCATTAAAGAACAGCTTGGAACAGAAAACACAGAACTCGAATTCGGTGTTGTAAAGGATTATTATGTTGGTGAAGCAAAGCCACTCTTCGCAAGACTTGATGCGCAAAAGGTTTTAGAAGAAATTGCCGCTGAGCAAGAGGCTAAAGAAAAAGCAGCAGCCAAAGCAGAAAATGTTGCAACGATTGCACAAATCGGCATTGAGGATTTTGCTAAGGTTGAACTCAAGGCTGCTAAAATAGTTGCCTGCGAGCCTGTTCCAAAGGCTAAAAAGCTTTTGAAATTAACTCTTAATGACGGCAGCGGTACACCCAGAATTGTGGCTTCGGGAATTGCTAAATGGTATAAGCCTGAGGACCTTATCGGCCACACGGTTATTGTGGTTTCAAACCTGAAACCTGCTGTTCTTTGCGGTGTTGAATCAAACGGAATGATTTTAGCGGCTGATTGTGCGGAAGATGATGTAAAGGTTTTATTTATTGATAATGTTCCCGAGGGAAGCAAGATAAGATGATTGAATTCTTAAACGAAACACCCCTTAAAAATTCCCTTATTTTTGATACACACGCTCATTACGACGATGAGCGGTTCGAGGAAATTTTGGAAGAGCTTTTCCCGCTGCTTCACAAAAACGGAGTGGGAGGAATTGTTACCTGCGGCTGCGATGAACAGTCTTCAATAAAGGCATTGCAAATGGCAGAAAACCAAGATTTTGTTTATGCAGCGGTAGGCGTGCATCCGGGCAACATAGAAAACGAAACCGATTTATCATTTGTTGAAAGGCTGTGTGCCAATAAAAAGTGCGTTGCAATAGGCGAAATTGGACTTGATTATTATTGGACACAGGATAATAAGCCTGAGCAAAAGCGGGTTTTTGCGAAGCAGCTCGAGCTTGCTAATAAACTTAATCTGCCCGTTTTAGTGCACGATAGGGAAGCCCATGCGGATACGCTGGAGTTTTTAAAACAATATAAACCGAAGGGTGTTGTTCATAGCTTTTCGGGTAGTGTTGAAATGGCGGAAGAGCTCCTTAAAATTGGTATGTATATCGGTGTTAGCGGTGTTATCACATTTAAAAATGCAAAAAAACTGCCCGATGTGGTTAAAATGCTCCCAGAGGATAGAATTTTGCTTGAAACCGATGCACCGTATTTGGCACCAGTGCCGTATAGGTCGAAAACCAATAATTCCACAATGATTTATCTTTCTGCGCAAAAAATTGCAGATATTCGCGAAACCACCGTGGAGCATATTTTAAATGTTACATTTAAAAATGCGCAAAATTTGTTTGGAATTTAGAATAAAACACCCCGTTTTCACAGATAATAATTGTGAAAGCGGGGTGTTGAGCTATGGAAAACAATAAAAATAAAAACCAAAACAGAAACGATCAGAACAGAAATGATCAAAATAAAAACGATCAGAACCGTAACGATCAAAACAAGAAAAACGACCAGAACAAAAGAGAAAATAATTATTAATATAAAAGGGTTGGAAAGATTTTCTTTCCAACCTTTAAATTAATCTTATAATGAAATACGAAATTAAAATTTGAATTGAAATTATAATGGGTATCCCAATCATAAAGTTCTTGTGCTTGGTTTTGTGCCGAATAATCTGCATAGTGAAATACATAGAAATACTTCCGCCTAAGGCACAAAGTAAAAACAAGGTGCGCTCAGGAATTCTTCTCAAACGCTTTTTAGAGGCGAATTTATCGTATGCACAAACACACACTGAAATTAAGTTTATAATTATTAAGCAAAAAACTATAAAATTCAGTACTTTCATAATTTAAATCCTCTATTTACCAACACAGAATTTTCTGAAAATTTCATCTGCCACTTCGTTTGTAACCCTTTTACCTGTGAGCTCCAAAAGGGCAGAGAGCGCATCATCAACACAAACCCCAACCGCGTCAAGTGTGCAACCGCTTTCCAAAGCATTTATTGCTTCGCAAACACCGTCAAGTGCGCGTTGTGCGCAATCGTGTTGACGCTCACCTAATAGCACGGCACTGTCAGGGCTTAAATCATATTTCATAACAGCGGATTTAATTTCTTTGCAAAGTTCTTCATATCCATTACCGCATTTTGCTGAAATTTCCACCGATTTAAACCTTTCAAGTTTTGAAATATCTGCTTTTCTTTCAAGGTCGGTTTTATTTATAATAATAAGTGTGTTTTTATCCTTGATTTGCTCTAAAAGGGCAGTGTCCTCCTCATCAAATTCACGGCTCAAATCAAAGACTGCCAAAATCAGCTGTGAGGCTTCGATTTTTTCTTTGGCAAGATTAACACCGATGCTTTCAACAGTATCATCCGTGTTGTGAATTCCTGCAGTGTCGGCAAGCTTTAGGGTTAAATCGCCAATTGAAACGGTTTCTTCGATTATGTCGCGTGTTGTCCCCGCAACCTCGGTTACGATTGAACGCTCGGTGCCGCTCAGCATATTCATAAGAGTGGATTTTCCAACATTCGGCTTTCCAACAATTGCAGTTATAATGCCGTTTGTGAGAATTTTTCCCATTTCATAGTCGTTTAGCATTTTTTCGAGCGCTAAAGCGGCATTTTTTAGCATTCTGTGAAAATTGTTGAAACTCAAATCTTCGATATCTTCGTCGGGGTAATCTGAAAAAACCGAAATTGCTGCATCTGCAGAGATTAAATCTGCCTCAATTTGTGCAATTTTCTTTGCAACCTTACCGCCGTGCGCTGCACGCGAGAGGCGCATTTCTGCTTCATTGCGAGCCGAGATAAGACCCATAATACTCTCGGCTTTTGTGAGGTCGGTCTTTCCATTTAGAAATGCGCGTTTGGTAAATTCTCCCGCACCCGCCATAGCAGCGCCGTTTTTAAGAATAAGCCTTAAAATAGAGCGCATCATAATGCTTCCGCCATGAACGGAAAATTCAACCGTATCTTCACCTGTATAGCTGTGAGGGGCTTTAAAAACAAGGGCAACTGCATCATCAAGTCGGTTACCGTTTTCTATGATTTCGCCATAAGCTGCAGAATACCCCTCAAAATCCTTAAGGGGTTTATTTGAAAACGCTCTGAAAACCTTGTCGGCAACCGAAACGGCATTTTCGCCCGAAATTCTTATAACACCTAGGGCTCCGTCGCCCGCAGGGGTGGCAATTGCGGCAATTGTTTTATTAGTCATTAATGCACCCTCTAAAAAAGTAATCAATTATGTAAAGAAAAAGTAAATTTGTTTATTTACAAAGTTTTGAAACCGAGTAAAGTAATAATATAAGGTATTTTAACACATTTTGTGGTGAAAAATCAATAGTTAACAAATTTTTGAAAAAATCTAAAAAAGAGGCAAAAAGGTCAATACAGTTTTAAAAATACTAAAAAAAGGGCAATATAGAATATTGAAATTCTCGAAACAAGCGTGTATAATGTATACGTAACAAAGAGTTTTGGGACTCAAAATTCAATTCGCTTTAAAACTATTGTTCTTTGAATGATGGTTTTAACATACTTCTTTCTAAAGGGTAGCAGCCGGGGTGGTCAGCCTCGGCTGTTACTCTTTATTTTAAAAAAACTTAATACAAGTATAAATACTATTTTAGAAATCATTAAAAAAAGTCAATACAGTTATAAAAAAACCGCAAAAAGGACAATACAGTTTATTGTGCAAAACACAAAAGCAGTTTATAATTGTATTAGGTATAAGATAGTGAAATTGTTTCTGTCATATGTTTTGTTGGAAATTCGCTATGCACAAATTTAAAAAGAGGAGAATTTTTTATGAAAAAAATCTTCAAAAAAGTTCTTGTTTGTGTGGTTGCTTTTGCAATGGTGCTCACAGTGTTTGTTGGAACATTGGTGGCAAGTGCCGCTTCGGTTACCGCAACAAAAGGAACACTCACAGGCTCGGTTAAGTTTTTATACAACATCAACTTTACCATTGATGCCGAAGACGCAACCGCTTACGGTGCGTTGGTTTGGCGTGAAGGTACAAGCGAAGCAGATGCTGTGGATGTTGAAAACCTAACCGCTAACACAGGAATTTCTGTTTCGGGTATTTCACTCAAAGGCATTATGAATGTATTTAATGTTAAACCTTATGCCGTTATTGAAGGCCAAAAGGTTTATGCAGAATCATTCACTGCATCTTATGCAGAATGGCTTGTTTCCAAAAAAGATGGCGAGAGATACAATGCAGAAATCAATTTAATTCTTGATGCTTACTATGC
Organism: Oscillospiraceae bacterium; assembly: GCA_015065685.1. GTDB lineage: Bacteria > Bacillota > Clostridia > Oscillospirales > Acutalibacteraceae > UBA737. Next base: position 3,323 of record SVPU01000024.1, on the reverse strand, counting down.
AATGACAGGCACACCCGCTTACGAAGGTCAGGCAACACCTGAACTTACAGCTCCTGCAGACGGTAACTGGGAAGCTCTTCTTCCGTTCTCTGTTGGCGAAGGTGCATTCGGTTTAGGCGAAAACGGAATTCAAGGTAACTTTGCAGATAGCAAGTTAAGAGTTAATCTTGATTATTCAGCGGGAGAAGATACAAGCGGTGGCAAAAACTATGTTGTTAACGGCAGTTTTGAAAATGGACTTAAAGATTGGGCAGGAATGAATATGCCTGCTTACGTTTCAACAACAGAAGCCAGTGAAGGCGCACAGTCGATGGCGTTTACAACAGGTAACGTTAAGGTTTGGCAATATGTTAATGTTGACCCGGGCAAAACCTATATAGTTGCATTTGATATCAAAGCAACAAGCGCTAATAACAGTGATAACTATACATTCGCTTCAATTGATGCTTGTAATGACCAACATGCAAAATATATAGCCGGTAGAGCAGTTGACGGTTGGACTCCTACTAACACAAAAGTTTCTCCAACCGAGTGGACAACAATTACAAACGAAATAACAACTGCGGCAGACCAGGATATGATTTGTGTTTATTTTGCTTCTTCAGGAAGCGGCAATAAACCTGCAAAGTGGTTTGATAACGTTATTGTTATGGAAAAGAGCGAATATCTCGCTTTTCAGGTTAAAAAGGGCGAAATTGTTAACGGTAGTTTCGAAGAAGGCAACCAAGTTGGTTGGACGACAAAATGGATGAGCGCAGTAACTTCACAGCATTCTGACGGTGCAAAATCAATCGAGTTTGACTGTGCAAGTGCTTATACATTCCAGTATGTTCCTGTTGAAAGAAACACAACTTATGTGATTTCTTACGATTACATTAATACGAGCACAGCAACCACAGGTGCTAACACTTGGGTATCTCTTGATTTCTGTACTGCAGACCATGCAAAATATCAGGCGGGTACATATATTGACGGTTACACACCGCAAGACGGTTACGGTGCATACGCAACTGAATGGACCACAATGACTTATGAACTCAACAGTGGCGAGAATGATTTCCTTTGCATTACCGTTCGTTCGTCAACAAGTGGTTGGGCTTCAGGTGTTAAGAAATATTACGATAACTTCAAACTCGAAGCTAAAAAGCCTGATGGCAATATTATGACTAACGGCAGTTTTGAAGAAGGAAACCAGGTTGGTTGGACAACAAAATGGATGAGCGCAGTAACTTCACAGCATTCTGACGGTGCAAAATCAATCGAGTTTGACTGTGCAAGTGCTTATACATTCCAGTATGTTCCTGTTGAAAGAAATACTAATTACACAATTTCTTACGATTACATTAACACAAGCACAGCAACCACAGGTGCTAACACTTGGGTATCGCTCGATTTCTGCACTGCAGACAACGAAAAATATCAGGCAGGTACATATATTGACGGTTACACACCGCAAGATGGTTACGGTGCATACGCAACTGAATGGACCACAATGACTTATGAAATGAACAGTGGCGAAAACGATTTCCTTTGCATCTCTGTTCATTCTTCAAAATCAGGTTGGGCTTCAGGCGTTAAGAAATATTATGATAACTTTAAGGTTATTCCCGAAGAAGTTACTGTTAAAGGCGCTTTAGTTTACAAAGCAGGTAACGAATTCAACGCTGAAGATGTTTCAAATGCAGATGCTAACATAGTTTTTGCCGAAGGAGATATTTTGGCGATTGATATCAGTAACATTGCTGTGAAGAATGCTGCTAATCAGTATACAGTTGTTCCTTTCATTAAGAATGGTTCAACATATACATTCGGTGCAGTAATTAAGGCTTCTTATGCTGATGTTGTTGCAAAAGCTTTAAATAGCAATGATGCTGCATTAAAGGCAACCGCTAATGCTTACAACGAGATGTATAACACTGTAATGGGCGAATATCTCTGTAAAGTTGCTGAATAATCTCTCTGAGATTAATTAATATAAGGAGTGATTAGATTATGAAATTTGAAATGCCTAAAATTGATATTTATTCATTCAATGTCAATGAAAACATCGCCGCAGACTTGGGCGATAAAGAAGAAATTGGTGGAGCAATTTTCGATTCCACAATTTTCTAATAAAGATTAAACTACAATGCGGCAACGGATTTTCCGTTGCCGCGTTTTTTTGTTTATAACCGTAGGGGCGACCCTTGGTCGCCCGCTCGTTCTCCCGAGTGGAATGTGAATTGATAACGGGCGATTACGAATCGCCCCTACGGGTTATTTTATTAAATTTTATCGATATATTGCTTCGCAATTCGATATATTTTACTTTGTAAAATTTGATATGTTTACCTTTCGGTAAACTCGATATGATATAAATCCCCCGTTCTCGCTTTTGCATATCGAGCGTGCAACGCATATCGAACGAAAGTATATCGAAAATCCCGTCAGGGATTTATATCGACGCGTTGTGACAAAGGCACAACGCTTTGCCCCTACGGAGTCAAATGTTATAAATTTGCCTGCAAAATAAATTTTTCACAAAACTGCAAATATTTTAAATTTAACCCCAAATTATGTGAAAAAGTCAATATGGTTATAAAAAACCCTCAAAAAAGACAATCTAGTTTATTGTTTTGAAAGAAAAAAACATTTATAATATAAATATGTGTAAAGTTGCATAGTTATTTCTATTTTTCGCTCAAAATTAAAGTGACTTTTCACAAATATTAAAAGGAGGAGAATTTTTTATGAAAAAAATCTTCAAAAAAGCTCTCGTTTGTATGTTGGCTTTTGCAATGGTTCTTACAATGTTTGTTGGAACGTTAGTAACAAGCGCTGCATCTGTTACTGTTAGCGAGACAAAACTCACAGGCTCTTATAAGCTTTTTTACAATGTGTACTTCACAATTGAAGCTGATGCCGATGCAACCGATTATGGTGCATTAGTTTGGCGTGCTGACAAGGGTGAAGCTGCAGCAGTTGAACTTGAAGGCTTAGAGGCCAACGCAGTATTCTCTATCTCTGGCATCTCTCTCTCAGGCATTAAGAATGTTTTCAACGTTAAGGCTTATGCCGTTATCGATGGCGAAAAGGTTTATGCAGAAGCTTTCCAAGTTTCTTATGCAGATTGGCTTATCGATAAAAAAGATGGTGCAAAGTATAACGCAGAAATCAATAAAGTTCTTGATGTTTATTATGCAATGACCGGCACACCCGCTTACGAAGGTCAGGCGACTCCTGAACTCGAAGCTCCTGCAGACGGTAACTGGGAAGCTCTTCTTCCGTTCTCTGTTGGTGAAGGTGAATTCGGTTTAGGTGCAGACGGAATTCAAGGTAACTTT
>SVPU01000007.1 GCA_015065685.1 Oscillospiraceae bacterium | reverse complement strand
ACTGAATTACAACAATATTTCCCGAACCTATTGAAAAACGAAAATCAGAATGGTATAATCACAACAGTTGGTAAGTGTGGTAAAAAGTCATCCCTTGATGCTATACTGCACAGGCTGCTATCAAGGATATGAAATAATTAAAGTTTCATAAATAAATTATCCGCCCGAAGCAATTCGGGCGGATTTTGTCGTTAAATGCCATACGGCTCTATAACATTAAAAGGCTGCTTCTTTTATTAAATCATCCTTGCGAAAAGCATTTTTAGAAATTTTATGGATTTTTTAAAAAATTCGTTCATAACACTTTAAAAATCCAGAAATATATGATATAATGTAAAAGATAAAAAATCCAATAAAGGAGAATATTCCCATGAAAAAATTAACCGATTCATTTGTACTTTCCAATGGTGTTAAGGTTCCCTGCATCGGCTACGGAACATACCTCTCCCCCAACGATGACATTACAAAGAATGCCGTTATGGAAGCCATCAAGGTTGGCTACCGCCACATTGATACCGCGTTTGCATACGGAAACGAAACCGCCGTTGGCAAAGGCATCAAGGCTTCCGGTATCGCAAGAGATGAAATCTTCATCACAACAAAGCATTGGGTGACCATGCGCGGATACGAGAAGGCTACCGAAGCTATTGACATTTCCCTTAAGAACCTTGGCGTTGATTATATCGACCTTTACCTCATCCACTGGCCTTGTGTAGAAAAGGTTTCTCCCGACTGGAAGGAAATTAATGCAGGCACATGGAAGGCATTTGAAGATGCTTATAAGTGCGGTAAAATTCGCGCTATCGGTGTTTCCAATTTCCAGAAGAAGCACTACGATGCACTTGCTGAAATGTGTGAAATCAAACCTATGGTAAACCAAATTGAGTTCCACCCCGGTTACACTCAAATGGATACCGTTAACTACTCCAAGGAACAGGGTATGCTCGTTCAAGCCTTCAGTCCACTCGGTTGCGGTGCAGTTCTCGCTGATGAAACCCTCGCAAAAATTGCTGCTAAATATGGTAAGAGCGTAGCTCAAATTTGCCTCAGATTCGTTCTTCAGTCGGGTCTTAATGTTCTCACAAAGTCTGTAACCCCTTCAAGAATCCTTGAAAACACACAGATTTTTGACTTTGAACTCTCTGCTGAGGATATGGCAACCATCGCTGCAATGCCCGAACTCGGTTTTACCGGATGGCTTCCTGAAGACGCACCGGCTGATGCTATTGCATAAATCGCAATTTGAATTTTCAAGTAAAATCATCCTTTTGCGCTTCAAAAAGGTTTGTCCTGTAACATTATAAAGTGAAATTATCCGCTCGAAAAATTCGGATAATAAAAAATTTGAATGTATGAAGTGAATTATAACTCAATAAAAATAATCCCCACTGCCGAAGATGTGGCAGAGGGGATATCGCAGGGATGATTCAAGGTCACCCGCGGCGGCAGATTGCCGCCCCAACCCCGCCGGTTTCTCGACGGGGTTGTTATTCTTTGGGTTCAGAGTTTAGCGCGTTATCAAGCACATACCGATATATACCGGTAAACTGGCTTTGCGCTTTTTTCAGAGTCTTCTCTGAAATCTTACCCTCAGCGAAGAGTTTTCGAAGGTTTTTTGCCTTCTTTTCGAGTTTTGAAAACTCGCGGTTAATGTTTCCGAGTGCCGCCGAAGCGGTGGGGTCTGAATAATAGCCCATAATTTTTCCTCCCATATTCTTTTTTTATACAGGAAGGCAACAAAAAAAGCCTACTCTGCAATTTAGATAGAACTTCCCCTTGGGAATTTCTATCCATCGCAAAATAAGCTGAATTTCTGTGGGCTTATGATACCACAATCAAAACAGTTTGTCAATATAATTCCTCTTTATTTTTAAAAATGTTTATGTTATAATATTAAAGGGTGATAAATATGATATATACCGAAAAAACCAAAAAAGCGCTAAAGCTCTGCTTTGAAGCGCACAAAAATCAAGTAGACAAAAGCGGTATACCTTATGTTTTCCATCCGTTTCATCTGGCTGAGCAGATGGAAACCGAAGATACGGTAATTGTTGCTTTACTTCACGATTTAGTTGAGGACACCGAGTATACTATCGAAGATTTAACCGAAATGGGCTTTTCGAAAGCCGTTACAGATGCCATTGCTTTAATGACCCACGCAGACGGCGTTGATTATATGAGTTATGTGCGCGCCATTAAAGATAACCCCCTTGCCAAAGCGGTAAAACTTGCTGATTTAAAGCACAATTCCGATTTAACAAGATTGGATGTTGTGGATGAAAAAGCGTTAGCAAGAAGGGAAAAATATCTGAAAGCAATAGAAATTTTAGAAAATTAAATATAAATTTCAAGCCGTTTTTTAAAAGAGCAATATTATGTAAAATATTGCTCTTTTTTGTTGTTTCTAACAAAAATATATCCAAATGCATTTGGTCCCCAATGGCAAGCAATTGCAGGGTCGAGATTATCGTATTCGTCCATTATTTTTTTATACTTATCGTCCGTGAGTTCAATAAGTTTATCAAGGTTTTCTTTATTATATGTGTATGACGGAACTATCATATAGTTTTGGTCACATTCATTTTTTTCAAGATATTCTGCTAAGGTGAGCATTGCTCTTTTAATACCGATAGACTTGCTGAACATTTTAACCTGACCGCTTATAGTGTCTATTCCAATAAGCGGCTTTAAGTGCATAAGATTACCCGCAATCTTGGCGGTTTTACTCAGCCTTCCGCCTCTGTGTAGATAATCGAGCGTTTCAGGAATGGCAATAATTTTAATTCTCGGAATCAGCGCATTTACCTTTTCTTCGATAAAATCAAGCGATTCCTCGCGGTATTTATTGATTTCATGCACCAAAAGGCGAATTCCGCCCACAGCACATTTTGAATCTATAACGCGCACCTTTTCGTTATCGGCAAAAAGCATTTTAAAGGTGTTATATGTTCCCGAAATTCCCGAAGAAATTGTGAGAATAATAACATCATCGCCGTTTTTTGTGCACTCATTCACCTTATCCTCTGCATCCGCCAGTGACGGAAGCGAGGTTTTTGGAAAAAGATTTTTGTTTATCAGTGCATCGTAAAATTCATCAATTGATAAATCCACGCCATCAAGATATTCCTTCTCATCCAACATAATCTTAAGGGGCAATATTTCAACGCCGAGCTTCTCTTTTTCTTCCTGCTTTATGCTGCTTCCTGAATCAACAAAAACTTTTACCATATATTTCTCCTTTAGGGGTCCCTATTATTTTCTGAATTATAGCCTATTTTCCAATTTAATACAATAAACAAATTGTGAATTTTACTTAATTGTGGACAAAATTTATAAATTTTATACCCAAACACAAAAAATCTCAAGGTACTTACCTTGAGATTTTTAGCCTATTCATTATCCAAATGATATGAAAGTGTCATAAGACTATCACCAAAATGCATATTTTCAACCTTAACATTCGGATGTGCAAGACTCAAATCATAATGGCTGAAATTCCAAAAGCCTTTAACACCAAGCTTAACCAACTGGTCGCAAATATCCTTCGCAGCGGTCTTGGGTATGCAAAGAATTGCAACCTCAGGAAGATTTTCTCTGCAAAATTCATCGAGCGTCGCGGTGCTTCTGATGGGCATATTCTTAACAACCTGACCAACAAGCGATTCCTTACTGTCAAAAAGGCCGATAAGTCTGAATCCCTTTGATTCGAAATGAATGTGCATTGTAACCGCGCGTCCCAAATTACCCATACCGATAAGTATTGTGTTTTTGGGGCGGTCAAGCCCTAAAATTCTTGCTATTTCCGACTGCAAAATATCTATGTTATAGCCATAACCCTGTTGACCGAAACCACCAAAGCAGTTAAGGTCCTGCCTTATTTGACTCGCTGTCAATCCCATTCTTTCGGAAAGCTCTCTTGAAGAAATTCGCGTTAACCCTGAGTTTTTAAGCTCAGATAAAAAGCGATAATATCTTGGCAAACGCTTTATTACCGAGTTCGAAATTACACTACTTCCCATATTTTCCTCTCATTAATATATAATTTTTACATACATATTAATAATAAACTTGTAAACATAAATTGTCAAGCATAAAAAATTTTGAATTTTTTTAAAAAAAGTATTGACAAATGCGAAAAACTGATTATAATAAAATAGTAATCATTACTGATTTGGGTGATTTAAATGAAAAATTATTCTCGTCAGCGCGAAGCAATTTTAAATGTTTTGCGCTCAACAGATACCCACCCAACAGCAAATTGGATTTACAACGAAGTGCGCAAAACTCTGCCGAATATAAGCCTCGGCACAGTTTATAGGAATCTTTCGGCGCTGAGTGAAGCAGGCGAAATTATCACAGTTAATGTGGGCGACGGTTTCGACCATTTTGACGGAGACATCTCCCCTCATCTTCACCTGCATTGCAGAAATTGCAATTCCTTAATTGATGCACGGCTTAACAGTAACCCCATTCTTGCTGCTGCTAATGAACAGGGTTTCACACCTGAAGCATCAGTTTATGTGGTTTACGGTATCTGTGAAAAATGCAAACAAAAAACTAATTAATTATTTTGGAGGAAAATTATTATGAAAAAGTATGTATGTCTTATCTGCGGTTACACACACGAGGGAGAGGCTGCTCCCGATAAATGCCCCATTTGTAATGCTCCCGCTTCTAAGTTTCAAGAGCAGGCTGGTGAAAAATCCTGGGCTGCTGAGCATGTAGTTGGTGTTGCAAAGGGTGTTGACGAAAGAATTATTGCAGGTCTTCGCGAAAACTTCAACGGCGAGTGCTGCGAGGTTGGTATGTATCTTGCAATGGCACGCGTTGCTCATAGAGAGGGTTATCCTGAAATCGGTCTTTATTGGGAAAAGGCAGCTTATGAAGAGGCTGAACACGCAGCAAAATTTGCTGAGCTTTTAGGCGAAGTTGTAACAGACAGCACCAAGAAAAACCTTGAGATGCGTGTTGATGCTGAAAACGGCGCAACACTCGGCAAATTCGAGCTTGCTAAGCTTGCTAAGGAACTCGGTCTTGATGCTATTCACGACACTGTTCACGAAATGGCTCGCGACGAAGCTCGCCACGGTAAGGCATTTGAGGGTTTACTCGAAAGATATTTTGGTTAATAAAATTGCCTCCCTCTGACGAGGGAGGTGCCGAGTATTGCGAGGCGGAGGGAGAGAAAACTACCCCTCCGTCTTTTGCTTCGCAAAATCCACCTCCCCTGACAAGTGGAGGCTATATGTTGCAAAATCACCTGAGATGTGCTATCATAACGGTAGCACATCTTTTGTTTTGAGGTGATTAAAGTGAAAAAGATAATGGCAACTATTATTTCAACCGTTGTTTTGATTTTTTGCTTTTCAACTGTTTGTTATGCTTTTAGTCCGTCGGTCTATTTCGACTGCTGTGTTGCAACAAAAAAATTGCCTGAAAATACCGCTTACATTGATATTCTTTTTCCCATAAAGGAAACCGACCAAGATTATACTGACTATAGCCTATCGAATGGACAAAAACACGGAATTTCAAAAAATAGTGAGATTGTAAAATATAATAAAGATGGTTATGTAAGTTACACTTTTCATAATCAAAATTCAGAAAGCATAATAAAACCATTTTATAAAATAGACTTTATATGTGATAACGAATTTTACAATAACAATACAACTTTATTTGATGGCCTAAATGAATTTGATATGGGAAATCCGATTAAAAAACAATATATGTTCACGGTGCCTATGAACAGCGCCCTTGAGGAAAAAGTGGATAATTTATTTATGTTCGCCCAAATGGATATAAGCACGGAAAAAGAAGATGTGTATGTTGAATTTTCAATGAAAGAAAATTTGAATAAAAACAGGATTAATGATTTTTCTGATTTAAGAGAAAAATACAAAACTGCAAAATTAGCCTATATTGACCAAAACGGAAATGTTTTATCTGTAAGTAATTCAGCAGAGATTTATAGCAATAAAGAAAAGTTGTGGGGCTCTACCTACGTTGAAATGAAATTAAACGGCGACAATCTTGATGTTTCTTTGAACTATGGGCCACCAATATTTTTAGGCGTGTTAGGTTTGATGGTTTTTACGATAGTGTTTTTTCTTGCAATAATCATTGCAATTATTTTCATATTAAAAATGAGCAAAACTAAGCGTGTTGATTGACCCTAGTGTGGAAGGATATAATTTTTTACATTGGTTTTCCTCATATCAAAATTTTCTATACTACGGGAACAGTTTTAGTGTGTATCAAAGTGTGCAACCCATAAAAAGCAGCTTGGAATAAGGCTTTTTTATGACTTTTCGTGACGAGGCTCGCCACGGAAAAGCATTTGAGGGTTTACTCGAAAGATATTTTGGTTAATAAAAAAGGGGAGAGTAGCACTCTCCCCTTTTTATTTCAATCCTAAAATATAATCCGATGTAACTTTATAAAACTTGCATAAAGTTATTAAATGATGTAAAGGTATTTGGTTAATTCCCTTTTCGTATCTTGAATACACTTGTTGAGTTGTATTTAATAATTTAGCAACATCAGTTTGCGTTAAATCGTTATCCTCACGCAAATCGCGTAATTTCTCATAGTATGGTTTCATATCAACACCTCATAGGTATAATACATTACACTAATTTAGATGTATTGCATTTACGCCACTTGTAGTGTATACTATACCCATGGGAGATGATTATATGACAAAACGCGTCGCTGTCGCAGGATGCAGAAATTTTAATGATTATGAAAAAGCCAAAAAATATATAAATATCTGCATTAGCAATATTAAAACTCGGTATAATTTGATTTTTCTTTCGGGCGGATGCCGAGGTGCAGATTCGCTAGGTGAACGATATGCACAAGAAAACGGATATAAGGTTGAACTCTACCCTGCCGATTGGGTAAAATTTGGTAAAAGTGCAGGTCCTAAAAGAAACAAAGAAATGGCTCAAGCCGCTGATTTTGTTATCTGCTTTTGGGATAATAAAAGTCCTGGTACTAAATCTATGATTGAATACACCAAAAAGCTTAACAAACCATTAAAAATTATATATATTTAAAAGTTTTAAGTGAACAGGCACGGAACAAATTCCGCGCCTGTTTTTTCATTTTGAAGGATTCTGTATGTATTTTTTATGTACTAGAACGCAAAGTTTCGCTGTTTGTATGATTTGAAGGTGAGTTTTAATCATCACCATTAAAAACAATATCTTTATAATTCTTACAAATATCCGGTATTTTTCTTGTGGTATGTAACCCGCTTCTTAACACAAATTCTTCACAAACACTATTTTCTGAAAAATGTAGTGTACCATTAAAACCACACCTACCATCAATAAATTTCTTATTTATAATTTTTATTTCACCAAAAGAAACAAAATGCTCACAGCACCAACAAACCATTTCTTCCACAGTAAAATCCCTCGCAATTTTATATGGGGATTATATCCCCTTAATATTTTAGATTATAATCCCCATAATAAATAATGTCAAGAGGGGGATTAATGATGATAGTTTTTAACAGACTTTGGGAAACCATGAAAAAGCAGAGCGTTTCTACCTATGTGTTGCGCGAAAAGTGCGGTATTGACAGTAAAACCATAAGGCGCCTTAAAGCCAACGAAAATATTGAAACCAAAACACTCGATAAACTGTGCTTGGCCCTCAACTGCAAAATTGAAGATATTGCAGAATTTATTAAAGAAGATATTTAAGATATAATTTAACTGCCCGTTTCTATTTAAGAAACGGGCAGTTTTTTATTAATTTCAAACACCAAAAGAATTTTCGAACGCTTTAAACACCTTTTCGGACATTTTTTTTATTTTTTCTTTTTCAACCTTTAAAATTTTGCGGTCATAAGTGAGAAGTCCATTGGTTTCATCCTCAACATCGCTAACCTGAGTCAGCACTGTGGCGCAAAGTCCCTCGCTTATTAGCGGTAAGATTTCATTCTCATATAAACCCATCAATGCATCTTGGAATTTTTCTCTGTCTTTAAAGAAACGGTAACCATAGGTTTTATCAAGATTAAATGAATGCTTTTCTATTTTGCAAGAATAACCGCCAAACTCTGAAAGCACCATAGGTCTTCCCTTAATGCTTTTAAGCTTCACGGGCTTAAAATAAATATGGTCGCTTTCCACATCAGAAAGCTTAGTTTTAAACCAACCCGATGTGGTATCAAAAATTCTTGTGCCGTCAAACGCCTTGAACTCTTTGTAATACTTATCGGCATCAAACTGACCCCAACCCTCATTGAAAATGGTATAATAAACAACACTGGGGTGGTTGTGAAGCGCCGTCATTATTCCCTTAGAGGTTTGCTCGAAAATTTCGCGTCTTTTTTTGTTTGCTGTGTGGGTAATTCCCCTCTTTGCCAAAACGGTTGGAAGAGCAGTATCAACAAAGAAGCTATATTTTCCGCTGTTTATCATATCTTGGAAGACAAGCATACCATATTTATCACAATAATAATAGAAAAGCTCGGGCTCTAATTTAATATGCTTTCTGAGCATATTAAAGCCACATTCCTTCATTTCTACTATATCCTTTTTAAAGCCTTCTTCGGTTGCCGGCAAGAAAATACCATCACTAAAATAGCCTTGGTCTAAAAGACCGTGGAAGAAATAAGGCTTGCCGTTTAAAAGGATAAGCGATTTACCGTTTTTCTCGGCAATTTCAATTGTTCTTAAACCAAAATAAGACTCTATCTCATCTTTTCCCGAACAAAGCTTAAATTCATAAAGATGCGGATTCTCGGGCGACCAAAGAATCGGGTTTTCAACATTGAGCCTTAATTTATTGCCTGTGAACTTATATTCCTTTTCCCCAAGCCTCAAGATTTTTTCTTCTTCGCCGCCTGTAACCTCAAGGTCAATACCCTCTAAATCGGGGGTTATTTTAATACTCTTTATATAATTAAACGGCACACTCTCAAGCCACACGCTCTGCCAAACGCCGCTCACCTTTGTATACCACATTCCGCCGCGCTTGTTTGTCTGTTTTCCATAGGGCAAATCGGTATCAAGCGGGTCTTTGGCTTCGATTCTTATGCAATTTTCGCCATCAGTTAAAAGGTCGGTTATATCAAAGCTAAAGGGCAGATAACCGCCAATATTTTCGCCAACCCTTTGGCCGTTTATAAACACAGTTGCATATTGGTCGCACGCGCCTATATGAAGAATAACCCTATCCTTAATAAATTCCTTTTCTAAACTGAATTTTCTTTCGTAAATGAGGGTATCGTTCTTCTTTATTTCGCGCTCAACCCCCGAAATTCTGCTTTCGGGAACAAACGGAACTGTTATTTCGCCATCAAACTCAACCCTTCCCCTGTTTGCTATTTTAAAATCCCAAGTGCCGTTAAGGCAAAGATAAGAGTTTCTTTTCATAGAAGGTCTTGGATATTCCGAAAACGGCATTTCTTTATTTAAATCTTTTTCAAAATCAGTCTCAAGAGGCACTGTTCTTATCTTCTTTGTTTTGTTCCAAAAAAGCAAAAACGGCAACACGAAAATAACCGCTATAAGTGCAGCAAGGAAGATATTTTCATTTGGAACAAAGGTGGTTGTGCCATCGTTGTTAGTTATAAGCTCTGCATTTTCGAGCACCTTTTTGCCAATAAACGGACCCACCACACCGGGAATTAGCACCTGAGAAAAAATTCTAATGCCCTGCAGTCTGCCCGACTTGCCAACCGGTGTGTTATCCCTTATAATTGCGCCAAATACCGCCATTCCCGCAAGATAGCCGCACATCATAAAGAGCGAGCCCACAAAAACGGGAAATGTGGTTTTTGTTAAGAAAAGAACGATATATCCCACAATCAGCGATATGATTGCTATAAGTCCCGAAAACTTAAAGCCCTTTTTATCATAAACCTTGCCCCAAAGCGCAGTTACCACCGAGGCAATAATTATGGCAGGCGCCATAATTAAAACATAGTCCTTCATACCGAGCGAAACCTCATAATAAATTATGAGATAGGGCATAAAAATCTGAATGGAGATATTAAAAATTATAAACGCCAGCAACGAAACATAAAGCGAGATATTATTTCTTACTGTTTGCGGCTTGAAGCCATAAATAATGTTGTTTAAATAGTTATCCTTAGAAGGCTCGATTTTCGGTTCTTTAATTATAAAGAAGCCCAAAAAACCTATTAAGGTAACTAAAGTTCCGATTATTGTGAAAATAAGGCTCCAGCTTTCAGCCTTTTCCAAATCAAAGAACATAAATCCGCCAAAAACAACCAAAATGGAAACAAGCGGCATCATTGCGTTTATGCCCTCTGCCGCACCTCTGTTGGAGGAATCGGTGGAATCTGTAAGCCACGCGTTAAACGCCGCATCGTTTGCGGTTGAGCCGAAAAAGGTCATAACACAGTCAAGAATAATGGCAAGGGTTATTCCAACCGTTGCTGCAGAAACTGTCGATGCCACCGTTTTGCTTATAATATCGGTTCTAAGGAACACAAAGCAGAAAATAGAAACGCCCCAAAGTATGTAACCTAAGCATATAAACAGCTTGCGCTTTCCTATTTTATCAGAAAGAGCACCCATAAAAACCGTGGTTAGCGTGGCGGTTACTGCCGATGCCGCCACCATTGCGGAAATATCTGCCGCGGAGGCATTAAACATTTTATAAATAAAAACATTGAAATACATATTTTCAACCACCCAGGCAATTTGCCCCATAAGGCTGAAAATAGTAAGCGCGCACCAAAACGAGCCCTTTAATTTAGTTTTCATAAAATCTCCCTTTACTTAATTGCTAATTAAAGTATATCACAGCCATTCAAAAAAAGCCATAAAAAAAAGAGCGGAAAAATCCGCTCTTTTTTGCTAAATTAAAATCTTAAACATTTCCTGCTTTAACAGCTTCAAAATCTTCTTCAATTTCCTTTGAGGGCGCCTTTGTGAGAAGTGATACCACTACGATGCAAATTGATGAGAAGATAAATGCGGGAAGCAATTCATAAATTGCAAACACACCGCCAAGTTTGCTTATAACAAGCTTCCAGATAAATACCATTGCCGCACCGCTAACCATACCTGCGATAGCACCTGCGCGGTTAACTCGCTTCCAGAAGAGTGAGAAAATCATAATCGGGCCGAAGGTTGCGCCAAAGCCTGCCCAAGCAAATGAAACTATGCTGAATATAACGCTTTTTTCGTCTAACGCGATAACAATTCCTATAAGTGCCAAAACAAGAAGTGTTACACGAGAAATAATCATAACCTGCTTATCGGTTGCATTCTTTTTGCAAATTCCTTGGAAAATGTTCTTTGCAAAGGCAGAAGCCGCAATAAGCAAATAAGAGTCAGACGAGCTGATGGTTGCAGCAAGAATACCTGCCATAACAAAGCCTGCTAAAATTGCGGGGAGAGAGCTTGTTGCCAAGGTGATGAAGATATTTTCTGCTGCAGATTTTGTTAAGTGAACAGCGGGGTAAAGTTGACGGCCAACTATACCAATAAACACAGCCACTGCCAAAGAAATTACAACCCACACCATTGCAATTCTGCGTGAACGCTTAAGCTCTTCTTCTTTACGAATAGCCATAAATCTTAAGAGTACCTGAGGCATACCAAAGTAACCAAGTCCCCAAGCCATCATTGAGCAAACGGTTAAAATACCATAGTCTGAAGCCTTGTCAAACAAAGGCTTACCTGCTTCAAGTAATTGTTGGCCGTTGCCGTCAACCATAGGAGTTGCAAGACCGAAGAACTCTAAGAAGCCCGGAATTTCTCTTGCGTTATCAATAACTGCACCGATACCGCCTGCTTTGATTGTGCTTATTGCAACTATAACAGTAAGAGCCACAATCATAACAATAGCCTGCATAAAGTCGGAAACGCTTTCTGCAAGGAAGCCACCGAGTATTGTGTAAAGCAATACAAATATCGCACCAACAATCATCATTGCAACATAAGGCGCGCCAAATAATGCAGAGAAAAGCTTTCCGCAGGTTACAAAACAGCTTGAAGCATAAACTGTGAAGAAAATCAAGATAAACGCTGCAGAGATAAACATTATAACCTTTTTGTTTTCTCTGAAACGGTTTGAGAAGAATTCGGGCAAGGTTATTGAATTATTTGCTCTAACGCTATATCTTCTGAGTCTCTTTGAAACAACGAGCCAGTTAATATATGTACCTACTGCAAGACCGAATGCAGTCCAAAAAGCGTCAGCCAAGCCGCACCAGTAAGCCACACCCGGAAGACCCATTAAAAGCCAACCGCTCATATCCGAAGCTTCGGCGCTCATTGCAGTAACCCAAGGGCCAAGTGATCTGCCACCAAGGAAATATTCCTCAGAGTTTTTATTTGCGCGTTTTGCGTAAAGCGCACCAATCACGATAACCGCAGCCATATAAACAATCATCGCGATTAAAATTTGTATTGTATTTCCGCTCATATTTAAACCTCCTGCAAAAAACAATAATAGATACCTTATTTTAGCAGATATTTCATAAATTTGCAACAAAAACTTAATTTATTAAATAATTATGCATTTGCTTCTTGAAAATTAGATAGAAAAAAATTAAAATAATAAAGTAGCTATTCATTTGGAGTGATTCTATGAAATCAGATAAAAAAATTCTTATTGCATTCATTTTAAACTTAAGTTTTTCCTTAATTGAACTAATCGGCGGAATTTTCACGGGCAGTATTGCTATTCTCTCAGACTCTCTTCACGATTTTGGCGATAGCCTTAGCATTGGAATTTCCTTTGGTTTGGAAAGATTCAGTAAAAAGAAACCCGATGAAAAATACACCTTCGGATATCTTCGTTATTCCTTGCTTGGCAGTGTAATAACCACAGCAATTTTGATATTCGGCTCTGCCACTGTGGTTTACAACTCGGTTTTACGCCTTATTAATCCCGCCCCAATCAATTATAACGGTATGATTATCCTCGCCGTTTTCGGCGTTATTGTTAATTTCCTTGCGGCATATTTCACCCACGGCGGCGACTCGCTTAACCAAAAAGCAGTAAATTTACATATGCTCGAGGATGTTTTGGGTTGGGTCGTTGTGCTGCTTGGCGGAATTATTATGAAATTCACAAATTTCGTGTTTATTGATGCCATTCTTTCTTTGGGTGTTGCTGTTTTCATTTTTATAAATGCAGTTAGAACCTTAAAAAACGTTATAGATATATTCCTTGAAAAAACACCGTCTAATATAGATTCCGCAGAACTTACAGCACACATTAAAAAGCTTGATTGTGTTAAAGATGTTCACCATCTGCACATTTGGAGCATAGATGGCATAACAAACCTTGCAACTGTTCATATCGTAACCGATGGCGACTCTGTAACAGTTAAAAAAACCATACGAGAAGAATTTGCAGAGCACGGCATTTTACACGTTACAATAGAAACAGAGGCAATTAACGAGTGCTGTGAGAGCACCCGCTGCGATATATCGACAAATGAAACCCATTTGCATCACCATCATCACCACCATAACCACTAAAGGCGGTATTTAAAAAATGTATAACTTTTTTGTAAAAAAACAAAACAGAAACGGAAATTTCTTTATTATTTCCGATTCAGATTATAACCACATTAAAAATGTTCTCAGAATGAAGCTCGGAGACACTCTTTTAATAAGTTGTGATTCTAAAAGTCATCTTTGCGAAATAAAAAGCTTTGAAAATGACGTGGTGATTGCCGAAATTCTGGAAGAAAATTATTTTGACACCTCGCTTACTGTTGACCTTTATCTTTTCCAAGGGCTCCCCAAAAGCGATAAAATGGAGTTTATAATTCAAAAGGCGGTTGAGCTTGGTGTTAAGGAAATCATTCCAACCGAGATGGAGCATTGTGTTGTTAAATTAGAGCAAAAGAAAAAGGAAGCAAAACGCACGCGCTGGCAATCGATTTCAGAAAGTGCGGCAAAACAAAGCAAGCGTAACGAGGTGCCGCAGGTAACCGCAGTTTTATCTTTAAAAGAGGCTCTCGAAAAAGCCCGAGCTTTAGATGCCGTTCTTGTGCCTTATGAAAATGCCAAAGGAATGGCAGCCACCAAGGAAGCCTTGCAGAGCTTGAGAGCGGGTATGTCGGTTGGAATTTTCATCGGCCCCGAGGGTGGATTTTCCGAGGCGGAAATCGAAGAAATTAAAGGTATCGGCGCAAGCGCTATATCTCTGGGCAAACGAATTTTAAGAACCGAAACCGCCGCTATTGCCTCACTTTCAATGTGCATGCTTTATGCCGAAACGGAGTTAAACGATGATAACGCTTCCAAGTGAATATAAAAAAAGGATGCAGGCTCTGCTTGGCCAAGAGTTTGCAAAATATGAAGCCTCTTTAAACCAAAATCCAATAAGGGCATTTCGTGTAAATTATGAAAAAATCTCTTTAGAGGATTTCCAGAAATTAAATATTTTCGGAAATGAGAAAATTCCATTTGTGGAAAACGGATTTTATACCGATTTTGAAAAAATCGGTAACCACCCTTATCACCACGCAGGGCTAATTTATGTGCAAGAGCCTGCCGCAATGGCGCCTTGTGAATGTATCGCAATCAAGCCCGATTGGAAGATACTCGATATGTGTGCTGCGCCCGGCGGCAAAAGCAGTCAGTTGAGAAATAAGCTCTCAGCTAGTGGGGTTTTGGTTTCCAATGAAATTATACCCTCTCGCTGCAAAATCCTCACAGGCAACATTGAACGCCTTGGCTTTAAAAACACCGTTACCACCTGTTGTGATTCTAAGAGACTCGCAAAGGCTTTTCCAAAAACATTTGATATGATAATGGTTGATGCGCCTTGTTCGGGCGAGGGCATGTTCAGAAAAGAGCCTGTTGCCGTGTCAGAGTGGAGCGAGGAAAATGTTTTAAAATGCGCCCAGAGACAGCGCGAGATTTTAGAAAATGCCACCAAATGTCTCAAAGATGGCGGATATATAGTTTATTCCACCTGCACCTTTTCCTTAGAGGAAAACGAAATGGTTGTGGATGAGTTTTTATCCTCGCATCCCGATTTTGAGATTTCACCCGTTAACGCTGCTATTTGCGAAAACACCGATGACGGCATTTTATTTGAGGACTGCAAATGCAAGGATTTGCACCTTGCAAGAAGATTTTATCCACACAAGCACAAGGGCGAGGGGCAGTTTATGGCGGTGCTGCACAATAAATGTGCTGCGGCCGAGCATTTTTTACCGCCACACAAGTTAAAACAGCCCGAAAAGGCGGTATTTGAGTTTTTAGATGATATTTTAACCGATTATTCTAAAGATAATGTTATGCTTTATAACAATAACCCCGTTTATTTCACACCGAATTTTAATGTTCCCGAGGGTATTGCTTTTTCTTGCGGCGTAACAATTGGTGAGCTTCGCAAGAATTATATTCAGCCCCACCACCAATTTTTTATGGCGCTGGGCGATAAATTCAAGCGCAAAATTGAATTAGAAGCCGATTCGAAGGAAATTAAACAATATCTGCACGGTGAAGAAATCAAAACCGATTTGGAAAACGGTTGGGCGGTTGTTACAGTTGGCGGCTCTGCCTTAGGCGGCGCAAAGATTGTGTCGGGTGTTGCTAAAAACCATTATCCAAAGGGTCTTAGACTGGTTAATATTTGAATTATAGAAAAAGGACGGTGAAAATTCACCGTCCTTTAAAATTATCCAATAATATAAATTTCCATATTTCTCACGCCGAAATTTCTGCAAGCAGTTTCGGTGGACATAAATAGGTCGATTCCTGTGGGATATTTTCTGATAAATCCGCCTGTGTCAGCTGCTACGGCATAACCGTAAATAATTCTGCCATCGGGTGATTTAATATACATTTTTGTGCCATAGGGTATAACCTTGGGGTTAACTGCAATGTATCCCGGCTTGGGCGCCACACCTGTTGAGCAGTTATTGCCTGTATAGGTGTAAGCGGTAGCGCGTACAGTCATCTTTGATTTGTAATTAACGGGATTTCCGTTTGCATCAAGCTCGATCGGAAAATCAGGTGTTAAAACCGAAATGGTTTTAACGCTCGCACTTGATGAAACAGGTTTTACAACATCCTTCGTTCCAACAATCTGTTGTCCGTTTACGGCGGGTGTTAAAATCTCGGTATCTGTAACCGTTTTTTCTACAGACACGCCGTTAACAAACTTTTCGGTGTAACCAACCTGCATAACACCGTTGGTTCCGACCTTTAATGTGGTTGTTCCCTTTGCATAGTTGTTTGAGTAAACAACATCGGTTGTATAGGGAATAGCCTCTGTGTAGGTACCATCAACATAATCTATATTAGTGTAATCAATATAAACTGTGTCATTAATAACTGTGTTTAGCGCGGGCTCAACAAAATCATAGCCATCAACGCTAAAGCCTGCCTTTTTGAGTGCATCCTCAACTGTTCCGCCCTCAAATGTAAGCTCCACAGTGTTTTCACCACAAGTGATATAAACGGGATAGGTATATGCAATCTTAATTGATGCAGTGTTTCCCTTCATTGTGGTTTCTTTAATATTATAATTGTTAGATCTGAAATTAATTCCCGAAAGAACTGAGGTTACATTTCGGCTTAAGGTTCTTACAGTGTATAACTTCTCACCGTCAAAAATATTAACAGTATAAATTGAATAGCTTATTAAAGTAGCTAACGCAACAGAAAGAGCAGTTATAACCGCTATACAACCTATGCGCATTTGTCTTGAGGTTAAAACCTTCAACAAATGATACTTTATTTTTTCTATCATCAAATAACTCCTTTTAAACCTAATATTTTCAGGCCGTTCGACATTATACACAAAAAACTCGACTATGTCAAAGTTATGAGATGGCCTGTTTTTGTATATTTTTCACAAAAAAATCTTTCAAAATTAAAAAGTTACAAGTTTGTAACCTTTTAATTGTGGCATATACTGTCATTTTTTGTCAATTAAATTGTGCACTCATACAAAAAGCCAAAGCGAAACCGCCACTTTACCCCCAATAAAAACCATTTTTTACTAAAGATGGTGTATAATTATTCATTTTTTTACCATTCCATACTAAATATCGTGTATAAAAAAATAAAATTTTCTTTACTTTTAAGGGCGCCTATGATATATTGTAAGGGATGCTTGTACACATTATATATATTATATATATGTATTAAGAGCGCCGATAATTCTCTCTTGTGATGCTTTCGGTATTTACGCACCAGTGCGTTATACATATATAAAAAACTCTTAATTGAACATTAAGGGGAAAACGGAGGAATTTTAAAATGAAAATGGTTTACAATGTTGAAGACAAGCCAAAGTTTGGTCAGGTAATTGTCTTCGCAATCCAACAGCTCCTTGCCATTATGGCAGCAACCTTGGTTGTTCCCGTTATCGTTGGTAACGGAATGAGCCCTGCAGCAGCACTTCTCGGCGCAGGTCTCGGTACATTGGTTTACATTCTTTTCACAAAAGCTAAGAGCCCTGTTTTCTTAGGTTCATCCTTTGCATTCTTAGGCTCAATGGCAGCTGCTTTTGCAGGCGGCGTTTCTGTAGCGCTTGGTTATGTTGGTCTTATTCTCGGTGCAATTTTTGCAGGTCTTGTTTATGTTATCATCGCTATTGTTGTTAAGTTCGCAGGCGTTGAATGGATAAATAAACTTATGCCTCCCGTTGTTATCGGCCCCACAGTTGCCATCATCGGTCTTTCTCTTGCAGGTAACGCTGTTGGCGACCTTCAAAAAGGCGGCATAACAACTGCAGAAGGTGCTTCTGTTGCCCATCCTTTAATTTGCGTTTTAATTGGTGTTATCACTCTTATCGTTACAATGCTTTGCTCTACATACGGTAAGAAAATGGCTAAACTCATTCCCTTTATTATAGGTATACTCGCAGGTTACGTTGTTGCTACTATATTCACAATCATCGGTATCTCTGCTGATATCCCCGCTCTTCAGGTTGTTAACTTTGGTCATTTCACAGGTCTTGTTGCAAACGGTGTCAACCTTAATACATTCTTTGCTTGGCCCGAATTCACATTCCTTACTGCATTTGGCGGCTTAAAAGAAATAAGCGGTGCTTACATTGGAACAATTGCTATGGCTTACACACCCGTTGCTTTTGTTGTATTTGCTGAACACATTGCTGACCACAAGAACATTTCTTCCATCATCGAAAGAGACCTTCTCAACGAGCCCGGTCTTCACAGAACACTTCTCGGTGACGGTGTTGGCTCAATGGTAGGCGCATTCTTCGGCGGTTGCCCCAACACAACTTACGGTGAATCAGTTGCTTGTGTTGCTATCACAAGAAACGCTTCTGTTGTAACCATTATCGCAGCAGCTATCGGTGCTATCCTTATTTCATTCCTTAATCCCTTCGTTGCTTTTGTTAATTCAATCCCCGCTTGTGTAATGGGCGGTGTTTGCATGGCACTTTACGGATTTATCGCAGTTAGCGGTCTTAAGATGGTTCAGGTTGTTGATCTTAATAAAAACCGTAACCTCTTCGTTGCTTCTGCAATTCTCATTGCCGGTATTGGCGGTCTTTCACTTACATTCGGAAAAATCACCATCACCTCAATCGCAACCGCTCTCATCCTCGGTATCATAGTTAACCTTATTCTTTCAAAAGAAAAGGAAGAAACTGAAGAATAATTAAACTCTGATATTAAAATTAAAAACCTCGGTACTTTCTAAAGTGCCGAGGTTTTGTTTTACAGTACAAATTAAAACGGGCGGTCATAGACCACCCATATAATTATTAAATCATCTTGAAAGATATATAAGCAACACCGAAACATCGGCAGGGCTGACGCCCGAAATCCGCGAAGCCTGAGCAATATTTGTTGGCTTAATTTTCTTAAGCTTTTCAATGGCTTCGAGCCGTAAACCCTTAATACTGTCATAATCAATATCAATTGGGATTGCCTTGCCCTCAAGCCTTAGCATTTCGTTTACCTGCGCTTGTTGGCGGGTTATATACCCTTCATATTTAATTTCAATCTCAACCTTTTCTTTCACTGCAAAGGAAAGCTCGGGGCGCTCCTTATCAAAGGGTGCCAATAAATCATAAGAAAGCTGCGGTCTTTTAATAAGGTCAGAAAGGCGCATACCGGTAGTCATGGGCGCAGTTCCTCTCTCCTCTAACACACGGTTAAGCTCTGCATTTGGACCTAAAAAGGTTGATTTCACACGCTCGATTTCCTTTTCTTTCTGCTCACAACGAAGTCTGAAATCATTATAATCCTCATCGCTCACAAGCCCTATTTTGTGGCCTATCGGCATAAGGCGTTCATCGGCATTGTCTTGCCTTAAGAGTAACCTATACTCACTGCGCGAGGTCATCATTCTGTAAGGGTCCATACAGCCCTTTGTAACAAGGTCATCTATCAGCGTTCCGATATACGATGAAGCGCGCGACAAAATAAGCGGTTCTTCGCCCTTAATCTGCATTGCGGCGTTGATGCCTGCAATAAGCCCCTGTGCCGCCGCCTCTTCATAGCCCGAAGAGCCGTTAAATTGACCCGCACCGTAAAGCCCGTCAAGCCCCTTCATCTCGAGGGTTGCTTTAAGAAACAACGGGTCAACACAGTCATATTCAATGGCATATGCGTTACGCATTATTTTAATGTTTTTAAGACATTCAACCGTTTTATAAAGCTCAATCTGCACCTCTTCGGGAAGCGAAGAAGAAAGACCCTGAAGATACATTTCCTCTGTCTCCTCGCCGCAGGGCTCAATAAAAAACTGATGCCTCTTTTTATCTGCAAAGCGAACTATCTTGTCCTCAATACTGGGGCAATATCTCGGACCAACGCCCTCAATTTCGCCCGCGTAAAGCGGTGAACGGTGTAAATTCTCTAAAATCACTCGCTTGGTTTCATCATTTGTGTAGGCTATGTGGCACACAACCTTGTTTTCGGGCTGTGTTTTAGTGGAAAAACTAAACGGAACGGTCTGCTCATCGCCTGGCTGCACCTCTAAAGCAGAAAAATCTATGCTGTCTCTTGCCACGCGCGCGGGTGTTCCCGTTTTAAATCTTCTCAGCGGAACGCCAAGCTTTTTTAAGGATTCTGCCAATTGTGTTGCGGGGAAGCTGCCATCAGGTCCCGATGGATAATTAACCTCGCCCACATAGATTCTGCCGCCTAAAAATGTTCCGGTTGCAATAATTACCGCCTTTGCAGCAAAATCCGCTCCCAAGGAAGAAACACAATGCCAGTCGTTTTGCTTATATAAATCAACTATTTCACATTGTTTAACATCAAGATTCTCTTGCAGCTCAACCGTGTGCTTCATATATCCGCTGTATGCTCTTCGGTCTATCTGAGCACGAAGCGAATGAACCGCAGGACCTTTTCCAAGGTTAAGCATTCTGCTCTGCAAAGTGTGCTTATCGGCAGCCTTGCCCATTTCACCGCCCAGAGCATCAATCTCTCTAACAAGATGTCCCTTTGCGGTTCCGCCTATTGATGGATTACAGGGCATATTGCCTATCCAGTCAAGCGTTACGGTAAACATAACGGTTTTGCATCCAAGCCTTGCTGCCGCCAGAGCCGCTTCAATACCCGCGTGCCCGCCGCCTATTACCGCAACATCATAAGACCCTGCGTTATAACTTTTAATTGCCAAAAAAATCCCCTCTTGGATTATTTATTTAAAATCTTTTGCTGACGGATATCAGCGCCTAAAAATTTATTACATTCGTAATTACCAATAAGCCTTGAAGAAATTCGCGGTGTGTAGCGTTCTTCAATCTGCTTCATTGTGAGATTTGTGTTAATTATCGTAGGTCTTCGGGATAAAATTCTTGTGTTCACAAGATTATAAAGCACCGATTTTGTAAAGGTTGTTGCCATTTCGGCTCCCAAATCATCAATAACCAAAAGATCGCAAGAAAGCATCGCCTCATAAGCACCTCTGCCCTCACCCGAAAACTTTTCGGTTTCAACTGTAGCAAAAAGGTTTTCTGCCGAGCCGTAAATGGGCATATAACCTTTTTCAATAACTCCAGAAACAATTGAGAGTGTAAGATGAGTTTTGCCAAGTCCCGCATCGCCCATAAAAAGCAGGTTTTTAGAAGCATTGGGGTCAAAATTTATAACATATTCCTTGCAAAGCTTTAAAATAGAAGTCATTCGTCTTCTGGCGTTCTGACCTTCCTTATCGCTTTTATCGGAATAATATTTAAGGTCGAAGTTTTCAAATCTGCAGTCGCCAAGCGGCATTTCGCGAGAAAGCTCTTTAGCCAGGCATTTTGCCGCCTCACGCTTCACACATTCGCAGATTTTACCCGCAACAAGACCCGTGTCAAGACAAATCTGACAATCATATTTAATATCAGGAACATTCGCCTTTTTAAGCAGCTCCTTTTTTTGAACAGCCAAAGCTTTTGATTTCAGTTTAAGCTCTTCTAAGGTCTTTTTATCCCCCGAAAGTGCGGTTATTGCAAGTGTTGCTCCCACTGCTGAAAGCTCGCGGTCAATCTCGGCTATTTGTGGATTAGCGCTATAAGCCGCAGCAAGCAGCAACTCGCGGTTTTTCTCTTTTTCTTTAAGCCTGTTTTTTATGTTTTCAAAGGCTATTTTATATGTAGTTTCTTTTGTTATCATATTTTTTCACTATTCCTTTGAATTAAGCATTTTTTCAAATAAATCAAGGTCATAAGCCGCAAAATCGGCTTTTTTATTGGCTTTTTCTTTTGATTTTTCACCTTTGCCCTCTTTGTGCCAATTTTCAATTATTTTAGCGGTATAAGCAAAGCTGAATTTTGATTTTGAGTTAACACACTCTTCGTAGGCCTCAACCAAATCCTCTTTTGAGAGCTTCCATTCATCTATCCAAAGGCTTGAAAGCTCTGTTTCCTTTTTGCTTGGCTTACGATTTTCAAGCCCAAAAGCAGAACAAACAATTTTCCACGCTTGCTCACCTAAAGACATTTTGCGAAGCTCTTCATCCGCAAGAGCTATGCTGTTTATTCCCTTATTAACCCAATCAACCGCAGTGCTTTCGATGAATCTTATATTTGCCTTGTTATGTGCCACCGCATATTGCACAATCATTAAAATAAGCGAAACATCAAGTCCCTCATCGTCATAAAGCCAAACTAAAGTGCTTGTCTCATTGGTTTTAAGATTTCTGCCAAGCTTTATTTGTGTTTCTTGCAGCAAATAACGGATTTTTTCATCCTCGTTGCCACGCCTTGCAACATCTAACCTCGTTGGCTTTTCAATCTTTTCGGTTGCTCTTCTTTCGGCTTTCTCAGCCTTTGCGGCTTCCCCTTTAGGTAATAACACGCCCGTGTCTGCCCAATAGAGCAGCGCTTCGTTTATATCGTATTCGCTAACGCCCGTGCTCTCGGAAATTCTTTCAACAGATATTTCTTCAAACATATTTCTGAGTATGAAAAGCAGAACCTTAATGTGCTCAGCCTTAGCGAATTTCAAATATTGGTCGGTTACAACTGTCGGAACGGTGAACGCAGATGTAAGCACCGAAGGATTTATATAATAATTCATACACTTCTCCAATTTAGCATTAGTATACTCATTATACCAATTAATCTCAATCTTGTAAATAAAAATAATTTTAAATATAAGACTAATAGGTACAATAACACTGTAAATACTTGCCATTATTGTAATTTTGTTGTATAATAATATATTAAGATTATGTTTTTTGGAGGGATTTCGTGGATATTAGGGTTGGAGATAAACTCATTATGAAAAAAAAGCACCCTTGCGGGTCGGATATTTTCACAGTAACCCGAATTGGTATGGATTTCAAGCTTCGCTGTGATGGCTGCTCCCACGAAATTATGATACCGCGCCTCAAGGCAGAAAAGGCCTTGAAAAAAATAGTTAAACCGAACGGAGAAGAATAATGTTTGATAAATTACAAACGGTTGTTAACCGCTATGAGCAAATAGGTGAAGAGCTCACCCACCCTGAAATTGTATCAAATAATGAGCTTTTCAGAAAGCTTATGAAGGAGCACAGCGAGCTTACCCCTATTGTTGAAAAATACCGTGAATATACCGCGGCAAAAAGCACCGAAAAGGAAGCGCTTGAGCTGCTCGCAGAGCCCGGACTTGATAAAGAACTAAAAGAGCTTGCCGAGGAAGAGCTAAAGCAAGCAAAGGAAAACATTGAAATTTTTGCCGATGAGCTTAAAATCCTATTGCTTCCCAAAGACCCTAACGATGATAAAAACGTTATCGTTGAAATCCGCGGCGGCGCAGGCGGTGAAGAGGCGGCGCTCTTTGCGGGCTCACTTTTCAGAATGTATTCAATGTATGCCGAAAGTAAACGCTGGAGCATTGAGGTTGTTAACGCAAACGAAACCGAGCTCGGCGGTTATAAGGAAATTTCATTTATGATTGAAGGCACAGGCGCTTATTCCCGCTTTAAATACGAAAGCGGTGTTCACCGTGTTCAGCGTGTGCCCGATACCGAAACGCAAGGACGAATTCACACCTCAACCGTAACCGTGGCCGTGCTTCCCGAGGCTGAGGATGTTGAGCTTGAAATTAACCCTGCCGACCTTAAAATTGATACCTTCCGTTCTTCAGGTGCTGGCGGTCAGCACATAAACAAGACCTCTTCCGCTATCCGTGTTACACACATTCCAACGGGCACCGTTGTTGAATGTCAGGATGAGAGAAGCCAATTCAAAAACAAAGACAAGGCGCTCAAAATTCTGCGTTCACGCTTGCTTGATGAAAAACAGCGTGAGCACGATGAAGCCATCGCTTCGGACAGAAAATCACAGGTAGGCACAGGCGACCGAAGCGAGAGAATCAGAACCTATAACTACCCTCAAGGCAGAATCACCGACCATAGAATCGGTCTCACAATTTATAAATTAGAGCAAGCGCTCAACGGTGATATAGATGAGGTTATTGATGCACTTATCACACATTATCGCACCGAAGCGCTCAAGGCTTCCGAGGAGCAATAAAAAATGAAAACCGAAAAACTTCTTTCTTGTGAGCAATGTTATAAAAAAAATATAAAACGAGCGGCCGAAATTTTAAAAAACGGCGGCATTGTTGCCATGCCCACAGAAACAGTTTACGGTCTTGCAGCTTCCAGCTATGATGACAATGCCATTGGTAAAGTTTTTGCCGCAAAGGGCAGACCGCAGGATAATCCGCTTATTGTTCATATATCAAATATGAATATGTTAAGCCAGGTGGCAAAAAATATACCCGAAAGGGCATTGCTTTGTGCCGAAAAATTCTGGCCGGGACCGCTCACGATGGTGCTTCCCAAAACCGAAAAAACCGCCAAAAGTGTTTCAGCAGGTCTTGACACGGTGGCTGTCAGAATGCCATCGCACAAGGTAGCGCTCGATATTATTGAGGCTGCCGAGCTTCCGCTTGCGGCGCCATCTGCCAATACTTCAGGCAGCCCGAGTCCCACAACGGCAAAGCATGTCGAAAACGACCTTGACGGCAAAATCGATGCCATTGTTTTTTCAGATGACTGTGCGGTTGGAGTGGAATCCACAGTTATAACCTTTTGCAGCAACCCACCAAGGCTTTTGCGACCGGGTGCCGTAACTGCAGAGGCTTTAAAAAAAATTATCCCCGACCTTGTGATTGACGGCGCGGTGTTAACCGAGCCTGAGAAGAATGCCAAGGTTGAATCGCCCGGAATGAAATACAAGCACTATGCCCCCAAAACAGAGGCATTTTTGGTTGAGGGTAACACAAAGCAGTTTGCAAAATTCGTTAACGCTAAGCAAAATGCTGCCGCTATATGCTTTGAAGAGGACAGTTCTCTTTTAAAAACACCTAAAATAGTTTATGGTAATTCTCAAAACGAAAGTTCTTTAGCACACGATGTTTTTTCCGCTCTCAGAGACATTGACAAGCACCATTGTGAGCGTGTTTATATCCACGCCCCTTCTAAAAGCGGAGTTGGTCTTGCGGTTTATAACCGCTTGCTGAGAGCATCTGGCTTTAAGGTTATAAAGCTCCCTTTTATAATCGGTCTCACAGGGCCAACAGGCTCGGGAAAAAGCAGTCTTAGAGCAGTTGCGGAAAATAACGGATTTTCGGTTATAGATTGCGATAAAATAGCACGTCTTGCAACCGTTAAAGGAAGCGCAGGTCTTTCGGCTTTAGTTAAAGCCTTTGGCAATGATATTTTAACAACCGATAATGCGCTTAACAGAAAAGCTTTAGCACAAAAAGCCTTCGCAACAAAGGAAAACACCGAGCTTTTGAACAAAACCATTCTTCCGTTTATATGCGAATTGATTCATAAAGAAATTGAGGGTCTTGACAGAGTGATTTTAGATGCCCCCACCCTTTTTGAAAGCGGTATTAATTCAATTTGCAATAAAACCGTCGCAGTTTTGGCGGCAAAGGAAACAAGGCTCAAGCGAATTATGCTGCGCGACTCTATGGATGAGGTGTCCGCTCTGCTTAGAATAAACGCAGGTAAAAACGATGAATTTTACAAGCAAAATTGTGATTACATCATTTATAATAACGGCACAGAAAAAGAATTTACAGAGCAATTCCAAAAAATTATCAAAGAGCTTTAAAAGGAGATAGATTTATGTCAGAAAAAAGTAAAACCGAGCTTTTAAAGGAACAACTTTTCAGCACCAATAAAAACGGAAGACTCGTTTGTTCGGATGAAACTTTATTGGCGGCCGACAATTATTGCGATGGCTATAAAAAGTTTCTCGACCTTGCCAAAACCGAGCGTGAAGCGGTTAAAACGGCTGTAGATATGGCGGAAAAAGCAGGCTTTGTGCCCTTTGAGTTTGGCAAAAAATATAAAGCGGGCGACAAGATTTATATGAACAACCGCGGTAAAACAATTGCGCTTGCCGTCATCGGTAAAGAGCCCGTTGAGAACGGTGTTAATATCTCCGCGGCGCATATTGATTCTCCGCGCCTTGATTTAAAGCCCAACCCGCTATATGAAGAAATTGAGCTGGCAATGTTCAAAACCCACTATTACGGCGGAATTAAAAAATATCAGTGGACTGCTATCCCCTTAGCGCTTCACGGCGTTTTCGCACTTAAGGACGGCAGCGTCAAAGAGGTTTGCATCGGCGAAGAGGATAATGAGCCCAAGTTTGTTATAAATGACCTTTTGCCGCATTTAGCGCAAGAACAAAGTAAGCGCACATTAAACGAGGGTATCAAGGGTGAAGAACTCAATGTGCTCATCGGTAGCCACCCCTTCCGTGATGATAAGGCAAGCGAGCTTGTGAAGCTTAATATTTTAAAGCTATTAAACGAAAAATACGGCATAACCGAAGCCGATTTTCTTTCTGCCGAGCTTGAGCTTGTTCCCGCAGTAAAGGCTTGTGATATCGGTTTTGACCGTTCAATGATAGGTGCTTACGGTCAAGACGACCGCGTTTGCGCTTATCCCGCTCTCACAGCAATATTAGATATTGAAAAGCCCGAGAAAACCGCTGTTGTTGTTCTTGCCGACAAGGAAGAGGTTGGCTCGCAGGGTAACACCGGTCTTGAATCAGATTTCTTGCGCTTTATCATAAGGGATTTGGCAATTATGCAGGATGGCGATGGCACAATCGCACTCAGAAATTCAAAGTGCCTCTCAGCCGATGTTAACGCAGGCATGGACCCCACCTTTCAGGATGTTATGGAGCGCAGAAATGCAAGCTTCTTGAATTATGGCGTGGTTGTTACGAAATATACAGGTGCCCGCGGCAAATCAAGCACCTCCGATGCTTCGGCAGAGTATGTTGCAAGTATCAGAAATATGCTTGACAATGCAGATATCGTTTGGCAAACAGGTGAACTCGGCAAGGTTGATTTGGGCGGTGGCGGCACAGTTGCTATGTTTATCGCAAACCTTGGTGTTGATGTGGTTGATTTGGGTGTTCCCGTTCTTTCAATGCATGCTCCCTTTGAAACAACCGCTAAACTTGATGTTTATATGTGCTATAAAGCAATGTATGAATTTATGAAATAATTTTAAAAAAAATATATACAACTTTATATGAGTTGTGTTATAATGCATTTGTATTGAAATTTAAGGAAGTGTTCTCTATGACAAAAATTTATGAAGGAAAAACAAAAGACGTTTACAAACTTGACAACGGCAATGTTTGCCTCAAGTTTAAGGATGATTGCACCGGTAAAGACGGTGTGTTCGACCCGGGTGAAAACGCAGTTGGTCTTACCATTGATGGAATCGGCAAAGCAAACCTTGAAACCTCTGTTCGTTATTTTGAGCTTTTGAAAAAGGCGGGTATCAAAACCCACTATGTTTCTGCCGATATAGAAAACGCTACTATGGAGGTGCTCCCTGCAACTGTTTTCGGCCACGGTCTTGAAGTTATCTGCCGTTTGGTTGCAACAGGAAGCTTCATCAGAAGATACGGTGAATATATTAAGGATGGTACCGTTTTAGAGGGCGGATATGTTGAGTGCACCTTCAAAAATGATGAAAAGGGCGACCCCCTTGTTACAGGCGAAGGCTTGGCAGCACTCGGTGTTATGAGCAGTGAAATGTTTGAGAGCATGAAAGAACAAACCCTCAAAATCACCAAAATTGTGGCAGACGATTTAAAGGAAATCGGCCTTGATTTGTGGGATATTAAATTTGAGTTTGGTTATAACAACGGCGAGGTTATTCTTATCGATGAAATCGCATCAGGTAATATGCGTGTTTACAAGGGCGATAAGATTGTAGAGCCTGTTGAACTCACAAAGCTTATTCTCAACAGATAATTTTAAAAAGGGTGATTTTCAAATCACCCTTTTATTTTTTTGAATATTAAAGTTACATTTTCTATTGACAAATCAAAAATTTATGTTATAATAATTCTTGCTTGTTTGGAGCGTTAGCTCAGTTGGTTAGAGCAACCGGCTCATAACCGGTCGGTCCGGGGTTCGAGTCCCTGACGCTCCACCAAACAAGCGGATAATTTTTAACTTGTTTATGGTTAATTAACCCATATCAAAGAGTAAGTTTGCGCATCAAGCGGCGTTATCACTTGCTTTCTGCGACAGGGACTTTCAAGTTAAAAACATTCCACTGGAATGTTTTTAAGCCTCGAAACTGACGCTCCACCAAACAAGTTATAAGTATATTGCTTTGTTTGTGGGCACATTTCTTACATAAAACTAAACATAGGGGTATGGTGTCAATGGTAGCACACCGGTCTCCAAAACCGTTTGTGAGGGTTCGAGTCCTTCTACCCCTGCCAAAATCGACAAATCTCGACAGAGGTTTGTCGATTTTACTTTTTACCTCTTCACTCTTCACTTTTCACTCTTTTCTTTTGAAACTTGTCGATTTTGCTTTTTTCTTCTTAGCAAACAATTATCCTTGACATTATATTTATCATTAGATAAAATTAATATATATTTATAATTTAAAAGGGGTTATTTTTATGAACAGAGAAAAAGAACTTTTTGTAGAAGAAGAAAATGTTGTTGCCGGAATTTTTGGTGCCTTCCTTTTCTCGCTTGCGGGCGGAATACTTTGGTTTGTGCTTTACCAATTCGGTTATCTCGCAGGTATCAGCGGATTTATAGGCGCATTGGCCGCTATAAAGGGTTATTCGCTTTTTGCTAAAAAAGAAAGCATTAAGGGAATTGTCATTTCTCTTGCGTTGGCCGTTTTAGTTATGGTTATTGCTTGGTATTTGTGCTTTGCAAAGGACCTTTTCGAAGTTTACAAGGAATGGTTTAACAACGGCGAGGTTGACTTTGTTCCCTCATTCTTGCAATGTGTTACAAACGGCTATGTTTACCTTTTAGAGCCTGAGGTTGCGATTTCCTATTTGAAGGATTTGGGGCTCGGTCTTCTTCTTTGCTTTATTGGTGCAGGCGGCTTTGTTATGAGAACCGTAAAACGCATTAAAGCAGAAAATACGGAAGAAACCGAGACTGTTTTCGAAGAAGAAAACATAGAACAGGAAGCGCCCTCTTCGATAGAGGTTGAATAAATATAAATAAGAAATAAAGTGGTTAGATTATTATGGAAAATTCAAAATGGCAAGTTTATGAAGAAAAACGAAAAGAAATAAAGAAAAGATATAAGCGTTTGCGCAGAAATGTCTGGCTTATTTGCATTCCTTATATCGCTGTTTCTGAGGCTATTATTTTGTATTTATGCGGTAAACAATATCCGCATATCGCTATTTTAGCATCACTTTTCAATGTTGGTTTTGCGCTTGTTTTGGCTTTTTATAAAACAAATTACTGGCGAAATGAAGAGGAAGAAAAAAGCAACCAAGTAATTGAAGAAGCACCTGTTGGCAGATTTAAAATTTAAGGAGAAAAAATTATGATTCCTGCAATTATTCTTTTTGCATTGACCTACATTTTAATGCTCACCTTTAGCAAATACCGCCCTTACATAGCACTCGGCTCGGCACTTATTTTCATTGTGAGCGGAATGCTGCCTCTTGGCGATATTTTCGCAGCTATTGATTTCAATGTTATTTTAATGATTGTAGGCACTATGGGCATTGTTTCGCTCTTTATTGAAAGTAAAATGCCCGCCTTGCTTGCCGACTATATTATGGATGTTGTGCCCAACATTAAATGGGCGGCGGTTTCTTTAGCACTTTTTGCGGGTGTGATTTCTGCCTTTGTTGATAATGTTGCAACCGTTTTAATGGTGGCCCCCGTTGCTCTTGAAATTTGCAAAAAATATAAAGTAAACCCCGTACCTTTTATAATTTCCATTGCGGTTTCTTCGAATCTTCAGGGCGCCGCAACCTTGGTTGGCGATACAACCGCAATTATGCTCGGCTCTGCACTTGATATGAGCTTCCTTGACTTCTTCTGGTATAAAGGAAAACTGAGTATTTTCTTTGCGGTTGAACTTGGCGCCGTGCTTTCGGCACTTATATTGGCATTCCTTTTCAGAAAGGAAAAAGACCCTGTTCCAAAAACGCAAAATAAAACCGTGGTTACAAATTATGTGCCTACCATATTGCTTGTGGGCGTAATCGTTCTTCTTATTTGTGCTTCGTTTATTCCAAATAAAATTGCAATTACAAACGGTCTTATATGTTGCGCTCTGTTTGTTATCGGTCTTGTTATTGATTTGTTGCAAAACAAAAAACTCTCCCGCCTTGTAAATCCCATTAAGGAAATTGATTTCGAAACCATTGGACTTCTTTTAGGCCTGTTTCTAATGATTGGCGGAATCTCTGCTCAGGGTGTTATTGATGCCATGGCAAATCTTCTTGCAAAAATGGGTGGCGGCAATCTGTTTGTGCTATACACCGTTATTGTTTGGGCTTCGGTTTTAATTTCCGCTTTCATTGATAACATTCCTTATGTTGCAACAATGATACCCGTTATTGCAGGAATTGCCTCTTCTCTTGGAGTTGACCCCACAGTTCTTTATTTCGGTCTTCTCTCGGGAGCAACCTTGGGCGGCAACTGTACACCAATTGGCGCCTCGGCAAATATCACAGGTATCGGAATTTTAAGAAAAGAAGGCCACACGGTTAAAAACAGTGATTTCTTTAAAATCGGAATTCCCTTTACCTTAGCCGCTATAATTCCGGCTTATATTTACATCTGGTTAGTTTACGGAATATAAAAAATACCCCTTATGCGATTTGCATAAGGGGTATTTTGTTTCTATTTTATTCTGCTTGGTTATCCTTATAAGATAGCACAGGCTCTATATCCTTATTCTTAATCTTGCGGCTTACATAGTTCTTAGTAATCTTCACAACAAGCGGTGTGAGAACAAGCACGCCGATAAGGTTTGGAACCATCATAAGACCGTTGAAGGTATCTGAAATATCCCAAGCCAACGAAGATGTGAGAACTGCGCCAAAGATGATTGTGCAAACATGGATAATTCTGAAAATAAATGTGGTTTTTGCACCAAAGAGATATTCCCAAGCCTTTGAGCCATAGTGCGACCAACCGAGAACGGTTGTGAAAGCAAAAAGGAACATTGCGATGGCAACGAATCTTTGACCGATATTACCCCAAGAGAAAACGGCATTAAATGCACCTCCAACGAGTGTGGCATCGGTAAGACCCTGCGCAATTTCACCTGTTTCTATGTTGAAAACACCTGTGGTAAGACCACCCGAAGTGAGAACAACTAAAGCAGTCATAGTGCAAACAACCATTGTGTCTGCAAACACTTCAAATATGCCCCACATACCCTGCTTTACAGGCTCCTTAACACTGGAGTTCGAGTGAACCATAACCGAAGAACCAAGACCTGCTTCGTTTGAGAAAACACCGCGCTTAAAGCCGTTTGTCATTGCAACAATAACACCGCCAAGACCACCGCCAACGAAGGCTTCGGGCTTAAATGCGTTAACGAAAATAGCCTTAAATGCAGGGATAATTGCATCATAGTTTATGCCTATAATAACAAGGCTTCCCGCAACAAAGAGAACAACCATAAAAGGAACAATTTTTTCTGCAACAGAAGCGATTCTCTTAAGGCCACCCAATGTGATAAGTGCTGTTAGAATCATAACCACAACACCGAGAATAATATTATAAAGCGAAACACCGCCCATAACCTCGATTGAGGAAAGTGCCTTAACATCAAAAGCCGCAGCAACGTTAGCCACGATTTTATTAACCTGACCCATACTTCCAATACCAAAGGAAGCGAGCATTGTGAATATGCAGAAAAGAACCGCTAAAACTTTACCTATCCATTTGCAACCCTTTTTAGAGCCAAGACCGTCACGAAGATAATACATCGCACCGCCCGACCATTCATCCTTTTCGTTTTTGCGGCGGTAATAAATGCCAAGAACATTTTCCGAATAATTGGTCATCATTCCAAAGAAGGCTGCAACCCACATCCAGAAAACTGCACCCGCACCGCCAACGCAGATAGCCGCAGCAACACCTGCGATATTACCTGTACCCACTGTTGCGGCAAGGGCTGTGCAAAGCGCCTGAAAGGGTGAAATTGTGCCCTTTTCCTTTGTGTGTCCAATAACATCCTTCTTAAAAAGGCTGCCTATTGTGTTTTTCCACCAGTGTGCAAGATGCGAAACCTGGAAAACCTTGGTGCATAATGTGGTGATGATACCCGTGCCAATAAGCAATGCTAAACCGAAAATACCCCATACCACGCCGTTGACACTGCCGTTAATTTCTGCGATTTTTTCTAACATAAAAACATCTCCTTAAAATGAAAATAAAAAAACCGAACCAAATGGTTCGGACGCAATGATACAGCAAAAAAAATCGCACTTTTAAATTTGCCGTTCACTTTGTCCTTTTGCCTGAGAGATTGGCTTTCGCTTTGCCCCTTCGGCACCCGATTTAACGGGATTCTCCAAAGTTCTATCCGTTTACAGTCTTTGTTCCTTAGAACGCCTGAGAGTGTTACTCCTTCGGCAGCTGCGCTTTTCCTGCAAACTTCACATAGAAAATATTAAGATGTTGACATTCTAACACATATTTTTGCAAAATGCAACAAAAATTTAAAAAAGGCGGAGAAATATCCGCCTTTTAATTTATTCTATCTGATTATTAGAGCCTATTGTAATCTTTGTTGTGTAGTATCTTCCGTTTCTGTAAATGGTAACCGATACCTTGTCATTAGGCTGCAATTCGCCAATCACCTTTTCAAGAACGGGATATTCGGTTATCTCCACTCCGTTGAATTTAGTTATAATATCGCCCTTTTCAATACCCGCATCACTTGCAGGACTGCCATCGGCAACACTTAAAACAACCGCACCTGCGGGGAAGCCGTAATACCTCAGAACATTCGCTGTGTATTTCTCGCTTATGGAAATTCCAATATAAGGCTCGGGTGAATTTTCTTTTGCTATAATATTGTTGCAAATTTGGACCACAGTGTTTGAAGGTATCGCAAAGCCCATTCCCTCGAATTCTTCGGAAACAATTTTTGAAGAGTTAATTCCAACAAGTTCGCCCTTGGTGTTAACGAGCGCACCGCCTGAATTTCCGGGGTTGATTGCGGCATCGGTTTGAATAAGCTCAATGCCCGAGTCAGATGACACAACCCGCTCAAGTCCGCTGATAACACCATAGGTTACACTATCCATAAACTCAAGTCCACCGGGGTTGCCCACCGTGATTACATATTGCCCAACCTTTAAATTGTCAGAATCGGCTATTTCAACCGCCGTAAGATTTGCGGCATCAATCTTTATAACCGCAAGGTCAGAAGAGATATTATAACCCACAACTGTGGCGCTATATGGCTCGGAGCTGTTGGAATCAACAAAAACCTCAATTTTAGAACCCGATTTATTTGTGAGCGCTTCTTTTATAACGTGATAGTTGGTAATAATATATCCATCTGCCGAGTAAACAACACCGCTGCCCTCACCCGTTGCCTCACTGCTGCCACCAAAGAAATTCATAACCGAGGTGGTTGTTCTGATTCCTATAACACTTGGTGTTACCTTTTGTGCAACCGCTTCGACAACAGATTCAGCAGTTTCATCAATATTTATATTGACGTTGTTGGGGGTTATGTTATGCTGAGGGGTAGGTGTGCTTGTTTTTGGGCCTAAATTTGCAGTCGCAAAACCGCTAACCGCACCAATTACCACCGAAAGAATACAGCAAATTGCCACGGTTGCGGCGGAAACAGGCTTCTTTTCCTTTTTGGCAGGCTTATAAAAATTCCTTGGCGGAGTATAAGTGCTCTCCACCCTTTTTTCAGCCACGGGAATTTCTTTTTTCTCTTCCCCTTGTTCTGCTTCGCTTTCTTTTATATTATCTTGTATAATCTCTTCGTGTGGCTTATTATAAAAACCTTGTGTGTTCGTTTCATTTTGAACACTGTTTTCTTGACCGCTCACAAAATCAAAGCCGCCAAGCTCGCCCTTTTTCTCGTTTTCAAAATCTTCCATACCTAGACCTACTCTCATAAAAAAGTTCAAAATTTAACGCCTGTTTGTATGGTAATTTTATAAACCACAATTATTACAGGCGTTATTCTAATATGTAAACTTTTAGTTAACAATCTATATTTTTATAAAACTCTACCGCCAGTTTATCGCAGCGTTCATTCTCGGGGTGCCCCGCGTGGCCTTTTACCCAATCGATAATAACCTCGTGCTTTGAGATAAGTTCCAATAATTCTTCCCATAAATCAACATTCAAAGCGGGCTTTTTATCTGCCTTGCGCCAACCGTTATTTTTCCAATTTTGCGCCCAACCCTTAGTTATACCATCCGCCACATATTTAGAATCTGTAACAAGACGGACCTTGCAGGGCTCCTTGAGTGCAGAAAGGCCCTTGATTGCGGCGGTTAATTCCATTCGGTTGTTGGTGGTGTTCTTTTCGCCGCCCGAAAGCTCTTTTTCTGCGCTTCCAAATCTGAGCACCACACCCCAACCGCCAGGTCCTGGGTTTCCAGAGCAAGCGCCATCAGTAAAAACTTCAACAAACTTTTTCATTTTCCTAATACTTCCTATAGCTTCCCACAACTTTTCCTAAAACCTGAGGAAACTCAGGATAAATAGGTGAAAAATCGGGGTTTTCAGGCATAAATATAATCTTGCCGTCTTTAATAAGCAATCGTTTAACGGTTGCCTCATCGCCATCCATTCCAACAACAATATCTCCGCTTCTGCAGGATTTATTTTTATCGGCCACTATAATATCGCCATCAAGAATTCCGGCATCTCTCATGCTAAAGCCCACAACCTTAAGCGCAAAAAGACCCTCGGCATCTTTTGTGGGATATGGAATATAATCCTCGATTTCTTCCACTGCTAAAATAGGTTTTCCGGCGGTTATTCTGCCCACAAGCGGCACCATTGAGGATTCAAAATCGTTATCAAGCCTTATTGCGCGTGAGTTTTTAGCATCGCGCACAATATATCCCTCATCCTCTAAAACGCCGAGAATAGCGTGAACGGTTGAGGTTGATTTTATGCCCGTTGCTTTGCAAATTTCGCGCACGGTTGGCGGAAACCCGCCCGACATTTCCTTAACCAAAAAATTATAAACCGCTTGTTGCTTTTCGCTAAGAGGTGCTTTTGACATTGTTATACCACCAATCGAACATTTATTCGTTTTTAGTATATCAGTTTTTCTCAGACTTTGCAAGAACTTCTTTCACACCCATTAAAATAAGCAATCCGCCGAATATTTTAACCGTTATTTCCTGACCGAAAAATCCCGTGAGTGATGTCCCCAAAAACGCTCCCAAAAGCCCCCAAAAAGCAATTTTTAAAACCATTTTCCATTTAATTTGTTTTTTAAAGGCATAAATTATAACGGCACAAAGCGCAATCGGCACAAAAAACAGCAAATTTGTTCCTTGGGCTCTTAACTGCTCGGTTTCGGTAAAAAGTGCAAGATAAATTATAAGCACCGCTCCGCCACCAAGCCCCATTGCTCCTAAGAGCCCCGAAAAAAGCCCTGCTAAAAGGGCCGCGATATTCATCTCATCAGCAGGCGAATGCCCGCATAAACCATAAATATTCCGAATGCCACCCTTAAAACCTTGGGTGAAATTTTCTTGATTATAAAGCTGCCTATTATAGCGCCGAGAATTCCCGTTGGAATGTATGGGAGCGCATCAGAAAGCATAACATTTCCCCTCATTAAATAAAGTGCCGCACTAAAAACAGTTATCGGCAAAATAATCGCCACCGCATTTTGTTGAGCGCTTTTTTGGTCAAAGCCCATCCTTTTAAGCGCCAAAACCGCCACAATTCCACCGCCCGAGCCGAGCAGACCGTTTACGGTGCCGATGAGCAACCCGTAAATCACGGTTGATAAATTCCTTTTTCCCTTAGCTTTCATACCTTTATCCCTATCCTTTAAACATTATTATACACATAAAAAAGCTTAATATTTGTTGACAGTGCAATTTCACAAAGGTATAATAATATTATATTTTTATAAGAGGTGTTTTTCAAAGTGGGCTTGTTAGAGCTTTTGATTTTGAGCATAGGTCTTTCAATGGATGCTTGTGCGGTTTCCATTTGTAACGGTCTTTCAACCAAAAAGGTCAAATTAAAGCATATGGCAATTTCTGGTCTTTGGTTTGGCGGATTTCAGGCACTTATGCCGCTTATAGGTTACTTTTTAGGCGCCACCTTTGAAAAATATGTTACTGCCGTTGACCATTGGATTGCATTTGTTTTGCTCGGTGCTATCGGTGTTAATATGATAAGAGAAGCCCTTTCTAACGAGGAGGAAATCGGCAAGGCTGATTTTAGCTGCAAAACAATGTTCCCCATGGCAATTGCCACAAGTATTGATGCATTGGCAATCGGCATCACCTTTGCGCTTCTGCCCGATGTTAACATTGTCGCCGCCGTTTCGTTTATAGGTGCCACAACCTTTATTCTCTCGGCTTTAGGCGTTAAACTCGGTCATATTTTCGGCGCAAAATATAAATCTGGTGCTGAATTTGCAGGTGGTGCAATACTTATTATATTAGGCATTAAAATTCTTGTGGAGCATTTATTCTTTAGTTGAGGTTAAATTAATGAAAAAATTCAAAAAAACCGAGTTTATTATAAGCGGCGCTTTAATTGCCGCAGCTTATGCGGGGCTTACATATCTTTGCAACATTTTCGGCATTTCTTACGGTCCCATTCAGTTGAGATTATCCGAAGTGCTCACCGTTCTCCCCGTGTTCTCACCTGCCGCTATACCGGGGCTCACGGTTGGCTGCTTTTTGGCAAACATCGCCTCCTTTAATGTTGTCGATATGATATTCGGCACAATGGCAACATTTATCGCTGCTGTTCTTACATATTATATGAAGGATATAAAGGTTAAAAACATTCCCGTTTTATCATTGCTCTCACCTGTTGTAATCAACGCGCTAATTATCGGCCTTGAGATTGCATTTTTCTTCCTTCCCGAAGGCAGCGGTGTTTGGGGGATTATCTTATCCTCAATTCAAATAGGAATTAGTGAATTTATTGTTTGCTTTATTTTCGGAATTCCCTTTTATTTTGTTGTTAAAAAGTATCGCATTTTCGAAATCAAACACAAGCCCAAGCGCTAAAATTTGACATTTTATTACAATTTTGTTTCTTTACAAAAATTAACTTTTATGTTAATTTATATTTAAGGCATAAGCCTTGAAAAAATTTAAAAGGGGTTTATTTATGAACAGAATCGAACTAAAAGCAAAAGCAAAAGAACAAATTAAGGGCAAAATCGGAATTCTTTTTGTTATTTCCCTTATTATTTTTGGAATTACGGGATTAGCAAGTTATTTGCTTGGTAAAATCCCCGTTGTTGGCTCACTCATAGCAACAATCGTGGTTGCACCTGCATTCTCACTCAGTATGGTAATGGTTTACCTCAATGTTGCAAAGGGCGGCACTCCCAAAGCAGGAGACAGCTTTGAAGGCTTCCACGATTTTTGGGCTGCATTTAAGGTTACTTTCCTTGTTGGTCTTTTCACATTCCTCTGGTCTTTACTTTTTGTAATCCCCGGTATTATCAAGATGTATTCATATTCAATGTCTCTCTATGTGCTTGCTGAAAACAAGGGCAAGAAAGCGCTTGAGTGTATTGATGAATCTAAGAAGATGACCGAAGGCTTTAAAATGGACTTGTTTGTATTAGGTCTTTCTTTCATTGGTTGGGAATTACTCGGTGTAATAACTTTCGGTATTGCTTATATTTGGGTTGGTCCTTATATGAACGCTACATACGCAAATGCTTACCTTGCATTAAAGCCGCAAGAAACAGCTACCGAAGAAGTTGCTGAAATCGCTGAAGAATCAAAAGAAGAGCCCGCTGAAGAAGCAAAAGCGGAAGAAGCTGCAGAATAAAAACAATATCTTTAAAATTAAAACAATCCCATTTCGGTGGGATTGTTTTTTTTGCAATGAATATCAAAACGGGCAGCTGATAGCTGCCCGTTTTATAAATTGTTATTTATTTTATAACCTTTTTATCTATCTCTTCGCATGCAAGTTCAATAAATGCATCTGCGCTCATCGAGCCCATATCGCCATCTTCACCTCTGCGGCGAACAGAAACAGCGCCGGTTTCTACCTCGTTATCGCCGATAATAAGCATATACGGCACCTTCTGAAGTCTTGCTTCTCTGATTTTATAACCAATCTTCTCGTTTCTGTCGTCAAGCTCAATTCGCATGCCCTTTGCTTCCATCTTTTTCTTTAAATCGTATGCATAGTCAAGATGTCTGTCAGCAATGGGAAGAATCTTAACCTGAGTGGGTGCTAACCACATCGGGAAAGCGCCTGCATATTTTTCAATAAGAAGCGCAAGGGTTCTCTCATAGCAACCAATTGAGGTGCGGTGAATAATGCAAGGGTTCTTCTTAACTCCATCACGGTCAACATATTCCATACCGAATTTTTCAGCAAGCATCTGGTCAATCTGAATGGTGATAAGGGTATCTTCCTTGCCGTAAACATTCTTAATCTGAATATCGAGCTTTGGTCCGTAGAAGGCAGCCTCGCCGATTCCAACCTTATAAGGAATCTCAAGGTGGTCGAGAATTTTGCCCATCATTTCCTGAGTTTCAGCCCACTGCTCAGGTGTGCCGATATATTTTTCTCTATCCTCGGGGTCCCAC
The DNA here is from genome assembly GCA_015065685.1 of Oscillospiraceae bacterium. GTDB lineage: Bacteria > Bacillota > Clostridia > Oscillospirales > Acutalibacteraceae > UBA737. Next base: position 48,071 of record SVPU01000007.1, on the reverse strand, counting down.
TGAGAGAAGCGATAGGAAACATCCTCATAAAGACCTAAGGTTTTGAGCATAAATATTGCAAGCTCCAAGCTTCCCTTGAATTCTTCCTCTAATTGCTCGGGTGTGCAGATTAAGTGTCCCTCAGAAATGGTGAACTGGCGAACACGGATAAGGCCGTGCATCTCGCCCGATTCTTCGTTGCGGAAAAGAGTTGATGTCTCACCGTAACGCAAGGGCAAATCTCTGTAAGAGCGTGCGCGGTTAAGATACGCTTGATATTGGAACGGGCAGGTCATCGGGCGAAGTGCAAAGCATTCTTTTGTTTCATCATCGGGGTCGCCCATAACAAACATACCGTCTAAATAATGGTCCCAGTGTCCCGAAATTTTATAAAGCTCTCTCTTTGCCATAAGAGGTGTTTTTGTTCTAAGCCAGCCTCTTCTTTCCTCCTCATCCTCAACAAAGCGCTGAAGAATCTGAAGAATTTTTGTGCCCTTTGGAAGCATTATGGGAAGACCCTGACCAATATAATCAACCGTTGTGAAAAGCTCTAACTCTCGGCCGAGCTTATTATGGTCGCGTTTCTTAGCCTCTTCAAGCATATTAAGGTGTGCTTCAAGCTCGCTAGCCTTGGGGAATGCAGTTCCGTAAACACGGCAAAGCATTTTATTTGAGGAATCTCCGCGCCAATAAGCACCTGTTGCAGAGGTGAGCTTAAACGCCTTAACAGCACCTGTGCTCATAAGATGCGCACCTGCACAAAGGTCGGTGAAATCGCCTTGTGAATAGAATGAGATTTCTTCGCCGTCTTCAATACCCTCTGCGAGCTCCACCTTATAAGGCTCATTTTTCTCTTCGAAATATTTCACAGCCTCTGTTTTTGGCATTGAAAATCTTTCGAGTTTTATATCCTCTTTAACGATTTTCTTCATTTCCGCTTCGATTTTTGCTAAATCATCGGGAGTGAAGCTTGTTTCCACATCAAAATCGTAATAAAAGCCGTCGTCAACAGCAGGACCGATTGCAAGCTTTGTGCCGGGGAATAAACGCTTTACCGCCTGTGCTAATATATGAGATGCGGTGTGGCGGAATGCCCATCTGCCGTATTCATCGTCAAATGTTAAAATTTCAAGATTGCAATCCTCGTTAAGAACTGTTCTGAGGTCGGCATTGGCACCGTTTATTCTAACTGCACAAGCAGCCTTTGCAAGACCCATACTAATTTCCTTTGCAACCTCAAAGGCTGTTATTCCCTTCGGGAATTCCTTAATAACATCGCCCTTTAAAGTAACCTTAATCATATTTTTACCTCCAAAATAAAAAACTCCGCCCTGAAGGATATAATCCTTCGGGACGAAGCAATCATACAATACTCCGCGGTTCCACCCGCATTCCGCAAAAGCGGCTCTTTTTTATACCCTTAACGCAGATAATACGGCTGTGTTGTTACCCACAGCACTCAAAGGCGGTCTCACTTTTTATTTTTCTAACGGGCTTCCAGCCTTGACCCGTATTCTCTTAAGAAAATTTTAAAAAGCTAATGTCCTTCTCAACGCTTTAACATATACATCATACAACCAAACCCGCCCAAAGTCAACCATTTATTTTCTGTTTTCCTTAGCAGTGATATCGATTTTCTTTTATTTTTTATCAGTGCGGTTAGCATTATTGTTTGCCGCACCCTAAAATGCCAAAATTTTAAAAAGGAAAGGCCCGAATGCTTCCATTCGGACCTTTCCCACAACTTATTTTGAGAGACCCAAAAATTGTAAAACATATATTTACACATACTTCTTTCTAAACATATACCATTTTGGGATATTTTTATTATACCAATGTGGGATAATAATGTCAAGAGGTGTTTTGTGTGCGATTGAAAATGTTGCGTAAAAAGCTTGGCATTTCTCAACTCAAATTAGCAATGGATCTTGATATGAATCAAAACAGTATAAGCCGTTATGAAAACGGTGAAAGACAGGCAGATTATGCCACACTCATTAAGCTGGCGGATTATTTTAATGTTTCCTTAGATTATCTGCTCGAGCGAACCGATAATCCAACTTTTTTAAAATAATTTTTTAGAAAATCCCCTTTTTGCATTTTTTGTGATAGAATAGATATATATATAACTAAGTTCTACGGTGATTTAATGACTAGTGAAAAAACAAAAAATATTGTATCAACAGCCATCTGTGCAGTTTTAAGCTTGTTCCTCGTTTGCTTACTTTTACTGCTCTCGGTTCATTTTTCAGTTTCAACACTAAAAAACCCTGATACAATAGTTGAAATTATTCAGAAGGTGGATTACACTAAGATTCTGGAAAACAATCAATATGTTAAAAACATTATCAGCGAATACGGAATTGATGCGCAAACCGCAAACGCAATAATTAAAAGTGATATTGCAAGAGAAATTATAACCCTATATGCAGATGACACGATAGGTATTATTTTTGATTCTGAAAATAAAGCTCAGCTCACAAACGATGCAGTAAGTCAACTTGTTGAAAAGCATATTGCCGAAATCAATGCAATTTCTAAAGATGCTTATAACACCCAAATCCCCGAGCATATAATTAAAGAACAGGTAAGTGCTGCGCTAATCGAAAATTCTGATAAAATTATGAGCATTCTTCCTGATATTGAAGAAGTAAGAACTGTTGTAAAAACAATTCGTGTTCCAAACGAGGTTAAAAAAGTTCTCTCAACTCAAACCGCAATTTTATTAGCCTCTTTAGCGGTTATAATGGGTGCAGGAATATTTATTATCGGGCATAAAAAAGGTAAGGGTCTTTTATTTCTCGGAATAGTTTATTTGGTATCCGCTCTGCTTATCACACTATTCATAATCTTAGGTCAGATTAATTTTATAGAGTTTTTAGGGCTTAATTCTTTGGATATCTTCGCAAATTTGCTCGATGCCACTATCACCCGCTGTGCAGACAATTTGGCGTACGGCGTGCTCATTTCAGTAATACTAGGCGCCGCCTTTATAATTGCATTTGTTCTAATAAACAGAAAAAAAGCGATGGCAGAAGCCTCGAAAATTGAGCCCTATTCAACACAACAAAAAAACGCTTCCGTTTAAACGGAAGCGTTTTTTTAATCATCAAAGAAATCTTTAACCTTATCTAAAAAGCCTTTGCGCTTTTTATAATTCTTTTCGCTCGAATTGGTTTCAAACTCTTTGAGAGTTTCTTTTTGTGATTTTGAAAGATCTTTTGGAATTTCCACCACAATTTTAACATATTGGTCGCCCTTGCCCGAATAATTGAGGCGCTGAATTCCCTTGCCTTTAAGTTTAAACTCGTCCCCAGGTTGTGTTCCTTCGTGAATCTGGAATTTAACCTTTCCGTCAAGCGTGGGAACAGTAATCTCTGCGCCTAAAGCCGCCTGAACAAAGGTTATGGGTATTTCACAGTAAACATCATAACCATCGCGCTCGAAAATTGGGTGCGGACGCACGTTAACATTAATTCTAAGGTCGCCCGAGGGTCCGCCGTTAACACCCGCGTCACCACCGCCGCGAAGGCTTATAACCTGACCGTCATCAATACCGGCAGGTATCTCCACAGTCTGTTCAACAGTATGGCGGATTCTGCCCTTGCCGTTACAGGTTTTGCAAGGGTTATCAATAATTTTTCCGCTACCATGGCAATGATCACAAACAGTTTGAGTTTGCATAACGCCAAAGGGTGTTCTCTGAGCAGTGCTAACTTGACCTGTTCCGTGACAAACAGGGCAGGTTTTAGCAGACGTGCCCTTTTGCGCACCCGAGCCGCCGCAATCCTTACAACTGTCGATTTTAGTTACCTTAACGGTTTTCTTGCAACCCTTTGCCGCTTCTTCAAATGAAATTGTAACCGAAGCTGCAGTGTCATTACCTCTGCGCGGTGCATTGGGGTTGCTTCTTCTGCCGCCACCAAAACCGCCGCCGAAGAATGAACTGAAAATATCGCCAATATCACCGAAATCACCCGTGAAACCGCCGCCAAAGCCACCGCCATAACCGCCGCCTGCCGAGAAATTGGGGTCAACTCCGGCGTGGCCAAATTGGTCATAACGTGCTCTTTTTTCACTGTCGGACAAAACTTCATAGGCTTCATTAACCTCTTTGAAGTTCTTTTCGGCGGTAGTGTCCCCCGGGTTTAAATCGGGGTGGTATTTTTTTGCAGCTTTTCTGTATGCTTTTTTGAGGTCATCGTCTGAAACCGATTTATCAACACCTAATACCTCATAATAGTCTCTTTTATCGCTTGCCACAAACAATTCTCCTAAAAACCGTTGTTCCCAAAACAACGGTTAAAGTAATATGTAATAGGTAATAGTGAATAGGTTCGGTGTGCCTTCGGCACTTTATATATCGTTTGCGAAGCAAACACCTTACCTTTTCACTTTTCACTATTACTTTTTCACTAACAAATAATTATCGCGGATAATTATTTGTTGTCATCAACATCAGTGTAATCTGCTTCGTAAACATTGGGGTCTGCCTGAGCATCAGCGCCTTGAGCAGCATCACCCTGAGGATTAGCAGCCTTATAAATCTTTTCGCTGATAGCAAAAATCTCTTTCTGCAAATCTTCCTGACGAGCCTTAATAGCTTCGATATCCTCGCCCTTCAACGCTTCTTTCAAAGCCTCTTTAGCGGTTTCAATCTTGCCCTTTTCTTCTTCAGTGATCTTGTCTCCAAGGTCGTTAATTGTTTTCTCGGTCTGATAAATCATCTGGTCTGCATTATTGCGGATATCCACAGCCTCTCTGCGCTTCTTATCCTCTGCTGCATATTCCTCAGCCTCTTTAACAGCCTTATCAATATCCTCTTTAGACATATTTGTGTTAGAGGTAATTGTTATATCATTTTCCTTGCCTGTGCCAAGGTCCTTAGCAGAAACATGAACAATACCGTTGGCATCGATATCGAAGGTAACCTCAATCTGAGGAACACCGCGGGGAGCAGATGCAATGCCATCGAGGTGGAATACACCGAGTGTCTTGTTATCTTTAGCAAATTCTCTTTCGCCCTGAAGAACGTGTACCTCAACCGAGGTCTGACCGTCTGCCGCGGTAGAGAAAATCTGGCTCTTCTTAGCGGGGATGGTTGTATTTCTGTCAATAACCTTTGTTGAAATACCGCCCATTGTTTCGATACCGAGAGAAAGCGGTGTAACATCGAGAAGGAGAAGACCCTTAACATCTCCGCCCAAAACACCTGCTTGGAGAGATGCGCCAAGTGCTACACATTCATCGGGGTTGATACCCTTGAAAGGCTCTTTGCCCATAAAGTTCTTAACTGCCTCTTGAACAGCAGGAATTCTTGAAGAACCGCCAACCATAAGCACCTTGTTGATATCGCCCTTGTTAAGACCCGAATCGCTGAGTGCCTGACGAACAGGAGCCATTGTTGCATCAACAAGGTCTGCAGTAAGCTCGTTGAACTTAGCGCGTGTGAGAGTGGTCTCGAAGTGCTTAGGACCTGTTGAGTCCGCAGTGATAAAGGGAAGGTTAATATCTGCGGTGGTCATACCCGAAAGGTCAATCTTTGCCTTTTCAGCGGCTTCCTTTACACGTTGCATAGCCATTTTATCGGTTGAAAGGTCAATACCCTGCTCAGCCTTGAATGTAGCAACTATATAATCCATAACTCTCTTATCGAAATCATCACCGCCGAGGCGATTGTTACCTGCAGTTGCCAAAACCTCTTGAACGCCGTCGCCCATTTCGATGATTGAAACGTCGAAGGTACCACCTCCAAGGTCATAAACCATAACCTTTTGGTCATCTTCCTTATCAATGCTGTAAGCCAAAGCGGCAGCGGTAGGCTCGTTGATAATTCTCTTAACCTCAAGACCTGCGATTTTACCTGCATCCTTAGTTGCCTGACGCTGAGCATCGGTAAAATATGCAGGAACAGTGATAACAGCCTCGGTTACAGTTGTGCCGAGATAAGCCTCAGCATCTGCCTTTAATTTCTGCAAAATAATAGCAGAAATCTCTTGAGGTGTGTATTTCTTGTCATCAATAGAAACGGTGTAATTTGAACCCATTTCTCTTTTGATAGAGCTGATTGTTCTGTCAGGGTTAGTAATAGCCTGACGCTTTGCAACCTGACCAACCATTCTTTCACCTGTTTTAGAAAAAGCAACAACAGAAGGTGTTGTTCTTGCACCCTCAGCATTTGCAATTACAACCGGCTCGCCGCCTTCCATAACTGCAACGCAAGAGTTAGTTGTACCTAAGTCAATACCAATAATTTTTCCCATTTTTATTTCCTCCAAAATGTTAATATATGAATTTATTTGTTAATTCGCCACTTTAACCATTGCGGGTCTTATGACGGTATCACCTATTTTATAGCCTTTTTGCAAAACCTCGGCAATAACATTCTCACCGAAACTTTCGTCTTCTATGTGCATAACAGCTTCATGGCAATTAGGATCGAAATTATCGCCCACTTGAGCCAGTTCCACAATGCCGAGCTTGCCACCCAAGGCCTCAAACTGTTTTACGATAAGCTCTATACCTTTAATATAATCTGTGCTTGTTTTATCTTCCATTAAGGCGGCACGGTCAATATTATCGAGTATAGGCAACAGCTCTTTTATAACATTTGCTTTTGCAAATTCTGCAATGCCGAGCCTTTCTCTTTCGGTGCGCTTTTTAAAGTTATCAAACTCAGCCGCGGTACGAAGAAGAAGGTCATTTTTGCTTTCGAGTTCTGCCTTTAATTTTTCAATTTCAGCATCTTTTTTTGATTTTTTCTCTTTCTTTTCGGTCTTTGGTGTTTCTTGATTCGCCTCAGTTTGTTCCACTGCGGTTTTTGTTTCGTTATCCACCTTTATTCCTCCATTTCTTTTTGTGCCTTTGTCATGATATCAGTAAGTATCTTCGCGGTGTATTGAGTATAAGGCATTATCTGTTCATAAGAAATTCTGTTTGGCCCTATAACACCTATAAATCCGCTATATTTATCGCCACCGCTAAACCTTGCGGCAATTATTGCGGTGTTCTGCAGTTCCTCATAGTTTGTATCGCTGCCGAACAACGCGCCTATGTTACCATCTATCTTTTCAAGGATACTAGTTAGATGCTCAGGTCTTTTAAAAAGCGAAATAATTCTTCGTGCTGTAAGCTCACTTGAACACATATTATAAAGAATACTCTCGCCCTTTAGCACAACCTTTGCGCTTTCAATTTCTGAAACGGTTTCAAAAACCGCGGTTAAAATCGGCATAATGTCAAGCGCGTGTGCCCCTGCCGCCGCAATAACGCTTTGCATATAGGCTTTATTGAGCTCTGAAACGATTTTTCCCTTAACCTTTTGGTCAATTATGTTTAAGAAGCATTCTCGGGCTTCATTGTTAAAATTTTGTCCCGCTCGTATAACGCGATTTCTTATTCGGCCATCATCGGTTATAACCAAAAGCATCAACGAATATTTTCCAATCGGCAGAAGGTCAATCCTTTTAATTCGCGGAATCTTTTCAGTTATCACGCAGGCAACAGTCGGAAGTCCCGTGAGTCTTGAGAGCGTTTCTGCCGCAATAGCGGGTATGCTCTCGGGCTCGGTGTTGATATCAGCCACCACAGATTTAATAAACTCTGCCGACTGCTCATTAACTGCAGAAGGCACCATAAGTGAGTTGATATAAAAGCTATAGCCCTTATTTGTGGGAACTCTTCCGGCAGAGGTGTGTGGCTGGCTTAAAAGCCCTAACTCGCACAGCTCGCTCATTTCGTTTCTGAGTGTTGCTGAGGACGGCGCATTCTCTAATAAATAGGTAAGGTTCTTCGAGCCCACAGGCTCGCCCGTTTCAATATACGCTTTAACAATCGCTTTTAAAACCGCTTGTTTTCTTGGGGTAAGCTCCACCGTTCCTCACCTCGTTTAATAAAAAAATACCCATTAGCACTCTAACGCTTCGAGTGCTAACGAGTATTATTATATGCCAATTTTTTCAAATGTCAATAGTTTTTTAAAAAAATTTTTGACCTTTCCTGACCTTTTACATTTTATTAACAATTTTCGTGCATTTTATTCATTTTTCGCATCATCTGTTCGCTTTTCTATAATGTATCTCGGGCGTTTTTTAACCTCAAGGTAAATTTTACCTATATATTCACCCAAAACGCCAAGACTCAACAGCTGCACACCGCCAAGAAAACAGATAATACTAACGGTTGAAGCCCAACCCGCAACAGTTTTGCCAAGCAGCACCATCACAACCGACCAGATAATCCCCACAATACTGATTGCAGCAACGATAAACCCTAGCAACGTTATCAGTCTTATAGGCTTTACCGATAGATTGGTTATACCATTAAGAGCCAACGATATCATCTTTTTCAAAGGATAATGACTCTTACCCGCAAGGCGCTCGGTTCGTTCATAATAAACCGCACTCGATTTAAAACCAACGAGCGGAATTGTTCCTCGCAAAAAGAGGTTAACCTCATTAAATTTTGAGAGTTCCTTTAGCACCTTAGATGATAAAAGCCGATAATCCGCGTGGTTATATACCACCTCAGCGCCCAAAAGCTTTAAGAATTTATAAAAGCCTTGTGCGGTGTTTCTTTTGAAAAAGCTGTCAGTCTTTCGGCTGTCTCTTATTCCGTAAACAATTTCCGCACCCGAAAGATATTCATCAATCATTCTGTCAATCGCGTTTATATCATCCTGACCGTCGCAATCAATGGATACCGTAATATCGCACTTTTCCATCGCCTCAAAAAGACCCGCAAGCAAGGCATTCTGATGACCGCGGTTACGGCTTAAAGCAATGGCTTTGCAATATTTATTTTCATGGCACAAATCAGTAAGTATCTCCCAAGTTCTATCACGGCTGCCATCATCAACAAATAAAACACTGCTATCATCGGCTATTTTTCCGTTTTGCTTGAGCGACTCTAGCTTCGCAAAGAACAAAGGTGCCGTAACTGGTAACACCTCTTGCTCATTGAAACACGGTATTACTATATAAAGTATGGGTTTCATAATTTTACCCTCCACCTTAAATTAATACAAAGAAAAGAATTGCAACAAATTGAAGAAGCGAGCCTAAAACCACAAAAATATGGAAAATCGAGTGCATATATCTCACAGTTTTTCTGCCCGCAATACCATAAAGCACTGCGCCGATAGTATAGGCAATTCCACCGCCGAGCAACCACAAAAATCCCTTTGTGCCGATAGCACTTATGGCCGCTTTTCCGGTCAAAACAATGCACCAGCCCTGTGCCAAATAACAAATTATGGAGAATATGTTATATTTTTTCAAATCTATTGCATTAAGTGTAACTCCAAGCGCCGTAACGCCCCACACAACTGAAAATACAACCCAACCCAAAGCGGTGTTATATTCTCGAAGCGCAACTAATGCTATGGGCGTGTAGGTGCCCGAGATGAGCAAAAACACTGCGCAATGGTCAATAATTTGCATCACTTTTTTGGCCGTTTCGTGCTTGAGTCCGTGATACACGCTCGACATTGTATAAAGCACAATCATGGAAAAACCATATATAAAAGAAGCTGTGATTTGATAGGCATCTCGGTTTAAAAAAGCCTTTATAACACACAGCGCACAAACGATAACTCCAAACCCGCCACCAACTATGTGTGTTACCATATTAAATATCTCTTCGCCGCGCGTATAATCGGGTAAACGGCGGTCAATTAGCTTAGTTCTTTTCATTTAATCTCCAATCTCGAAAATGCCACTTTAAAAAAAGGAAAATTTTCCTTTAAAACGCATAAAAAACATTAAAAAAATACCAGAATTTTTTTGTCGAAACTTGTAAAATCGATTTACATAATTTTTTTATTTTTCGGTTTACAACAAAACACTTTATCCCACTTAATAACCGCCTTATCCACCGAATTGAAACGGCAAAATCGCATTTTTCAGCGGACATGCCCCAAAAATGTGGATAACTTTGTTAATAAAGTGGAAAACTTTTATTGGTTATCTTAGTTTACATAACTACATTTTTTTGAGCAATTTTTTCATTATGTCAGGTCCGTGCTCAACAAACGCACCAGTACCACGGGCGCTCTCCTCAGTAAAGCAGTCGGGGCCGCATTTTTCATCCGAACTATCGTAAATTAAATAAGGCACCGGCTCGGATGAATGTGTTTTTGTGATAAGCGGTGTCGGGTGGTCAGGCATAATAAGAATTCTGTAATCCTCGCCGCAATTTTCAAAATATTCAAGCAGCATTTTTAAAGCGCGTGAATCTATATATTCAATAGCCTTAACCTTATTTTCAGGCTCTCCTCTATGCCCGCACTCATCGGGTGCTTCAAAGTGAAGATAAACCAAATCCGTGCCATTTTTATAAGCCCCTATTCCCGCTTTTGTTTTAGCTTCGAAATCGGTGTCAAGATATCCCGTTGCTCCTTTAACCTCAGGAGTTTGCATTCCGCTGCAAATACCAATGCCTTTTAGAAGGTCGACCGCACTTACAACACAGGCGCTCACGCCGTTTTTCTCTTTAAAGTTCTCAAGCGAGGGTTTTCTACCCTCGCCCCAAAGCCAAATAGAATTAGCTTCATTAAGACCTTTTTCTCTTCTTTTAATGTTAACGGGATGGTCTTTAAGTATGTTATAGCTCTTTTTCATAAGCTCAATAAGTGGTACCGCGTTTTCATTTTGGCTTAAATATTCGCCAATAACCCTTCCGCTGATATCATGCGGCGGTGTCATTGTTCCAAGCTCGGTTGTTCCGTTTGAAACCACAAGGCAATGGCGATAGCTCACTCCGCCATAAAACTTATAAATTTCATTACCAAGCTTTTCTTCAACCGTTTTTATAATTTCGTGGGCCTCTTCAGTAGAAATATCGCCTGCGCAGTAATCCACCATTGTTTTATCTTCATAATTTTCTTCGCCTGAAAGGGTTACAATGTTACATCTCAAAGCAACATCGCTGTCTTTAAGGTCAACACCGATAGAAGCCGCTTCAAGCGGTGAACGGCCTGTGTAGCATTCCATTGGGTCATAGCCCATAACCGAAAGGTTTGCAACATCGCTTCCGGGCTTGAGTCCCTGTGCCACAGTTTTGCACATTCCAACCTCTGCTTTTTTGCAAAGAGAATCTATGTAAGGCTTGTTTGCACACTCCATAGGAGTTTTGCCACCTAAAGCATCGCACGGTAAATCAGACATACCGTCGCAAAGCAAAACTAAATATTTCATTTTTTCGCCATCCTTTTAAGAAATCAAATACTTATTTTTACACTAATTATACCAATTTGAACCGTCGTTGTAAAGTGAACAATTAAAAAATACTTTAATTATTTGTAATAATAATGTATTATATAGTTATGGAATTTCTTTTAAGGAATGATTTATTTGAATTTTAAAAACGCAGAAATCTTGGCGCCTGTTGGGAATTTCGATATGCTTTACGCCGCTGTGCGAAGCGGTGCCAACGCGGTTTATTTTGGCGCTAAAGATTTTTCAGCCAGAAGAAATGCGCAAAACTTCACTCTAGATGAATTGGCAGAGGCTATAAATTACTGCCACATAAGAGGGGTTAAGGCCTATTTAACCCTTAATATTCTCATAAAGGATGCAGAGATGCATTCTGCGTTTTCTCTGGCTCTTAAGGCCTATAATTTAGGGATTGACGGAATTATAATTCAAGACTTAGGTCTTGCTCGGATTCTTCACGAAAAAATCCCCGAGCTTCCGCTTCACGCTTCAACACAGATGTCGGTTCATTCCCCCTCAGCGCTCGAGCTTCTTAAAGAATTGGGCTTCACGCAGGTTGTGGTGGCAAGAGAAATGAGCAAGCAAGAGCTGGTTCCTTTCTGCCAAAGGGCAAAGGAGCTAGGCATCACGGTAGAGGTTTTTGTTCACGGCGCTTTATGTATGTGTGTATCGGGTCAATGTCTTATGTCCGCCTTTTTGGGTTCCCGAAGCGGCAACCGCGGTCTTTGTGCAGGACCTTGCCGACTCCCCTTTAAAGTACAGGGCGGAACAGGTTATGATTTAAGCCTTAAAGATTTATCATTAACACAGTATTTGGGCGAACTCTACGAAATGGGTGTGCGTTCTTTTAAAATCGAGGGCCGAATGAAACGCCCCGAATATGTTGCCGCCGCGGTTGCCTCCTGTAAAGAAGCCTTAACAAGCGGAAAAGTGAACGAAACCCTTGAAAAAACCCTTAAAAATGTTTTTTCGCGTTCAGGCTTTACTGATGGCTACTACACTAATAATCTTGGCAGAGAAATGTTTGGTATCAGAACAAAGGAGGATGTGACCTCCGCCGATAAAGCCTTCCCGATTTTGCACACTCTATACCGCAACGAACTGCAATCGGTCCCAATCGGTGTTAAGGCAAAAATAAAGAAAGATGAGCCGATAGTCTTAACCATTTCAGATAATTGCGGCCATACGGTTACTGCGCAGGGGACTATTCCAAGCCTTGCTCAAAGCAAGCCCTTAACTTATGAAAGTGTGCTTAATAGCATTTGTAAATTCGGCGGGACACCTTATATTGATAAGGGTGGTTCGGTTGATTTGGATGATGGTCTTTTTGTTTCGGCGAGTGAGCTCAACGCCTTGCGAAGAGAGGCATGTGAAAAGCTGAGTCTTGCGCGTTGCGAAATAACCCACGAGCCTTCTTTTGCAGAATACCGCTTGGAAAGCCAGAAGCCACAACAAAACAAAAAGCAAAAACTTTTCATAAGAGTTGATGAAGCGGAGCAAATCCCCAAAAATTTAAATTTTGTTGATGGAATAATCTTTCCAATCGAAAAAGATTTTAATAAATCGGTTGATGACGGCATTGATTTAATTGTGGATATTCCACGTGGCATACCAAGCGAAGAGGGTCTAAAGCAAAGATTGACTACATTTAAAGGCAAGGGATTCAAATACGCTCTTTGCGGCAATCTTTCGGCAGTTAAAATCGCAAAGGGCCTTGATTTTTCCATAATAGCAGATGCAGGTCTTAACATTGCAAACTCTGAGAGCCTTAAAACCGCCGAGGGATTCGGAATCTCCGCTGCGGTTATTTCACCCGAAGAAACAATTGGCAATATAAACAAACTCAATTGCAATATTGACAAGGGAATTATCGCTTATGGGAATATACCCCTTATGTTATTTAAAAATTGCCCGTTAAAAAACGGAATTTCTTGCAGCAAGTGTAACAAAAAGGGCTATATCACCGACCGCTTGGGCGAAAAATTCAGAATTCGGTGCCGAAGCGGATTCTCAGAACTGCTAAACAGCAGACCTATTTGGTTGGCAGATAAAAAAAGTGATTTGGCTCCGCTTGATTTTTTAATTCTTTATTTTTGCGATGAAACAAAAGAAGAAGTCGAGAATATAATATTAGCCTATAAAAACGGTTACCCCTGCAATACCAACTACACAAGGGGCCTATACTACAGAGGCACCATATAATGATAAAACGGAATTAAGAATTCTTCCTTAATTCCGTTTTATATTTTCATAAAATTGATATTATTCTGAAAATTCATTTTAAATTCCCTTGCATAATTTCTGCTCATCGGAAGCGATTCCCCGTTCTTTAAAAAAACATTTTCATTATTATACTTTCTAACATAATTGCAATTAATAATAAATGCTCGGTTAATCTTTAAAAACTGGCTCTTGGGCAAAACTTCATACATTCTTGCCATGGTTTTATTGCAAATGATTTTTTCTTTTTCAAGACTGACAAAACACCGCTTGTTAGCCGCTTCCAAATAAACTATCTCGTTAGAATTCACACATTGCATATAATCCTTAGTTTTAAGACAAACCGTATAACTGTTTATTGAATTTTTAAAATATTGGTTTAACATATTAAACAATTCTTTTTCATCCGTTGGCACAAGCAAAAAAGAAAACGGGTTAACTTTAAAGGTCTCCAAAATAAAATCGGTGCTGCGGCCTATAAAAATTATGGCCGTGTAAGCATCGGTTTTTCTTATTTTTTCAGCAATTTCCAAACCGTTAATTCCCGAAAGTTCATAATTGATAAAAACTAAGTTGTACCTCACTCCTGTTCCAAGCATTTCTTCACCATATTGATAACATTCAATTAAAACATCTATTTTGATTTTTTCGGCATAACGGTAAATCGCATTTTTAAACCAAAAGAGATTTTCTATATTTCGGTCACAAATTGCTATTCTCATACAAAATATTATACAATATTTGTATTATTGTGTCAATATTTAAGCCGAAATTATGTAATTATTGTTGTTTTTACTCTCTTTTTTCTTCCTTTTACTCCCAAAAAAGCCAATTTTTTCAAAATTTTATGTAGAATAACGATAACTTTGAAAAAGCTGGCGCAAAAACTTTAGGGTTTACAAATTTTCAGCTTTTTTCTTTCTGTAAAGAAAGGAGGGTTGAAAATGGATAACAGGCACTTAAAAAGTTTAATACTTTCTTTTCGCAAACAGGATATGTGTGCTTTTAGTGAGATTTATGAAAATTTCAAAAAACTTATAAATCACTATGCCTTGAAACTGAATACAGAAGATGCACTCCCCGAACTCACTCTTTTTCTTATTGAACTGCTTTATGATATAGAGTTAGACAGATTCGCGGAATATTCTTCCGACAGTATCGCACGGTATATATCGGTGTCTCTCAGAAATAAATATATAAGCATTTCAAGGGAAAACCAAAAATACCGCTCGTTTTGTTCCGAACTTTACGAAAACGAAGTTTTTTATAAGGACAACCTTTTCGAGAACTTTTTTGTTGCAGATGCGCTTTGCAGACTCTCGCACAAACAAAAACTCGTTATAGTTTATAAGTACATATATAATTACAGCGATACCGAACTTGCTTTTATGTTAGGCACCACCAGGCAATCTATAAACCGAATAAAAAACCGAGCGCTATCGACATTAAAAAACTTTTATGAAAAATAAAAAAGCGGTGATTTGCAGATGCAAATCACCGCTTCAATCTAATTATTAAATCACTGTAGAATCGTTTTGAGCAGGACCGTAGCCTTCTTCTTCCATCCACGCTATAACTTCTTTTGATTCAAATGAAACTACATTCATATTAGGCATTTCGAATTTCATAAACATACTCCCCTATAGATTATTCTTCATCATAATCGGGTATATCACACTCAAGATAATCCCCTTTAATGCGGTTTTTGTTTGATAGCTTATCAAACACCGCGAGTGCACCTATAACTGTTCCGAAAATCGCTAATATCGAAACCAAAAATTTAAAAAAGCCCTTCATAAGTTTAACTCCTTTCAGACTTTAACATAGTTAGTATAACACCATTTTTAAAAAATGTCAAAATAAATTTACATAAACGGCGCGAAAATATGAAGAATTTCTTGTTTTATACGGTCTTTTATCGGTCTTTTTTTCCATTCTTCAATCTTTATTTCCTTGCACTTTGTTATAGTTTCTTCAAAATGGTCTTTAATATCAAGAACTGTGCTGTTATCACAAATCCACGCGCCGCACTCGAAATGGAACACAAAGCTGCGGTAATCCATATTAACCGTGCCCACCGTTGCAACCTTATCATCGGAAACGAATAATTTTGAATGGATAAATCCGGGTGTGTATTCATAAATTTTAACACCCGCTTCAAGAAGCTCGAGATAATTATACTGTGTTGCGGGGTGAACATACCACTTATCAGGAATGTGCGGCACAATTATTCGCACATCTATTCCCGATTTAGCAGCCATATGAATAATATTTTTCATTGTGTTATCGATTATAAGATAGGGAGTTGCAATGTAAACATATTTCTGCGCGGTTGAAAGAATCTGCATATATATTCCCTCGGCGGGATTCTGATTGTTAAGTGGGCCATCACAATATGGCACCACAAAGCCCTCTTCAAAGCAGGGCGCATAAGCATCGTGCAGAGGGATATTTATTTTTTTACCCGTGGTGAATTCCCACATATTAGCAAACATTACAAGAAAGCTTTTAACCGCATCGCCTTTAATGATTATTGCGCTGTCAAGCCAATAACCGAAGCGCTCTTCATAGTTCACATATTCGTCCCCGATGTTAATGCCGCCCGTAATAGCCACCTTGCCGTCAATAACCACTATTTTGCGGTGGTTTCTATTGTTCATAAAAATGTTCATTATCGGGTTTATGGGGTTGAATATTGAAACCGAAATGTTGTTTTTGCGAAGCTCAGATATAAAGTTTTTATTCTGTCTCTTAATCGAGCCGAAATCATCAAAAATTATTTTGATTTCCACTCCGTTCTTCGCTTTTTCTTTTAGAATATCGTATATCTGATTCCACATTTCACCCTCTGCGAGAATGAAAAATTCAATAAAAATATATTTTTCTGCCGCTCTCAGCTCCTCAAGCAAGCGTGGGAGAAACGCCTCTCCCGGAGAGACAAATTCGGTTGCTGTGCGGTCATAAAGAGGATAGCCCGATTCCCTTGTTAAATAATCTGCTTGGCGAGAGTGTATAAGGTCATAATATTTTAGCTTTTCCATAACCGCACTGTCATCCTCCAAAAAGGACATATGGTGCGATTCACAAATACGCATTTTTTTCTTTATGTGCGGAAGCACTCTTCCTCCACCCCACAAAAGAAACACAGTTATTCCAAAAAGCGGGAAAACCAGAATGAAAACTATCCAAGTTATCTTATGGTCGGGGTTACCTCTGCGATTAATAATCACTATAACGGTTATTGCGGCGATTATCATGGTAATAATATAAGCAGCTGCCGATTGCGCGGTGAGATTATAAGCCACACTGACAATAAAAAGCAACTGTATAACAAGCAATATGCCCGAAACCAAAATTCTTGTTGGTATTCTAAGGCCACGGCTGTTCTTTATTTTCACGATAAACACCACCTTTTGATAGTTTTTTCCATTTTAACACATTTTTTATTACATTTCAATTAAATCATTGTTAATAATTTATTATTATATTTAAGTGTTGTAAAATATACTATGGTTGTGGTACAATACCCTTAGTAGAATCTTAATGAAACGGAGACTGGATTATGTCGGGTAAAATTCTAAACCTTGCAAATGGTGTGGAGGGTCTTTTCATTAAAAACGAAAGATTTAACACAACCCTCATTTCCTGCAACCTTTATTTGCCTCTTAACAAGGATACCGTTGCACCATACGCCCTGTTACCTTTTGTTTTAACAAGCTGTTCCGAAAAATATCCCGATTTTTCGAGACTTAATTATAAACTCAACCGCCTTTACGGTGCAAGACTTGATGCGAGCACCGAAAAATACGGTGATTATCAGTTGCTTAAGATGACCATTTCGGTAATCAACGACCGCTTCTGTCTTGATGGCGAATCGCTTATAAATCAAGCAACCGAGCTCTTATTAGGTTTAATATTCGAACCCCGTGTGGAAAACGGCGCCTTTTTCGCCGAAGATATAAACCGTGAGAAGCGCAAGGCTATTGAACACATAAAAGGCGAATTCAGCGAGAAAAGAATTTACGCTAAAAACCGCCTTATTGAAGAAATGTATAAAAATGAGCGTTACGGACTTCACAAATGCGGAACTGTTGAGGATGTTGAAAAAATCACAGGCGAATCTTTGTTTAAGGCTTGGCAAACCGCTTTAAGCCATGCCTTTGTGAGATTTCAGGTTGTGGGCGCGGCATTGCCCCCAGAGCTTTTCGAAAATATCTCGGCTAAATTTTCTGGTATAACCCGAGCAGACATCACTCTTTGCAAAAATTCATCCCCAACCGCCGCAGCCGATAAGCCACAGGAAATCACCGAATTGGCAGATGTAACTCAAGGCAAGCTCGTGATGGGCTTTTCGAGCGAAATCTGCGGTAACGATGATGTTTCTCTGCCCTTGCTTGTTATGTGCGATATCTTCGGTGGCGGACCATATTCGCGCCTTTTCACAAATGTGCGCGAAAAAATGAGCCTTTGTTATTATTGCTCGGCTTCTTCGGTTCGCCAAAAGGGTCTTTTAACGGTTGAATCGGGTGTTGAAACGCAAAATGCAAAGAAGGCAGAAGAAGAAATATTAAAACAGTTGGATGAGGTTAAAAAAGGCAATTTCACCGATTTTGAGTTTGAATCCTCAATTAAAAGCATCTGCGATTCACTCAAGGGTTATAACGACAGTCTTTCAACCACTGATTTATGGTATGCAATAAAGGTAAATAATGATAATCTTTATTCCCCCACTGATATTGCCGAAAAGGTGCTTAAAATAACCCGCGAGGATGTAATAACCGCCGCAAATGGCATTGAGCTGCATACTGTTTATAAACTCTTGCCAAAGGAGGAAAAGAAATGAAAAAGGAATTTTTCGAGAGCGATATCGGCGAAAGCTATGTAAAAGCCGAACTCTCTTCAGGTCTTAAAATTTTCATTCTTGAAAAGCCTCAATATACAACAAGCTATGCCATTTTCGGCACAAAATACGGCTCGATTGACACCGCCTTTTCTGCAAACGGCGGCGAAAAGGTGAGCGTTCCCGAGGGTATTGCCCACTTTTTAGAGCACAAGCTCTTTGAAAGTGAGGATGGCGACGCCTTTTCAAAATATGCAAAAACAGGTGCTTATGCTAATGCTTTTACCTCATTTGATAAAACCTGTTATCTTTTCTCCTGTGCAGATAAATTCTATGAAAATTTAGATATTCTGCTGACATTTGTTCAGTCTCCCTATTTCACAGAACAAACTGTCCAAAAAGAGCAAGGCATAATCGGTCAGGAAATAAAGATGTATGAGGATAGTCCCGCTTGGCGCGTTATGTTTAATATGCTTATGGCAATGTATCATAACCACCCCGTGAGAATTGATATTGCGGGAACAACAGATTCAATTTCAAAAATTGATGCTGAGCTTTTATACAAGTGCTATAACACCTTCTATAGCCCCTCTAATATGTTCATCTGCATAGCAGGTAACATTGATGCTGACAAGGTGCTTAAAGTTATTGAAGAAAAAATTAAACCGCAAGAGCCTTTGGAGATTACACGCTTTTTCGAGCAAGAGCCCGAAACGGTTGTGAAGCCTTATACCGAGCAAAAATTAGCGGTGGCTCAGCCTATGTTCTGCTTTGGCTTTAAAGAAAAAACCGAAAAGCCACAAAGAAGCGTTAAGGAAAAAATCTGCTCTGCCTTGTTGCTTGAAATTATCGCTTCAGATTCCTCCCCACTTTATAAGCAGCTCACAAACGACGGTCTTATAAACGATGAGTTTTCGAGTGAATATTTTAGTGGAAACGGTTATTGCGCCACTATTTTCGAGGGTGAATCCAAAAACCCCGCAGCTGTGGCAGAGGCAATCAAAAACGAGGTTAAGCGCCTTAAAGCCGAGGGAATTGACAAAAAGCTATTCTCGGCTATAAGATGCGGTATGTATGGCAATGCAATCCGCCTTTTTGACAGTGTTGAAGGCATTGCAATGCAGCTTGTTGACTGTGCTATGAATGGCAGCGGTCTATTTGATGAGCTTAAATATTTAAAATCGGTAACCAAGGAGGATGTTGAACGCCGACTCGAGTTGCTCGACTGTGAAAACACCGTTCTTTCGGTTATTAATCCTATGGAGGAAATATAAAAATGTCCGGTATAGATGTAATAATTTTCGGTATTAAACTAACCCTAAAGCCGATTGCTTTTACTATAAAACTCGGCAGCTTTCATTGGGATATCTATTGGTATGGCATTATAATTGCCGTTGGTTTTTTATTGGCTTTAATATATGGTATGAAAAACGCCAAGCGCTACGGCGTTGATACCGACCGTATGCTCGATGTAATCCTTGTTACCGTGCCCGTTGCGATTTTGTGCGCCCGTGCTTATTATGTGATATTTGACGGTGTAAAGCTCGAAAGCATCGGCGATTTCTTCGGGCTTGGAAACGGCTCAGGCTTTTCGGGCCTTGCTATTTACGGTGGAGTTATCGGCGCGTTTTTATGCGGCGGTATAATGTGCAAATTGCGAAAGGTTAACATTTTTAATATGTTCGATTTAGCGGCAGTTGGCTTCCTTATTGGACAAGGTGTGGGCCGTTGGGGCAACTTTGTTAACCAAGAGGCCTTCGGCACCTTCACAAACAGCACATTTTGGGGAATGCAGAGCGACAGAACCATTCTCCAGATGGGCGAGGGGCTGGTGCACCCCTGTTTTCTTTACGAATCGGTCTGGTGCATTATAGGTTTCTTTGTGCTGCATCATTTGAGCAAAAAAAGGAAATTCAGCGGACAGCTAATCCTTACATACTGCGCGTGGTATGGCTTTGGAAGGGCATTTATAGAACTGCTCAGAACCGATAGCCTAATGCTCGGTCCCGTGCGTGTTTCTTCTCTTCTTTCCTTCCTTTTATGTGTTGGAAGCGTGATTGCTTTGATTTTAATTAATAAAAAACTTTCGGTTAAAGAAGAATATGTTTCACAGTTTGCAGATGAGCAAACCGAAAATTTGGAGGCAACAGAAAATGAACAGATTGATTGATGGAAAGGTTATATCGGCCGCAGTTAAAGAGCGTGTAAGGAACGGAGTTAGTGAGCTTAATGCCAAGGGTATTACCGTGGGCCTTGCGGTTATAATTGTGGGTGAAGACCCCGCTTCAAAGGTTTATGTTGCCAACAAGAAGAAGGCTTGTGAGGCGCTCGGCATAATTTCAGAAGAATATGCGCTGCCCGAAAATACCACCCAAGAAGAACTGCTTAATTTAATTAAAGAGCTCAATGCAAAGAAGAGCATTAACGGCATACTTTGTCAGTTGCCGCTTCCCCGACACCTTGATGAGAAGCTAATTATAAACTCAATTCTTCCCGAAAAGGATGTTGATGCTTTCCACCCAGTTAATGTTGGAAAAATAATGATTGGCGACTATGATTTCGTTCCCTGCACACCTGCGGGCGTTATGGAAATGCTGAAATACGAGAATATTGATGTTGAGGGTAAAACCTGTGTGGTTATAGGCCGCTCCAATATTGTTGGAAAGCCTATGGGAATGTTGCTGCTTCACAAAAACGGCACGGTTACAATCTGCCACTCAAGAACAAAGAATTTAAAAGAAATTTGCTCTTCGGCAGATATTCTCGTGGCTGCAGTGGGCAAAGCAAACTTTGTTACTGCAGATATGGTTAAGGATGGGGCTGTTGTTATTGATGTTGGTATGAACCGCGTAGACGGTAAGCTCTGCGGTGATGTGGATTTCCCGAGTGTTTCTAAAAAGGCAAGTGCAATCACCCCCGTTCCGGGCGGTGTTGGCCCTATGACCATTGCAATGCTTATGCAAAACACTCTCACCGCAGCCAAAAGACAGAATAATATAAACGGGTGATGTTTCGTGATTAAAAAACTATCTGTTTTTCTGACAATCTTATGTGTTTTATTTTCATTAACCGTTTCGGCCGAAAGCAAAGTCTCTCTTGAATCGGGTGATGAATTTGCCGTTTTCCATAACGAGCCTCAAACCGTTGCGGAAATTTTGGATTTTAGTGCAGACGAACTCAATGAATATGTAAAAGACAGCAACACTATTTACCTTGCGGTTAATAAAACTAATACAAAACAAATAAAGGTTAATTGTTATAAAACCGATTTTTCAAGTAGTATTGTTAATTTAAGCAGTCTTTCAAACGATAAAATAAACTCTGTTATGAATGATATTGTGGGGGACGACATAAAGGGTGAAATTTTTGATAATTACGGTCAAAAATTCATCAAAAGAGTGCTCTCTGCCACCGAAGAAGGTAAAGAATGCACCGTCACTCAATATATAACGGTTGCAAACAGAGAATATTATCTTCTTAGTTTCTATACTGCCAAAGGCGAAAACGAAGATTACATAGAAAAGGTTTTTGCGAGTTTTGAAAGTGAGTTTTTTGTGAACGAAAAACCTCATTCACTGATTTTTATGAACATTTTACCTATTGCCGCTATAATCTTTTTGGCAGTTGGAATATTTGTTGTTATCACAATAATGAGAGATTTTAAAAAAAGTACTTGATTTTTTCTTACAAAGGCGTATAATTGCATAGGCAAATTATATGCCTTTTGTTAATTTATTAATCGTTGGGAGACGATTTTCTTGCAGATTTTACTTAGTTTATCCATCGCGTTATTTTCGGGTCTTATGCTTTCCCGTTTAGCAAAACTTGTGAAATTACCCGCCGTCACCGCGTATTTAGTTGCGGGAATTTTAGTCGGTCCTTATCTTTTGGGCTCTTTCGGTGTCGAAGGGTTTGGTTTTGTTAGTATGGAAAACATAAAGACCTATTCACTTCTTTCGGATGTGGCTTTGGGCTTTATCGCTTTTTCAATCGGAAACGAGTTCCGCCTTTCTCAACTCAGAAAAATCGGAAAACAGGCAATGATTATCGGTATTTTTCAAGCCGTTTTCACAACAATTGTGGTTGATGCCGCGCTTATCGGACTTCATTTTTTAATTCCCGATAAACTGCCACTTCCCGCCGCCATTGTTCTTGGAGCCGTTGCTTCGGCAACCGCCCCCGCGGCAACCCTTATGGTTGTGCGGCAATATAAGGCAAAGGGCCCTGTGACCGAAATTCTTTTGCCGATAGTGGCGCTCGATGATGCCGTTGGCCTTGTGCTGTTTGCAATTTCTTTCGGCGTTGCAAAGGCTCTTATTTCAAACGAGGTTGACATTATTTCAATTATCTTAGAGCCATTGCTCGAAGTTATACTTTCATTGTTATTAGGTCTTGTTATGGGACTTCTTTTCAGTTTCTTTGAGAGATTTTTCCATTCAAGGTCAAAGCGTCTTTCAATGTCGGTTACCTTTGTGTTCCTCACCGTTGCACTCTCAATGCTCAAATTCGAAGTTTTCGGTATACATATCGCATTTTCATCATTGCTCGTTTGTATGATGCTCGGCACAGTTTTCTGTAATGTCTGCGATTTTTCAGAAGAACTTATGGACAGGGTGGACAGATGGACCGCGCCTTTGTTTATTCTCTTCTTTGTTATCAGCGGTGCAGAGCTCGAGCTGGCAACCTTTAAAGACCCGCTCGTTGTGCTGATTGGTGTTGTTTATATCATTTCCCGTTGTTTAGGAAAATATTTTGGTGCCTCGGCAAGCTCAAAAGCCACCAAGTGCGATCCGAATATAATTAAATATTTAGGTATAACCCTCTTCCCTCAAGCAGGTGTTGCGTTAGGAATGGCACTTAAGGCAGAAACCTTAGGAAGCATGGGCACAATTGTTGCAAACATAACACTTTTCTCGGTTCTTATTTATGAGCTTGTTGGCCCATATCTCACGAAAATTGCTTTGCTTAAAGCAGGTGAAATTAAACCCGAGGAAAAGGTTAGTGCAAGACAGCTTGCAGAAAAAACAGAATAAACACACAAAAAATAAACCGCTCAAGGCGGTTTATTTTTTTAGCATTATTTTGTTGGCACTAAATTCTTCGGCACATTGCGAAATAAATTCGTGGCAAGTGAACATTATAACCTGATTTGTGCTTGCAAAATCCTTTAAGAATTCGAGCGCCTGCTTTAATCGGTTATCATCATATTGAGCCAAAGCATCATCAAGGAAAAGCGGTAGAGCTTCATCGCCTGCGATAAGCTTTAAGAGCGCTATTCTAAGGCTTAAATACGCCTGATCTGCCGCGCCGCTGCTTAAATATTCAATTTCTCTTCCGCCGAATGTTTCCTTTTCATTAACATTGATATCAAACGACTTGGAAATGTTCATTCCCACATATTTGGACTCTGTGAGTTTCTTCAAAATTTCGGAGGCTTCTTTTTCCAGCTCTGAGCCGTAGCTTCTTCTGAGCTCTGCAAAGCTTTCACTCAAAACCTCGCACGCGATATCTGCCGTTTCGCAGAATTCCTTTTGAGAAATAAGCTTCTGCTTGCAGGCATTCAACTCACTGCTCAGCGTTTCAAGCTTTCCGCACTCTGCCGCCAGACTCTTCATTTCTGCCATAAGTGTTGCTAATTGCGATTTATATTCGCTCATTTGTGAAAGCGTGCTTTCATAATTTTCTTTAAGCTCTTTAAAATCAACATCGGTCTCGGTGAATTCTTCGAGCTCGTCTAATTTCTTTTGCACATCCTCATAAGAAAGATAGCCAATATCCTTTGCAATAAAATTGAGCTGCTGCTTTATTTCTTTTTGCTTCACGGCTTTTTGTGTAACCTCATCGAGTAAAAGCTTCACTTCGCTTAAATCCCTAGCCACCTTATATCTTGCAAAAAGCTCGAGCAGGGTATTTTCATCCGCTCTGAACTGATTTTCGAGAACCTCTTTTTCTTTTTTGCTGTTTTGGAGCATTTCACGCTGATTTGCCAAAACAGAGGTATTGCTTTGCGCCTCGGCAGCCATTATTTTAAACCTTAGCCCAAGCAGCTCTTCCTCTAACCCTGAGAGCTCTTTTTTTATTCGCCTAAACTCATCGGCAACATTGATTTTTTCAGTCTCATTTTTTGCTCTTTTGGTTTTATCAAGCGATATAAATATCGGAGTAAGCGCAAGACAAACAAGGCTCAAAGCAGCACAAACAGGCGTTATTACATAATTTTCAAGATACCCAAAAACTATTGCTAATATGCCAAACACCCAAAGCAAAACAACTGCCGCAGCTCCTTTGGTTTTGAAAAACGGCTTTTTTTCTGTGGTGGCTTCAAGCTCTGATAACCTTTTTTCAAGAGCCCTCAAGCCTTGCTCATAATTTTCTTTTTGCTCGGTTTTTTTATTTATTTGTGCCTTTAAATCTTCTTTGCTTTCGTTTTTTTCTGGCAAATGGTTTCCTTCAAGACCCTTTTCCAAAACCGAGATTTCGGTTTGCTTTTTGCTAAGCTTTTCGAGAGATGCCTCTGCCTTTGAAATGCAAAATCTTAATTTGCTGAGATAAACATCATCAATTATAGAACCATCGCTTAAAGTCATAGTCTTGCCAAGCTTATCAAGTTCGGCCTTGAGCTCTATCATCGTTTTATATTTCTGTGCGTTTTTAATGTCTGTTTCTTTTGCGATTTCTTCTTTGAGGCTCATTGCCACATTAGCAAGATAAGAAAGCTTTTCTCTTATTTCTTCTGCCTTGGCAGATTTTTCCGCATATTCTTCTTGGGCACGCCTTGAGCTTTCAAGCTTTGCTTCAAGCTCGGTGCAAAGCTTTAGGTTTTTATCATATTCGCCCGCTCTTCCGCTTTTAGACATAAGCGAAAGTCTTGCTTTTTCTATGCGAGAGAAAACAGTTTGAAATGAAACATTTTCATCGCCCGTGAGCACAATGTTGGAAAGCTTTGAATTGAGTTCGCCCTCTGCCTCGCTATCGCTTTCAGGAAAACCAAACTGACCGATAAACACACTGCGCTCGAAAGCCGCTGCCGAAAGGCCTAAAAACCTCTTTCCAATATCGGCTCCGACAATCTCTCTTGTTCCCAAATCCAAATCAATAAGACTTACCTTATCGGTCGAATTAGAGGAGCGAAACTCCCTTTCAATGCGATATTTTTTACCCGAATGCTCAAAATCGATGCTGCCCGCCATTTGCGAGCCATCCCACGGGGTGTATTTCTTTCTGATATTCTTAGAAAGGTTACTTCCGCCCTTTTCATTGCCGTAAAACATCATTTTAATAAATGCCATCACGGTTGATTTGCCGTTTTCGTTATCCCCGTAAACCACATTAAAGGCTTTGCTAAAATCTAATTTTAAGTTCTTTATTCCCCCGAACGACGAAATATAAAGTGAATCAATCCTCACTGTATTTCACCTCCGAATCAAATGCCTTAAGGCCTAAATACAAAGCCTTTTCTATTGTTGTCTTATCTTCTTCGTTTTCCATTTTTTCAAGCATTTTCTTAACGAAAATCCCTTTAAGCGATGCCTCTTTTGCCAAGCCTTCCAAATCAACCGCCAATTCGGTTAAGTCTTTGATTTTTGCGAAATAAACCGTTGATGAGAGTCTCGCAGAAAGCTCTGAAATATCAATTTCCCTAGCTTCCAAAAGCTTGCCAACAAGGGTGATTTTATAAAGATTTTCTATGTAATTTTCGCTATATTTTTCTTTTAGGGTGTCAATAATAAGCGTGAATACATCTTCCTCGCCGCTCACATCAATTTTCTCGTTAATATATTGTCTGATTGATGTGGGCACAAACTGCATTTTGCAAACGCCCTTGCCCACTTCGCCTATATAAACGCCCTTGCAGCCCAGTTCATCAAACCCGTGTCCCTCAGGGCAACCGCAATAAGCAAAGTGTGTGCCGCCCAATTTGCCTATTTCGGTTCTTTCGTGGGTGTGGCCGAGGGCTATATAATCCATTCCCGAATTCTTTATAAATTTAGGGGTTACCGAATTATAATCCGAGCCCAAATCACTTCGCAAATCGCCGTGTTGTACCATAATATTTACAAATTCATCATTAGGAACATTTAATGCAAAGGCTTCTTCTCCCACACAATAAACACTCTCAAAGGACCTTCCGTAAACCCTCACGCCGATATCCTTGAGTGTTATCTCGCTATCCTTTGCAGGCAAAACAAAAAGATTTTGGGGTAAATCCTCTCGCAAAAACGGCGATTCGGAATTAAGCGGGTCGTGGTTTCCGGCTGAAAACACAAACTTTATGTTTTGGGCTTCCCTTATTTTCTTAAACACAGCCGAAACAAAGCTTTCTTCTATATGGTTTGAATCAAAAAGGTCGCCCGCAATGGCAACAAGCTGCACCTCCCACTTTGCCGCCATATCAATTATTTTTTCAAATGTGAGCAGGGTCTCATACCTTCTTTTTGCGGCATCCTCACCCAAGAAGCTCTCGAGTGCTCCTATATGTATGTCCGCACAGTGTAAAATTTTAACCATTCCCATTTTCTTCTCCGTTCCACGCAAAGCCTTTATTTCTTCTTAAATTATATCAAATAACTCCCACTCAGTCAACAACGATATGCCTACATAAATTGTTTAATTTAAGCAAAAATACAAATATTATATATACTTAATTTGTTAAGTGTTTTTCTTGACTTTATATATGTGCTATGATAAAATATATTGGATAAAAACAAGGTGTGTTTTTAATATTTTTATGAAAGGCGGTAAATTTATGAAATTAAAACTTCAAAAGGTTAATTTTTATAAAGACGGCGCTTTTCTTTCGGGAGATTATTTGTTAAATCTTGATTCCGTTGCTTGTTCCAATTCTCACAGCGGCGGTATTGTTTCCAATTTAAATAATTGTTTTATTTTTCCGGCCTTTTGTGATGTACATGTTCATCTCAGGGAGCCGGGTTTTTCATATAAAGAGACTATTAAAACAGGAACCTTGGCAGCAGCAAGGGGCGGTTACAGCGATGTTTGCTCAATGCCAAACTTAAATCCCGTGCCCGATAGCGCCGAAAATTTGAAAGTTCAAACCGACCTTATAAAGAGCGGTGCTGTAATAAATGTGCACCCTTATGCTTCAATAACGGTTGAACAAAAGGGCGAGGTCTTGAGCGATTTTGAAGCCATGGCGAAGGACTGTATAGCCTTTTCGGATGACGGACGCGGCGTGCAATCACAAGAGCTTATGCGCCAAGCAATGCTTAAAGCCAAAAAACTTGGTAAAATAATTGTTGCCCACTGTGAAGATAACTCTCTTTTGCAGGGCGGTTATATCCACGATGGCGAATATGCAAAGCTGCACGGCCATAAGGGTATTTGCAGTGAAAGCGAATGGAAGCCAATAGAACGGGATTTGGCTCTTGCAAAGGAAACGGGCTGCAAATACCATGTTTGCCACATTTCTTGCAAAGAGAGTGTTGAGCTTATCAGAAAAGCCAAGGCGGATGGGGTTGATGTTACCTGCGAAACCGCTCCGCATTACCTTGTTATGAATGATATGATGCTAAAGGAAGACGGACGCTTTAAAATGAATCCGCCAATCCGCAGCGAAGAGGACAGGCTTGCTTTAATTGAGGGACTGAAA
Organism: Oscillospiraceae bacterium; assembly: GCA_015065685.1. Lineage (GTDB taxonomy): Bacteria > Bacillota > Clostridia > Oscillospirales > Acutalibacteraceae > UBA737. Next base: position 20,209 of record SVPU01000007.1, on the reverse strand, counting down.
GATGGCACAATTGATATGATTGCTACTGACCACGCGCCCCACTCTTATGAGGAAAAGAGCAAGGGGCTCGATAAAAGCCTTATGGGTGTAGTCGGTCTTGAAACCGCCTTTTCGGTGCTTTACACAAGGCTTGTTAAAACAAATATCATAACCCTTGAAAGACTTGTTGAGGTTATGGCTATAGCCCCAAGAAAAAGATTTAACATAGAATACCGCGAGGGCGACATTTGTGTGTTTGATTTAAATAAGAATTATGTTGTGAACCCCGATGAATTTCTCTCTCTCGGGAAAGCAACACCCTTTAAAAACGAAAAACTTTTCGGCGTTTGCAAATTAACCGTTGCAAACGAAAAAATAGTATATACAGACTCAATTTAACAACGGAGGATAATTATGGCAAAGAGAACAGACATTAAGAAGATTTTGATTATAGGCTCAGGTCCTATTGTAATTGGTCAGGCAGCCGAGTTTGACTATGCGGGAACACAGGCCTGTCTTGCCCTCAAGGAAGAGGGCTATGAGGTTGTGCTTTGTAACTCAAACCCCGCAACCATTATGACCGATACCACAATTGCTGATAAGGTTTATATGGAGCCTTTAACACTTGAATATATGGCTAAAATTCTCCGTTATGAACGCCCCGATGCTATTGTTCCCGGCATTGGCGGTCAAACAGGTCTTAACCTTGCTATGCAGCTTGAAGAAAAGGGCATTTTGAAGGAATGCGGTGTTGAGCTTCTCGGCACAAGCAGCGAAAGTATTGAAAGAGCTGAGGACAGAGAGCTTTTCAAAGAGCTTTGTCAGTCTATCGGCGAGCCCACAATCCCTTCAGAAATCACATATAACATTGAAGAGGCAAAGCAAGCCGCAAACAGAATCGGCTACCCTGTTGTTCTTCGCCCCGCGTTCACATTAGGCGGCACAGGCGGCGGTTTTGCATACAACGAGGAAGAGCTTGTTGAAATCGGTCTTAACGCGTTTAAATTATCCCCCGTTTCACAGGTACTTATTGAAAAGAGTGTTAAGGGCTATAAGGAAATTGAATTCGAGGTTATGCGCGACTCTAACGACCACGCTATAACTATCTGCGGAATGGAAAATATTGACCCCGTTGGCGTTCACACGGGCGACTCTTTGGTTGTGGCGCCCATTCTCACCCTTAATGACCACGATTTAAAAATGCTTAATGACAGCGCCATCAAAATTATTAAGGAGCTCAAAATTGAGGGCGGCTGTAATGTTCAGTTTGCATTAAATCCACATTCCAGCGAATACTATCTTATAGAGGTGAACCCGAGAGTTTCGCGTTCTTCGGCGTTAGCTTCAAAGGCGAGCGGCTACCCCATTGCAAGAGTTACCGCTAAAATCGCAGTTGGTATGGCGCTTGAGGATATCAAAATTGCAAACACAAACGCAGCCTTTGAGCCTAAGCTTGACTATGTTATCACAAAGCTTCCCCGCTTCCCGTTTGATAAATTCACAACCGCTTCAAACAGCCTTGGCACACAGATGAAAGCCACGGGCGAGGTTATGGGAATCGGCACGACCTTAGAAGAAAGTCTTTTAAAGGGCACCCGTTCGCTCGAAATTGGTGTTAATCACCTTTATCACAATAAGTTTGACAGTATGTCAAAAGAGGATTTGCTGGAGTATATAAGCGAATTCAGAGATGATAATCTCTTTGCCATTGCCGAGCTTTTATATCACGGTGCAACGGTTGAAGAAATTCACAACATCACCAAAATCACACCCTTCTTCCTCCATGCAATCAAGAGAATTATCGATATGGAAGAAAATTTGAAGAATAACCCCTATGACCTTACAACCCTCAAGGGCGCAAAGCAGATGGGCTTTTCCGATAAATATGTTGCAAGAATGTGGAAATGCGAAGAGCTTGATGTTTATAAGTTCCGCAAAGAAAACAAGCTTCTTCCTGTGTTCCGTATGGTTGATACCTGCCACACAGGCGCCTACATCCCCTACTTCTACTCTTCTTACACAGGTGAGAATTCATCTATCCTTACAGATAAAAAGAAGATGGTGGTATTAGGTGCAGGTCCTATCCGTATAGGTCAGGGTGTTGAATTTGACTATTCAACCGTTCACGCTGTTACCACAATCAAAGAATCGGGTTATGAGGCGATTATCATCAACAATAACCCCGAAACAGTTTCAACCGATTACACCTGCTCTGATAAGCTCTATTTTGAGCCCTTAACCCCCGAAGATGTTATGAATATTATCGATTTCGAGCAACCTGAGGGCGTTATTGCATCTCTCGGCGGTCAAACCGCAATTAACCTTGCAGAGCCCTTGATGGCACGCGGTGTTGAGATTATCGGAACAGACTGTGCGGCTATTGAAAGAGCCGAAAACCGCGACAGCTTTGAAAAAATTCTTAAAGAGCTCAATATTCCCCAACCGCAAGGCAAGGCGGTTACAAACATTGAAGCGGGCGTTGCAGCAGCCGCAGAAATCGGCTATCCCGTGCTTGTTCGTCCCTCCTTTGTTTTAGGCGGCAGAGCAATGCAGATTGTGGCAGATGAAGCACAGCTTCGCCATTACCTTAAAACCGCCGTTTCAATTGATGAGGACAAGCCCGTGCTGGTTGATAAATATATTCAGGGTAAAGAGGTTGAGGTTGACGCTATTTGCGACGGCAAGGATGTATTTGTTCCCGGTATTATGGAGCTTGTTGAACGTACGGGTATTCACTCGGGCGACTCTATAAGCGTTTACCCCACCTTCAGTATTTCCGATAAGGTTAAGGGAACCATTCTTCAATACGCTAAAAAATTAGGTCTTGGCATTGGTATTGTTGGTCTTTACAACATTCAGTTTATTGTTGATAAGGATGACAATGTGTTTATAATCGAGGTTAATCCCCGCTCCTCAAGAACCGTTCCGTTCCTTTCAAAAGCAACAGGCTACAGCCTTGCGGATATTGCAACCGAAGTAATTTTGGGCAAGAGCCTTAAAGAACAGGGCATTTTTGAAATTTATCCCAATGAGAAAAAACGCCATTATGTTAAGGTTCCCGTTTTCTCATTCAACAAAATCAGAGGACTTGATGCTTATCTCTCGCCCGAAATGAAATCAACGGGTGAAGCGATTGGATATGACGATAAGCTCAACCGTGCGCTTTACAAGGCCTTGCAGGCAAGCGGAATGAAGCTTCAAAACTACGGCACAATTCTTGTTACCATTGCCGATTGTGATAAAGAGGAGGCTCTGCCGCTTATCCGCCGTTTTTATAATCTAGGCTTTAATATTCAGGCTACCACAGGCACTGCTAACTTCTTGAAGAACAACGGAATCCGCACACATGTGCTAAAGAAAATCGGAGAAAACAGCGAAGAAATTCCCGAGGCTATCCGTCAGGGACACATCGCGTATATTATCAACACACGCGATATCAATTCTTCTGACAATATGACTGACGGTTTTGAAATCCGCCGTTGTGCTACTGAAAATAATGTAACACTCTTCACTTCTCTTGATACCGTTAAGGTTTTACTCGATGTTTTAGAGGAAACAACTATTACAATTTCAACAATTGATGCATAACTCAGGTGAAATTTATGATGAAGCAAGGAATTTATAAAATTCTTTTTAACTTTGAGCTGGCTCCCAAGGTTTTCAGAATGGTGCTCGAGGGCGATACCTCTGCGCTGCTCTCCCCCGGTCAGTTCGTTAACATTAAAATTGATGGGCTATATCTTCGCCGCCCCATATCAGTTTGTGATTATGATAAGAAAACCATTGTTTTAATTTACAAGGTGGTAGGCGAAGGCACCGAAAAATTAAGCCGAATGCAAGCCGGCGAGGAGCTCGATTTGCTTGTTGGCCTTGGTAACGGCTTTAATGCAGAAAACGATTGCAAAAATCCGCTTGTTATAGGCGGAGGTGTTGGTATTCCCCCTCTTTATAATCTTTGCAAGGAGCTAATCAAATTCGGCAAAAAGCCAACTGTTATTCTGGGCTTTAACACAAAGGATGAAATTTTCTATGAAGAGGTTTTCAAGCTTTTGGGTATCGATGTTTATGTAACCACAGTTGATGGGTCATACGGTACTAAAGGCTTTGTTACCGATGTTATGAAAAACCTCCAATATGACTATTTCTACACCTGCGGCCCTATGCCAATGTTTAAAGCGATTGAAGGTATAGCAACTACTAGCGGTCAATATAGCTTTGAAGAAAGAATGGGCTGTGGCTTTGGCGCTTGTATGGGTTGCAGCTGCAAAACGAAATACGGCAACAAGCGAATCTGTAAGGATGGCCCTGTGCTTGAAAGGGAGGAAATTGTATGGTAAACACTAAGGTTACTTTATCGGGCATCGAGCTTGATAATCCCATTATCCCCGCAAGCGGTACATTTGGGTTTGGTTATGAATTTGCTTATCTTTATGATATAAATATGCTCGGTACCTTTTCTTTCAAAGGCACCACTAAGGATGCACGCTTTGGAAACCCAACACCGAGAATTGCAGAAACCGCGAGCGGTATGCTAAATTCCGTAGGTCTTCAAAATCCGGGTGTAGAAAAGGTTATTTCAGAAGAGCTTCCGAAACTAAAATCGGTTTTCAACAAGAAGGTTATGGCTAATGTTAGCGGTTTTTCGGTTGAGGATTACGCTTACACCTGCGAAAAATTAGATAGCGAAGAGCAAATCGGTTGGTTTGAGGTTAACATTTCTTGCCCCAATGTTCACGGCGGCGGCTTGGCTTTCGGCACAAGCGCAAAAAATGCCGAAGCGGTAACTAAAGCGGTTAAAAAGGTAACAAACAAGCCTGTTTACATTAAATTGTCGCCTAATGTTACCGACATTACCGAGATTGCAAAGGCTTGCGAGGCTGGGGGCGCAGATGGCGTTAGCCTTATAAACACGCTTCTTGGAATGAGAATAGATTTAAAAACAAAAAAGCCCATTCTCGCCAACAAAATGGGTGGATTTTCAGGCTCTGCAATTAAACCCGTGGCACTTAGAATGGTTTATCAGGTTTATGATGCAGTAAAAATCCCAATCATCGGTATGGGCGGAATTTCTACTGCCGAGGATGTTATCGAAATGATGCTTGCAGGCGCCACCGCCGTTCAGGTGGGTGCGGCAAATCTGGTTGACCCGTTTGCGTGCAAGCACATTATTGAGGATTTACCGCGAGTAATGGAAAAATATAGAATAAATAACTTAACAGATATAATTGGGGGAGCGCACAATGGGTAAGGATGTAATTATTGCTTGCGATTTCGCGAGTAAAGAACAGGTTTTCGCGTTTTTGGATAAATTCACAGGCAAAAAGCCTTTTGTTAAAATTGGTATGGAGCTTTTTTATGCAGAAGGCCCCGAAATTGTAAGAGAGATTAAAGCAAGGGGACACAAGATTTTCCTCGACCTTAAGCTTCACGATATTCCCAACACGGTTAAAAAGTCAATGGCGGTGCTATCAAGACTTGATGTTGATATGACCAATCTTCACGCAGCGGGAACTATTTCTATGATGGAGGCTGCTCTCGAGGGACTCACCCGCCCCGATGGCACAAGACCTTTGCTTATCGCGGTTACACAGTTAACCTCAACCGACCAGCAAAGAATGGAAAACGACCTGCTTATCAAAGAGCCTATTGATAAGGTTGTTATGCACTATGCCGAGTGTGCTGCAAAAGCAGGACTTGACGGTGTTGTTTGCTCACCGCTCGAGGCGGAAAAAGTGCACAACACTTGTGGCAAAAGCTTCTTAACCGTTACCCCTGGTGTTCGCTTTGCCGATGGTGATATCGGCGACCAGAAAAGAGTTATGACACCTGCCGAGGCAAAGAAAATCGGCAGTGATTACATAGTTGTGGGCCGTCCCATCACCGCCGCAGAAGACCCTGTTGCAGCGTATGAGCGCTGCTGTGCAGAGTTTATAGGATAATGCATAATAATTCGTAATTCGTAATGCGTAATGCGTAATTTGGGAGGACATTTAATATGGAAAGTTATAAAAGAGAATTTATTCAGTTTTTAGAGAGTGCGGGAGTGCTCAAATTCGGCAATTTCACCGCCAAATCGGGCAGAAAAATCCCCTATTTTATAAACGCGGGCGACATTAAAACAGGCGAGCAGATTTGTAAATTAGGTGAGTTTTATGCCAAGGCTTATTTTGAAAAGGTTGGCAACAAAAAAACCGTGCTTTACGGCCCCGCTTATAAAGGTATTCCGATTGCAGTGTCTGTCGCTGTAGCACTCGCTAAAAACGGACTTGATGTTCCCTTCTTCTTTAACAGAAAAGAAGAAAAGGACCACGGCGAAGGCGGTGTGTTTGTGGGCTACAAGCCGACCGAGGGTGAGGAAATCGTAATTGTTGAGGATGTTATCACCGCAGGTACCGCTATCAGAGAAAGTATGGAAATTCTCTCTTCCTTAAAAGGCACCAAGGTTGCCGCCACCTTCGTTATGGTTGACCGCAAGGAAAAGGGCAAAACTGAAAAAAGTGCTATGGCAGAGGTTGGCGAGGAATTCGGTTTCCCCGTTTATTCTGTTGTTGATGTTTATGATATCATCGAGTATCTCGAAGAAGATGAGAAAAACAGAGAAAATGTTGAGAGAATTAAGAAATATCTCGAAATTAACGGTGCAAAAATATAATTCGTAATGCGTAATTCCAAATTTAAAAACTAAACATAAGGAAATATATTTATGAGAAGTTTAATTGATATTTTAGAGCTTTCCACAGCAGAGCTTGATAAGCTTATTGCCACAGCTGATGACATTATCGCAAATCCCGAAAAATATGCCCACAAGTGTGCAGGCAAAAAGCTCGCAACCTTGTTTTTTGAGCCTTCCACCCGAACAAGACTCAGCTTCGAGGCGGCAATGTATGAGCTCGGCGGCAATGTATTGGGATTTTCAGAAGCACAAAGCTCATCTGCTGCTAAGGGCGAAAGTGTGGCAGACACTGCCAAAACCGTTAGCTGCTATGCCGATATAATCGCGATGCGCCACCCCAAAGAGGGTGCACCGCTTGTGGCTTCGATGAATGCTTCTATCCCCGTTATTAACGCGGGCGATGGCGGACACAACCACCCCACACAAACACTCGCAGATTTGCTCACAATTCACCGCGAAAAAGGGCATTTTGATAATCTCACAGTTGGTCTTTGCGGCGACCTTAAATTTGGCAGAACGGTTCACTCACTTATTGCGGCACTTCGCAGATACAACAATGTTAAGTTTGTGTTTATATCTCCTAATGAGCTGAAAATTCCCGATTATGTTAAGGATTCGCTCAAAAAAGAGGGTATAGAATATAGCGAAACCACCGATTTAGAGGCCGCAATGCCTTGTCTTGATATTCTTTATATGACACGCGTTCAAAGAGAGCGCTTCTTTAACGAGGAAGAATATCTGCGCCTTAAGGACAGTTATATTTTAACCCCCGAAAAGCTGCTTGGTGCTAAAGCAGATATGAAAATTCTTCATCCGCTGCCAAGAGTTAATGAAATCAGCGTTGCAATTGATAATGACCCCCGCGCTTGCTACTTTAAACAAGTGCTTTACGGAAAATACATGAGAATGGCACTCATTTTGATGCTTTTGGAGGTGGAGTAGATGACAGTTGATGAAATAAAAAACGGTATTGTGCTCGACCACATAACCGCAGGGCACGGTATGAAGCTTTATAAGCTTTTGGGACTCGATAATCTCGATTGCTCGGTTGCGCTCATTAAAAATGTGCCGTCCAGAAAAATGGGCAAAAAGGATATCATTAAGATTGATGCCGCTATCGAACTTAACACCGAAATTATAGGTTTCGTTGACCCCAATACCACCGTTAACATAATTAAAGACGGTAAAAATGTTGAAAAAAAGACCATTGAATTGCCGCAAAGACTCACCAATGTTTTGACCTGTAAAAATCCGCGCTGTATCAGCGCCACCGAACAAGAATTGCCGCAGGTTTTCACATTGGCAGATAAGGAAAACAGAGTTTATCGCTGTCTTTACTGCGAATCAAAGGCCAAAAAGGGTTAATTATGGAACAAATTAAAGATTTAAAGGCAAACCTCAAAAAAGAATATCCCTTTAAAATAGAGCTGCACGCTCACACAAGTCCTGTTAGCGGTTGCAGTGATGTAAAACCCAGAGAGCTTGTGGAAATTTATAAATCACACGGATATGATGCGGTGGTTATTACAAACCACTTAATAAGCTGGTCTTTCCACCATTCGCCAACAGAAAGTGTTGATTTTTATTTAAAAGATTACGAGGAAGCGGTAAAATACGGCGAAGAAATCGGCATCAAGGTTTTGCTTGGTGTGGAATACCGTTTTGATGAAAATCATAACGATTATCTTATCTACGGCGTTGACCGAGACATTGTTTCCCTGCTTTTTGATTGTTTTTCGATGGGTGTTGAAAAATTCAGAAAAGAAATAAAGCTTCCCAACAGCGTGTTCATTCAGGCTCACCCTTTAAGAGAGGTTTGTGAGCTTTGCAACACCGATATTCTTGACGGAATTGAAACTCTTAATATGCACCCCAACCAAAAATCGCAGAATGCCAGAACGGTTCGCATTGCGGCGCAAAACAATGTGAAAATTAAAATTGCGGGCAGCGATTTCCATCACAAAAACTGCGACCACGAGGCACTTGCGGCTTTGAGAACAAGATATTTACCAAAGGATTCCTTCCAGCTCGCAAAAATTTTAAAAGAAAATGACTATATTCTGGAAATAGGTGAAGATTCGCTTGTTTTGCCTTAGTGCAAGACAAGTGAATTTTTATTTAAAAATATTTTTTATCTCTCTACATAATTCTATCATTTTTTCACACCTAAAGTCATATAATTTTTTAGGATAGGTAATGTCCTAAAGTAAAAGAAGAGTGCAAAGGCACAAAAAGAAAGGTGAAAAAATGATGAACGGTTTTTATCCCGAAGGCTATGGATGCCAACAAAACAAATATAAAAGACTCTCTTCTGCAGATTTGGCAGAAGCAAAAATTCAGGAAACGGTTTTAGAAGCCCCCGTTATTATGTGCGATGCTTCTCACAACCTTATTGTTGATTTGGGCTGTATGCGCGGAATAATCCCAAGAGAAGAGGGTGCCGTGGGAATTGGAGATGGCTCGACCCGCGATATTGCTCTAATCTCGCGCGTTGGTAAAACAGTCTGCTTTGTGGTGAAAGAAATAAACATTAACCCACAGGGCAAAACCTATGCCTTGCTTTCTCGAAGACGTGCGCAAGAGCTTTGCAAGGAATATATCCTTAAATGTAAAACCACGGGCGATATAATCCCCGCAAGAGTAACCCATTTGGAAAGCTTTGGCGCTTTTTGCGATATCGGGTGCGGAAACATTTCACTTCTGCCGATAGATGCGATTTCGGTGTCGCGTATAACCCACCCCAAAGATAGATTTTATGTTGGCGAGGATATAAATGTTATCATTAAAAATATAGCAGATGATGGGAAAATAACCCTTTCTCACAAGGAGCTTCTCGGCACTTGGGAAGAAAACGCAGAACTTTTCTCGGCGGGTCAAACAGTTTCGGGGGTTATAAGAAGCGTTGAAGACTATGGCATTTTTGTTGAAATAACCCCAAATCTTGCGGGCCTTGCAGAGCCCAGAGAAAATGTTAAGGTTGGTCAGCAAGCAAGTGTGTATATAAAAAGCATAATCAAAGAAAAAATGAAAATTAAGCTTATTATAATTGATAATTTTGAATCCTCATTTACACCTGAAATAAAATATTTTTATAACCTGGAGCATATAGATGATTGGGAATATTCCCCCACAAATTGCCAAAAAAAGATTTTCACCAAATTTTGCGGATAAAAAGAAAAGCCAAAGGGAGACACTTTGCAAAACAATTGTCGCCCTTTGGCTTTTATAATTAATCATAATGCTTGAATTGTTCTAAAATCCATTCCGCCGCAGCCCAATATCAACTGCACAAAACCTATTTTATGGTTTTATCTGCGTTTAATCCCGGAACATATTTGCAGAATTCTTCCAACTCACTCATATAATTTCCTTCAATTTCTATGAAGTGATGAATGTATGGTCCCTGCATCAATCGGTTTTCGACCTTTTGTAAATCTTCGAATTCACCCCAAAGATAAGTACCACTTGTTTTGGGACCTTGTGTGGTATTACAAATAACGGGTAATAACATATAGTTTCCGATTTCTTGGTCAATACGTGCCACAGTATCGAATACGTTTAAAATGTCATTTATAAATCGTGATTTAATTTCACGCTTTTTGAATTTAAAGCCCTTTTTCTTTGCAATAGCCTTAAAAATTGAAATTGTTACAAATAAAACGACCAATCCGATAAGCACGTAAGGCAATACACTGTTAATTATCTCGTTACGAATTTCCCAGAAAGCATCTGAGTAATTCTCTTTATCATTAGCAATTTTAAATTCGTTTAACGCCGCTTTAAAATCGCCCTGATGTATAAGTGATTTACCATAGCCCACGTGAGCAACTCTGGACATACCATTAAGATTGAGTATGGATTTCCAAATTTTTTCACTTTCCTCATAATCGCCCTTGTTAAGAATATTTGTGGCTTCATGAGTTAGGGTTGCATATTCAGTGGGGTAAAAAACCTGTACTATTCCTCTTTCTTTATCGAGAACATATATAAATCCATTATCGTCAAGGTCTATTGCAGCAGCCACGGTAAATAAACCGTTTCTGTCGACCGACATAGAACGTCCGCCAAATGAGAAAAGCAAATTGCCTGCGGAATCATATTCACTTATAACGCCTGTATATGACAAGGTATAGGTAAAACCGTCCTTACCTGACGCTACGTCAACAAAATTCCATTCATCGTGGATATCCTCACTCGCTGCAAGGATATTAACGCCTGCCATATTGTGAACCTTAATTCTGTTTTCTACCTTTGCCGTTGCTTCACGCCATTCAGTTGTTACGCCCGCATCCTGTGTTACAGTACAAAGTAAATCGCGGTCGGTAACATCTACATTTTCGATAGGTCTTGAAGTTCTGTTAAGAAGCTGTTCTTTTTGTTCATCAGTAAAAATCAATTCTTGAATACGCTCAAGTAAAGTAAGGTGTCTTTTATTAGCGGCAAAAAAGCCTTGGAACAATCCATCTTGACTAAACTGCATAATACCCTCGTGTGAACCTACGCCCACTACAAAAATATTATCCTGTGAAGTAACAACCACGTTTTTAGGCTCAAAGGTTGCAGACTTGCTAAAAAGAGGACTTTCATCCGGTCTTACGATTTTCATCTTTAAACTACCATCAGTATTAAAAACCAAAACCTCTTTTAAGCCCAAATCTGCCACATAGACCGTTCCGTCACTCTTGACAAAAATACCGGAAGGTGTTAAGAGCATTCCCTCACCAATAAAGGACTTCTCTTTTGTATCAAGATTATAAATTACTATTCTTGAATTTCCACTGTCGGCAATATAAAGATTTCTACCGTTTATAAATATATCCGACGGTTGTGACAAATCATAATCCTTGAAAAGGATTTCACTCGCCATATATGCATCCTGTGTACGAATCCATTCATCGTCAACCGAAATTGTATATGTATAGGTAGTATTTTCACTAGCACTGACACTAAAGGCGAATACTCCCATTAAAACCATAAGCGAAAATGCTATTGCCAATATTTTTTTTAACAAACCGCATCCTCCCTTACTTAATACCTGAATGGGCCATCGAATTCATAACCTTTGACTGTAAAATAATAAACAAAATGAGATTTGGTAAGAACATAAGCAAAGTTGCCGCTGCACTAACGCCCTTACCTACTACGACATTGCCTACAGTATTTGAAAGAGTGCTCATAAAGAACGGGAACGTTTTTAAAGACTCATCGTTTATGTAATAGGTTGATGCCTCAACCGAATTCCAAGCCGATTGGAAGGATAAGATTGCTACTGTAGCAAGCGGTGATTTTATTAAAGGCATAACGATTTTAGCCATAATTGTGTAATCACTTGCGCCGTCAACAACAGCAGCCTCTATTAAAGCATCTGGCAACTGGTCCATAAACTGTTTAACAAGAAATACACCTGTAGGTATAACAAGTAGCGGCAATATATTCGCCCACATTGTATCCAGCATTCCTGTGTAAGTTATTACAAAATATCTCGGAATTGCTACCGCTACGGGAACAAACATAAGAGCTATTGTATTAACGTTGAAAAGGAATCCCTTAAGCTTAAACCTTTTCTTTGAAAAAGCAAAAGCCGAACAAGAGCATATGATAAGAGCTCCAAGTACGGTAATAACCGTAGTTAAAATACTGTTGAATAGGTATCTTGAAGCAGGAACACTTGAAGTTGATGACATATTGAAAAGCATCAAGAAATTATCAAACGTAGGATGTTTCACAAAAAATCTCGGCGGATACGCCATGAGCTCATCCATAGGCTTAAAAGCATTGGAAACAATGAAAAGTATTGGCAAGCACATTATTAAACAAATAGGAACAAGGTATGAATAAAATTTAAGTTGACTAGCAGAAAAATGCTTAGGATTTATACCGTTTTGTTTAATCCGTGAGCGTCGTTTAAGTTTTCTTTCGGTTTTTTCCTTTTTCATACAAATCTCCTAATCCTTACTGCCGAAAAGCTTTTCTGCACCTACTGACAACAATCTGATACCAATGAGAAGTACAACAGATATTGCAGCCGCATAACCCATTTCATAACGTAAGAAACCAAAATCATCAATGTGCGTCACAATTAATTGACCTGCATAATTTGGTGTTGGATTCGCACCCGAAAGCGCAACACCCACACCCGCACTGTTAAATGTATTTACTATTGCCATTACCGCACCGAAAAGCATTTGAGGTTTGGCGGATGGAATAGTAACGTAAATTATTTCTTGAAAACGATTTTTAACACCGTCAATATAAGCTGCTTCATAAAGTTCTTGGTTTACATTCATAATACCCGAAAGTATAGCCAAAAATCCTACACCCATACTACTCCAAAGGGCTACGATAATCATAATCGGCAACAAATAATCTTCGGATGTTAGCCACTGTATAGGCTCCGAAATAACCTTGAGCTTCAATAACAAATAGTTAAGGTAACCGGATTCATCACCGTTAAAAATAACACTAAATATTGTTGCTACCATAACCGAACCTGTTAGTGACGGTGAGTATATAATTATTGCCATTATTGTTCTTACACGATGTGTAACCTGAGAGAGCGACCACGCTAAAAAGAACGATAAAACATAGCCACCCACACCCACGAAAACTGCATATATAATAGTGTTTGGCAATACCTTTTGCATAAATACAGTATCGTTGGTAAACAAATTAACATAGTTTTTTATACCTATAAAATTAGGCATCTGAACTGTATTAAAATCGGTAAAAGAAAGCAGAATCGCCGCGCCAATAGGAATTATAATGAAAAGCAAGAAAAGTATTACAAACGGAGACAAAAAAACAAGTACCGAGTGATTATTTGCAAAATCTTTTACATTTTTCACTAGCGATTTCATTATTTTGCCGCCTCCTTTTCCTCTAACATAGCATAAAAATCCTTTGCCGTCAGTAGTTTGTAATCCTTTATAATGTTGCCGTCTTCATCGCAATATCCGAATTCCTGCATTTTACGCAAAATTTCTCTATCCGACTGTAAAACCGCCTTATCAAGTGCTTCTGCGATACCGTCACCGTTTACGACAACGTTTATCCAAGCATTACTTAATTCGCGTTCGCTCATATAACCTGCGGGATGCTGAAGGTTCTCTTTCTGCCACTCCCACTGACCGAGTATTACCTTCAAATCCTCTTCTGAATACTGCAACTGCTTAAAGGCATTAAGATTAGCGGTGTTAAGACGGTATTCGCTACCATATGTGGATTGCAGCGTATTAGCATAGTTAACCTGTGTATCGGTGGAAAGGTACCATTTAAGGAAATCCCAAGCCTCATCAGGTTTTTTGGTGTTTGCAAATATCATAGAGGCTGTACTATCAGCCATTTGATATCTTTGTACCGTACCGTCAGACTGTTTTGTTCCGGGAACCATTGCTATTCCCCACAAACCCTCAAGTTCGGGAGCCGCAACCTTAAGCTGCAAATATGTAGAAAATGTTCCAATTCCTATCGGTGTGGTATTATAACGGAAACTGTTATAAAAATTAGCAACTGTCTGCTGAGCACCGTAAATCGAGAACAACTCGGTCATATCGGTAAAACCTTTGATAACGTTCTTTGTGCCGTAATTTACAGCCATAGCATCGTCCCTATAAATCTGACCATTATTCTGATAAATAAAGGGTGCTGTAACGCTAAAGGTCTTAGTGCCGCCCGCACTCGCAACAGGAACACAGAAATTCATCGAGTTGCGCAATAATTCGGGCATCATTTTGCGGACATCGTCCCAAGTATTGGGAACATCGAGATTCAGGGCCTCTAAGGTATCCTTTCTGTAGAACAGGCAATAAAAATCCTGAGATTCAATAGCGCCGTAAACACCGCCGTTGTAGCTAAGCGGAATTAATGCTTCTAAATTATAATTTTCAGCATAGAAAGAAAGGAAATCATCATAGCTTAGTAAATTCTTTGCCGCACCTCTTACTGCAAAGTTGAACGGTGTTGAATATGCAGCAGAAAGTACTACATCGGGATTATTTCCCGAAACATTTGCCAAAATAAGCTTTTGCTCACTCGGCATAATCGAAAGTTTTATATTCGTGCCTTTTTCGGCATTATATTCTTCATCTAAAATTTGTTGTAAAACCTGAACGTACTGAACAGGTCTGTTAATCCAAACCTTTAACTCTTTATCGTCATCATAATCTGCGGCATAATTCTTATTGCCGTCAGAGGTGAATGATGATATAAAAGATTTTGTTCCTTCTGCCAAGCTTCTCACAAGCGATGCAGAAGCTTTGGGAAGCTCGGTATTATTGAACAGATATATTCTGTCAATTGTAACCGGAAGTGAGGTAAGCCCCGACATAACCACACTTAAATACTTACTCGCAGAACTATCGCCTATACTTAAAAGATTGGTTCTGTTAGGTATTTGTTCGGGTGCTTCCGCCAATTTTTCAAGCGATTCTGCAGCATATAAAAGGTTTGAAGCATAACTTGCTCCATTGCCGCTTATTTTTTTGATATTATCATAAATTTTTCTTATATCTTTCGCATACTGCAACAATTTATCAACCGTACCTGGCATATAATCTTCCATATCCCAAGTTCTGTTTTCATCAGTTACACCTGCTGTTAATTTCTGAAGAGAGGCGCCCAAAACATTGATTTCTTCCATTTTGGACTGTATTTGATAATAAATATCCTTGAGGTCGCCCATTTCGACCTTTAGTGAGATGAGGTGTTTACCTTTTTCTAAGTAAAACTCATAGGGTTTGCCGTCATTTCCTGAAAAAACATAATTTTCATAGCCGTTTCCCGAAGAAGTGATAGCTAATTTATTACATTCCGCAAAGGGAATTTTTCCGTCGATTTCTAAAGAACGGTATGAATTTTTATCCGCATTGTTATTAAGCGCGTATCTCATACCCAATTTATAAAGACCGTCTTCTTCCACCTCAATTTCCCAAGCAACCTTTTGTCCTGCATTGTCCCAGGTGGAACCGTCTAATACGTTTATCTTATTATTATAGGTATCATATGGAATAAGTGCCGCATTCTGAACCGACTTTGAACGAATATAAGAGTCTGATTTTACAGAGTATTTTTCACCCTCTGCAACATATAATCCACTTGCTGTTTTTTTGTTTTTAAACTGTTTTTGATATTCACTGTAGCTTGGAATCACCTCAGGGTCTGTAAGTATCAGGCCCGAAATCCACAAATCTTGGTTTTCAGCAGTAATAGTGAATGTATGACTGCCTTCTTCTAAATCAATTAAGATGGTATCCTTATTTTTTGAAGAGTTATCTAGCAACGGATTTGCAATATACTCTTCTAAACAAATTTGTTTTGGATACAGCTCATTACCGTATCTGTCAATGCTGTATTCGTCTTTTGAATCGGTCCAAAGCAAAGGTAAGGAGCAAACAAATTTTTTATCATCAACCTCAAAATTAACAATACAGTCAGCAATCTTGGGGTTAGACGGCTTATAATTTAATATGATATTCTTTTTGCCTGTTAAAGTATTCGCCTTAATTGTTACTGACTCGCCAACCTTGAGTAATCTCGGGGTTTCTAATCCTGAAAGACGCTGACCGTTTGAATAACGTTCTATCGAATACCAATTGGCCGAAGAAATATCGGTCCTTCTGTCTGATTTAATTTCATCTTCCCTATTTTTCATAGGTGGCAGAAGAAACGATGTCGCCAATAAAGCAATAACCAATATAATAGGTATTACCACACGTTTGAATTTCATTTTGTCAACTCTCCTGTTCCGCCAGGAGCCAAAAACTTGGCTCCTGACAGAATAATAATTAATTATTTATAATGCTTTTCGAGTTTTGCATTAAAGTCATTGAGTGTTTCAGCAAGCTTATCGTTAAGCTTCTTTTCCATTGCAACGTTTGTGCTGGTAGCATCAGCCAAACCATCTTGAACCTTGTTCCACTCTGGAACAGCTGTGTTAATAACGTTAGTAAAATCAACCATATATTTCTTGGGGTCAGCACGGTAACATTTATCAACATTCTGATACATGTATTTGTACTGCTCAGGAAGGTCAATTTTGTTAAACTGTGCAACAACATCGGGATGGTTGCTTACAGGGAAATACATTCTTGAAGAAAGCACGTACTTTCCTGCATTTGCCTTATCATACATACCAAGACGGGCCAAGTTACCTTCTGTTGAATATGTGATGAAACGGAGAAGCTGGAATGCAGCCTCGGGATTCTTTGCGGTTTTCGTCATCATAGAATTATCAACGTGGATAGGCATACGTCCTTTTTCAGACTGAGGATAGGGCCATAAGCAGTTATTAAACTTGAAGTTTCCGAGATTGGGGTCTTCCCAGGTACCTGAGTCAAACTCAACCAATGTCTTACCAAGCTTTAATGCCATACGGGAATCGCCGGTATTACTGTTACCGAATTTTGCGGTATATTTATCAAGACCGCTCATACGAAGTGAGAATGCTTCAAGACCTTCTATTTTTCTGAGGTCTGTCATGAGCTGCTGGGCCTTTATCATAGGAGTAAGATTGAATTTACCGTTTTTATGGTCGTAACCGTAAAGACCTACGTTTCTGTCATAAACAGGACATAACTGCGCAGCTATTGAGTAGTTACCGAATAATTGCTCACATCCGCTGTACTCTTTTGTGGTACCTGCCTTCAAGAAGGCTACCATATCATCAATTGTCCAGTCGAGAGCAGGCATTTTAAGGTTAAGCTTTTCAACGATATCCAAGTTAATCATTACACATGAGAAATGGATAGAGTTAGGTAACGCAAAAAGCTTATTGCCATATCTGTATGTATCTAAAATCTCCTTAGAAACATATTTGATATCAGGGTCATTCTTAACGAAATCATCTAACGGATAAGCAAGACCTTGTGCGATGTATGTAGGTACGTTAGCGGCATCATCAAACACTACGTCGGGAAGCTTGTCGATTGAAGCTTGCTTGAGGATGTAATTAAGAGAGTTGTCGCTATCAGAGAAATATCTGATTTCAAGGTCAACGTTCTTATATACAGCCTTGAATGCTTCAAACACAGCCTCATAATCGGTAGCACGGTTGGTATTAACCGAAACTGAAACCTTACCCGAAACATTGTAATTAGCATTGGGGTCTTTACCTGTCATCTGGGTGGTAATTGCATTTTCACCGGTTGCCTGCTGCTGAGGACGCTTATTGAAGTTAGTCTGAGTAGAGCTGCCGTTTTGCTTGTTTCCGGATTGTGAACCACCTGAGGGTGTCTTGTTGCCTGTATTACCGGTTGAAGCATCGTTTCCTTTACCGTCTGTGTTGTCTGCGTTATCTGCATTGTCTGTTGAATCACCTTCAACATCGACCCACATTTCTTCGCTCAACCATTCTCCTTCGTTTTCTTTACATCCTGTTAACGGTGCTAAGAGCATGCAAAATACAAGAATAAAAGCAAAAATTCTCTTTTTCATCTCGATTTCCTTTCTGGCTATTGCCAATAATTTTTATTTGGAATTAATCCCATTCGGAATTATCTTCCCAAGTATCTGTTTCCAAATCATCTGGATTGAATACTGCCTGTTTTTCGTTTTCCTCGAGTGTGATTTTATTACCCCACTCATCAAGAGGTTGAATTGTAAGATTATCGAACCAGCCCTTATTATTTCCTACAGCCAAAGCAATGTGTCCGTAATAATCATCGGGAATAATAGCGATTATCGGTTCATCAGCATTTTTATCGTCGATAATCATTTCCATTCTACCGTCAAGCACTTTTATCTTCATTGTGTGAACTACACTCGTATTCCACTTTTCGTATCCGGGTATGTTCACATCCTGGTCATAAGGCTGTAACTTAACATCGGCATTTCTTATTGCTTTTCCATAAACCGTTCCGCGTCCGTCAGCTTCAACTGCAGCAAATATTCCGCCATCGAGATAATCGCCAAATACGGTTGGGTCTTGGAGACCAAAGATAACTCCGCCTGATAAGCGGCTGCCGCTGCCGTGCATATACTGCACTGTGAGCTCAAAGTTACGGAATTTTACATCCTTAAGCATTAATATATTGTAATCTGCAAAGTAACTTGTTGTAGCGGTGGCTCCCGTAGTATCAACAACAGGTTTTGTCAATACATTGTTAACAACCTGCCATCTATCACTCGCTTCAATCACTTCAAGCGGCTTTTCTTGAGCATGTACCGACCTTGTAGCTGTGAAATCATCGAGTTCTTCAGGCACATCGAAGTAATACTTAATTGTATACTCGGGGTCGTAATCGAGCTTGCGTTTTTGATAAGTTACGGTGATTCTTACAGGCTCTTTACATTGAATTTGATATACATTTGTTCCGAATTCACTAACTGTATAGAAAACACCTTTTTCGCTTACAGCCGAAATAGATTTTAATACACAGCCTCTCTTTGCAGCAGTAGATACAAGAACTGTGCCTACTTGGCTTTCATCTAAATCAACTGTTCTTACGTCGTTATCTTCTTCTACTTGCTTCATATCAAGGAAGGTGTATATTCTCTCAGTTATTGATATATTTCTGAAGTGGCTGACGCCGTTCTGCATAAGAGTGATATATCCGCCCTCATAACTATCATCAAGAGGAGCCGAGTACTCTAAAGCCAATTTACCGTTCTTATCATAAACGGCTGCATAAAGGCCTCCGGGAGTTACAGATATTTTAAACTTATGCCATTCCGGTGCATTATTGGGGTCCATATTTGCGGAAATTGCTTTAGTTTCTGTAATCATTTTACTGAAAACTCTGATTGTACCTCCAAAGTTTGGACCTGTACAAATCGGTTCATCAGCGTATGTCGGGTCAGTAACATTATCACTTCTGAAGAACATTTTAGGAGTAATTTCCGGTTGGTTAAATACAACAAGAGGCCACGGATTATCAGCAAGTTCATATTTATATTCAATTGTTAAATCAAAATATTTAAACTTCTGTTTAGTATAAGTAAGCGCAGCCATATTGGTGAATACTTTACCATTGTTCCAGTTGTTGAAAGTATTGTATAAACCTTCTGTCTGAGCACGGGTAATAAAATCACCGCCCGCGCCGTCCTTCCTATCTTCATAATACTTGCCAAAATCAGCATCGCTTATTTCAGTGAAAGGAACGCCACCCTGTGGGTCAGCGGAGAAATAACCCTTCCAGCCGTCAGTACCTAATTTGTCAATATCGTTAAAGTCACTTTTATAAGTAGCTTCTTCGGTATCTTCCTTTGGCTTTTCTTCAGGTTTTTCCTCGGGATATAAATCTGCATCGGGATGGGTAATGGATATGTTTCTGAAGAAGTTAACACCGTTTTGCATAAGAGTGATATATCCGCCATTATAATCTTTAGGAAGAGCTGTGGTGTATTCTGTTGCTACGGCACCGTCCGCATTATAAGTAACGACATGAATTCCTTTGGGTGTTACGGTGATTTCCATCTTATAATATGTTTTTTCATCAAAGCTCGGTGAGGGAGCTTCACTGGCACCGCTTGCTTTTTTACCGAATACTCTTATCGAGCCTGCAAGGTCAGGAGATATCGCTATCGGATTCTCATCAAATGTTTTATCGGTAGCAACACCGT
>SVPU01000023.1 GCA_015065685.1 Oscillospiraceae bacterium | reverse complement strand
AGAGGAAATGCAAGTAATTGACTTCTGGGGAACAACAGAAATTGGTTCTTTTGTGATAGCATTCATTTCCGTCATCATTGCATCTTCAATAGCAGGTTAAGTGGTTAACCGCACCAAGAAATTGGTGCGGTTTTTGTTTAAAACAATGTCGTAAACCAATATATAACCCCATACACCACACTCGCCACCGTTCCATATACAATCACAGGTCCTGCAATCGTAAACATCTTCGCGCCGACGCCTAAGATGAAGCCTTCGCTTTTAAACTCTACTGCCGGAGAAACCACAGCGTTTGCAAAGCCCGTTATAGGCACTAAAGTTCCGGCACCTGCGTGTTTTGCAATTTTATCAAACAGCCTAAGACCCGTGAGCAACGCGGCTATGAAAATCAAGGTTACAGGGACTGCCATTTTAACCACCTTTTCTTCCCAATTAAAAGAAGAATAAAGCTCTGTGAGCAATTGACCAATCACACAAATCAGCCCGCCAACACAGTATGCCCAAATAAAATCTTTGATTTTAGGTGACGGCGGCGAAAGTTTATCCACAAGTTTTGAATATTCTTTATTGTTCATACAAAAACACTCCTTAAGGCTATTTTAAACCTAAAGAAGTGTTTTATTACTTTTTTATTTACTTTGGTGTTTATGCGGGAAAATGGGTAAAGTTTCTTTGAAAACACAAGTGTGTCGCGGAGTAATTACCCTATCCTCGTGAAGCGAACCGAAATACCAATGCCTATATTCACAAGACCTGCCGATTTCTTCAAAATAACCGTTAAGTTTATTAACACGGTCATTATTTCCTCTGCGAAGCAAAATTGCACTTTTAACGAGTGACGGTGGCTCGTGGGTTATAATATAATCAACCTTGCAACCAACCTCATCAAGTTTTTTGGCGCCCTCTGCCATTTCAAAGGGTGTTGGCTCTTCCTCACGCCACCAAGTGCCCTGTTCAACGCGCATATCTTTATCAATGCTCTCTCCGCCGCCAAAGGTGAAGAAACTGTTACCCTCAATTTCAAAAATCTGGCCGCGCATAAGGTGAATCAGGTTGCCCTTTATTCTGTGCACCATTCCGCCGTGCCAATATGTTACGCGCGAGGAATTGATTTTTTGCATATTATCGTGTGTGCCGTCAATAAAAGCGGTTACAAATCTCCTTGTTGCGAGATAATCGATAACCTCCCGCTCTTGCTTGCCACCACCGAAAATATAACCGAAATCGCCGCAAACAATCAGTACATCGCCGCTTTTGAGCTTTCTGAAGCCTTTATCATAAAGCCTTTCGAGCTCGCCGTGCATATCGCCCGTTATATAAACCATTTTCCTCACCGCCTTTTCTTAAAATAATGCTTTTAATTTAAAATGTTATGTGTTATTATATTATATATAACTGTTTTTTCTATTCTACCATACTTTTGGAGATTTTTCTATGCTAAAAAGAACTTTTTTTATTTTATTTTCAATTTTTTTATGTTTAGTGGCGATTTTCTCCCCTATTACTGCCTCTGCTTATGAGGTTACAGGCTTTGATATCACTGCAAAAGCGGGTATGCTTGTTTCTATGGATACGGGAGAAATTCTTTATGAAAACAACATTGATGAGAAAATTTACCCCGCTTCAATAACTAAAATTATGACCACCATGCTCATTCTCGAAAGCGAAAAATATAACCCCGAGGAAAAAATCACTCTGACCAAGGAAGCGCTTGATTTGGTTTTGGGCACGGGCAGCTCAGTTTCGCATATGAAGCAGGGCGAAGAATTCACTCAGCTGGACCTTGTTCATTTGGTGCTTATGGCATCCTACGGTGATACCACCTATCTTGCCGCACAGTATTACGGGGGCAGTGTTGAAAACTTTGTTGCAATGATGAACCAAAAGGCCGCCGAGCTTGGTCTTACAAGCACGCATTATGTGAATCCCGTTGGTCTTCACGATGATGAGCATTATACCACAGTTCGCGATATTTATAAGTTAACGCTTTACGCACTTAAAAACGAAACCTTTAAAAAGGTTTGCGAAACCCCGCGTTACACTATGGCAGCAACAAACTTCTCCCCCGCGAGAACGCTTTCAACCACTAACTTTTTACAGGATACCACAACGAACTATTATTATCAATATGCCAAGGGCGTTAAAACAGGCTTCACGGATGAAGCCGGAAGATGTCTTGTGAGCACCGCTTCATATAAAGGTTATAACTATATGTGCATTCTCACAGGTTGCCCAAACGATGGCAGAGGCCATCAATTTAAGGAAAGTGCTAATCTTTATCGCTGGGCGTTTAACAATTTCTCGTTCAAAGAAATCGCAAACTCAAACGAGCCTGTTTGCGAAATGCCCGTTGAGCTTTCCTTTGAAACGGATTTTGTTCCCCTTTATTTTAAAGAGCCATTTGTTTCGGTTCTTCCCAATGAGGCGGATGACTCTACCATTGTTGTTGAAACACATCTCAATTCCGAAAGCACCGAGGCACCCATTAAGAAGGGTGATGTTTTAGGAAAGGCCGATGTTATTTATGCCGAAAAAATCATTGGAACTGTTGACCTTGTTGCAGGAGAAGATGTAAAGGCTAGCAAAATTCTGATTGCATTCGAGTTTATTAAAGAAATTTTTACATCTATTTATATAAAACTCTTGCTTGGTCTCGTTTTTGTTGTTATAATTATATTCGTGATTTTATGTATTCGCCTTAACATTGGAAAATTCAAAAAACGCAAGGTGAAATATATTCCATATAACAGAAAGGAAAAATAAAATGAAAAGATTTTTGAGCATACTCCTCGTTTTATTGTTATCATTCGCATTTTTCACGGGCTGTGAAAACAACGACCCCGAGAAAAGTGCTTCACAACTAATCAGTGAGGCAAACCCCAAAAGAGAGCTTAAAGACCCCGAAGAAAAATACGGAACACATCACGCTGTTATGACAGTTAAAAATTACGGTGTTATTAAATTAGAGCTTTACGGCGATATAGCTCCCATAACCGTTAAAAACTTTGTTGAACTTTGCAAAAGCGGATTTTATAACGGTTTAACTATCCATCAGATTCTCCCTGAGGTTATGATGCAAGCAGGAGCTCCTAAGGACAATGAGAAAGGCCACAACGGAACCTTTATTACAGGCGAATTCGCACTGAATGGTTATAGGAATGACATTAAACACGAGCGCGGTGTTATTTCAATGGCGCGTCAAGATTCACTGGATTCCGCTTCTTGCCAATTCTTCATCGTGCTTGAGGATTCTGACCGCCTTAATGGCAAATATGCCGCTTTTGGTAAGGTTACTGAGGGTATGGATATAATCGATAAAATCGCAAAAGAAGTTAAATATGAAGATGAATTTATTGGTTCGATAGCTGCGGCTGACCAACCGATAATTGAGTCTATTGTTATTACTGATTAATATTTTTTACATAAGGAGTTTTTAAAATGAAAAAAGAAGTATTAGTAGAAATTTCAGCCCGCCATATCCATGTTTCAAGAAAAGACCTTGATGTTCTCTTTGGCGAAGGCTATGAGCTCACAAACAAAAAAGACCTTTCTCAGCCTGGTCAATTCGCTTGTGAAGAAAAGGTTACCATTGTTGGTTCAAAGGGCTCCATCAAAGCTTCAATTTTAGGTCCTGTTCGCCCTGATACTCAGGTGGAACTTTCTCTCACAGATGCTCGTTCTATCGGCGTTGTAGCACCTATCAGAGAATCGGGCGACATTAAGGGCACAGGCGCTTGTAAGATTATCGGACCTGCAGGTGAGGTTGAAATAACTGAGGGTGTTATTGCTGCAAAACGCCACATTCATATGACAAAAGCTGATGCCGAGAAATACGGTATTGTTGACAAGCAGATTGTTTCGGTTAAAATCCCCACAGAGGGCAGAAGCCTTGTTTTCGGCGATGTTGTTGCACGCGTTAGCGATAGCTATGCACTTGCTATGCATATTGATACCGACGAAGCAAACGCAGCTTGCGTTCCCGGTAGCTGTATTGGTGAAATAATTGACTAAGCAATTAGGTCTTTATATTCACATTCCTTTTTGTGAAAGAAAGTGTAAATACTGTGATTTTTATTCTACCTTTCCAACAAACGAACTGTTGGAAAATTACACAGATTCACTTATAAGAGAAATAAAAAAATGGGGCGGCAAATTAAACGGTCGCCCCATTGATACTGTTTATTTCGGTGGCGGCACCCCTTCTCTTTTGGGTGAAAAATTAGAAATTGTGGTTAATGAAATTAAAAGCAATTTTTCAGTGAGCGAAAACGCCGAAATAACTTTGGAATTAAACCCCGCGGGCAATGTGGAGGAGCTATTAAAATTCGCAAAGGCTGCGGGTGTAAACCGCCTCTCAATCGGATCACAAAGCGGTGATGATGAAGAACTCAGCGTGTTAGGAAGAACTCATTCTTCAGCGCAAACTGTGGAAGCCGTTCGCATTGCAAGAGATTTAGGCTTTTCCAATATCTCTCTTGATTTAATGTTGGGGCTTCCTAATTCGAATATTCAAAGCCTTGAAAAAAGCTTAGAATTTATAACCGAACTCAAGCCCGAGCATATCTCAGCTTATATTCTTAAAATTGAAGAAAACACCGCCTTTTCAAAGCTTCAAAACAGTTTGAATTTGCCAAACGATGATGATATTGCAGAGCAATACCTTTTTATGTGCGAACACCTAAAAAACAAAGGTTTCGAGCATTATGAAATCTCTAATTTCTGCAAGAAAGATATGGAAAGTCGGCACAACCTTAAATATTGGAAAGGCGAAGAATATTTAGGATTAGGCCCATCGGCACATTCCTTTGTTGATAGCAAGCGCTTTTATTATGAAAGAGATTTAAAAGTATTTATGAACGGCGCTTCCATCGTGGAAGATGGTTTTGGCGGCGGAAAGGAAGAATATATCTTTTTAAGGTTAAGGCTAAAATCGGGTATAAACACTCAAAATTACAGAAGAAAATTTGCCACGCCCCTGCCCCAAGCATTTTTCAAAAAATGTTCGCTTTTTAAGAAAAACGGACTGATTGATTCTTATAAAGATAATATTTTTCTCACAGACAAGGGTATGCTTTTATCCAACAGTATTATAACCGAATTATTGGAGTGCATAGAATGAAAACTTTAAAAATACATCTTATACGCCACGGCGCTACCGATGCTAATGTTTTAGGTCAGTACATCGGCTCTAAAACCGATTTGCCTCTATCCCCCGAGGGTCTTAGTGAACTGCGATTACTCAAAGAAAATATGGAATATCCGCAGGTTGACTGCATATATTCAAGTCCTATGCTTCGTTGCAAGCAAACGGCTGCGGTGCTTTATCCCGAGCAAGAAATTACTGCGGTTGAGAATCTTAAAGAATATGATTTTGGTGACTTTGAAGGTAAAACGGCGGCAGAACTTGAACACAACCCCGATTTTATGAATTGGGCGGCAGGAAAAATCGGTGCCACACCGGGCGGTGAGGATAATGCGGACTTTGTTAAGCGCCTTTGCATTGGTCTTAACCAAATTGTACTTGATATGTTGGAAAAAGGTACAACCTCATCGGCAGTTATTATGCACGGCGGCGCAATTATGATGCTTCTTGCTGCGGCCGCTGTTCCCCGCCATCAACCTGTGGAGTGGACAGCCGATAACGGAAGAGGCTATTCCCTGCTCATAACCCCATCACTTTACCACAAAAGCGGTATTGTTGAAGTTTATGATATTGTTTGACATAAAAAACAAACTGTGATATACTATTTTTTAAGTTTAAGAGGTTTCCTTAGGAGGAATAAAAATGCTTGATATTAAGTTTATATGTGATAACCCCGAGTTAGTTAAAGAAAATATTAAACGCAAGTTTAAAGATAACAAGCTTCCTTTAGTTGATGAAGTTATTGCGCTTTACACAGAAAAATGTGCGGCTAACACAAAGGCTAACGACCTTCGCGCTAACAGAAATAAGGTTAGTAAGCAAATAGGTATGCTTATGGGACAAGGTAAGCGCGAAGAGGCTGAAGATATGAAGCGCCTTGTTAACGAGCAAGCAGCAGAGCTTAAAGCCTTAGAAGAAAAAGAAGCCGAGCTTTCTAAAAAGGTGCTCGAAATTCAGATGAAAATCCCCAACATTGTGGACGAGAGCGTTCCCGTAGGCCGAGATGACAGCGAAAATGTTGAAGTGGAACAGTTCGGAGAAAAAACAGTTCCTGACTTTGAAATTCCCTATCACACAGATATAATGGCAGCCTTTAACGGAATTGATAAGGAAGCCGCAGGTAAGGTTGCTGGCGAAGGCTTCTATTACCTTATGGGTGATATTGCGCGGCTACATTCAGCAGTGCTTTCTTATGCGCGCGATTTTATGATTGACAAGGGCTTTACCTATTGCATTCCCCCATTTATGATTAGAAGCAATGTTGTAACAGGCGTTATGAGCTTTGAAGAGATGGATGCTATGATGTATAAAATTGAGGGTGAAGACCTCTATCTCATCGGCACCTCAGAGCACTCAATGATTGGTAAGTTTATTGATACTATAACCGCCGAAGAAAAGCTTCCTCTCACACTTACAAGCTATTCTCCCTGCTTCCGCAAGGAAAAGGGTGCACACGGAATTGAGGAACGCGGAATTTACCGTATCCATCAATTCGAAAAGCAAGAAATGATTGTTATTTGCAAGCCCGAAGAGAGTATGGATTGGTTCCATAAAATGTGGAGCTATTCGGTTGAGCTTTTCAGAAGCCTTGATATTCCTGTTAGAACACTCGAGTGTTGCACAGGCGACCTTGCAGACTTAAAGGTTAAATCTTATGATGTTGAGGCTTGGAGTCCCAAGCAGCAGAAATATTTTGAGGTTTGTTCTTGTTCAAACCTTGGCGATGCTCAGGCACGCCGTTTAGGAATTAAGGTTAAGGGTGAAGATGGCAAGAAATACCTTGCACACACACTTAACAACACAGTTGTGGCTCCCCCAAGAATGCTTATTGCTTTTCTTGAAAACAATTTGAAGTTTGATGGTGAGAAATACACAATTTCTATTCCCGAAGCACTCCGTCCTTATATGGGCGGCAAAACCGAAATTGTAAACAAATAAAAAATCCAGCCCCGAAAGGAATTTTCCTTTCGGGGCTCGTTTTTTAAATATCAGGGTCAGGGTTAACCACTTCGGGCGGCAACTCTAAAAGTTCGGGGTTTTTGAGATATTTCTTGAGTTTTCTGAAAGCAGAAGCAAAATAACTTCCCGAACAAATTCTTTCATCCATAACAACACCCAAAGGCATACAGCGTTCAAATACAACCTCATCACCCTTGCGGCGAGGAACCTCACGCAAATTACCCATTGTAATAAACACACCTGTTGTTCCGAAATCATAACAATGATGATAGATATGATTTGTTCTGATAGAAATCAAATTTGAAATTACAAGGCTGTTATGGAATGGCGACATTTCAATAATAGATTTTGGCAACAGACCGTGCTTATCAAGAAATTTGAGAAAAGGAACGCCAATACTTAAAATTCCGGGCGCACTAAGTAATATTTTAATTATCTTTTCGGTGCCGTTGTTTTCGGGGGCTGTTCTGTTAGCCTCAATAAATTCTTCCATTTTTCTGTTAACATCAAAAATGGTATCAGTGTTTTCAAAATGCACCTTGGCCATTGTGCCGTGGTCGCCGGCGCCGGGGGTTAAAACCACCATTGAAACAACATATTCATTTCTCGCATATGCTTTTTTATTAACAATAAAACGATTAAGAAGCGGGAACTCTGCGGCAGTGCGCAAATATGCTGCAATAAGAAGCGACATATGGCTAAGCTTAATTCCCTGCTTGCGTTTCGCGTTAAGATAGTCCTGCATAGGATCATAAGGTATATCAATGGTTATCATATTCATAGCATCTATTCTTTTATCCATTATGTAAGATGCTACAGTATACATAGGGTCTGCGTTTTTAAGGCGTTTTCCGTCTGCTCTCATAAATTTCTCCAATCAATAAAAATCGGTTGAATAATATATAGATATGTAACAGCATATTATTTCTATTCAACAATACATAATATAACATATTTCGACGCTTTTTTCAACAAATTTTTGAACAAATTATTAACAATCGATATAATTAATTTAAAAACGGCGCCACAAAATTGGCGCCGTTTTTTTAGTTATGATAAAGTTTTTTAGTTTGATATTTAGGCTCAAAGGTTATATTAATGCCGAGTTTTCTGAAAACATTTTCATCCACTCTCGATAAAATAACGCTCGAATGAGCCTCTAATCCTCTTAATTTATAGGAATTATCAAGCGCTTTTCTTGCAGCATCGCTTGTTACTGCGCAGATAGATAATGCTATCAAAATTTCATCCATATGAAGTCTTGGATTGTGATTGCCCAAAATCTCGGTTTTTAATTTTTGAATAGGCTCAATAACGGTTGGAGAAATAAGGTCAATATCATCGGGTATTCCTGCCAAATATTTAAGGCAGTTAAGAAGCAATGAGGCTGAAGCACCCAAAAGACTTGAAGTTTTTCCGGTTATAATTGTTCCGTCAGCAAGCTCAATCGCCACTGCGGGACTGTTTGTATCTTCTGCCTTTTTAAGAGCCGCCTCCACAACGGGACGGTCCTTAACAGTTACTCCAACCTGCTTCATAAGCAATTCGATTTTAGCCGAATCCGAAGCCTCACCCATTCCCTGTCTTGCAGAAACCAATGCCGAATAATACCTTCTCAAAACCTCTTGACATGCCGCCTCTCTTACAACGGCATCATCACTGATTGCAAAGCCTGCCATATTAACGCCCATATCGGTAGGGCTCTTATAGGGCGATTCACCAAGAATCGTTTCGAGAATCGAATTGAGCACAGGGAAAATTTCAATATCGCGGTTATAGTTTACCGCCATTTTATTGTAAGCTTCCAAATGGAAGGGGTCAATCATATTAATATCGTTAAGGTCTGCGGTTGCTGCTTCGTAAGCAACATTCACGGGGTGCTTAAGCGGTAAATTCCAAATCGGGAATGTTTCAAACTTAGCATAACCTGCTTCCACTCCACGCTTGTGTTCATGATAAAGTTGTGATAAACAGGTTGCCATTTTTCCGCTTCCGGGACCGGGCGCAGTTACAACCACAAGTTTACGGCTGGTTTCTACATAATCATTCTTACCAAAGCCCTCATCGCTTGCAATTATCGAAATATTTGAAGGATAATCTTTAATCGGGTAATGACGGTATACCTTTATACCAAGTGAAGTAAGCCTTTTTTCAAACGCTTCAGCAGATGGTTGACCTGTATAACAGGTTATAACAACGCTTCCGACAAAAAGACCGATTTCTCTGAATGCATCAATAAGTCGCATAGTATCAAGGTCATAGGTTATGCCTAAATCACCTCTGCGCTTGTTTTTTTCTATCGCATCTGCATTTATAACAATTACTACTTCGGCCTCATCTTTAAGCTCCAAAAGCATTTTAACCTTTGCATCAGGCTCAAAACCGGGCAAAACCCTCGCAGCGTGGTAATCATCAAAAAGCTTGCCGCCAAACTCCATATAAAGCTTGCCGCCGAATTTTGCAATTCTGTCTCTTATGTTCTGTGATTGCAATTCAATGTATTTTTTATTGTCAAACCCAATTTTCATCTTTATTTCCCCAAATTAATTATCCGCAATTTTTTCTGTTTTATCTTCTTTTACGCTTTTATTTTCCAAATATTCGACATATTCTTCAAGGCACATATCAAGCCTGTTCATTTCTTTGGCGTGTTTAATGCCAACAAACCGCCAATGCCAAGATTCGTGAATAACGCCTGTGATTGGTTGCTTATCCTTGCGATAACGCATCACAAAACCGAAATCTTCAGCATTTTCCACCATCCAACGATACATCGCTGTATTTTCAAATGCATCGCTCGCAATATTAAAATCGGCACAAAGGCCTGTGTTGTGTTCACTGGTACCAGGACGCGCCACAACGGTTGCCGCTTTTTCCTCATCTCCGCCAACACGGTTCACTTGCTTTTGGAACAAATCCTTCTGAATAGCATAGCTTCTAAAAGGCGACCACACCCTTAAATCAACACCCTCACTTTGTGCAGTGGCAACCATAGCGGTTATATATGGATAAACATCCTTATGAATTTGTGTTACATAGTTGTTATTGCGATATTGCGGGTCAATTTCAACAAGACTCGCCCTCACTTCACTATCATAAGTATCAGGCAACGGGTTTTCGCCGTTAACAAGCAAAAGACTGCTGAAATTCGCATCAAGCGTATAGTTACCAATGGTAACCTCGTCGGGTTCACTGCTTGTGGTTTGCTGTGAGGAGGAATCATTTTTTGAAGAAGTATTTTCTAAAGATGAAGCATCCGATGAAGTAATATCACTTGGTACATCATTGTCATCAGGTCCCGATACTATGGCCTTTATAATAAACGCGACAAGCGCTATTGCAAGAACCAATATCAAAGCACATAAGCTCAAAAATATGTTTCTTCTTATAATTGCTTTTTTTCTTGAAAGTTTTTGTTTGCTCATAAATAAACCTCTTTATTCATCAAGCTTTAATACTGCCATAAAGGCCTCTTGCGGAACCTCAACAGAGCCGAGTTTCCTCATTCGCTTTTTGCCCTCTTTTTGCTTTTCAAGAAGCTTTTTCTTACGTGTGATATCACCGCCATAGCATTTAGCAAGAACATCTTTGCGGAGCGCTTTAACAGTTTCTCTTGCAATTATCTTTCCCGAAACCGCAACCTGAATAGGAACCTCAAAAAGCTGCCTTGGAATATAATCCTTTAGCTTCTCTGCAATTTTACGAGCCCTGGTGTAAGCGTTATCGGTGTGAACTATAAAGGAAAGCGCATCAACCACATCTCCCGCAAGCATAACGTCTAGCTTTACAAGCTTTGATTTTTCATAGCCCTTCGGCTCATAATCATAGCTGGCATATCCTTTTGTGCGTGATTTTAAAGCATCAAAGAAATCGTAAACAATCTCGCCCATTGGCATAACATAGTGAATATCCACTCTGTCGCCCATATATTTCATATCGGTGTAAAATCCGCGGCGCTCTTCACAAAGCTGCATTATTGTTCCAACATATTCGCTCGGACTGTAAATATGAACATCTGCAACAGGCTCTAAAGCCTCGGCAATTATAGCGGGGTCGGGATAATTTGTGGGGTTATCGACCGTTATCTCCTCGCCGTTTGTTAAAACGAATTTATATTCAACGCTCGGTGCGGTTGTAACAAGGTCAAGATTATATTCTCGCTCTAATCTTTCTTGGATAATCTCCATATGAAGAAGACCTAAAAATCCGCAACGGAAACCAAAGCCCAATGCGTTTGAGCTCTCAGGCTCAAAAAGTAAGGAGGCATCATTCAGCTGAAGCTTGTCCAAAGCATCTCTAAGGTCGGGGTATTTCGCACCGTCTGCAGGGTAAATACCGCAGAAAACCACAGGATTAACCTTCCTGTATCCCTCAAGTGCTTGTGAAATGGGCGCATTTGCCAATGTTATAGTATCGCCCACCCGCGCTTCACTTACAGTCTTAATTGAAGCTGAAAGATAACCAACCTCACCAACCTCTAAAACATCACAAGGCTCAAGACTGGTGGCTCTTTTTCTGCCAATTTCAACAATATCAAACTCGGCACCCGTTGCCATCATTTTTATTCTGTCTCCGCTTCTGATTTTACCGCTCATAACACGGAAATAAACCACAACACCCTTATATGGGTCATAATAAGAATCGAAAATAAGCGCCGAAAGCGGAGCGCTTGCATCCCCTTTGGGTGCGGGGATATCTGTTACAATTCTTTCAAGCACCTCTTCAATGTTTATGCCTGTTTTTGCAGAAACAAGCGGTGCGGTATCGGCAGGAATTCCAATTATATCTTCAATTTCTTGCTTGATGCGCTCAGGCTCGGCCGAGGGCAAATCAATTTTATTGATAACGGGCAATATTTCAAGTCCGTGGTCAACTGCAAGATAGGTATTTGCCAAGGTTTGTGCTTCGATTCCTTGCGAAGCATCAACAATAAGCACTGCACCCTCGCAAGCAGCAAGTGAACGTGAAACCTCATAGTTAAAGTCCACATGGCCCGGAGTGTCAATCAAATTAAGTTCATATTCATTGCCGTCATTCGCGGTGTAATAAAGGGTTACAGCGTGCGCCTTTATGGTTATTCCGCGTTCACGCTCCAAATCCATACTATCCAAAATCTGCTCTTCCATATCGCGCTGTGCTACCGACTGTGTTAGCTCTAAAAGGCGGTCGGCAAGAGTAGATTTACCGTGATCAATATGAGCAACAATGCAAAAGTTTCTGATTCTTTCTAACGGAAAGGACATACTTTTCTCCTAAACTTATAGTTTTGTTTAAATTAGCAGTTAATTAAATTAAATAATTCTTTTTTATTGTATCATATCTTAATTAATATTACAAATACATTTTTGCAATTTTCCTTTATTTTTTAGAAGGTGTGTGGTATAATGGTGGACAGTTTCCAGAAAATATTGTTCAAAAATAAAAGGTGTTAAAATGAAACGAATTTTATCTACAATTTTAATTATTGCCTTATTAAGTTTATCTGTGGGATGTAGAGATAAATCCACCACTTCTTCACTTTCTTCTCTGCCCTTAGAAAACGATACTTCGTCATTGGAATCTTCGGTTACATCCGATACCGTTTCACCAGAAACCCCATCCTCTGTTCCAACCGATGCTTCTTCAACTGAAAGCATACCTGAAGAGCCCAAAGAAGAGCCAATACCACTTTATCCCATGCCCGAAATATCTCCCGCTCCTGCACTAAACGAGGGCGATTTCACAATAAACCTTTCATTCACGGGCGATATGATATTGGCACAATATCTTAATTGCCCTCACCCCGATGCATTTGGATTTTATAACGATAACTATCCCAATTCATACTTTCTTGAAGAGGTTAAACACATTTTCACAAATGATGATTTCACGGTTGTTAACCTTGAAAATGTGTTGAGCGACCGCGAATTAGAGCCAATTCCTAAAAACTATACCCCTGCTTTTTGGTTTAAATCGAGAACCTCTAATATTGAAATTCTGAAATCTGCGGGTGTCGAGGCAGTTAACCTTAATAATAACCACACGGGAGATTTTGGCAGCGAAGGTCTTGCCGATACAATTTCCACTGTAACAAATGCGGGTATGCAATATGGCAACAACAATAACACCATTTTGTTCGAGAAAAACGGTTTTAGAGTTGCGGTTGTGTGTGTTGGGCTTTGGCGTGAAGCGAGTGTTCCTTTAGCAGTTAATATATTAAATCGCGCAAAGCAGGTGTCCGATTATCAGATTGTTTTCTTCCACGGCGGCACCGAGAAAATTCATCTGCCCGAAAATGAAAAAATAAGAGGTGCCAGAGCCCTTGTTGACAATGGTGCTGACCTTGTTATCGGAAGCCATCCCCATGTTTTGCAGCCTCGCGAATTTTATAACGGTGTTGAGATTGTTTATTCTTTGGGCAATTTCTGTTACGGTGGCTCAAGAGTGCCCGAAAACAGAACGGTTATCTATACTGCACGCCTTACAGTGAACAATCAAAATCAGCTGCTTCATAAAAGCTCTGAGCTTATCCCCTGCTTTGTTTACACAGGCAGAATTAATAATTACCGACCCGTGATTATTTCTGACCCTACCACCAAACAACGCGTTTTGGATTTTATGGATAACAAACGCACCACACCCTTTTAATAGTCAAGACCTCTTTGAAATTCGCAAAGAGGTCTTTATTCTTGAAATTTAAGATTTGTTATGGTAAAATAATTAAGAATAATCTATCTGAGGAGTATTTATGTTAAAACAATTTCTTGAAGCAGGTAAAATTGTTGGAACACACGGCATTAAGGGAATGCTTCGCGTTCAAGCGTGGTGTGATTCGGCGGATTTTTTAAAGCAATTCAAATATGTTTATACAGATAAAAACGGCGAAAACCGTTTGGAGATTAAATCGGTGCAGCCGCACGGCAACATTGTTTTAATGCAAATAAAGGGCGTTAATTCTATAGACGAAGCCGAAGCCCTGCGGAATAAGGTTATTTATATCAGCCGAAAGGATGCAAAGCTCCCCGAAGGCAGATATTTTATTGATGACCTTATCGGCTGCAAGGTTTTGGATTTTGAAAGTAGCAACGAATTGGGCACACTTACCGAGGTTTCCTCAACAGGTGCCAATGATGTGTGGCATATAACAAATTCTAAAGGTGAGTATCTTGTTCCCGCAATTGAAGAGGTTATTGTTTCGGTTGATACTCTTAATTCCTTGATAACCATAAAACCGTTAAAGGGGATTTTTGATGATGAGGATTGATATTTTAACTCTCTTCCCCGAAATGTGTGAAACGGTTATGAGTGAAAGCATAATTGGAAGAGCAAGAAAAGCCGAAAAGGTTCAGGTTGTTTGCACAAATATACGCGATTTCGCGGGCAACAAGCACAACAAGGTTGATGATACACCTTACGGAGGCGGTATGGGTATGATAATGGCGGCCTCCCCTATTTATAATTGCTATAAAAGCCTTTACAATGAGGGTGAGCCAAAGCCACATCTTATCTATCTTTCCCCCAAGGGTAAAACATTTAATCAACAAAAGGCTATTGAGCTTTCAAAGCTTGACCGCGTGGTTTTGCTTTGCGGACATTATGAGGGAATTGACCAAAGGGTTATTGAGGAAATTGTGGATGAAGAAATTTCCATCGGCGATTTTGTGTTAACCGGTGGTGAACTGCCAGCCCTTACAGTTGCAGATGCCATTTTCAGAATGCTGCCGGGTGTATTATCTGATGACATTTGCTTCGAAGAGGAAAGTCATTTTTCGCCCTTTCTTGAATATCCGCAATATACCCGTCCTGCTGTGTGGATGGGAAAAGAAGTGCCCGAGGTTTTGCTTTCGGGTAACCACCAGAAAATTGCAGACTGGCGCAGAATTAAATCAATCCTTGAAACAAAGGAAAAACGGCCCGATATGTTCTCGCTCGACAATCTTTCCAAAAAAGACCTTAAACTCCTCAAAAAGCATAATATTGAGTTATAAGTGTGGATAAAATACACAAATATTGACCCTCAAAGCACCGCTTTGTTGGATAAATATTAGAACTTTTTCACAAATAATTGACTAAATCATTAAATGTGGTATAATACGAATATAAGGTATTTATCTTTATGAATTTTAAAAATATGCATTAACTTTTAAGGAGAAATTTCAATGTGCGTTAAAGATGTTGTTATACACAATCAGGTAGGTCTTCATGCGCGTCCCGCAACCTTCTTCATTCAAAAAGCAAATGAGTTTAAAAGCTCTATCTGGGTTGAGAAGGACGAGCGTAAAGTAAACGCAAAGAGCCTTTTAGGTGTTCTTTCTTTGGGCATCGTTGGCGGAACAACAATTAAAATTATTGTTGACGGTTCTGACGAAAAAGAAGCTCTTGAAGGTCTTGTAACATTGGTTGAATCCGGTTTCGCTGATTAATTTTTATTGGAGCCGATATTTTTCTATCGGCTCCGAATTTTTTTGTTGACAAATCTAGATTTAATGGTATAATAGTATTCGCGCGGTAAACGCGAACAAACATTTCTGGGTGTGGCGCAGATTGGTAGCTTTGAGTTCGACCGCTGCCTGTGGCAGATGAAGGGAGAACGAAAAGGCGCAGCGTTCGACAAAAAACAACGCCCCAAGGAAGTTTTTTGTCGTTAAACGCAAGAGTCAGCGAAGCGCGCATTGGTTTTTGTTTTTCTTCTATTTGAAAAGTTTCAATTTATTTATCTGGGTGTGGCGCAGATTGGTAGCGCGCTACCTTGGGGTGGTAGAGGCCGTGGGTTCAAGTCCCGCCACTCAGACCAAATCTCAAATCAATCCTTTTGGGTTGGTTTGAGATTTTTTTATTTTGGGCGGGACTTGAAGCCTAAGAGGGCTGCGAATGTTAAGAAAAACAGTTCGGGGAACTGTTTTTTAATGAGCAGGTGCGCAGACGGGTACCGAATGCGTGAGCATTGGGTCGTCAAGCAGGACAAATTGCCAAAGGCAAGTTGTGTCCCGCCACTCAGACCAGTCGAGAGCCTCGACACGCAAACGCGTAGTTAGATTTTTGATTTTTTATAGTTTCGCTCTCGCGCTTAAAGTCGCTTGTCGACACTGTATAAATCTCAAATCAATTCTTTTGGGTTGGTTTGAGATTTTTTTAAGACAAATCATAACCACTAGTAAACTAGTGGTATGCACAGCCCCTATAAGGGGCGCCTACTGGCTAGGTCCCTAAAAGGGACCTCGAAAGTTTGACAACGCATTACCATCTCGGGCAGCCGCTCACGTGCG
>SVPU01000022.1 GCA_015065685.1 Oscillospiraceae bacterium | reverse complement strand
AAAATGATTGTATAGATTACGGAGAAAGAAAAATCAAAATATATCCTGATAACCCTGATGCGACAAAGAAATATTTTATAAACTCCGGTCTATCACTATTAGAATGTATAGAAACAGAATTTGCATACATTTTTGTTGGGTCAAAAATATAGAGAAAGCCGATAGATTCAAAAACGAATCTATCGGCTTTAAACATCCTTATGACAAGTAGCCATTCCGAATGGTCTTTTTTTATTGTTCTAATTTGTTTTTATTTTTAATTTCAATAGTTTCTTTTATAAGCGTGAAAAGAACAGCGCTTGTTGGAACTGCAATTAGTGAGCCGAGCACTCCGCCGATATTACCGCCGACTAATACAGCACTAACGACGATAACTCCGGGCAGACCCACCGCTTTGCCCACAACCCTCGGATAAATAAGGTTGCCTTCAAGTTGCTGGAGAACAAGCAAGAATATAACAAAGAAGACTGCTTGTAACGGGTTTTGAATTACAATAAGCAAGAAGCCAACGATTGTGCCGATAGTGGCACCAACGATAGGAACAAGGGCAGTAACGCTGATAAGCACCGAAATAATCAGTGCATTGGGGAAGCGGAAAATGCTCATACCAATGAAGCAAAGAACTCCTAAAATCAGTGCTTCTGCAAACTGTCCTCCAATAAACTTTGAAAACGAATCAGATGCCTTATAAGCAACGTGGTATATAAGCTTTGATGTTTTTTGCGGCACAAATGCATCAATCATTCGCTTTACAAATGCGCCGATTTTTTCCTTTTGAGCAAGGATATATACAGATATCACTACGCTGAAGACTGCATCAAAAATTCCCGAGAAAACGGAGGTGGTGATATCAACAGCATTGCCGAATAGCTTGCCCGAATAACCCGCGAGCCAATCCTTAATAGCGTTGGCCGCAGCGGTCCAATCAATCTCAATATTAGGAATTTCGGATTGCTTGATGTTAAAGTTATAAAGCATAGCCTCAACCTGTTTGCGAAGCGACATAACAAAGCCCGGCAGCTTATCTGCAAGATAGGTTATGGTTTCTATTATATCGGGGATAATTACGAGTATCAAAGCAGCAATAATGCCGAATGCTATGAGATAGGTGAGCACAAGGCTTACAGGGCGCTTAAGCTTTCTTACAAACTTTTTCTTTGAATTGCCCATAAATTTGAACACTCTGTTCTCAAGTCCGCAAAGAATTACATTAAACACAAATGCAATACATAAGGCGGCAATAACAGGCGAAAAGAAGGAAAGAATTTTGGCAAAAAAGTCCCAAACGCTGCTGAGATTTTGAACTGCACAAAAACAAACAACCCCAAAGAAAATTATAAAAAGAATTTTTTTAATGTTTTTAGAGTTAAATTCCATTAAACCACCCAAATAAAAAATATAGGCATACAGTTAGTATGCCTATATTATATATCATTTAGAAAAATTAGTAAACAAAAAATTGTTAATTTTTATCTTTACCGGAAAATATTTTATTAAGAAGAACTGTTACTAAAATAATCACTCCGATAACAGCAAAAATGCTAAGCATTCCGACAACAAAGAATTTTAAGCTTTCTGCCATATTAGCAGTTGAGAAAAAAGTATTCAACAACATAAAATTACCTCACTTTACGCAAAATATCCAAGGATAAGACCGCCTGCTATAACAGATGCAATCTGACCCGAAACATTAACACCGATTGAATGCATAAGAAGGAAGTTCTGCGGGTCTTCTTTAAGTCCCATTTTATGAACAACTCGGCCAGACATCGGGAATGCAGAAATACCTGCGGCGCCTATCATTGGGTTAATCTTTTTGGACTTGGGTAAGAAGATATTTAAGAACTTAGCGAAAACAACACCGAATGCAGTGTCAAAAATAAATGCAAACAAGCCAAGGCCTAATATGAGAAGGGTTTTGGGCTGTAAGAATTCACTAGCTTCCATTCTGCAAGCGATTGTGATGCCAAGGAAGATTGTGATGAGGTTTGCAAGAACATTCTGCGCTGTGTCAGAAAGGGAATTGAGCACGCCGCATTCACGGATAAGGTTACCGAACATTAGGAAACCAACAAGTGAAACCGATTCGGGAGCCACAATACCTGCAATAGCAGTTATAATAATGGGGAAGAGAATCTTAGTAAGCTTTGAAACGCTCTTGGGAGCATAAGGCATACGGATGAGTCTTTCCTTTTTGGTGGTGAGAAGCTTAATAACAGGGGGCTGAATAATGGGAACTAACGCCATATATGAATATGCCGCAACCATTATAGCGCCTGTGATTTCACTCTTGGGGCCTAAAAGCTCGTTTGCAACAACGATAGCGGTTGGGCCATCTGCTGCACCGATAATACCGATTGAAGCCGCTTCTTTGATATCGAAAAAGAAGGAGGCAACAAAAAGAGTGAAGAAAATGCCGAACTGTGCTGCCGCACCAAATATCATAAGCTTGGGGTTGGAAAGCAGCGGACCAAAGTCTATCATAGCACCAATACCTATGAACAAAATGAGCGGAAATAGCTCGTTCGCAATACCTGCATTAAAAAGTGTTGTTAATGCGCCCTCTTCGCCGATAGCGCCCGAAAAGGGAATATTAACGAGAATTGTGCCAAAGCCCATTGGCAAAAGAAGTGTTGGCTCCATATCAAAGCGCACTGCAAGGAAAATAAGCAAACCGCCTATACCCCACATAACTACATGCTGCAAGGTGAGAGCATCCATGCTTTCAAAAAGAAAGCTGAAGTTTTGTAGAAATTCCATTTTTAATACCTTTCTTTCTTATATTTTAGGGAATAAAAAAGACCTTTACCGCGTTTATCCACGGTAAAAGTCTTGTCATTTAATGCAAAAGCGGGGACAGCACCCGTATTGACGCAATTTGCAACAGAACTTTCTGCTGACTACTCCCTTAACCTTGAAAATAATACCATATTTTTAGATTAAAAGCAAGGAAAAACTTTAAATCACTTTGCTTAAAAAGTCTTTAAGACGGGGGCTTTTGGGGTTTGCGAAAATCTCTTCGGGAGCACCCTGTTCCATTATAATACCTTGGTCAATAAAGAGAACGCGGTCAGCCACCTCACGCGCAAAGCCCATTTCGTGAGTTACAACTGCCATGGTCATGCCCTCGTTTGCCAAAGCCTTCATAACCTCTAAAACTTCGCCAACCATTTCGGGATCTAATGCGGATGTGGGCTCATCGAAAAGCATAACCTCGGGTTGCATACAAAGCGCACGAACAATGGCAACACGCTGTTTTTGTCCGCCCGAAAGCTGTGAAGGATAAGAATCCGCCCTATCGGCAAGACCAACTCTTTCGAGCAGCTTCATAGCCTTTGCTTCAGCTTCTTCTTTAGAAAGCTTTTGAAGCATCATAGGAGCCAAGGTCATATTTTTAAGCACGGTCATATGGGGGAAAAGATTAAACTGCTGAAAAACCATACCGATTTTCATTCTGTGAAGATTGATATCGGTTTTAGGATCGGTTATATCGGCACCGTTAAAATAAATATGACCGCCTGTGGGCTCTTCAAGGAGATTAAGTGTGCGCAAGAAGGTTGATTTGCCGCAGCCTGAAGGACCTATTATGCAAACAACCTCGCCTCGTTTAATGTCAAGGTCAATCCCTTTTAAAACCTCAACCTTATTGAAGGATTTTTCCAAGCCTTCAACCTTTATTAGTGTTTCATTAGTGATCACTGTTACGCAGCCTCCTTTCGAGCTTCTTCAAAAAGTGTGAAAGAATCATAACCATTGCGAGATAAATAATCGCAACTGTTACGAGCGGGAAGAAAGCCTCATAGGTTCTTGAACGAATAAGGTTTCCAACA
The DNA here is from genome assembly GCA_015065685.1 of Oscillospiraceae bacterium. Taxonomy (GTDB): domain Bacteria; phylum Bacillota; class Clostridia; order Oscillospirales; family Acutalibacteraceae; genus UBA737. The sequence goes on along the minus strand of SVPU01000022.1, from coordinate 12,580 downwards.
TAGGTGATATCCTTAAGCGCAACATAACCCGCAACAGAGGTCTCTTTAATTAAAACGATAAATTCGTTACCCAGAGCGGGTAATATATTTTTAAACGCCTGAGGGAACACGATATGCCACATGGTTTGAACATAGTTCATACCAAGGCTTCTGCCTGCCTCAAACTGTCCCTTATCAATAGACATAATACCCGAACGCACGATTTCAGCAACATAAGCACCTGAATTTACACCGAAAGCCACAAATGCGGCATAGATACCGTTTCTGATGTTTGCAAATACGATAAAGTAAATAATCATCAACTGAATAACAATTGGTGTACCTCTTATAACTGTGAGGTAAACATTGCATATTCCGTTAAAGAATTTAAGCAGAACATCGCCAAAATTGCGACATTTCTTACCTGCAAGGTTTTTATCGTATGTAGAGCGGATTGCGGCAACTAAAAAGCCCAAGACAATACCAATCAGAGTTGCCACAATGGTGATTTCTATTGTTACTACTAAGCCTCGTAGTAACTGCAGCCAACGGTCTTGAAAAATAAAGGTTTTATAAAAACTGTCAGCCACATCATCAAGCCAAAGGCTAAAGCCTGAGGATAATAAAAAACTGTTTAAATAATTCATTTGAGTTTCCTTTTCAAAAAAATTATTGTGCTTTAAAGGCACAAATATGGAGCAGCATTTACTGCCGCTCCATAAAAAACACTTGGAAAATTAATTATTCTTTAACGATGATAACCTGTGTAGCGGTTGTGTAAGTATCGGTAAAGTCAATTTCCTTAAGGCGCTCATCGGTAACGGTCATACCTGCCATACCGAAATCAGCCTTGCCCTGCTGAACAGCTGTGATGATGGAATCGAAATCCATATCATCAATAACGAGCTTGTAGCCCAACTTATCGCAAATAGCCTGAGCTAACATAGCATCAATACCAACAACCTTTTCACCATCATAGAACTCATAGGGCTCGAAGAAAGCGTTTGTTGCCATATGGAGTGTGCCCTTTGATGTGTCAACATCTGCGGGTGAAACATAAGGACAAGTACCCTTTGTATCGTCGCCTATGTAATTTTTGATAATCTGGTCAATAACGCCCTCGCTCTTGAGAGCTTTGAGAGCTGCATTGATGTTTGCTGTGAGTTCAGTGTTTGTTTTAGCAACACAGATAGCATATTCTTCAACTGCAAACGGATCTTCAAGAATTTTGAGACCTTCGTTAGCTGCAACGAATGCCTTGGCGGGCTCGTTATCGATGATTACGCAGTCAACCTTATTCTGTGTGAGAGCTAAAACAGCGTCTGCACCCTTGTTGTAACGCTCGATTGTTGAGCCATCTTCTTCGTAATCACTTGCGAAGATATCACCTGTAGTGCCTAACTGAACACCGATAGTAGCACCGGGAAGATCATCGGCAGAAGCAACAACCTTTGCTCCGTCGCCGCAAGCTGCAAGGCTTAATACCATGCAAAGTACCATTAAAATGCTTAAAACTTTAACTATGTTTTTCATAAAAACATTCCATCTCCTTCAAATTTCGCATAAAATGCAAGTTTATGAAGGAATTATACCACCGACACCCCAAAAAGTCAACAGTTTTTTGCATATTTATGCAAAAATACGGGCGTTTTAATCAAAATATGCTGTGAATACCGGGTTTGGTATCTTCCATAAGCTGATGAAGCAGGGTTTTAACCGTTCCTGCATATTCGTAAAAGATTTCGTTTTCCGGAGAATTACTGTATGAAACGAGCGAGCCAATCGCCATTTCAATTTCATCAATACTTGTATGATTGGCGATAATTGATAACGGTTTTTCTTTTTTACTCCAGAATTTATTTAGTTTTTTTGCCGAATCCGTAGCGTTTTGGTCGGCGCTGTAAATATCAACACATTCACTTAACATTTTATTTGCGGTTTTGCAGGTTTTATCTATATAAATATAAGAACAAATATAGGTGGTTACAACTATAATCAGTAAAACTGCAGCGGCAATCAATCTTTTCAAGTGTCTTTCCTCTTCTTTATCAGATTTATATTTTTGTTGCGGTCAAGCGTCATTAGAAACACATCGCAAACCCTGCATCTTTGCGAATTTAGTTTATTTAGTATTTCGCCTTGAGATATTTCGAGCGCGCTAAGAGACTCTTTAATTATCTTGCCATCGCTGATAACGGGCAAGGGGAGAGCCTCTTGATTTTTTTTAATCTGCATATCCTTAGCGGTGAGGGGTTGATTCGGCGCTTTTAGCAAAACGCTTAAATCACCGTTTACTTCGAGCACCGCAAAAGCTACGGTTGAAATATCAAAAACATTCTGTCCGCGCAGAAGCTCAATAAGGTCTATCACGGTCATTCTAACCTTTTTCATGGCATTCTGGTCAATAACACCGTTTTTTATAACAACAATCGACTTGCCGTTCAAGAGCTTTCGCATTGTGTTGCTTTTTAAAGCAATAATTGATACCGTGATTTCGAGAATGATAAGCATAAATATTGCAACAATGCCGAATAAAAGCGGTTGGGAAGTGTCCTGCAAGGGAATTGCCGCAATTTCCGAAATAAGCAATGTGATAACAAGCTCGTTGGGCTGCATATCGCCAATTTGGCGTTTGCCCATAATTCTGATGCCAAAGGTTAAAAAGAAATAAAGTATGGCCGTTCTAGTAATAGTTGTAATCAAAAAAATCACCAATTTTAGTATTGGCATAAAAAAAGGCAATATTACCTGAAAAAGTAATATTGCCATAAATTTATTTTATTTTATTTCGTTTATATCATAAGGCGTTGTCTGGTAAACAAAATAGTTAAGCCAGTTTGAATAAAGAAGATTTGCGTGCGAACGCCAGCTAACAAGCGGAGCTTTTTTAGCATTGTCATTCGGGAAATAGTTTTTGGGAATTTCAATCGGCTTGTTTTCTGAAATATCGCGGAAATATTCATTAGCCAAGGTTTCGGGGTCGTATTCAGAGTGGCCCGTGATGAAAATTTGCTTGCCGTTTTTGGTTGAGATAGCATAAACGCCTGCTTCTTCTGAGGTGGAGAGAATTTTTAACTCCTTTACTTTTTCAATGTCCTCTTTGAGAATGGTTGTGTGTCTCGAATGGGGAACATTGAAAACATCATCAAAGCCTCTGAAAAGGATTGATTTTTTATAATCAACCTTGTGTGGAAAAACGCCGAAAAGCTTTTTACCTAGCGGATATTTCTTTATACCATAATGGTAATAAAGACCTGCTTGAGCACCCCAACAAATATGGAAGGTTGAATGAACATGGGTCTTAGTCCATTCCATTATTTCGCAAAGCTCTTCCCAATATTCAACCTCTTCAAATTCTAAAAGTTCAACGGGCGCACCCGTTATAATCATACCATCAAAGGTGAGATGCTTAATATCATCAAAGGTTTTATAAAAGGTGAAAAGATGCTCGGCTGAGGTGTTTTTAGATTTATGACTTTTCGTGTGGATGAGCTCCAAATCCACCTGAAGCGGTGAGTTACCAAGCAAACGCGAAAGCTGAGTTTCGGTTTCGATTTTTTTAGGCATAAGATTAAGCAATAAAATTTTGAGCGGACGAATATCCTGTGTTATAGCGCGCTTTTCGGTCATAACAAAGATATTTTCATCATTAAGAGTTTTTACTGCGGGTAAATCGTTTGGAATTTTAATAGGCATAGTCTTACCTCATCAAATCTATTTTAATATAGAATAACATAAAACCCCCGCTTATGCAAGTGGGGGTTTTGAGATTATTAAATATTATTAAATATTATCGAGCGCTTGTTTAATATCTGCAATTAAATCCTCTGCATCTTCAATTCCGCAAGAGAAACGAACTAAATCACCCGAAATGCCTGCAGCAATAAGCTCATCCTCATTCATCTGGCGGTGGGTTGCACTTGCAGGATGCAAGCAGCAAGAACGAGCATCTGCAACGTGGGTTTCAATAGCAGTGATTTTAAGGCCCTTCATAAAGGCTTCAGCCTTCTTTCTGCCACCTTTAACACCAAAGCTGACAACACCGCAGGTGCCGTTTGGCATATATTTTTGTGCCAAATCGTAATATTTATCGCCCTCAAGACCGGGATAGGTTACCCAAGCGATGCGGTCATCTGCTTTGAGTGCTTTTGCAACAGCGAGACCGTTTTCGCAATGCTTTTTCATACGAAGGTGCAAGCTTTCAAGACCTAAGTTGATATAAAAAGCGTTTTGCGGGGACTGAATGCAGCCAAAATCGCGCATTAGCTGTGCGGTGGCTTTAGTAATATAGGCTCCCTCTAAGCCGAAACGCTCGGTGTAGGTAACGCCGTGGTAGCTTTCGTCAGGCGTGCAAAGACCTGCAAACTTCTCGGGGTATTTAGTCCAATCAAATTTACCCGAATCAACTATGCAACCGCCAACCGAAACTCCGTGTCCGTCGATATATTTAGTGGTGGAGTGAATAACAATATCAGCGCCCCACTCAAAAGGACGGCAGTTAACGGGGGTTGCGAAGGTGTTATCAATAATAAGAGGAACACCGTGGCTGTGTGCTGCATTTGCGAATTTTTCGATATCCAAAACTGCTAAAGCGGGATTTGCAATAGTCTCGCCAAAAACAGCCTTTGTGTTTTCGCGGAAAGCGGCATTTAATTCTTCTTCGCTGCAGTCGGGGGATACGAATGTGAAATCGATACCCATTCTCTTCATTGTAACAGCGAAAAGGTTATAGGTTCCGCCGTAAATTGTGGAAGAAGAAACAATATGGTCGCCTTCTGAGGCAATATTGAAAATTGAGAAGAAGGATGCTGCCTGACCTGAAGAGGTGAGCATTGCTGCAGTGCCACCCTCTAACTCGCAGATTTTTGCTGCAACAGTATCGTTAGTGGGGTTTTGAAGGCGTGTGTAGAAATAACCGCTTGCTTCAAGGTCAAAAAGCTTGCCCATATCCTCACTTGTGTTATATTTAAAGGTTGTGGATTGAATAATAGGAATTTGACGGGGCTCACCGTTACCGGGAGTATAACCGCTTTGCACACATTTAGTGTCAATTTTAAAGTTACTCATCTGTTTCACTCCAAGTCAAAAAGTTTTTTAGCGTTTATATTTAGTATACTCGAAATTTCTTCGCAGTCAAGTCCGAGAGAGAAAAAATATTCAAGTTCACTCTTGTGTGACCACATTGGATAGTCAGTTCCAAACAGCACTTTGTCGGCGCCGTATGCACGGATAATCTCTTTTGCCTCTTGGGGCTTTAAATAATGAAAGCTCGAACAACAGTCAACATAAAAGTTCGGAATAGCGCGGTAAACCTTAACCGCCTCTTTCCAGATTGACCAACCGCCAAGGTGCGCACCTATTACGGTTAAGTTTTTATAGATGTCGAGCACAGGCAACAAGCGGTTGGGGTTGGAATAGTCATATCTGTTGTCACCTGTGTGCATAAGAATGGGGAGATTATTCTCTTCGCAAAGCTCATATATTTTAAGACAACGGTAATCATCAATCTTAAATGCCTGAATGTCGGGGTGAAGCTTAACACCCTTAAGTCCTAATTCGAGTATATGAGCAATGTCGCCTTTAATATCCTCACTGTCGGGGTGAAGGGTGCCAAGACCCGTGAGTTTTTTAGGGTTTTTAGCAACCTCGGCCGCAATAAAGTTATTTATACTAGCAACCTGATGAGGTGTAGTAGCAACCGACTGAACAATAAAATGGTCAACACCGGCGCTTTCTCCCATCTCGATTAGGTTATCCACCGTGCCTGTGCCAACCGAATGCTCACTGTAAAAATTATCGGTTCCCGCAACCGCCTTTGCGGCAATTTTTTCGGGGTAAATGTGGCAATGGGCATCAATAACATAGTTTCCGTTAATCATTTGAGTTTAAAGCCCCAATCTTTCTGCGGCTTCCTCGCGCATTTTATATTTTAAAATTTTTCCTGCGGCGTTCATGGGGAATTTCTTAACAAAATCGATATATCTCGGAACCTTATGGCGAGCCATATGTGCTGCAATATATTCTTTCATTTCCTCGGCGGTCATTTCCTCGCCATCTTTAAGAATAATGCAAGCCATAATCTCTTCGCCATACTGTTTATCGGGAACACCGATAACCTGAACATCGCGCACTTTGGGACAGGTATATATAAATTCCTCAATCTCTTTGGGATAAATATTTTCGCCGCCGCGGATAATCATATCCTTGAGTCTGCCCGTTATGCGGTAGTTACCGTCACTATCGCGGCAGGCAAGGTCGCCCGTGTGAAGCCAACCGTCTTTATCAATAGCCTCGGCAGTTGCAACAGGCATTTTATAGTAGCCTTTCATTATGTTATAACCGCGTGCGACAAATTCACCGTTAACACCGTCGGGACAGTCAAGACCTGTTTCGGGGTCGATAATCTTACATTCAACATTTGCGAATGCGCTGCCGACTGTTTCGGTGCGCACGCGCAGTGAATCATAGTAACTGCTCATTGTGCAACCGGGGGCCGCTTCTGTTTGCCCATAAACCGAAACGATTTCTTTCATATTCATAACCTCGCTTGCCTTTTTCATAAGGTCTGCAGGGCAGTTGGCACCCGCCATAATACCAACACGAATATATGAAAAATCGGTTTTTTCAAAATCGGGATGCTGCATCATAGCAATAAACATAGTGGGAACGCCGTTGAAGGCGGTGATATGCTCTGAATTGATACAAGCAAGTGCGGGCTTTGGTGAGAAATAGGGAAGCGGGCACATAGTAGCACCGTGTGTCATTGAAGCGGTCATCGAAAGCACCATGCCGAAGCAATGGAACATAGGCACCTGAATCATCATTCGGTCTGCTGTGGAAAGCTCCATATGGTCGCCGATATATTTACCATTATTTACAACATTGTAGTGTGTCAGCATAACGCCCTTTGGGAAGCCGGTTGTACCCGATGTGTATTGCATATTGCAAACATCATCCTTATCAACTAAAGCAGCCAAGCGGTGAACCTCACTCAACGGCACCTGTGAAGCGCGCTCGCAAGCTTCACTCCAAGTAAGGCAGCCCTTTTGCTTAAAGCCCACTGTGATAACATTGCGCAAGAAGGGTAAACGCTTTGCGTGAAGCGGAGAGCCCTTTTTGGTGTTTTCAAGCTCGGGGCAGAGCTCTGCAACGATTTCGCCGTAGTTTATATCCTTTGCGCCCTCGGTCATAATGAGGGTGTGAGTGTCTGATTGGCGAAGCAGATATTCAATCTCGTGAATTTTATAAGCAGTGTTAACTGTAACCAAAACAGCACCGATTTTAACCGTTGCCCAGAAAGCAATATACCATTGCGGAACATTTGAAGCCCAAACGGCAACATGCGAGCCTGCTTTAACGCCCAATGCTATAAGAGAACGCGCAAAATTATCAACATCATCGCGGAATTCGCTATAGGTTCTTGTATAGTCAAGGGTGGTGTATTTAAAAGCATATTGGTCGGGGAATTCTTCTACCATACGGTCTAAAACATCTGAGAAGGTGGCATCTATCAGCTGGTCTTTTTCCCAAATATATTTACCTGTGTGTGCACGGTTATAATACAAAGCAGATTCGTTTTTAGAGGTATCGCCAAACTGCTTCATAAAGTTAACAAACTGTGAGAAGATGATTTCCATATCATCAAGCTCTTCACACCATTTGGGGTCCCACTCGAGTGAGATGAAGCCATCATAGTTAACCGAGCGAAGAGCCATCATCATCTCGCCAACAGGCAAAGAGCCTTCACCAATGAGGCAGAATTCTGTTTCACCATCATAAACGGTGGCATCCTTAATGTGAACATGGCGAATATATGCACCAAGGTTTTTAATTGTGGTTTCGGGCTGCTCTGCAACCAAGAAATAGGGTGAATACATATCCCACAAAGCTGCGAGATTATCACAAGCAAAGCTATCGAGAAGGTCGCGAAGAGCGGCGGTATCGCAGAAAATACCGCAGGTTTCAATAAGCAGAGTAACATTTTTTTCTTCTGCCTTTGGTAAAACCTCGTTTATAACGCTAACGAGATTCTCCTGCTTTTCTTTAGTATTTTCACTTGCTTGGCAACGAAGCCTTACATAAGGGATTTTTAAATTTGCAGCAATATCTATACAGTCTAAAATTTCTTTTATACTGTTTTCCCTGTCATCCTTTTCGCAAGGATTACAAATAGAATCAATGCAAGGCAAAGAGAGCTTCATTTCATAAAGCTTTCTAACGGTTGCCGCTGCGGCATAATCGTGGAAAGCACCATCCTTATCAGTGAAAAGGCGGTTATGTATATTGTGAAGCTCAATACCCTTAAATTTTAAATCCTTTGCGATTTTGCAAAATTCCTCAAAAGTGCTGTTATGCCAGCCTTTTGTAGAAAATGAGAGTTTCATTTTAGTTTGCCTCCTCGTAAACAATCTTGTTTACTGCGCTTAAATATGCTTTAATTGCGGCACCGATGATATCGGTGGATATACCGTTGCCCGAATAGAGCTTTCCGTTTTGACGGAGCTTAACAACCGCAGAGCCCATAGCCTCTTTACCCTCGGTAACAGATTGAATTTGGAAATCATCAAGCTCGTAATGATGACCGATAATCTGCTCAATTGCGAGGAAAGCTGCACCAACGGGACCGTCACCAATACCAATGCCTTGAAGCGCTTCGCCTTCTTTTTCCAAGGTTATCTGAGCGGTTGATGGGATAATGTTACCATTGTTTATAACATAGCTTGTGAGCTTGTAGGTTGTGGGCACCTGAAGAGCGGTTGTGGCAACAATGGCATCGAGCTCTTTAGCACCAACACTTTTCTTTTCTGCAACACGCAAAAACTCTTCATAAACCTTTGCTGAATCCTCTTCTGAAAGGTCATAGCCGAGCTTTAAAACGGCGGTTATAACAGCATCCTTGTTATCATTAGAATTAAGATTTATTCCGCTTTCATCGGTTTCTGCAACAGTTATAGCGGATTTTTCGTTTTTAGCGTTACCGATTATCCAGTTAATCTGCTTGATAATGCGGTTAAGCTCGGTGTATTTAATGTTTGATACAAAGTCATAGCTGTTGCCACAGTTTTTGAAAATGCCCGCAATAGTTTCGAGCGGAACCTCGTTGCTGCCAACATCGGTTTTAACAATATCTGCGCCGTTTCTTATAGCCATAACAGCGTTAGCGGCAGCAAGGCCGTTTTTATTATTGCAGCAAACACCAAGCTCGGTTTTGGCAGCGATTTTCTTTACATCTTCAATAAACGCGCCAAAACAGTCAGGCATCATTTCTGCCGCAGAATCATAAACCGTTACGGATGTTGCACCTGCTTCTGTAGCAACCCTTATGAATTCTTCGAGCACATCCTTTTCTGCCCTTGTGGCGTCAAGCGCGCAAAATTCAACATCACTGCACTTTTCTTTTGCCGCCGAAACGAGCTCTTTCAAAAGTTCAAGCATTTTAGGCGCTTTTTTATGGCAGGTGTATTCCATTCCAACAGTTGAAACGGGCATTTCAATTCGAATTCTTGGGTGGGCAGCAGTTTGAAGAGCGGCCGCGGCGGTATTAACCCCTTCGATGCTTAAACCTGTGCTCAAAGAGAGCACACCGTTTTTAACAAAAGAAGAAACGGTGCGAATGAGCAAGGTATCTGTTTTAACATTCTCAATTGCGGGGAGTTCAATTATATCAACACATAGCTTTTCGAGTTGACGGGCAATTTCAATTTTTTCCTTAAAAGTAAAGGAATTACCCTCTCTGCATAATGTTCTGTCAGCAATTTTGATGTTCATAATTCTACCTTCTTTTCTTGAAATAAAACAAAAGCCCTGAGACTGCAAGGCCTGCAATCTCAGGGACGAACAAACTTTATCCGTGGTACCACCCTGATTACCGCTTAAAGCGGTCACTCAATAAAGCTCTAACAAGCTTTTTGCTATGATAACGGTGCATGCCGTAACAACTTACTTAAATTTCAGCTGTTCTGCTCGGGAATGAGGCTTAATTTATATTTCTGTATCGGCTCACACCAACCGCCGACTCTCTTGAACAGCTTGATATAAAAAATAATTCCGTCAATGCATTTAAACTTAAAGGAATTATAACACCGCCAAATTATTTTGTCAAGATTTTTTTAAACTAATATATTTTATATTATATAACATAATATTACATGGGGTGGTAAAATGAATTGGAAAAGGAATGTTACGGCGTTTTTAATAATATCGGCACTCGGAACACTCGGGCACTTTGTTTACGAGTGGAGCGGACAAAACACCGCATTGGGATTTATTTTTCCTGTGAATGAAAGTGTGTGGGAGCACCTTAAATTATTATTTTTTCCAACCGTTATTTATTCCGTTTTTGAATATTTTAAGGTAAAGGAAAAATATGATAATTATATTTCATCGGTTGTTTTAAGCGTTTTTTACGGAATGCTTATGATTGTGGTGATTTATTATGTCTCTAAAGGGCTATTTGGCCGAGATGTTGAGCTCATCAATATTTCGAGTTATTATGTTGCAGTTATTTTAATGCTTGTAAAACAAAATAAAATATTGGAAAACGAGAGCTTTGCATCACGAAATTTTAAGATAATTTTTTTATTTTTATTGGTTGCGGTAGCGTTTTTGTTTATAATTTGGAGTTATAAATCACCTATGGCTGAAATTTTTATCCCACCGATACCGTGAAAAAAGAGAGGGTTTAAACCCTCTCTTTTAAAATACAACTATTTCAATGCCTTCAATAACAACATCGTTTATGGGCTTATCCATAGCGCCCACTTCAACATTTGCTATGGCATCAACAGTTTCGATTCCCTCATAAACCTGACCGAAAACTGTGTGGCGGAAATCGAGCCAAGGTGTGCCGCCGAGCTGCTTGTAAGCCTCAACAGTAGCTTCGGGGAATGCGTTAGACATATCCTGCATTTGAGAAATCATATTCTGCGGAACTGATGAAGCCTGAACAATGAAAAACTGGCTACCGTTTGTGTTGGGACCTGCATTAGCCATTGAAAGTGCTCCGCGAAGATTGTGAAGTGCGGGGTCGAATTCATCCTCAAAGCTCTCGCCCCAAATCGATTCACCGCCCATGCCTGTGGCTGTGGGGTCGCCGCCCTGAATCATAAAATCTTTAATAACTCTGTGAAAAACCACGCCGTTATAATAACCGTTTTTTGCATGGGTTACAAAGTTTTCAACTGTTTTGGGTGCTTCTTTTGGGAAAAGTTTAATTTTAATTTCACCCAAATTGGTTTTAATAATTGCAGCAACATCACCGCTTGTTGGTGCTGCTAATTGATAGTTTGACATTTAAAATACCTCCGAATTAGTTTTTCTTAAATTTAAGAAGAATAAAATCCTTAAAATCAACAAATTTATTTTTCGCAAAAACGATACCGCCCAATATTTCGCGGCTATATTTTTTGTAAATTAAAAGGCCGAGAATGATTGCTGCGGGGATAAGAAGTGCTATGCTTCCCTCAATTCTGTGAGCTCCACCCGATAAATAGTTTTTGCCTGTAAACAAGCCTTCAATAAGATACGGGGCATCGGGCCAGATTTTTTGGCTCCCAAACACAAATGAGCTTATAACGCTATAAAAGAAATGTGCCGTTATTGCCGAGATGATAGAGCCCGAATATTCAATAATGAAGCATAAAATGAGATTCAGCAAAATGGCATTTGCAATAACTATGCCACCCATTTTTAAAACCTCAAAATTAAGCGAAAGGTATAAAAGAGTGGTTACAATTGAGGCAACGCAAAAGCCATATTCGCGTTTAAAAAGCCGTAAGAGATATCCGTGCAAAAGCAATTCGCAAGAAATGGCATTTAGAAGAATTGCCGGCAGCCAAAAATATATATGGCTGACATTTAAGATTGTTATGATATCGAATTTTTTCAAAACAGTTAAAATTGTTATTGCAATAATTGGAAGAATCAAACCGAAAATGAGACCGAAAAGCAACGGTTTCATGGGATTTACTTTTTGCTTTTTAAATCGAGTGCGGCGTTCAACAATAAGACCGAACACAAGCGAAAAACCCAAAACAACTGAGAAAATAAGTATCTCGCCGATAAAAACGCTAAGAGCAGTGGTTGATGCTTTAATAATTGGCAAAAACGATATAAAAACAACTGCCAAATCGAAGAAAAAGAGTGTTTTGAAAACATTTATAATCAATTTTTTCATAATTAAACTCCAAAAAAGAATTTCAATTAAAAATATTATAGTATAATTTTGCTTTCATATCAACATTTAAAAAGAATTTTATCAAAAAAATCTCTTTTTTTAAAAAAACATTGACTTTTAAACTTCGTAAATATATAATTATAAGGCTATGTAAAAATCAGATGTATTGAGGCGTAGCAGCGCGGGATGAAAAATACCGCAAAATTTGGAAAAGCTGAAAGAAAAATAAATCGAGGCGTGGCTCAGTTTGGTAGAGCGCTGCGTTCGGGACGCAGAGGCCGCAGGTTCGAATCCTGTCGCCTCGACCATCAAAGGGCAATGAAAAAGATATTGCCCAAGAAACCCCCGATTTTATCGGGGGTTTCGCCGTTTCTACGGTCGAAATTTTTACAAGCGATTTTGCAGATGTGAAAAAGGTATTTTTCC
>SVPU01000021.1 GCA_015065685.1 Oscillospiraceae bacterium | reverse complement strand
AGGTTTAATTCTTTCCAATATTTCTTTGTGGCTTGGCACTCGCCTCGCCACTTTTTATTGTAGCCCTACTCTTTTTATATTCCCCCAGTAGAACTGGGGGTTTATTTCCACGTCTAAAGACACCAATAAAAAATGCAGTATGACGAAAGCCATACTGCATTTTTTTATTTCAATATTTCAAAATGTTTTGTATTAAATCCGTTCTTTTCCATAATCGCAAAAACATCTTTTAAGTAAGGAAGACTTGTTTGTGCGCCCATTTTGGTAACGGTTATTCCCGCGGTGCAGTTTGCAAACTGCAAAGCAGATTCAATTTCCACACCCATAGCAACCGCAGTACAAAAAGCGCCCATAAAACTGTCGCCCGCAGCGGTAGGGTCAATAACCTCGCCGCAATCAACGCTTCCGCTTAAAACTTTCGATTTGCCATCACAAAAAGCGCATCCGCGTTTACCGAGCGTTATAAGCACATTTCTAACACCCATTTCTTTGATTTTAGAAACCGCAGTGTCTATATCGTTATCACTTTCAAGCACGATACCCGCAATATCTGCCGCCTCATGCTCATTTGGTGAAATATAAGTAAGACAGGCAAGAAGTTCTTTTGGTATCGGAGCGTAGGGTGCAGGGTTAAGCATAACTTTCACCCCTGCTTCTTTGGCTATTTTTGCAACAAAACAGTTAACATCGCTTCTGATTTCGTGTTGTAAAATAACAATATCAAAATCACCTATGACATCCTTTAAAAATGCAACGTCTTCTAATGTTAATTCAAGATTTGCCCCCGGCACAACAATAATTCTGTTTTCCGTGCCTTCTTCATTCTTTTGAATCTGCACATTTCCTATCGCAGAAGGCGCATTGTCTGCACGGAAAACATAATCAGTATTAACTCCGCTCTCCTTTGCAGAAGCGATAAGTTCATCACCGAAAGAATCTTTTCCAACCTTACCAACCATTGTCACATCTGCACCGAGTCTTGCCGCTTGCACTGCTTGATTTGCGCCTTTTCCGCCCGGAACAGTTTTAAAACCATCACCAAAAACCGTTTCGCCCGCATTTGGAAAGCGGTTTGCGGTAACAATTAAATCCATAACAAAACTTCCGACAACTAACACCTTTGGCTTTTTTGACATTTTGATTATCTCCTTTTAAAACTTTAAATTAAAGAATTCTTTTTCTTAAATTTTCTCCGCTTTCAGAAGAAAGATACGCAGGCGGAACATCAAACACCGTTTTGCAACCATACATTCCCTCGCCCGACATTCTGAAAGCCGCTCTCGCAAATGCCACAAGAACAGATGCCGTGAATTCGGGGTTTGAATCAAGCTTTAAGCTATATTCAATTATGTGGTTATTTTCGGAATTTAAGCCTGTTTTACCGCTTCTCAGCACCACGCCGCCGTGCGGAAGTGTGCTATGGTTTTCTTTCATTTCTTCCATTGAAATAAAATGAACTGTTGTATCATAATCGGCAAAATAATTAGGCATTTCTTTAATCTGCTTTTCGATTAGTTCTTTATCGGCGTTATCTGCCGCCACAACAAAGCATTCTCTTATATGCTTTTGCCTTGTAGTAAGTTCGGGATTCTCACCATCTCTCACACTGTTTAATGCCTCGTCAACAGGAATAGTATATTGCCGTGCATCTATAACGCCCTCAATTCTTCTGATAGCGTCGGAATGTCCTTGACTAACTCCCTTTCCCCAGAAGGTATAATCCTTGCCCTCGGGCAAAATTGCCTCGGCATAAAGGCGGTTAAGTGAGAACATACCAGGGTCCCATCCAACCGATATCATTGCCACATTCTTGCCTTCTTTGGCAGCCTTGTCCACCCTTTCAAAATGCTCGGGAATTTTTGCGTGGGTATCAAAGCTGTCAACCACATTGAAATTATGCGCCAATTGAGGTGTTTGGGTTGGCAAATCGGTTGCAGAGCCACCACAGATAACCAAAACATCAATATTTTCTTTATGCTTTAAAATATCATCAATATGATAAACATTAACATTTGTAAGAGTTTTAACGCTCTCGGGTGCTCTTCTTGTGAAAACACCGTAAAGCTCCATATCTCCGTTCTGCTTTAAAGCGCATTCAACTCCACGGCCTAAATTGCCGTAACCCACAATACCGATTCTGATTTTCATAGGGCTTCTCCTTGTTCAATAAATTAAATATATAATAACATTTTTAAACACGAGTTTCAATCACTAAATGATAAAAATTTATTAAGAAAGTTTAAAACACGTTTCTTATCTGCCGACCACAAGGGTGCTATTAAATCTTTTTTGGCGCCGTCGCCCGTTATTCTGTGAACTACCGTATCTTTCGGCAGCTCTGCAATACATTCCTTTAAAATTTCAGCATATTCTTCAAGCTCTAAACACGAAAAATGTCCCTTTTCGTATTCAATTGCAAGGTCGGTGTTTTTAAGCACATGCAGCAGATGAAATTTAACGCCGTTTGTTCCGGCTCTCACGGCAGCTCTCGTGGTCTCGAGTGCATCGGCCTTTGTTTCGTTGGGAAGTCCTATTATAATGTGTGTAACCACTTCGATTCCGCTCTCTTTAAGGCGTTTTGCCGCATCGAAATAAACCTCGTTTTTATAGCCTCTTCTTATATATTCGGCGGTTTTTTCATTGGTGGTTTGAAACCCAAGCTCAACGCAAACGGGTTTTATATTATTGATTTCTTGCAGTAATTCAATAACATCTTGTGGCAAACAATCGGGTCTTGTGGCAATATTTATTCCAACAATATAATCGGACTTTATTGCCTCAAAATAAAGCTCTTTTAAACTTTCTATGTCCGCATAGGTGTTGGTAAATGCTTGAAAATAAGCAATATATTTGCCTGATTTTATCTTTTTTTCAACTCTTTTTTTGGCATTTTCAAGCTGAACGGTTATAGAATTCCCCTTTTCTGCAAACTCACCGCTGCCAAGTCCCGAGCAAAAAATACAGCCTCTTTCCCCGCAGGTGCCATCACGGTTAGGGCAAGTAAATCCCGCATCGAGCGATAGCTTATAAACCTTGCAGCCAAACTTTTCCTTATAATATTGATTGAGCGTTTTATACATAATATTCCCCAAGCTTTAAAATTCATATATATTATACTGCCTGCTTCTGTTCAACGCAACCGCTAAAAAATGTTTTTGCACTTGTTTTAATGGCGATTTTATTGTAAGATAATAATTATATAAAGGAGGTCCGTTTATGAAAATAAAAACAAAACGCGTTCCCTTTTCATATTTAGAAAAAATAAAACCGCCTAAGCACCGCCGCCCGCAAAAGCCTTGGTGGATTTTAGGCGCAATAATCAGAATAATTTCTCTGCCCGACCTTTTATTCACCCGCTTTAAGTTCACAACCGAAAGAATGGATAAGGCAGGAAAAGGTCCCTACCTTATTTTGATGAATCACTCGAGCTTTATAGACCTTGAAATTGCATATAGGGTTTTCTTTCCAAAGCCCTTTAGCATTGTTTGTACATCAGATGGTTTTATAGGCAAGAATTTTCTTATGCGCAAGCTCGGTTGTATACCCACAAATAAATTTGTTACAGATGTAACCCTCATTACCGATATTCTGCACACCATCAGAAAAAACAACACAAGCGTTTTAATGTATCCAGAGGCGAGTTACACATTTGACGGCACCGCAACACCCCTACCGCAAAAAATGGGTGTTTTAATTAAAAAGCTCGGTGTGCCCGTGGTAACTGTAATGACAGAGGGTGCTTTTCTTCGCGACCCGCTTTACAATGGCTTACAAAAGCGCAAAACAAAGGTTTCTGCACATGTTAAATGCTTGTTCACGGAAAATGAAATTAAAGAAAAAACTGCTGAAGAATTAACAGAAGCCTTAGAAAAAGAGTTCACATTTGATAATTTTGCCCGCCAATATGAAACCAAAACGGAAATTGACGAGCCCTTCAGAGCAGATTTTCTTGAAAGAATTCTTTATAAATGCGCAAGCTGTGGCTCGGAAGAAAAAATGGTTGGAAAAGGTACCACGATAAAATGCGAAAACTGTGGCAAAGCCTATGAAATGGATATTTACGGAAGGCTCAAAGCCCAAAGCGGTGAAACTGAATTTCCGCACATTCCCGATTGGTATTCTTGGGAAAGAGAATGTGTAAAGCAAGAAATCATTAACAATGCTTACCATTTGGAAACCGAAGTTGAAATCGGAGTTATGGCAGATTATAAGGCTATTTATATGGTGGGAAGCGGTATTCTCACCCACACTTCAGACGGTTTCACACTCAAAGGCACCGATTCACAGCTTGAATATTCACAAAGCGCCACCTCATCATACGGACTCTATGCCGATTATTATTGGTATGAAATAGGCGATGTTATCTGCATTGGAAACAAAAAACGGCTGTATTACTGCTTCCCAAAGCAAAAAGCAAATGTTGCCAAGGCAAGACTCGCCGCAGAGGAAATATACAAACTAAAACAAAATAGCGATTAAAAAAATGTCCTCCATTATTGGAGGACATTTTTTATGTAATTTAAATACTTTGCTTTTTTATACCGAAAAACATTCTTAAAATTCCGCCCAAAAATTTGGGGCTCTTGATTAGAATCACCTTCATAAGCCGTCTCCCTATCTGCAAGAGGATATTCCGAGTATAATAACCCACACCGCTAAAACAGCAACCAAAAATTTAGGTGGACAAAAACAGCTGATAAGCAACCCAAGAGCAAATGTCAAAGCATAAATCCCCTTGTTAAAATTGCAACGTTTTCGCATTTTTCTCACACCTTATGCCGTTAGCGTTAATGAGTTCCCTCACATTAACAGTATATAAGAAAATGCATTTTTTGTTACTTTTTTTTAACTTGCCACGGTTTTAAATCTTTAATTTGTTCGAAAATTTCACAATATGATTTATAGCGAGATTCCAAAATCTTGCCCTTCTCTACCGCGGCTTTTACCGCACAACCGCTCTCCTTTGTGTGAGAACAAGAAGAAAAGCGGCAGCTATCCGCATAATCGGAAAAATCGTGGAAGCAATCAAAAAGCTTTTCCTTGAGGGTATAATCATTCAAATCAAGTTCAAGCGATGAAAAACCGGGTGTATCAGCAACAAAACCGCCGAAATCCAATTCATATAGCTCGGTGTGGCGGGTGGTGTGTCTTCCTCGGCCTAACTTTTGGCTTACATCACCCGTGGCGATTTTATCGGTTCCCAAAATGCAGTTTAATATGCTGGATTTTCCAACACCGGAATTTCCCGTGAAAACGCTTATGGAACCTTTAAGTTCGCCTTTAAGCTCATCCATTCCTTCGCCAACAAGCGCCGAAACCACAAAGGTTTTGAAGCCCGCTTTTTCATAATTTGAGCGCCATTCGGAAAAATCGCCCATATCAGATTTATTAAAAACTATAATGGGCTCAATCCCACTCAAACGGGCGAGCACAGTCATCTTATCAATAAGCAAGGTGTTAGGTGAGGGATTATTGTGCGAGGAAATTATGAAAAGCTTATCAATATTCGCAACGGCAGGTCTTATAAGACTGCTTTTTCGGGGCAAAATTTCGTTTATGATACCCTTCTTTTCCTCGGTCTTTTCAAAATCCACCCTATCACCCACCAAAGGGGAAACTCCGTTTTGGCGGAAGTTTCCCCTGGCTTTACACTCATAAATATCATTTTCACAGTCTACATAATAGAAGCCCGACAAGGCTTTCACAATAGTTCCTGTCATAAATCAATTTTCACCGTTTGTGTTATTTTCGCTGTCATTATCATTGTTCTGAGAATCATCAGAAGAGTCTGCCTTGGGATAATTGCTATATTCCTTAACAGTTGTGATTCTACCTGTTTTATTATCAACCTTAATGCTTCTGAATTCGTGTTCCTTTGTATCGGTACCGCTCGAAATCTTAATAACAAGATTAAGGCTAGTTTCGGTTGTGGTGAGATCCTTGAAGGTATATGTCATCAATTCGGAAGAATCTACCTTATCTCCCATCTTGAAGAGTTTACCGTTTTCCCAAAGAGATAAATAATAGCTCTCACTCTCAAAATCTATGGGCAACTCATCAACAACAACATCGAATTTATAGCCCGCGCAAACATAAACCTTAACCTTTGTTCCCTCAGGAACCTTTGTGGAAGAAGTTTCAGGATCTTGCTTTACAACATAACCGGTTGGATAATATTTATCCTCTGTGGTTATATGGGTATCTTCAAACTCAGCCACAAGACCTTCATCCTTTAAAGCCTCTTCAGCAGCCTCTTTGGTAAGTCCCACAACATCAGGAATCTTAACATTTTTGGTTGGTTTTCCTGAGCTTACAAAGATTGTAATGGTTTCGCCCTCGTTTACAACTTGTGTGCGCTGCGGCTCTGTTCTGATAACAAGGCCTGCCTCAACATCTTCACTGGGCTCTTCGCTTATAACAGTTTTAAACTTGTTTGACTTAAGCTCTGAAACTGCCGCAGATTCGGTTTTACCGTAAACATCAGGAACACGCTTGGTTGATGTGCCCATACTTACATAAAGAGTAATCTTAGCATCCTTCTTAAGCTTCTTGCCCTCTGTTTCAGACTGCTCGTAAACATAACCATATTCATATTCCGCGTTGTGGTCCCATTCATCGTTGAAATCAAAGTTATCTGTATATTCCTTATTCTTTACGATATCTTCATATTTTTTACCCACGAAATCGGGGCACTCAATCTCGGCACCTGTGCCCGAGAAAAGCTTGGGAAGGAAAATTGCCGCAAGAACACCCAAAGCCACAAGCAAGGTTACAGCAATGCCTGCAAGAATCGGAATTATGTTATTCTTCTCCTTGCTTTCATCATCATAATACATATCTTTATCATTGTCCTCGGTTATTTTTCCAACATATTTTGTGGGAGAATTATCAACAAAATAACTATAATCGAAGGTGAGTGAAGGGTCCTTTCTGAACTGGCTTAAATCAAAAAGCATTTCAGCTGCAGATTGATATCTTCTCTCGGGAGTTTTCTGCATAGCATGCATTGTTATCTGCTCTAAGCCCCTGGGAATAGAGCCATTTATTTCGGTGGGGAGCTGCGGGTCTCTTTGAAGCTGCATAATAGCAACTGAAACCGCACTCTCGGCATCGAAGGGAAGCTTACCTGTCAGCATTTCATACATCATAACACCAACAGAATAAATGTCTGCCTTTTCATCGGTCTTTTCGCCGCGTGCCTGCTCAGGACTGATATAATGAACCGAGCCTATAGCCTTATCGGTTATAGTGCGCTGGTCGCTGCGGGCAAAGCGCGCAATGCCGAAATCTGTAACCTTGATAGTGCCATCGGCCAAAACCATTATGTTCTGCGGCTTAACATCGCGATGAACGATTCCCTTATCGTGAGCATGCTGAAGACCCTTTAAAATTTGAAGTGTGAAGTGAACGGTATCCTTCCAACGAAGGCTTCCTTCTCTTTCAATAAACTCTTTAAGGGTTATGCCCTCAATATATTCCATAACAATATACTGAATAAGGTCGCCGAAGCTAACATCGTAAACATTCACAATGTTCGGATGAGAAAGCATAGCAATAGCCTTTGATTCGTTTTTGAAACGGCGCACAAATTCTTCATTAGAGGTGAACTCTTCTTTAAGAATTTTTATTGCAACTGTGCGGTTTTCCTGGTTATCCCAAGCCTTATAAACCACAGCCATTCCGCCAACGCCTATTATTTCTCTAATTTCATATCTGCCGTCTAATCTTTTACCAACATATTTATCCATAATTAACAGTTCCTTTCTGCCAATCCAATTTATTCACTCAGAGTAACAACAGTTATGTTGTCGCCGCCGCCGCCTAAATTAGCAAGCTCAACAAGTTTTTCTGCTATTAAATCGTCTTTTTTCTTTATAGTCTTTAAAATATCAGCTTGTTCAACAAAATTAGTTAAACCGTCTGTACAAAGTAGGATAGTGTAGTTTTGTCCCAATTCCACGATGGTGGAATCAACAATAACCTCTTCTTCAATACCGAGAGCTCTTGTTATAACATTTTTTCTCGGGTGAATTTTAGCATCCTCAGGGGTTATTTCGCCACTCTCAATCAGGGTTTGCACAACCGAATGATCGCGCGTTAATTGAATGAGCTTTTTATCTGCAAGATAAGCTCTGCTATCTCCAACATGCGCTATCACGGCACTCTTTCCAAGAATTAAAACAACAACTGCGGTAGTTCCCATTCCCGAAAGGGTTGTATCTTTAACTGTCATATCAAAAACTTCTAGATTTGCACTTTGGATTGCGTTTTTAAGCATTTTTTCCGCCTCAAAGCCATCCATTCCTATTCTATAGGACCTCATAATATATTCGGATATCACTTTAACTGCCGTGCTGCTTGCGATATTTCCGGCAGTTGCACCGCCCATACCATCGCAAACAACGGCAAAAGCCACATCTTTTGAAAGCTCAGCCGCAAAAAATGCATCTTGATTAGAATTTCTTTGCTTTCCAATATCCGTTTTACTATGAATTATCAATGCTTTCCCCCTCCTTCACTCTGCTTCGCAGCTGTCCGCAAGAGGCATCAATGTCCGCGCCGAGAGTTCTTCTCACCGTTGCATTAAGCCCCAAGGCTTCCAGCTTGCCTTTAAAGCTAAGAATTTTATTTTTATCGGGTTTTTTAAAACTATTTTCCTTAACCGGATTAGCCGGTATGAGATTTATGTGGCACATAATACCCTTAAGCCTTTTGGCCAACTCAACAGCACATGCGCCGGAATCATTAACACCCTCTATCAGTGCATATTCAAAGGAAACACGCCTTGTGGTTACCTTTTGATATTCTCTTATTGCACTGAGCAGCTGGTCAATATTCCATTTTTTATTTATTTTCATCATTGAGCTTCTTATTTCATCATTCGGTGCGTGAAGCGAAACTGAAAGCGTTATTGGGAAATTATATTCCTTTAACTTATTTATTCCGCTCACATGGCCCGAGGTTGAAAGAGAAATATGTCTAAGCCCAATGCCAAGGCCTTTTTCATTTGAAACAAGCTGCAAAAATCTTACCGAATTTTCGAAATTATCAAGCGGCTCGCCCATTCCCATCATAACCACATTAGAAACACGGATTCCGTTATCCTTTGCGGCATACATAATCTGAGAAAGCATTTCCGAAGCGGTAAGGTTGCGGCTGAGTCCGTTAAGACCCGAAGCGCAAAAACTGCAGCCCATTCTGCAACCAACTTGGGTTGAAATACAAACCGTGTAACCGTGCTCGTATTTCATAAGTACAGATTCAATATATTCACCGTCAAAAAGCTTATATAAGTATTTCACGGTGCCATCAATCTCTGAAACTAATTTGCGCTCAACCCCGACATTCGCGATATAACAGGTTTCCTTTAAGCTTTCTCTGAGTGCCAACGGCAAATTGGTCATCTCATCAAAATCTGTTACACCCGATTGCAGCCAAATAAACAGTTGCTTGGCTCTGAAGCGCGGTTGACCGAGACCTTTAAGCAACTCCTCGAGTTCCTGCTCAGTCATAGATTTTATATCGGTTTTTACCAAGAAAGGCTCGGCCTCCTTTTATTCTTTAGTGAGCAAGGCGCAATAAAAACCGTCCGTCCCGTCAATATGAGGCATATAGGTATGCTCATAAACCTTTTGGAAGTTATTATACTCCTTTTGAAAGCGAATTACAAGATTTTCATTTTCAGCCCTTCTTAGAGTGCAGGTTGAATAAAGCAGCTTTCCACCTTTTTTAAGGTACTTTACGGCATTGCAAAGTATCTTATACTGAATCTCTTCAAGCTCACTTAAATCTTGCTTTTCCTTATATTTAACCTCGGGCTTGCGCCTTATAACGCCTAGACCCGAACAGGGCACATCGCAGAGCACACAGTCAAACTCGCCAAGCTGCTCGTTATATTCCGTGGCATCGCACAATGTAGGTTTAATTATATCGATTCCAAGCCTTTTCGCATTATCGCGAATAAGCCCTACCCTCGCATCATAAATATCGCAGGAAATTATCTCGCCCTTATTTTGCATAATTTCTGCTAAAGTGCAGCTTTTTCCGCCGGGGGCGGCGCACATATCAAGAACACGGTCTCCACCAGCAGGGTTTAAAACAGAAGTAACTGTTTGAGAAGCAATATCCTGAACATGAAAATAGCCTTTATTAAATAAGGTGTTATTTGCAATATCAATTCCCTTTTCAAAGCACAAGGAATTTTCTATTGCACCGTTTTTTAATGCAACACCCATTTTTGCAAACTCTGCAATTAAACTATCGGTGTCAGTTTTAAGCGTGTTTACCCTTATGGTAAGCGACGCAGCCTTAAGGCTTTCACCAAGCAGCATTTGTGTGTTTTGAGGGCCATAATCCTTTAAAAAAGAATCTATTATCCATTCACTGCAGGAATATTTAATGCTCATATCCTTTACAGTATTACCGTTTGGCAATTCATACTTTTCTCTGAGAATTTTTCTGAGCACCGCATTAACAAAGCCCGAATTTCTGCTTTCGCGAGATTTTTTTATAAGCTTAACAGCCTCATCAACCGCCGCGCTCTCGGGAATTTTATCCATATACATTATCTGATAAAGCGCCGTGCGCAAAACCTGCAATGTAAAGGGTGCAGTTTTTTTGAGTGGCGATTTCATAAATTTTGCCAAAACATAATCAAGCGTAAGCTTTCTGTCAAGCACACCGTAAACCAAAGCGGATGCAAGGGCTTTATCAGCGGCAGATAGCTCTGCCTCTTTAAAGGCAGAGGCTAACGAAATATTTGAATAGGCGTTGTCGTGCTCAATTTTAAGCAGTGTTTTAACGGCAACCTTGCGTGGATTATCCATTTTCTTCACCAATCACAGCGCCAAGCTCAACCGAATTTCCGCAGAAGAATTGCTTTGCAGTCATCGGCTTTGAGCCCTCGGGCTGAACCACCAAAAGATTAATTGCAACACCATCGCCGCAGGCAACCGCAAATTTTTCTTTGGTTTCAACCACAGTTCCTGCTTTTTCTTCGGTTTTATCGCCGATTTCTGCCTTGATAACCTTAACTCTCTTGCCATTAAGGAAGAAATATGCGCAAGGCCAAGAGTAATAACCCCTCACGGCATTAAAAATTTCTTTTGCGGTTTTACCGAAATCTATAAGCGCCATCTCTTTTTTAATGATAGGCGCATAAGTAGCATCTGCTTCATCTTGCTTTTGGGGTGAAATTTCACCTTTTTCCAAATCATCCAAGGTTGAAACCATTAAATCAGCACTTATTTCGGATAATCTTTCAAAAAGCTCCTCGGCAGTTTCGTTTTCACCTATTTTAACTGTTTCGGTTTTTAAAATGTCGCCCGTGTCCATTCCTTCATCCATAAGCATTGTGGTAACGCCTGTCTCACGCTCGCCGCAAACTATGCACCACTGTATTGGAGAAGCGCCCCTGTATTTAGGTAAAAGCGATGCGTGGCCGTTAACACAGCCGAATTTCGCAATAGAGAGAATTTCTTTGGGTAAAATTTTGCCGTAAGCCACAACAACAATAACATCGGGCGCAATTTCTCTTAAAATTTCTGCCGCCTCGCCGTTTTTAAGTGTTGTTGGCTGAAAAACCTTAATTCCGTGCTTTAAAGCTGTTTCCTTAACGGGCGGTGCAGTTAAAATATGCTTTCTGCCAACCGGTTTATCAGGCTGTGCGAAAACAGCCGCAACCTCGTGGTCCTTATCAATTAATTTTTCAAGAGTTTTCACCGCATAATCGGGTGTACCCATAAAAACAATTTTCATTTATTTCCCTCAAAGTCTATCTATATAAAGTATACCGTCAAGGTGGTCTATCTCGTGGCAAAGCGCTCTTGCTTTAAAGCCCTCGGCACTTATTGTGAAATTATTGCCGTTTCTATCCTGCGCACGAACGGTAACATTCATAGGTCTTTTAACCTCTTCAAAGCGTTCGGGAACAGAAAGACAGCCCTCGTTACCGATTTGCTCACCGCTCTTTTCGGTTATCACAGGGTTTACGAGTTCAATAAGTCCGTCTCCGATATCAACAACGCAAACTCTTCTGAGTATTCCAACCTGCGGTGCTGCAAGGCCAACGCCTTCCGCAGCATACATAGTCTCTGCCATATCATCGAGCAGAATTGCTAATTTTTCATCGAAGTTAAGCTGTGTGCGGCAGATTTTTCGCAGCACGTCATCGCCAACCTTAACTATATTTCTAATTGCCATTTTTTCCTCCTAAATAACCGTTTCGGGATTAATATCAACCGAAACTGCACTGTCTGTCGGTTGTTTAACATCCAGCGCTTCTCTTAACATATCTCTGAATTCGGCATTATTCTTACATTTTATTATAATGCGGAAGCGGTATTTGTTATTCACTTTGGGGATTGATGCAGCCGTTGGCCCTAAAATGATAATTTTAACCGCTGAATATTTTTTGCCGATTAAAGCTTTAATATTGCTGAATACATTATTGATAACTTTTTCCGCGTTTTCTTTACTGAAAGAATAAGAATTCACCACACATATATCACAGTATGGCGGATAAACCATTAACTTTCTTGTTAAAATTTCTTCATTATAGAAGCTATCGTAATCCTGATTTTTGGCAAGCTCTATAAGGTTGCTCTCGGGTGTTACGGTCTGCACAATTGCTCTGCCGCTCGAATCTCCTCTTCCCGCTCTTCCCACAACCTGTGTGAGCAGTGAAAAGGAACGCTCAAAGCTTCTGAAATCCTCGCTGAACATTGCCCTGTCGGCACCCAAAACACCAACAAGTGTAACATTTGGGAAATCAAGACCCTTTGCCACCATCTGCGTGCCTAAAAGTATATCATATTCGCCGTTTGCAAAAGCAGTGAGATATGTTGAATATGATTCCCTCGAAGATGTACTGTCGGCATCGAGCCTTAAAATTTTAGCATCGGGGAAAAGCGCCTTTAACTCTTCCTCTGCTTTTTGGGTTCCAAGACCCATATATTTCATATGTCCGTTCTCGCATTGTGGACATTTTCTGTCAACCTTTTCGGAATAACCGCAATAATGGCACATAAGCCGCTCGTTTGCGGAATGGTATGTCAGAGACACGCTGCAATTAGGGCAAGTAGCCACATATCCGCAAGAAGGACAAGATATATATGTATTATGTCCCCTGCGGTTAAGCAGAATAATCGCCTGCTTTTTATTGTCAAGCGTCTCGTTTATCGCTTCATAAAGTGTGTTGCTTAAAACACCGCTATTGCCCGAAAGAATTTCCTTTCGCATATCCACTGTCTCAACAGTCGGCAAAACTGCATTGCCATAGCGGTTTTTGAGGGTGAATATGGAGTATCGTCCGTTCTTTGCGGCGGTATAGCTTTCAACCGAGGGTGTTGCCGAAGCAAGACAAAGCAACCCCTTGTGATAATGTGCGCGGTAACGCGCCAAATCTCTTGTGTGAAAACGGGGTGTTTTTTCGGATTTGTAGGTATGCTCTTGCTCTTCATCAATAATTATAAGCCCTAAATCCTTAAAGGGTGCAAAAACTGCACTTCGCGTGCCTATTGCGATAAGCGCTTTACCCTCTTTAATCCTTTTCCATTCATCAAGCCTTTGTCCCATAGACATCGCACTGTGAAAAACTGCAACCTTGTTGCCGTAACGCGCGGTAAAAAGAGAAATCATCTGAACTGTGAGCGAAATTTCGGGCACCATAACCATAACGCCCCTGCCGCTTGCAACAACCTCATCCACAAGCTTTAAAAAAACCTGCGTTTTACCCGAGCCTGTAACACCGTAAAGCAAAGAAACCTCGCCCTTGTCCGATTTATATTTTTGGAGCAAGCCCTCATAAGCCTTGGTTTGCTCTTCGGTTAGTTCGATTTTTTCGCGTTTTTCAGTCCCCGTTTTATACGGCGTTCTGAAAACCTGCTTTTCAAATGCTATCAGAACACCTTTTTTAACAAGTGTTTGTATAACCGATGCAGTAACCCCTGTGAAATAGCAAATTTCCTTTACAGAGGCCGAGCCGACATCATAAAGCAAATCGACTATTTCTTTTTGCCGTGATGTGAGTTTCTCTGTCTCTGAAAAATCATCACAAAGTCTCACCCACTTTTGAGTTGCATCGCCAACCTTTTGCTTGGCTTCGCTGCTTTTAATAACCGCCTCTTTTTCCAAAAGGCGTTCTAAAAGCTCGGCTTCAACCCCAAAGGCTTTTTTGATTGTTTCCTCTGCGGTTTCACCCTTTTTAAGAAGGTAATCATAAACCTCTTTTTCAAAGCCGCTTAACAACGAAACTGCCGAAAACTCTGAGTTTGCCGAATAATAATTGACAAGCTTTAGCCCAAGTCCTGTTGGCAGCATAGCCGAAACCGCATCATAATAGGTGCAAAACACACTGTTTCGCATAAACTCGCAAAGGCCTAACATTTCCCCGTTCAAAACGGGCTCTTCATCGGTCAAACCAACAATTCTTTTAAGTCCCGAGAGTTCACCCTGCTTGAGATGGAAAATCATACACTGCTTTTTAGTGTTCGCTCTGCCAAACGGAACTATCGCACGGCAGCCCTCTTTTGCCTTTTCGTGAAGTTCGGGAGGAACGGCATAAGTATAAAGCTTGTCAAAGGCGAGAGTTGTGCTCATAAGTGCCACTTCTGCCACAAGTCCTGTCATACTTTCCGCCTCCTTAAAAATCTAATTAAAGTTGCTTTAAATTTCCGATGCTAACTTATCAATAGCAACGCTGACCGGTTTTTCAACCATAATTTCGCCGTTTTCTTCTGCTTTGCCGGAAATTTCTCTTGCTGTGTGAGCAATATCGATTACAAGGCGATATCTGTTCTCACTGTTCTGAATAAGCTTTCCAATATTGGGATTTAACATTTTTCTAACACCTCTTCTATAATATGCTTCTGTTTTTCCTGCCTTAATTGGCAGCTTCTCATAACAGAAATTATATCGTCAACAGCAGTTGCTATATCATCGTTAACGATAATATAGTCATACTCTGATGCTCTCTTTATTTCATCCAAGGAGCTTTGCATTCTTTTTCTTATAAGCTCCTCCGACTCGGTACCTCTGCCGCTAAGTCTTCTCTCTAATTCTTCGAAAGAAGGCGGCATTATAAACATGCTCACGGCCTCGGGCATTTTTTCTTTTATCTGCGCCGCACCGTTAACATCAACCTCGATTAATATATTGTTACCCTTTTCTATTTCATCCTCAACGGGTTTTCTCGGTGTCCCATAATAATTTCCAACATAGCTGTTATATTCGAGCAACTTGTCCTCTTTTATCATCTGTTCAAACTGTTCTTTGGAAATGAAATTATATTTAACACCCTCAACCTCGCCCACGCGCATAGCACGAGTGATTGAGGAAATAGAAAACTTGATTTCGGGGCATTTCTTAAAGAGCTCAACCATAAGCGTATCCTTACCCGAACCGGAGGGCCCTGAAATAATAAAAATTACGCCTTTATTCATCCTCTTCATCCTCATCATCAATACTGTTTTCTTCAGCAATTCTGTTTGCAAGAGTTTCTGCTTGAAGATAGGTTAAAATTATATGGTCGCTATCAGTAATAATTACCGCTCTCGTTCTTCTGCCGTGGGTGGCATCGATAAGACTTCCCCTATCACGCGCATCCTGAATTATACGCTTTATCGGCGCAGATTCAGGGCTAACAATTGCTATCATACGGTTTGCAGAAACCATATTACCGAATCCAATGTTTACAAGTTTCATAATATCACCTTTAAAAATTATTCAACGTTCTGAATCTGCTCTCTGATTTTTTCAATTTCAGATTTAATATCAACCACGATGTGTGCAATTTCAACATTCTGCGATTTAGAGCCTATTGTGTTGGTTTCGCGGTTCATTTCTTGAACAATGAAATCAAGCTTCTTGCCGACCGGCTCCTCTGCTTCAACCAAAGCCTTCAGTTGAGCAATATGGCTTTTAAGTCTGACCGTTTCCTCATCAACCGCAACCTTATCGGCAAAAATGGCAGTTTCGGCAATGAGCCTTTGCTCATCCACTCTCGCATCTGCCAAGAGGTCGCGAATTTTTTGCTCAAGGCGTTCTCTGTAAGCCTTAACGGTTTGCGGTGTCTGTGCCTCAACAAGAGCCACCTTACCCAAGATATCATCCGCTCTTGTGCAAATATCTTCTTTAAGGCGCTCACCCTCAACCGTGCGCATTTCCATAAAGCTTTCAACCGCTTTTTCTGCCACTGTGAGCACCGCTTCGCCGACTAGCTCATCAGGAAGCTCATTTCGGCGGATTTTAAACATATCGGAATTGCCGATAAAATCGGAGGCCTTGACATCTGCTTTTATTTTATATTTCTTTGAAAGCTCTTTAAGGGCAACTATATAAGCCGCCGCATAGTCGTGATTTATTTCTACCGACTGACTGTTGCCATCGGTCTGCTCAATAAACACACCTATTTCAACCTTACCTCTTGAAATCTTTTGCTGGCAGAATGATTTAAGCTTTTCTTCTAAAAACTGATAAACCCTCGGCACGCGGCAAGAAAACTCAAAATACCTGTGATTAACCGATTTTATT
The DNA here is from genome assembly GCA_015065685.1 of Oscillospiraceae bacterium. GTDB lineage: Bacteria > Bacillota > Clostridia > Oscillospirales > Acutalibacteraceae > UBA737. The sequence goes on along the minus strand of SVPU01000021.1, from coordinate 659 downwards.
TCAACCGTAACATCAAGTCCGTTTATTTGTTCAGTGGCTCTGCCAAAGCCTGTCATACTTTTCAACACATTAACACACTTCCAAAACATATTAATATTCATTGTATTATACCAAAAAAGCACCTTAAATGTCAACTTTAATAATAATTAATATATATAATAGAACATTTTTTGCTTTAAAAACGGTCATCAGACACACAAAAACGCCCCAAAAACAAAACAATAAAAATTATTCAAAATATTTCTTGACATTACAAAAATGGTGTGGTATATTATTTAGGCGCTTTAAAAACGCTGGTGTAGCTCAGTTGGTAGAGCAGCTGATTTGTAATCAGCAGGTCGGGGGTTCGAGTCCGTCCACCAGCTCCAGCTTTTTATGAGTCTTTAATCGGACTCGAAGCCTGAGAGGGTGAGCGGTGTTAAGAAAACATCACGGCGTGATGTTTTTAACCGCGAAGTGTGCAGCGGCTATGCCGCAAACACGGCAGACTTTTGAAAAAAGGCTACGTCCGTCCACCAGCTCCAGCTTTAAAAATTAAATATGGGAGATTTCCCGAGTGGCCAAAGGGGACAGACTGTAAATCTGCTGGCTTCGCCTTCGGTGGTTCGAATCCACCATCTCCCACCAAGTGTTGTGGTCTATTTAGATGCCACACAGAA
>SVPU01000006.1 GCA_015065685.1 Oscillospiraceae bacterium | reverse complement strand
TACCGCCGGGAGCGGCCTTTTTAACAGAAGCCACGATAACGTCGCCAATGTTGGCATACCTCCTTCTGGAGCCTCCAAGAACACGGATGCACATAATTTCTTTAGCACCGGTATTGTCAGCAACCTTGAGGTAACTCTGTTGTTGTATCACAGTGTTTTCCTCCTTGTAAGACTACTTAGCCTTTTCGATTATTTCAACCACGCGCCAACGTTTATCCTTGGAGAGCGGTCTCGTTTCCATAATAAGAACTCTGTCGCCAATGCCACAGCTGTTGTTCTCATCATGAGCCTTAAGTCTGATAGTGTTTTTAATAATCTTCTTATAGAGCGGATGCTTTACATTGTCCTGAATGGAAACAACAACGGTTTTATCCATCTTGTTGCTTGCAACAATACCCACTCTTGTTTTACGAAGGTTTCTTTCGCTCATTTCAGCTTACCTCCCTTTCAAGCGTTAGTGCTGTTTTTGATTTCGTTCTCGCGAATAATTGTCTTAATGCGAGCGATATCCTTTTTAACAGCAACGATACGCATAGGGTTTTCGAGCTGGTTAATGGCGAGTTGGAAACGTAGATTAAATAATTCTTCCTTGAGATCACTAAGCTTGCTGTTGAGCTTGCTTAAATCATACTCTCTGATTTCCTTTGCTTTCATTACTGCTCACCACCCATTTCCTGTTTGCTTACAAACTTACACTTAATAGGAAGCTTGTTGGCTGCGAGACGCATAGCCTCACGGGCTAATTCCTCACTAACTCCACCGATTTCAAACATTACGCGGCCGGGCTTAACAACGGCTACCCAATACTCGGGTGAACCTTTACCTGAACCCATTCGAGTTTCAGCCGGCTTTTCTGTGATAGGTTTGTCGGGGAAAATCTTAATCCATACTTTACCGCCACGCTTGATATAACGAGTCATAGCAATACGGGCAGCTTCAATCTGGTTAGAGGTAATCCACGCAGGTTCTGTAGCCTGAAGACCAAAATCACCGTGTGTTACGGTGTTTCCGCGAAGAGCTTTACCGGTTAAACGGCCTCTGTGTACTCTGCGGTATTTAACACGCTTAGGCATTAACATTAGCGGGCGCCTCCTTCCTTCTTGTTTCTGCGATTGTCAGAAAGAACTTCGCCTTTATAAATCCAAACCTTAACACCGAGCTTACCGTATGTGGTGTCTGCCTCAGCAAAACCGTAGTCGATATCTGCTCTTAAGGTCTGAAGCGGAATGGTTCCTTCATGATACTGTTCGCTTCTTGCAATTTCAGCGCCGCCGAGACGACCTGAAACCTGTGTTTTGATACCCTTAACGCCGAGTCTCATTGCTCTGCCGATAGCGAGCTTCATTGCACGGCGGAAAGAAATACGCTTTTCAAGCTGAGTTGCAATGTTTTCTGCAACAAGCTGTGCGTTAGCGTCAGGACTCTTAATCTCAACGATGTTCACAACAACAGGCTTGCCGAGCATATCCTGGCAGGTTGAACGGAGCTTTTCGATTTCAGCACCGTTGCGACCGATTACCATACCCGGTTTTGCGCAGTGAATGTGGAGTCTTACACGCTTTGCGTCACGTTCGATTTCGATTTTTGCAATACCTGCTGTGAAGAGTGTCTTCTTGAGGTATTTACGGAGGTTGTAGTCCTCAACCAATGTATCACCGAAAACGCTGTCATTGGCAAACCAACGTGAGTCCCAGTTTTTAATTACGCCCACACGCATACCGTGGGGATTAACCTTCTGGCCCATAACTTAACCTCCCTCTTAATCTTCGCGTTCTTTAAGAACGATAGTCATATGGCTTGTTCTCTTTAAGATGCGGTGTGCTCTGCCGTGATCCTTCGGACGAATTCTCTTTAAAGTAGGTCCGGGGCAAACAAAACACTCAGCAACATAAAGACGAGAAACATCCATATTGTGATTGTTTTCTGCATTTGCTATAGCTGATGCTAAAAGCTTTTCCAAATACTCGCAAGCGGACTTGGGAGTAAATTTGAGTATAGCCATAGCCTTGTCAGCATCTTGATTACGGATTAAATCCATAACAATTTTCACCTTGCGGGGTGAAATACGAGCATATTTAAGTATTGCTCTTGCTTCCATTGTTTACTCTCCTTTCAGCCGCTTACTTACCGCTGGTTTTAGAACCTGCGTGGCCTTTGAATGTTCTTGTGGGTGCAAACTCACCGAGTTTGTGTCCAACCATATCCTCAGTTACATATACCGGAACGTGCTTGCGTCCGTCATGAACTGCAAAAGTATGTCCGACGAAATCGGGGAATATGGTTGATGAACGGCTCCAAGTTTTGAGAACACGCTTTTCGCCGGCTTCATTCATTTCTTTGACTCTCTTGAGCAAAACAGGTTGCACATAAGGGCCTTTTTTAATGCTTCTTCCCATGATTAATCTCCTTTCGTCGTCTTACTTACGGCGTTTTACAATATACTTGTCAGTAGACTTGTTCTTCTTGCGAGTCTTGTAACCCAATGTAGGTTTACCCCAAGGAGTAACAGGTCCGGGACGGCCGATGGGGGATTTACCCTCACCACCACCGTGGGGGTGATCACAGGGGTTCATAACAGAACCGCGAACTGTAGGTCTCCAACCCATGTGGCGCTTACGTCCAGCTTTACCGTAGTTGATGTTGGCATGTTCGGGATTTGAAACAGTACCAACTGTTGCCATACATTTAACGGGAACGTTGCGAAGCTCGCCTGAAGGCAAACGAAGCAATGCCATTCCGTTTTCTCTTGCCATAAGCTGAGCCATATTACCTGCTGAACGAGCAAGCTGTGCGCCCTTACCGGGGTAAAGCTCAATGTTATGGATGAAAGTACCAACCGGAATATTAGCCAAAGGTAATGCATTACCGGGCTTAATATCTGCATCAGGACCGCTAACGATAACATCGCCAACCTTTAAATCCTGAGGAGCTATGATATAGCGCTTCTCACCGTCTTCATACTGAACAAGAGCGATGAATGCAGAACGGTTAGGATCGTATTCAAGAGTGAGAACTGTAGCGGGAATTCCGAAACGCTCTCTCTTAAAGTCGATGATTCTGTACTTTCTGCGGTTACCGCCGCCTCTGTGGCGAACGGTGATTCTGCCGTAGCTGTTTCTACCGGCATTTTTCTTAATAGCTGCAAGCAAACTTCTTTCGGGCGCTACCTTTGAAAGATCCGAGTAATCCATACTGGTCATATTACGGCGGCCGTTAGTAGTCGGCTTATAATGCTTAATAGCCATCTTCTTTTCACTCTCCTATTTTGGCTTAGCGAAGCACAATACTGTACTTCATACATCACCGGAATTTCGCTATGCTCTTTTGAGAACTGCGATTTTCCAAGCGGTCAATTACATAAGACCGTCAAAGAACTCAATGGGCTTAGAATCAGCTTTAAGTGTTACGATTGCTTTCTTCCAAGCAGCTGTGTAACCGCTGTAGCGACCCATTCTTTTCATCTTACCGCGAACGCTGATTGTGTTTACCTTTGCTACCTTAACCTTGAAAAGCTTTTCAACAGCTTCAGCAATTTCAATCTTGTTAGCATCGCGAGCTACCTTAAAGGTATATTTCTTGTCAGCAATGCCTGACATGCTCTTTTCGGTAATAACCGGAGCAATAATGATATCCTGTGCGATTTTCATTATGCGTATACCTCCTCAAGCTTTGCTACTGCACCCTTAACGATTACCAATGTATCAGCATTGATGATATCGTAAGTGTTGATAGTGTTTACCTGACAAGACTTAGCTCCTGCGATATTTGCAATGCTCTTAACAGCAAAAGCATCGTTGTTCTCAAGAACGATAAGTGCTTTCTTGCCTGCGCCGATAGCCTTTAAGCAATCAGCTACAACCTTTGTCTTATAAGTTTCAAGCTTTAACTCATCGAGAACGATAAGGTCGTTTGAAAGAACTTTATCAGACAAAGCAGAAAGAAGTGCGAGCTTACGAACCTTTTTGTTGAGAGAATATGAATAATCTCTGGGCTTCGGTGCGTGAACAATACCGCCATGTCTCCACTGGGGAGCTCTTGTTGAACCCTGTCTTGCATGACCTGTACCCTTTTGTCTCCAAGGCTTTTTACCGCCGCCGGAAACCTCTGTACGGGTAAGGGTTGACTGAGTACCTTGTCTTTGGTTTGCAAGGTAGTTAATAACTGCCGCATGCATAACAACTGCATTGGGAGTGATTCCGAAAATAGCATCGCTTAATGTGATTTCGCCCACATTTTTACCTGCCATATCGAGTACTGCTATATTAGGCATAATTCAATACACTCCTTCCTTAAGCTTTTACGCTATCGAAAAGAACAACGATTCCGCCCTTAGGACCGGGAACGGCACCTTTAACAGCGATAATATTCTTTTCTGCGTCTACCTTAACTACACTGAGGTTCTGAACGGTTACACGCTCATTACCCAAATGTCCTGCCATTTTCTTGCCTTTGAAGATTCTAGCGGGGTCAATAACACCCAAAGAACCACCGTGACGGTGAACAGGACCTGTACCGTGTGATTCCTTAAGACGACCAAAGTTCCAGCGCTTGATAACGCCTGCATAGCCCTTACCTTTAGAAGTGCCGCGAACGTCTACACTGTCGCCCTCTGCAAAAACGTCAGCCTTAATAATATCGCCAACATTCAAAGCAGATGTGTCTTCAAAGCGGAACTCGCGAAGAACCTTCTTCGGAGCAACGTCACCCTTTGCAAAGTGACCCTTCATAGGTTTGTTAACCTTTGAAGCCTTCAAATCGCCGAAGCCAATTTGAACTGCTTCATAACCGTCGTTCTCGATTGTTTTCTTCTGTGAAACAACACAGGGACCTGCTTCAATAACAGTAACCGGAACAACGTTTCCGTTTGCATCAAAAAGCTGTGTCATACCAAGCTTTTTGCCAACGATTCCTTTTTTCATTGTTTTTTCCTCCTTTGGTTATTGGTTGGCTTTCGCCAACATGACCTGTCGTGTCAAAACGAAACACCTTATATATAATGTATATATTAAAGCTTAATTTCGATTTCAACACCGGCGGGGAGCTCAAGACCTGTCAGAGCTTCAACAGTTTTGTTGGAAGGTCTGATAACATCGATGAGTCTCTTGTGTGTCCGCATTTCGAACTGCTCACGGCTGTCCTTATACTTGTGAACTGCACGTAAGATAGTTACAACCTCTTTCTCGGTCGGGAGCGGAACCGGTCCCGAAACGCGTGCGCCTGTACGTTTAGCGGTTTCCACAATTTTCTCTGCGGACTGGTCTACAAGTGCATGGTCATAACCCTTAACTCTGATACGGATTTTTTCTTTCACTGCCATGTGAATTTCGCCTCCTTAAATAGTTGGCGGGCAAAACTTACAACGCGCCGCGTTTTTCTTTGCGGCACATTATAAAACCGGCACTGGCTGGGGTCACAGTCAATTCCGGACGGCAAATCGCTTTGCCGTTGTGTGAAAGGTCGCAAGTTTCCTTACACACTCCTAATTCTTTCGCCCGGTTTAAAATCGGACATACTCCGCGGAAATTTCCCCGTTCAAGACGGGCCACCTCCCGCATCATCGCATGCATCTACGCATATTTTCACAGCGTACTTAAGGATGATAACATATAACAAGACAAAAATCAAGCATTTTTTCTAAGTTTTTTATATTATTTTTCAAAATTAGTTACAAAATTGTAACATACCACAATATATTGTATTAAACTAAAACGGTCTGTCATTTTTATTCTGACAGACCGCAAATTTTAAGTTATTCTATATTAATTTCTCTTGTTTTATCACCGATAATACGGTTGTTTTCATACACAATGTTTTCACAGTTAAATAATACAGTATTATAAGCAAATTCCTTGCGCCTATCCTCTATATCGAAACAACAGTTAATCATTTCGTTATCTTTAATTGTTATTCCGTTAACGGCATCAGCAAAAATCGCGGCATCCTTTAAATTTACAAAACGGTTACCTTCAATAGTTACATTCTTATGAACATTGGAATGATCAACCTTGTCAACACAGAACTTACCATCATTAGTGGAGACAGATATACCTGCAGCAGACTTATCCTTGCGGTTTACACCATTGTTACAGAATAGATTGTTTCTGATAATTGCGTTATTGGTAGGTCCCATTTCGCCCCAATTGGTTGTGTTGCAAGATACCAAAATACCTTGTGAGCTTATATTGCAAAAACGACTGTTTTCAACCAATATATTTTCGGTTTGCAAAACCATACCGCGCGCCTTGCTTCCCATTACGCTACAATTTCTAATCTCGGTAGCAGCATAATAAGCAGAGTTAGCCATTTTAAGACCCGGTTTTATTTCACCCTCAACCTCGGTGAGTTCCATAACGTTAAATCCGTCTTTTATTTCGTGCGATACAACCTTAGCTTGTGCTACCTTTTCAACCGTAACCGCATCATAGAAGCAAATAACATCTCCCTGCCATGCCCAATCTTCAAAAAGTGTATCAACGGGGGTATTGGGGTCATCTGTTTTCGGCTTTTCGCCCGCTTTTAAAACACCGTTTTCAAAAGTATAAACTGTTCCCGCAGGGTTGTGAATATTAAGTGCATCGTCACCCATATTACTCAAATGGCAATCTTCAAGTACGAGTTTGCCGGTCATACCCTTAATATGTATACCATCTGCGCAACAAGAATAAATTTGGTTTGAGCCAACAGGCAAACGTGAATAAAAACGGCGGAATGTAAAATCAGCACTTCTCGGATAAACAACACAAGCGCAACCCGGTGAAGTTTCTATTGTTATATCTTCTAACAACATTCTCTGGCAACCATAGAAATTAAATGGCGGCGACGCATAAAGGGTATGTCTTAACGCTATCAATTCTCCAATATGAATTCTTCTCAAACAATCCGCATTTGTATGCCAAATTAAAAAGCGGAGGTGTTTTTCATCCAACCACTCATATTTACGGTGATTAGAATCAGACATAAATATATCACCGTTATTAGAACGGTTTTCATCGCAGGTATCAAGTCCGTGGAAAATTTCATCACCCTTGACGCTAAAACCTTCACATAATTCCACATCAAAGGTGTTATTTTCTAAATCAACCGCAGTAATTCTTGCCGAAATATTTGCGGGGTTTTCGGTAGCAAATGACATACCGTAAAGATTACAATCGGAACAGTGTGTATACGAAAAAGCGCCCTTGCTTTCATCGCCGCAGGCGGCATTATAAGCCGTAATAAACTTAACATCATATGCTTTTATATCAACATTTCGAAGATCTTTAAGCACAATTTTCTTTTCAAGAAAATAAAAACCAGGTTCAATGATTATTTCGCAGTTTTCAGAGTTTGCCATTATAAACTCTTGTAATTTTGCAGCATTGGGTTCTGTCTTAGAAGGAACTATGCCGACACTCGATGAAAATACGGTTTTTTTCATAATTAACACTCCCTTGTTAAATTTACCTTTTTCTAGTTATTATTATATAGCAAAAAAATCGATATTAAATGTTAAAAACCAAACATTTTTTGTATAAAACGTTTCAATTTCTAAATTGCAATATATGCTGTTTGTTTTGCAAAAACAAAAGGTCGGAAACAAAAGTTTCCGACCTTTTATATTTTTTGTTTTATCCAACAATACCTACACGGTCAATACTTGCAATAAACTTTCTTTGAAGAATTACATACATAAGTAAAACCGGAGCGATAAACAGCGCCGCACACGCCATCTGATATGTAATGGTGCCTTCAACCGTGCCACGACCGATAACATTACCGATTGCGGTGAAGAGTCCCTTAAGGGATACTGCCAAGGGGAAATTATCAGTGAAGAAAAGGATTGACTGATAATATTCGTTCCAGTGCCATACCATTGAGAAAATTGCAACTGTGAGAACTGCAACGCCCGAAGACGGAACAACAACGCGAACAAATGTCTGTAAAGCGTTGGCGCCGTCAATGGCAGCCGCTTCTTCGAGTTCTTTGGGCATTCCGTTGAAGAACTGACGGTAAATGAATATGAACAAACCTGCACGTAAGCCCACACCGAAGAGTGATGGCAACCAGAAAACAAAACCCGTATCCATAAGATTGGGTCTTATGTCTGTTCCGGTTATTTTACCAATTAGTCCCAAAATTCCTAAGAAATCAAAGTGTGCATAGTTAAGCGACATTGAAACCGCTATCATCTGAGGCGGAATAAGAATCATTAAAAGAACAATCACAAATAATAAATTCTTACCCTTAAACTTGAATCTTGCAAAGCCGTATGCCGGCAAAGCACAGGCAGCAACTTCCAACAATCCACTAAACACCTGCACACTTATAGTGTTCCAAAGGTGAACAGGATATTCGAGTGCTTCCCAAGCAACCTTGAAAGCATCAAGTGTGAAGTGTTTCGGAATCCAAACAACGCTGGGGTCACTAACGTCTGCTACGCTGCGGAACGAATAACTTATAACATAAAAGAGCTGTAAGAAAATTACATAACCAACAGCGCAAAGGAACAAATAACGAACCAATGAGCCTGCAATAGCTGTTGTTTTTAATTTGAGTTGGTAGGTAGAAATTGGGGTTTTTTCTGTCTTTTTCATTTTTCTCCCTCCTAACTCCATCTGTCAAGACACAACTTCTTGAACACCAAGAAGATTGCGCCGGTAATTGCCGCAATAACCACGAAGAATATCCAGAGCATTGCAGTACTCTTACCGTAAACCTGGTTACCGATAAGCAAAGAATATGCCTGCTCAATAACGGGGTTATCTGCTCTTACGCAGAACTCGATTATTGTGAATACCAATACTAATACTATAGTGTGGCCAAGCATTGGTACCGTGATATACCAGAATTCTTCCCATTTGGTTGCGCCTTCAACCTTAGAAACTTCGTAAAGTTGTTCGGGGATTGCTTGAAGACCTGAAATGAAGAGAACGGTTTGAACTCCGCACTGCCAAACAAGGTCAAATATCTGGTCAACATATCCGAAAATCAGGGTAGTTGCTTCTGCAGGAAGGCCCAACTGAGTGAATAATTTTTCAAAGTTGATAAGACCGTCAAGATAAGCACTCTGTGCCACCTCACCAAGTTCTTCAACCGAAGCGCCCGCATCAATGATAGTCATAACAACACTACCTGCGATGATTACGGGAACGAAGAAGAGTGAGCGGAAGAATGTACGTCCCTTAAACTTACCGTTAAGCATAACAGCAAGGATAAGGCTGAGTATCAAAATAATCGGAATCTTATATCCAAAATCCGAAAGACACTCAAGGAAGTGGTTAACGTACTCAGGTGACTCATAAAGAGCGTATTTGTAGTTTTCCAATCCCACAAAACTCATATCAAAACCGCTTGTGGTGGGGGTAACCTTAGAGAACGAGAAAACTACCGACTGAACTAGTGGAACAAGGAAGAACATTACAACGCCCAAAAGCCAAGGCAAAACAAACAGGAAACCGTTTCTGCTATTTCGTCTTTCAATTGAAAGATTCTTTTTCTTCATAACTAATTCCCTGCCTTTCCGCTACTAAATGTGAATGATTTTGCCTCAACCGAACCGAGTTCAGTTACAACTGCTTTATCAGAATAGTTTGCAATTACGGTAACGCCGTTGCTGAATGTTGTTTTAGCAATATCGCCGTTACGCTCATAAGTTTTAATTGAAGCGCCGCCGAGTGCTTTATATAACGGCTGAGCAGCCTTTACATACTCTACAGCGTCATCCGAAATTCCCGAATAAATACTTGAGCCTATAGCGCTGAGTCCTTCGGTTTTAAGCACCTGAATTTCGGCATCGTTTGCAAAAATGAAAGCGAGTGAACTACCTGTGAGGACAGAATCAAGGAACTCTGTTTTTGAGTTGTCACTTGTGTTGATTACCTCGCCTGAAAGACTTGTTGAACCTCTGAATACCATCTGATAGAAAGGAATGGTTTCATCAAGTTCGAAGAAAGCAGAGTCTTCCGTGGGAGCACCAAACACATAGTCAAGTTTTGCGGCAGCATAAGCGTTACCGCCTTCGCCGAAGGTTTTGATGCCCTTCTTTGAAACTGCATCAAGAATTCCGACAACATCATCAGCCATATGCGCTTTGCAGAAATATTCGGGCTTCTCATAATCGCCGTATGCAATATCGGTAAGGGATGCAAATCCTATACCGCTAAGGCCCAATTTTTCTGCCGCATCAAGCCAATCGTCAGTAGATGTTGCGAGGGCATATCTGTTAACCATATAAGCGGATGATGCTTCGTTCTTTCTTGTAACGATTGTGTACTCAGTGTACTTTGAACGAACATCGTTAGGTGTTTTTGCAGCTTCGCTTGTCTTATAATTCTTGTAGTTCTTATTAAACAAAATGGTCTCAAAATTATAGAAAGCATCTATATCGGCTTCTTTACACCAATCAAGCAAACTTGTGAGTGCTTTTTTGCCGCCGAGTTTATTTGAAACGCTGAATCCGCCAGCATATTTACCGTTTGAAAGACCCGAATTGCCGAAACCTTTAAGGTTAACTGCAATTTTTCCGCCTGTTTTTTCGCTAAAGTCAGCAAGAATGTTTTTTGCATCCTCTAAAGTGGTAACCTCAGAAAGGGTATAATAAGGAACACCGAGAGCAAGTCTTCTTACCTCTACGCCGCCGAGCATAGTAACCATAGCATCGACAACGCCAACGTTTTCTTTCATACCTTTTGAAACAAGATATGAACGGTAATATTCAGCCATTCCGTTGTAATCACTCTTTTCGGGTGAGAGAAGAACATATCTTACAGCGGGTGTAACTGCTGCCTTTTGTTCCGAATAGATAGTTGATGTGGCTGCAGTACCGTTTATATCCTTAATATTAAGAGATGCTTTACCTCTTATGTTAAAGGTTGCATAAACGCCCGAATATCCATATCTCTCTTCGCCGACACTTGCCTCAATCTCAGCAGTTTCGGCGCCTGAAGTGATAATTCCCAAAAGACCGTTGTTTCCGTTTTTAACACCAAAAACAGGAAGTCTTGTGGTTTGGGTTTCGGTAATCATTGTGGTTCCGCGGTTACCCATATCATCACCGTAAACCTCTTCACTGTAAAATCTGGTTGCGCGGCCACCTTCGTCTGTATACATCAGCGAACCGCTTCCGCTTGGAACAAAGATATAATTATTTGCATCGTTCTTTGCGGATGCCATCATCGGAAGAAGCGAAACTTTCGTTACTCTGTTTCTGTCGCTTTCGCCGATATTGGCAGAATCAATATAGCATGTAAAGCCGTCATCCTCTAAAGCATAAATAATCGGAATAGAAATTTGTACCTTATCGAAATAATAAGTAACCCTTATTCCGTTTTTTACCTTACTTGCCATTACATAGGTTGCATCGGCATTAGAATTAAGGTCAGCCTCAATATATTTTTTGCGGTCAGTATATTTAACCTTCAAGGCTGAAAGCAGACCGTTTGCAGCATAACTGCCATTCGGTTTTTCACCACTCTGATAAAATTCGTAAGGAATGGTCGACCATACGGCACCTGTCTGCTTATTTTTAATAATAACACAACTTTTTTCGATATCCCAACTAAGTTCTATAGCATCGTTCTCGGCAACAACGCCGGATTTCACGCTACGGATAGCCTCGGGCAAATTATAAGCCTTTACGTTGGTCACCGCTACTTCATTTGCTCCGCAGGAAACCAAAAGCAGCATAGCTAAAACTATTGTTACGATTCTTAACAAGGAATTTTTAATTTTCATATTCTGCCTCCTTATCTGAATGTAACTTCGTTAAATAGACCGATTACAAAGGCGAGTAAATCTTGCCAAAGGGTCAAAATTACGAAAAGTACGAATACAACGATTGCCATACCTAAAATTATTGCCAATGCAATAAAGATAGATTTAAAGAATGTAAAGTCATGTATAACCATTATTGATAACAATAACAATAATGCTGTGAGTACATAACAAACTGTTGAGAACAACGCAAAGGGTGAACTTGCTCCGCCTATGAGAACATGTGAGAGCACCACATAAGCAAAGTTATAAATTATCATGGGCACCAAGCAATAACAGGTTGCGCAATAAATTTCTTTCATTTTTCCTTTTCCTTCGAAAAGAATTGAAACCAACCAGTTAGCCACAACCCAAACAACAACGACACCCGTTGTTCCAAACAATGTGAGAATTGCGTTAAAAGAAGAAAGGTCAACAATGCCGAACATAAATCCGCCCTTAAGTTTTATAAGGATTGAACTTACATAATATAGCGCCAATAAAACTGTTGCTATCGGGATTGAACCCATATTCTTATATTTAACCGCGTTTAAATTATCAAACGGATGATAGAATGCTGTGAGTGCAATTCTGAGTTTATCAGCCTTAATCACAACAATACTCTTACGTTTACTTACAATCAAGAAGGCTACCAACACGCCGATAATGCCAAGAGCAATTATACTTATCCACCAGAAATTGTTAGCAATGAACTCATTTCTTACCTCTGCGAATGCGAGCGCATAGGTTTTTTGGTCCATACCCATTTCTGCATATTCAAGGGCTAAATCATAATTTCCTTCTTTTAAAGCCGCCTTGGCAAGACCGCGGTATGCCAACTGATTGTTTTTATCAAGAGCATTTATCTGTTCCCAATAAGGCTTTGCTTCTATATAGTCACTGTTTACGGTGTAAGAGTTTGCTGTCATATAAGTTTTACCGTAATCAGTAACACGGAACACGGTTATCTTATTTGTAATAAAGTCGGTAGCAACTATATCACCATTAAATATTGACAACGAACTCGGGGTAATAAATGTTCCGTCTTGCTTACCCTCGCCACGACCGTTACCGAAAATGGACAAGGTGTTACATTTGGTATCCAACATTATTATTTTTCCGTGTGCGCCATCCAACGCATAGTAATAACCGTTTTCATCGGCAACTATGGAAGTGAGTTTTGAATAGAGATAACCCTGTTTTGCCGCTGCAGTTCTGTCAGGGAATACTGCGGGACTGTCAGCAAAGTTATAACTATCGGTTGAAGCGGCCTGATATCCCGAAGTTTTCTTCAAGGTGTTGGTACCAACCAAGCCGTAACGCTTAATCTGACCCGAGGTCTGACTGTTAATTGCAACAATAAATCCTTCACTGTCAATACAAATATCAATCAATGAATAGGGAAGCTGTTTCATAGAAGCAGCATGCTTTGTTTCTGTTTCAAACAAGCCTTTTATAAATTCCGAAATAGCATCGGCAAAAGAAGCCTGAACACTATCCGCGCCGAAGAATCCAAAGAATTCAAATTCTTCAGAGAACACCATCATACCATAGTAAGAACCTTCGCAAAGCAAATAATAATATCCACTCGAGTCCTTAACAAGTCTTATAGGCGCAAAGTCGTATGTAGCGGGGATTGCAGGGTCATCGGGGCGCTCAATAATTTTGGTTACAACGCCATCGTTTGTGCAAAGAACACGTTTGTTAGTGGTGTCTGCAACATAAAGACCGCTTTCGTCCATATATAGACCTTTCGCGCCTTTAAAGGTGATGTCTTCTTCGCCATATTTAAATGAATTGATTTGACCGACAACTTTATAATCTTTATCCAAAATAATGATTCTGCTGTTGCCGCTATCGAGAATATAGAGATTGTCTTTATAAGCGAAGGTGTGCTGCATTTCGGCAAATTCGCCAACGCCGAAATCGTTACCTTCAAATACGTGAACAACCTCATGAGTTGCTTTTATTTCTACTGCCGGTTTTGAGCCGTAACCGTCCCAATAGGTATAGGTTGCATAGGGTGAATTGGATAAGGTTTCAGCAGCTGAAGCGGGAACAACCGCAACAGCCAAAATTAAAGCCACAATCAATGCCACCGAGCAAAGCTTCGCTACAGCCGAAATAAAACTGAAATTTGTTTTCTTCATAGCTTATCTTCACTCCTTTAATCTTTAAGACCAGCGGTACCCATTGTTTCCAATACGTTTGACTGGGTAATCATATACATAAGTATAGGCGGTATCATCATTACAACTGTTACCGCCATCGCACTACCTGAACGGGCAAGACCGCTCGATACAACCGATGTCATAACACTGGGCAAGGTTTTAAGACTCTCAGAGAAAATGGTGGGTCCTGAACCTGTTGCCCAAGCGCCCTGGAATGCAAACAATGTCCAAGTGAGCAATGCCGGTTTTGAAAGCGGAATAACTATCTGCCAGAACATTCTGCCTGCGCCCGCGCCATCGATACGTGCGGCTTCTATCAGTTCGTGCGGTATACTCGATTCCATAAACTGTTTTATAAGGAAAACACCCATTGTACCGGCTAGCGGCGGTAACAAATATGCCCAGAATGTATCAATAATTCCCATTTTCGAAATGATAAGATACTGGGGAACTGCAAGTGTTGTTCCGTTATAAAGCAATGCGAACTGAATTACAAGATAATAAACACCCATAAATTTGTGCTTTACCTGACACATTGTAAATGCGGCAAGCGCTGAGGTTATTACCTGCAAAAATGTCAATCCAAACGAAACGAAAAGTGTGTTAAAAACATATCTGCTAAGCGGAACTTCAAGGTTTGAAAGAAGTTCGGGCAAAGCCTCATAGTTTTTAAATGTTGGTCTTACAACATAGAACTTTGGAGGGAACGCAAGAAGTTCATCCAAAGGTTTAAACGAGGTGATTACCGAGTAAACCAAGGGGATAATCATGAATAAACCTGCTGCTATAAGGAAGAAGAAATACATAAAGTTACCAAAACGGCTTCTCGTAAACCGCTTGTAACGAGCTGTTTGTTTTTTCATATATTATCCACCTACTTTCCAGTTGACTCAAGCATCTTACCGATTAAGATTCTTGCAAGCATCATCATTGCAAAGAGCATAACCGACAGTGCCGCACCGTAACCCATCTCGAATCGTGTTGAAGCAACGTCGCTTAAGTGGGTAACGATTGTGTGTGTTGAATAGTTAACGCTTGGGAAACCGGAAAGTGTAACTGCAATTTGACTTACAGAGAAACTTGCCTGAATTTGCATAACCGCACTAAACAAAAGAATATTTTTCATTGACGGGAATGTTATGTACCAGAGTTCTTGCCAACGGTTTCTGATACCGTCGATAGCGCCTGCTTCGTAAAGCGAAACGCTAACGTTCTGCAAACCTGAAATGTTTGCAAGGAAGCCCGCACCCATACTCATCCACAACTGAATGATAATGATAAGTGTCATTGAATATGTAGAGTCGGTAAACCACTGAATCGGCTCTGAAATAATGTTTAGCGAAATAAGCACGCTGTTAACATAACCGTAACTGTCGCCGCTGAACATAATCTGCCAAATCATAAGCGCGTTACCGATAAGTGAGGGTGAGTAGAAAAGGAAGGCCAAAAGTGTTCTTGATTTGGGTCCCAATTCGTTAATCATCCAGGCAAGCATAAATGCAAGCGCAAAACCAATCGGTCCTGTAACTACTGAAAACTTAAGTGTGTTAAGAATTGCAGTAATCAAAACTTTATCCTCAATAAACATACGGAAATAGTTATCAAGTCCCGTAAACTGAGGGGTGTTAATCATATCGTATCTGAAGAAACTCAGAACTAATGATGCCGCCACAGGTAAAACCGCAAACAAGAAGAACATTATTGAGAACGGTAATATCATGGCTGTGAGGGTGATTTTGTCACCGGTAGACCAAAGACTTATGTTTTTGCGTTTAATTTGTTTCTTCACGTGACATCACCCTTTCTTAATCTTTAATATACTCTTCTGTCTTACGACGGATTTCATCGTCTGCTTCGGGAATCCATTTATTTAACATATCTTCAACATCTTCGCCCATGTTAACAACGTTCCAATAAACCTGTTGCATTGAACGAGAGAGATAATAGCTTCCGGGAACCTCAGGCATATGGTCAATATGAGTTAACTGACCCTTAAGTGAATTGAGGTTTTGTTCATCCCAACCAAACTTATAAACTGCTTCGAGGTTAGCGCTGGCATAACGGCCTGATACACCGAGTACGGCTTCGCAGTTTACACCGAATCTGTACTGAATGTCCTCACTGGTCCACCAGTCAATAAACTGCCATGCCTCATCTTTAAGTTCAGACCACTTAAGAATCATAGCGCCTGTACCTGCGCCGATAACGGTGTTATTAACAGTTCCGTCTTCTCTTACAGTGCCGGGGATTTCATACATTTCCCATCTGCCGTTAATTTCGGGAGCCGCAGCCTTAATTGTTGAATATGTGGTGTAAGCTGTAATACCCATCGGCATAAGACCTGTACGGAAACGGTTAAAGAAGTCAAATGTTTTGGGGAAATTATATTTTGTGTAGAAATCTGTCCACTTTCTAACCGCATCGACAGCGCCTGTTGACATAAGGTTTGTGGACATAAGGTCATCCGCATAAATAGGAACATCGTTTTGCACCATAAATGTGTAAGCATCGGCTGCAACACCAACGTCCATATTGTTAAGCGCAATAACCTTTGCACAGTTGATACATTCTTCCCAGGTTGTAGGAACTTCGAGACCTAATTCCTCGAAAATATCTGTTCTGATGAACATCATCGCGAAGGTTTCGGTGTTAGGTAACGCATAAACACCGCCGCGATACTGATAAGGAACAACCGCATTGTTGGGGAAGCGTTCTAATAATTTATCAAAATTCTCATAACCCGAAATGTCCTCAACAATACCACGCATTGCATAGTTGATAACGTTTGCGCTGCCTTCGTTGATTGAAAGGTCAGGACCCGTATTTGAAAGGCCTGCATGGATAAGTGAAGCGGCTGTAATCTTAAGGTCAACTTTTATACCTGTTTTAGGTGTAAAGTCGTTTGCAATGAGATTTTCGAGAATTGTAATCTGGTCACGACCCCAGTTAGACCAAAGGGTCAAAGTGTTGTCATTTTGTTTTTTGTGCTGGTAATCGTTAATAAATGTTGAGAAAAGTCTTCTTATACCAAACCATAAATCTTCGAAGAAGTTAACATTTCTGTACTTAACATCACTGCCAACAGATGCAAGGGCAATACTGTCAACATCGAGTACCATACTCTGCATTTCATAAAGCCAAGAAGAAAGTGAAGAGTAGTTATCGTAATAAGCACTCAGTCTCTGATGTGCCTCATACTTCACCTTGAGCATCTGGTTAATTGTGATGTTTGCTTTACGCAAGGTTTGGGCACTTGTACCACCCTTTGCGCCTGCAATACGCTCACTCTCGAGCGCTAATTCTTCAAGTTGTTGGGAAATATCCGTAAGTTCATCTTCAAGTTCGGGAACTGCGGTGAATATTTCATAGTCACGGTTAGCATCAGGTGATTCGCCTGTGATTCTAACAATTTTACGGTAAATTTTACCCAAACGGTCAGTAATTTGTCTGAGTCCGTAAGCGAAACTTGAAAGTTTACCGAGTGTTACTCTGAGAGAAATTGTGTGTTTGCCCGCTGTGAGATAAATGGGCATTGCTTCGCCGTTTTCATCTGTAAGCGACATATACTGCCAACCGCTCTTATAAGGGAAGGCAACTTCCTTTGCCTCAGCAAAGGGGATTTCACCGTCAACAAGAAGAGTTCTGTAAGAGTTACTTTCCTGCAAAACATTCTGACGGAAATGCAAATCCAACTGATAGAAAGCATCCTCGGGAACTTCCAATTCCCAAGTGATTGTGCCGCCGATGTCGTTCCAGTTAGAACCGCCGACATAGTTCATCTTTGTGCGGTGCGGGTCTGACGGGTAAACTACCGCCTCGTTACGGCTTGAGAGAGGAATGAACATTTTCTGGCTCTTGTAATCTGCCTTTTCACCCTCATATATAATGATATCGCCATCATAGTTTTTCTTTTCAAACTGTTTAGCGTAGTCTTCGTATGTAATGTAGCCTGTGGGCTGTCCGAGTACCAACTTTCCAACCTTCAAAAGTTCACCGTTAAGTGTGAGTTTAATAGTATGTGTACCCGCGGTTAAGAATAATTTTAAGTTATCAACGCCAAATCCTTCATCATCGATAAAAGCCATAGTTTGCCAATCGAATGCTTCAACCTGTTCGGGTGAATATTGATTGCCATCGTTATCAACCTGGAATTCTTCAACCAGGTTTTTCCAGATTCTCGGGAAAATATTAGTTTCAATTTCGGGGTAAGGAACAGCACCGTCGAGCAAGAATTTCATCTCGATATCATTGCCGTTGCCACTCATTGTGCAATAAGTAAGTGTGGGCTCGTACCATCCGTCTTGAGGTACTGAGAAAGTCCAGGTGAGAGAGTCACCAGTCTTTGTGAGTGCTACGCCGTCAGCCTCCACAGAAACACCTGTGCCTTGGGCCGAAGCGTTTTTGCTATCAAGAACAATTTCGGCGGGAATGGTTTCATTTCCTGTGAAATTTTTCTGATATTCAACATATTCTTCGCTGCCAGTTATAACAAAGCGCTGTTCATTGTCAGCCGAAGCCGCACTTGCGCCGAATCCCGCTGTGAAGCAGGTAAAAAGCATAGCTAATGCAAGCAAAAGAGAAATATATTTACGCATCATTTTCAACTTCTCCTTTATAAGTTGCTGGTCATTTTAATGATATAGGACTAGATTATTTTACCTAACCTACACCATTTTAAAAATGCCGAGGGTGGGATAGAATTTATTTAAAATCCTCACTGTCATTCTGATACAGCGAAGAACAAAAAAGGTTGTTAAACCAAAAAACTTTGGTTTTCAGATGACAATTTACCTTGACTGCCAGATTACGAAGCCAAGTTAGCCTGCAAACTGCCAGTCTAACCCCCGCATCTTTAACAGATTTAAAAACGCTCGCATAGGAGCCCCCATGTTTCAGGGGACCCCTATACAATATTGTGTATTAATAATAATCGCGGAGATTAATCTCTCTTACGTTTTTTAGCAATGATAATTATAATGATTATGATTGCTGCAAGGAGTAAGAGTGCGCCTGCTGCGATAAGAACGATTGCCCAAATCGGGAATCCTTCGTTAGCACCTGTTGTTGTGCCTGCATCGTCATCCTCGGGAGCTTCACGGGTAATAACAACTCTGTAAGTTCTCTTGAGTCCGTCAGCCGAAGTTACCTGAACAGCAACAACGTTCTTACCAACATATTCGAGCTTTGTATCGCCAATCTTAACAGTTGCGCCTTCATCTGCAGCCACTGCGATAACCTTAACTTCCTTCACGCTGTAAGGAACAGTTGCGGTGTAATCCTTGATTTCGGGGTCGAACTCAGGAGTGAGTTTAACGCCTTCGATTCTGAATTCAGCAAGTCTGTTTGCAGCCTGAACGGTTGTAGTTGTGGGTCCACCGGGTGTGCCCGAAGGCTTGCTGCCGGTATTAGAATCATTGCTTGCGCCGTCATTAGTTGTGGGAACCTTGCCGGGTGTCCACAAATATTCAGCAGATGTAAGAAGGTCGTTTCCTGTGGTTGAGAAGCACTCAGCAAGAAGAACCTGAACATCACTATACTTCTGAACATTACCAACCTTGAAGGTCAAGGTGATTACAGGCTTATCCTTTTCGGTACCGTTGTTCTTAGAAGCATCAACAGCAGCGAAGGTTAATTCGCCGTCAGCAGCATCGGTTGAAAGCATCCAGTTACCGTCCATATCAAGCGCTGCAGATACGAACTCAAGTCTGCTTTGGTTGTACTTAATCAAACCGTTGATACCGCGGAGTCCGCTAGCGCCTGCATTGAGCTGAACCTCAATTTCATCGCCAACTGCGAACTTCTCAGGACCTGTGATTGTAAAGTCTGCAGTACCTGTCTTAGCAGCAGCGGTGTTGAAGTTGGTATCATAGATATCAATCTTACCGTCACCGTTAACATCTGCACACTTAAGCTTGAACTCATCTCTGAAGATGGTCTCCATTGTGATGTGCTTAATTATAGCTTCAACATCCTTACTGTCAAGGATACCGTCTGCCACAACATCACCGGGGATAACGATTGTAGCTCTTGCTGCAATCTGAGGACCGTTAAGCAATCTGATTTCAAGACCGCTTCTTGCGATTGTGTTAAGGTCTGAAACCTGCTTGCCGTTTTCATCAAATACCTTAATAAAGGTGCTTCTCTGGAAGCTTTCAATGATTTCAGAAAGCTTTGTTCCCATCTTAACGCCTGTTACAACGCCGTTTGAAACGTTGATTTGGTCAGGCTTCTTAGAAACGAATTCTGTCGGGAAGTCTGATTCGCCTTCAACGAGCTTAGCAGCATCGCTTGTCTTGAAGAGACGGAAATCATCCATATAAGCTGTACCGCCGTCATCAAGAACAACGATACCTACACGGTTACGGTCTTTTGTATTGAACGAAACAGCTGCATACTGCCATGAGTGGTCATCGAGATAGTGGTCATCGTTGAACTTATACATAGCAAGAATTGTCGGGAAGATAAGGTTTTCAGAAAGAACTGTACCGTCAAAATCGTTACAGAGGTCCATATCAGCAGAATTAAATCCTGAGACAATACCTAATGCACCGTTACCCTTTTCGGTAATAGCGTATTTAGCAGAGAAGGTATACTCTGTGTTAGGCTCAACATCAATCCACTTGAAGTAGTAAGCGTTTGTGGGATACTTGCGGTAGTTCTGGTAAACCAAAGCTTCGCCCTGATTAGCATCGCCTGAATCTTTAATGAAGAGTGTGTCTCCGGGGAGGTCACTTCTCATATCATCTTCAGAGAACCAATAAGTATTGACAGCATCTTCAAAGTTGAAGTTTTCAATAAGGTTCTTGCCGCCCTCTTTAATTCCAAGGAGTGTGGGCTCAGTGTCGGTTACCTCACAGTCAGCCTTATCCTTAAGAAGTGAAGGAACATCCTGACCGAATGCAGTTTCCCAAACATAGATTCTGTCGATATAAACAGTAGCATAGCGACCGCGGAGCAAGAACTCGAAATCAGTCTGGTCGTTGGTGCTGTAAGAAACTGCTACATAGTGCCAATGGTCATCATTGATTGCAAGATTCTGAATATCATCTGTGTGATTCTTCCAATTGTGATTAGCAGCATCGGGACCATAATCAGCAACATTGAGATAGGTATCAGATTCAGCATCTGCTAAACCGTAAGACCAGCTGGTCCATTCGCCGTTCTTAGCATAGAAGTATTCAGACTTAAAGTACATACCAACATAGTATGTCTTGTTCTTTTCAAGCTTAATTGGAATAGAAACGCTTTCGTATTCTTTGCCTGCCTCAAATTTAAGAGACTTGTTGCCAAAGTATGAAGCGCCCTTCTTGTCGCCCGAAACGATTGTACCTGCAGCTTTACCGCCATTGCTTGTTGTGAAGAAGTTAGCAGCATCATTAGCGCTGTTTGATTTAGCGTTAACAAAATCGCCGTTAACTACCTTATCATAGCCTGCAAGCGGAATAGCATAAGCAGTGTTCCAGAAGCTACCCGTAGCATGACCGCCGTCATAAGCACGGGTGGGCTTTGTTACAGTAGCAGCCTCACTGGTAGGATCTATTTGAATATTATCAATATAGAAATCAGAACCAACAGCTGTGTGTAACATTAAGAAATATTTGGTTTTTTCTGCTGTGAATACTGCAGAAGCCTCAGTCCAATCAGCAGCGGTTGTGAGCTTGCCGCGGGCAATAGCCTGATGCCAGCTCATAGATTCTGCTGCACTTACAGCCCAATGAGCTGTGTTAGGATCGATTGTTCCCTTATACTTAAAGGAAATCTTATAATTTTTGCCAACCTCAGTTGAAACTGCCTGAGACATCAACTTGTGGTAAACAGGCTTAACGTGGAGAGCATCTGTGCCGTCAACACCCTGGTCTTTAACAAATTCGAAGCCATCCTTGTCAACTGTCCAGAGAAGATCGCCAAGCTCGAAAGCACCGTTAGCGATAAGAGAAGAACCTGCGCCGAGGCTTTCAATTCTTACGTTATCAATCCAAACAGGGTCTGTTTTGTCAGCCTGTTTACACTGAACGAAATAGATACAAATCCATTCATAGTCACCGCTGTTAATAACGGTGGTTAAATCTCTGTGCCATTCGCCGTCAAGGTATTCTTCCATACCGTCGCCGTGACCCCACTGAACATTAGCATCATCAGGCGATGAAGTATTCGGTCTGTTAGCAGGGGTGAAACGAGCGTGGAACCAACCTGCGGTTTCAGCATTATCATCCTGCTTACCCTTGAAGTCAAAACGGATTGCATACTGGGTATTCTTCTCAACTCTTACATACTGCCAGAGCTTTGTGATACCCTTCTTAAATTCAGCAGACTTGCTACCGTTTGAAGCTTCGTTATCGTTGAAGTTACCGGTGTTCATACCGCTAACGCTCCAACCTGTGTAACCGTCTTCAAAAGAACCGTTTTCGAGGAAATTGAGTTCCTTCTTAGGTCCGTCATCGATAAACTCATCAGCCTTAACAACTCTTACGTTATCGATGTATGAACGCCGGCCTGTGTTGGTTTCGTTGAACATTAAGTAAACCTGTGTGTCATTAGGTCCTGTTGTGAAGCTAAGCTTCTGAGTTGCCCACTGACCAACAGAATCATTTGCCCAGTCCCAGTCACGTGCTAAGCCGCCTTCGCCGCCAGATTCCATATCGGTTTCAACGTAAGCATAGTACTGAGTGCCGTCAGAATCGGTTGCATTTGAGAAAATATCGGCAGCCAAGATATACTCTGTGTTAGGCTCAACTGTGATAGGCTGTGTATAGTGAATCCAGCAGTTAAGGCTTCCCAATGCATTTGTTTCATTGGTTGTGCCTGCCAATTTGCCGATTGCAGCGTTTTCGGGTTTTGCGGGTGACCAATACTTCATACCCTCAGCAAAGTTACCGTTAGGAATGAGGCCTTGCTTTTCTTCGCCTTCGTTAGCAGAAGTATCAACCTTCAAGCAAACGTTATCAACGTAAGCTGCAACGCCTGCTTCGGTTGCTTCACAGAAACCAACGAATATTTCTGTTGCATTGCCTGAATTGAACTTAACTTTGCCTTTCTGCCAGCCTTTGCCTACAGCACTGTCAGCAAATTGCCATTCACGGAAGATGCCACCTTCGCCGCCTGTTGCTTTATCGCTTTCTACATATACGTAGAAAGATGTATCATCAGCGGTAGCAGCAGTTGTTTTATAATCGAATGTAAGAACATAGTCCTTATATTGTTCAACAGCAACACCCACATCGTTAATAACCCAAGTGAATTTGCTCTTTAAAACGTTTGACTTGTTAGTATCTTCGGCATCCTTAACGATTTCATGACTGCCGCTTGTGCCTACAGCTTCGATAAACCAATCATCTGTACCATTCTTGAAGTTACCGTTTTTGATTAAGTTATCGGGGTCTTCTGCGCCTTCGTCATCACCTGCGGGAGGAGGTGTTGTGCCGCCCTGACCGCCTTCGCCGCCTGAGCCGCCCATACCTGAGCCGTCGCCCTTAGCTATCTTAACGCTATCAAAACGAACACGGCCATCAGCACCCCAACCGCTTGTGTCAGTACCTGTATAGGTGCCGCCGTTGTAAACAGTTAACCAGAATTCGCCCGAATAGGCGCCCGAATTGAAGGTGTTCTGAATGGTTGCCCAGCCGTTATTTACATAGTCAGAGTCAACCCCAAACTTCCAAACCAGCTTATCGTTATCAATGCCTGTATAACTTTCGCCGCCGTGGATCGCAAAGCCAATAGTCTTTCCTGCGGGAACATAAACATCAGCGCTGAAGTCATAATATGTGTTGGCTTCAATAGTAACGCGTGTTCCGTTTGTGCTGTTTTTATCAGCTAACCAAGCCCATGTGATACTGTTATCAATGGGGTTTCCACCGTAAGAGGTTTTACCGCCGTCATAAGAACTGAGCTTGCCGTTTTCGCCAACCCAAGCATCATATAATGCATCGGTATCAAAACCGTTGTTTATAACCCAATCAATACCGTCATCATATTCAACAAGCTTGAAGTTATCATAGAATGACCAGTTACCAGTGTTGGTTTCATCAATCATCACATGGATTTTTGTGTTGTTTCCTGTGTTAAACTTAACAGTTTTCTGGGTCCAGGTGCTGTTAATAGCATCGTTGATGAAGTCCCAATCTCTGAAGATAACACCGTCTGCCCCACCGGGGGAGTTATCAGCCTCGATATAGAGATAGGTTCTAGTGCCATCTTCACTTGTTGCTCTTGAACGAGCATCAAAGGTTAAAACATAATCTGTGTTAGCTTTAACTGTGATAGCATCTGAAACAATCCAAGTGTTAAGGCTGGCTAAGGTTTTGGTGAGGTTATCACCGTCGCCCTCTTCGGCTTGGTGGATAATACCGTTTGATTTGCCTTCTTCGGGGGTCCAACCTGTCATACCGTTTTCAAAATCGCCGTTAACGATAAGGTTTTCACCCTCGGCATTTGCAAAAATATCAAATTTGATAATGCCTGTTAAAACGCTCAAAGAAGTAACTAAAAGCGTTAAAACTAAAACTATTGATAAAAATCTTTTCTTATTAAACACTTAAAGTCCCTCCTTATCTTGATTCACCGATAGAAATATCGTCAATATAAGTGTCGCCACGTAAAGGCTTAGAGCCGTTCATAATCTTTATGTAAATCTTTCCGTGTGAGGGTGCTGTGAACTGAACATAGTTTCTCAACCACTCATTCGGGTCTGCCTCAGTATTCTCGGGGTCAACGCTGCGGAAACAAAATACCTTACCGCAGGTATCATTAGTTTCAGCATCGTGAATAGAAAGGGTTACATCCCAAGATAAGAACGTGTTGCGTGACCAAGCAGAAAGCTCATATTTTGCGTTGCCGGGAACGGTTAAATAGTATTTCCACTGACCGCCGTAAGCCCAGTTTTCGCCTGAGGTTGAAGGTCCAACATGGAGGTAATTTTCACCTGTTCTGGCACCTGTTTCCGAATCGGCAATAGGATCGCTCTTAATAGCGCCTGGCTTGCCGCCGCTTGCTTTATACCAACCGTTTGAAGATTTACCGTTCTGCTCAAAGGCAGACAATGAGCCCTTCCACATATCGTCGCCACGCTCGAAGCTGCCGTCATAATTGCCTTCAGCATCGAGGAAGTATTCAACAGGTATGTATCTTGTCATCATATTGCCCTTATCGCCAACAATTTCGCTGCCGTCATCAAATACAGCAACAACGCGGTAGTGATAAAGAACATATTCTTCAATTGTGGGGTCGTTATATTTTATAAGGCTGTTCTGGCAAGCATATTCCATTGGGTCAATGTTATCGCCGATAACCTTCCAATCACTCCAGTTAACGCCATCAGCACTCTCGATTCTCTCGAGTCTGTAATAGCTGGCACCCTTAACAGGAACCCAATAGTTAGTTTCACTATCGTTATTGTAGAAGAGCTTAGGTGTCAAAACTTCATTTGTGCCTCTGTGCTCTTGCTTTAAGTCATGAATGATAAATGAAAGCGGAACTGCAAAGTTACGCATTGATTCATATTCATCCATATTAGGCTCTAAGAACCAAGACCAACGGTCGTTAGTGTATTGCTGAGTAACGCAGAACCAGAAGCCGCCTGTGTTACCTGCCTCCATAATGTTCTTATAGTGGCGGGTCATAACGTTATCGAGGTATTCAAGTGTTACCTCTCTGTAAGGAGGGCCTGCCCAGTCATAGTTAAACTCACCAACATAGCCGCGGCGCGCTGCTAAATAGATTTCGTTATCAGTTTCTGTATAGGATGTACCTGTTCTTGAATAGCGCTGGGGACCGATAAGGTCAACCTTTAAGTCGTTATACTTATAAAGGTTATCCCACCAACCGCCGTTTTCTTCACAAGCAGTGGGTGTGTTGGGCATATATGTTTTTACAACATCATGCATATTGTTCTGAAGAGAAGCAAAGCTTTCCCAGGTGGTAGATGCACTATCGCCCGAATACATCATGCCGATATCGAAATCGTTAGTACCAGAACCGTTTTCAACTGTCAGCGCCACAGCAGGAATAACATCCTGATACTCTGCAAGGATTTTACAAACCTCTGCAATACCGTGCTCTAACCACTCTTTGCGAGCCTCTTCTTCGTGATAGAAGCGGAAATAGAACTCGGTGTTTTCTGCAGAAAGTCTACCACGGGTGGGTTCTTTACGATAGTTTTCACCATACCAGTGATAGAGAAGTGCGGGAACAAAGAACATCTCAGTCTCGCGGCAGCTCTCGAGCATCGCTCTTAAAGCCGTAACAAATTGTGGATCAAGACCAATTACATAGCCTGTGTCATGGTCGAATGTGTAACAAGCTTTAGGTCCGGTCCAGCAGCCCAATGCGTTAACACCGAGAGCCTTAAGGTTATAAAGTGTTCTTGTTACATAAGCGGGACGATACTCACTTTTGTATCCGTTTATGTCATCATAACCCATACCGTTATTACCGTTACCTGAGTCAGAGAACCAGTCCCAGTCAACGCCATACATGAAACCATCTGCTGCGAGCATATAGTCATAAGCGTTGTTGAAGGTTTCGCCTCCATATGTGAAGGTCCACTCTCCGTTCTCAACGGTTGCACCAAATGCATATTTGGTATCAGCCTGCTGTGTAGCAACATTGCTGAGTTGCTGTGCTGCTACTGTACCGCCTGCTACTGTTGCAACATCAATCGGATTAACTTTTTCAACATCTGCTGCCTTCTTGGTGAGAGACGGCATACAAACGCTTAACACGATTGCGATGCAAAGCACGATTGCAGGAAGCACGATTTTCATACTTTTTTTCATAGATTTACCTCCTTCTAAAAGTCGTATAATATATATATAAATATAATTATAACTTAAAGAATAATACATATATAATAAAGACAACTAGTGCGAGGATATAAAGCGA
The DNA here is from genome assembly GCA_015065685.1 of Oscillospiraceae bacterium. Taxonomy (GTDB): domain Bacteria; phylum Bacillota; class Clostridia; order Oscillospirales; family Acutalibacteraceae; genus UBA737. The sequence goes on along the minus strand of SVPU01000006.1, from coordinate 70,096 downwards.
GAATTCGCCTATATCCTCACACTTAATATTATTCGTCTTTATAAATTAATTAAACTCAGCATAAATCTTCTTGAGGTTTGCTTCAATAATGCTTGAATAAGCATCAACTGTAGAGTCAACGTTAGCAACACCGCAGGTAGCTAACTTATAGTTTTCACTATAATACTTATAGTCGCCACCGAAGTTGGTGATACCATGTGAGAGCTGGAGGGTTTTGGGTTGTTCCCAAAGATAGCTTATAAACTTAGCAACTGAATCGTTCATCCAAAGCGGATAACCCTTTTCATCGTAAGCAGGGTCTTGCCAGTATTCGAGGAAATATGAAGCAGCTTCAATGTGCTTGCCGCCATCAACAAAGCCCCAAAGCTGAGCATCAGCGGGAACAACAACCTTGCCGTCGGGTGTGGGAAGGGGAGCAAAGCCGATTCTGAAAGCAACATCGTTAAGTCTTTCGTCAGCCTTCATAATCCAAGCTTCTGTTACATACATTGCGCAAGTAGTATCCATAAAGTCTTCATGGCCACCATAGAAAAGAATCTTATGTTCGCCCGAAGATGTGAGGTTGTTAAGCCACTTGTAACCATTACGGTAAACTGTGCTTGCTGTGTTGTTAACCATTTTGCCGTTTTTGAAAATAACTGCATCTTCACCACAGGTCTGCATAAGTCTGTGGCCCTGATAACCTGCGTTAACAGGCTGAGCGGTTGTTTTAGTCTGGAGCTCTTTACCAACCTTTATAAAGTTATCCCAATTCCAAGTGCCTTCCTGCCAGAACTCATAAGGAGTTTTGATACCTGCATTATCGAAGATATCAGCATTGTAAAGCAAGAGGCCCATGTTTGCACGGTCGCCACCCTTGATGATTGCGCCGTAATGCTTACCATTCCACTTGAGCATTTCCATTGTAGGAATATCAAAAACATCGGTTTTTGAAAGGTCAAGCTTACCCTCAGAAAGAGGGCGGAACAAGCCCTGCAAATACATTGAAGGATAGGTGCTTGATGTTGTGGTTGCTGCAAGGTCAGGAGCTGAGCCCTGAACACGAAGAGCTGCAATCTTCTGAACATAAGCGCTACCGTCTTCAGACCAGTCTGCCGGAATCCATTTAGCCTTAATGCCTGTTTTCTTTGTGAAGGTCTCCATCTTCTTAACTTCATATTCAAGCGGAGCCCACCAGGTAACAACAGAAACAGATGTTTTCCCGTCCTTATACTTTGCGGGAACCTTATCAATTAAGGCCTGTTTTTTGTTTTCATCAATCTGGAATTTGTTTTCGACGTCGAGGTCATCATAGGTAACAGCAGAATCTTTATTTCCTGCCGAACCGCCCGAGCCGCCCGAACCACCGGTTTGAATTGTTACAGAATCTGCATCATCTTCGCCGAATTCATCACCAAGATCATCGCCGTAGTTGATTTGCTCATCTGCGCCTTTGCCTTCATCGCTGCTGGTTGTCTTATCATTACAAGCTGCTACAGTGAACACCATTGCAAGAGCCAACATTAAAGCGAAAAGACGAATGAGAATGCTTTTTGTTTTCATTTTGGATATACTCCTTTCAAATTTTGGATAAATCTCCAATGTGATTATAATATATGCCACGAATCTTTTCGTAGCAAAATTATCAAAAACGTGCTAAAATTATGGAATTTTGTGAAAATATTGCATTTTGCGGTTCTTTTTTTGGCTTTTTTGTTGATTTTTTGAACAAACTGCACACATACACACAAATCCTACACACCGTATAAACCGAAAAACTTTTTATTTGGCATCATCGCGGTATTCTTTAGGGGTTACGCCATATTTCTCCTTGAATTTGCGGTGAAAATTGGAAAGCGACTCAAAACCGCTCGAATAACAAACATCTATTATAGGAAGCGCCGTGGTTTTTAGTTTTTTGGCGGCGCTTTCAAGCTTTATTTCGTTAAGATAGCGCTTAAAAGAAATTCCCGCCTTCTCTTTAAAGAAAACCGAAAAATAACTCGCTTCCATATGCACAAATCTTGCAACATCCGAAAGAGAGGGGTTGGAAGCATAGTTTTTCTTTACAAATGTCATGGCTCTGCGGATGACCAAATGCTTTTTGTCCGACTCGGTCCTGACATTAGAGTTTCGAATCAGTATTGCAACAATGGCATTGACCAAAGAAATCACTATCTCGTTGCGGTTTGCCTTTTTGCCTTGGTTTTCGCTTTCAATCCGCTCGAAAATCGGTTTTAAAAACGCAACATCATCTTCCAAAAGAGTACATTTAAAACTTCCGCCCATATCACCCATAACCATTTGGTCGAAAAGTTTTTCACTTAAAATCTCTTCGCCAAACAAGATGCTGTAAACCATGGCGCTTTTTTCGGTTTTGGTCTCGTGGGAATTATCGGGCAACATAAGAAAAACGTCGCCTTTTTTTGCCTTTATTTCCGCACCGTTGATTATTTGCGAAACTTCGCCCGAAATCACAAAATCAATTTCGAAATAATCGTGCCAATGGCTACTCTGGTTCGGATTTTCAAATTTCACAAAAAACACTTCTTTGGGCTCTTTTTTTGAAAAAGGGCTTTTAAAAGGTTTTTGTTCCGAAATTTTTAAGTAATCAGCCATATTTCCTCCACGTTAGCAAAGCGTTCAAACCCGAATCGGATTTTAAAACAAGTATTTTCCGCTTTGACTAATTATATGTTTAAAACTTATCTCTTAAAACCTCTGTAATCTGAGTCTTGATTTGTTCCATTCCGAGCACTGTGGGATGTCCGTTTCCTTTGTCTATGTTTTCGAGTTTCACAATCTCTGTGCCGTAATGCTCTGCGGCTGCAATCAGCCCATTTGTTATTTTTTCTTTTAAACCGCAATTCACGATATTAACAATTTTTGCCTTCGGCACAACATTCTTCAGCCTGTCAAACAAATAACAGGTTGCAGGAAGAGTTTTATAGAGGTCTTGCTCTGTCCAATCAGCATATTGCAACTCACCAATAGGCGACCCTGCCCAAGAATCGTTTGTTCCGCCAAAAACGAGCACGGTATCAATATCGTTCTCCTCAAAAAAACCTTCGGTTATGAGTTTTTCGAGCCTTCCCACAAAGGAAACTTTTTTATAATCTTTACCTTCGTATCCCGTGTGGCAGATGGTTGTTCCCGAAAAGGATGTGTTCAAGACCAGGTTTGCATCATTCTCATTCATAAGTTTATGCCACCAGGTTTCCTGCACCTTTGTTACACCCGTGTCGGTTTCGGATTTTTTATCCTCTCTGCCATAATAAGGCCAACAGTCCTTAGCGATATAACCCGCATAGGTCGAATAACTGTCTCCAATAATTAAAACTTTGCCAAATTTCATTTTGCTCACCCTTTATTTTGGACATTTCCACGAAAACGCTTCGGGCATTTCGCCGAACGGCTTTCTGAAAAAGTTCTGATTAAGTTCTTTTCCCTCTTTGAAATGCTTTATAACATTCACAAGTTGGGCAATATCTTCGTAGTTCTGATAATGGTCACCCTTGCGGAAATACCAAATAAGGTTTTGCTCGCAACCAAGGAATTTAAACACCTCACTTGCCGCTTCGGTTGTCTGATAAGAACCAACGGGGTTTGCCATAATATCACTTGCCGCCTCTGAAACAAAAAGAACACGCGGGGCTACAAGTGCCTTTAAATAATGTGAATCAAAGGGGATTTCTTGCTCTTTGTCTATGTATTTTTTCATCCCGCTTCCAAGCCACGTGGGGAAGTGGCGGTAAATATTTGAAAGGGGCTCACTTTCTTCAATTTCGCCGCTCTCGGTTTTAGCCTTAATCTTTATTCTATAACTGCCGTATCCGCCCGAGCATGATGCATTTGGGTTAACGATTGCGGCACGCTCATCCACAGCACCCGCTAAAGCAGCCGCCTTGCCGCCCCTCGAGTGCCCTGTGAAAACGATTGTGTCCATATCCACATTGCCGAGAATTTCTAAAGCATCAACGCATCTTGAATATCCCCAGGCCCAAGCCGCAACAGAGCCGAAATCGTAATCGGGGTAAGTCTTTTTAAGCGGACCTGTAGTGCCCTCGTTTGTCAATCTGCCAAGAACCTCTTTTGCAAACTCTTTTTCGTTTGTGCCGCTCTTTAATCCATCAATATTATATCCTGCAACATCGGGTGCTAACTCTGTGCGGTTGAAAAGCACAAGGTTTATTCCGTTGTCTATAAATGTATTAATATATTCTTTATCAAAAGCATATTTAAAGCACAAATCACCCGTAACAACAGCGGGTGCAAGCTCTGATGCATTTGCTTTATAAACATACATTATAAAGCTAAGGGGATTTGCCCTTGTCCCTGTTGTTATGCGGTAGGAACTGGGGCTTCCAATTCCGCCCAAACAAATAGGTTCCACCTCTAAAAATTCGGGTTTTGGCGGCATCTTGCCGTATTGCAAATTGATTGTGGTTTCATAAATCTCTTCGCGGCGTTTCGCCCAATCTTCCTTTGTCTTAACCGCCTCGCCGTTTTCAAAAACAAACGGATTCGGAAGTTCTCCGCAAAGTTTGTAATCAAGTATCTCAATCAGGTTTTCGTGAATGCCGTTATCTTTCATTTTTATCACCCTTTATCTGATTTCAAGAAGTTCTGAAAAATCGTTTATGTAATAATCGGTTGCCGCCTTTATTTCCTCGGTATATTCCTTCGAAGAATCATCATAAACACCGCAAACCAGCATACCCGCCGCTTTGGCGGTTTTGTCAGCGCCGAGGTTATCATCAAGGAACAAAATATCCTCAACCTTTTCGCCGATTTTTTCTGCCGCCATTTTGTAGATTTCGGGGTTTGCCTTAGTGGTGCCGAAATCATCGCAAGACCATACGTTGTTGAACAAATCGAAAATGCCGAGCCTTTTAAGACAGGCATCAAGGGTTATGTGGGGACTTGCGGTAAGCACATTCAGATTTGCGCCATTTTCTTTTAATTTCTGAAGAACCCCGATAACATTTTGCTTTGCGGGGATGTTATAGGTATATTCCTCGAGCATATTTGCGCCCATAAGTCTCATTATCTCTTCTTTTGGAAGGTCAAGACCCATTTTAATAAAATATTCCGCAGTGCCATTAAGACCCAAGGGTGTGATAATTTTAATAATATCCTCCCCATAGGGAATCTTATAATCATCCAATATGCGAAGCATCGCTTGAGCATAGGTTGGCATTGAATCCACAAGTGTTCCGTCAAAATCAAATAAATAAGCCTTCATATTTTTTCTCCTTTGTAACTTTGTCACAGAAAATTTTAATTTTGTAGGTTATACTAAAACCACACTAAAGAAAGGAAGTGTATTTTATGTCAGTTCTAAGTTTAAATAAAAATAATTTCGATTTAGCCAAAAACAGCGATAAAAAGGTGTTGATTGACTTCTTCGCAGAGTGGTGCGGTCCTTGCCGTATGGTTTCTCCAATAGTTGATGAAATTGCAGAGGAGAATCCGCAGTGGCTCGTTGCAAAGGTCAATGTTGATGAGGAGCCCGAGCTTGCCGCGGCCTTCGGTGTTGCAAGCATTCCAACGCTGGTTGTTATGGAAAACGGCAAAATCGTTAGTCAATCATCGGGTGCCAGACCCAAGGCACAGATTCTTGCACTGTTAGAGGGTTAACTCGCGGAGTCGGTTCTTATCTAAAACCTTAACTCCTCGGCGCGAGAGTTCAACAAGCCTTTCACCCTCAAAATATTTAAGCATTCTCGACACAACCTCACGGGCAGAGCCTATATATTTTGCAATCTGCTCGTGGGTGAGCGGGATAACCTCGGATTTTGTGCGTGAAATTTCATCAAGCAGGAAAATTGCAACGCGTTTGTCCATACTCATGAACAAAATTTGTTGCATAACCCACATAACATCTGAAAAGCGGCCAACTGCAGTTTCAAGAGTGAAGATTTTTATATTATCGTTTCTCTCAGAAACCTCTGCAAAGGCATTTGGCCCTATAACATAACACTCACTGTTTTCTTCTGCATCAACAAAAACATCAAAGGTTATGCTATCAAGCACGCAAGAAGCCGAAAGCACACAAATATCCCCCGCGTGAAGTCGGTAAAGGGTGATATCCTTTCCGCTCTCAGACATAATGTAAACCCTTAGGGTGCCCGAGCGGATGAATATAACCCCCGAGCAGACATCTCCGCCGTGAATGTTGCTGCCTTTCGGATAGGTCATTGCAAGTGTGTGCTTGCAGATATATTCTTTATCTTGTTCGGAAATCTCGCTCCAAAACGGAAAAATTTCCTTAAAAACAGGCTCAAACATAGCTCTTGCCATTATTTAAGAACCCCTTTTTCAAAAAATATTTATACATAGTAATTATACATTTTATTGTTCGATATGTCAATCGCATTTACCTTTTAAAAGGAGGGCTTTATGAACAAAGCTTATGATGTTTTAATAATCGGCGGCGGCCCCGCGGGATATACCGCTGCGCTTTATGCCGCACGAGCAGGCTTTGGCACGCTCGTAATCGAAAAAATGGCGGTCGGCGGTCAGATGACGCTTACCGGAGATATTGATAATTACCCCGGCTTTGAAGATGGTATAGACGGCTTCACGCTTGGCATGAAAATGCAGCAAGGCGCCGAGCGTTTTGGCGCACAAACCGAATATGGCGAGGTTTTATCGGTTGATTTTTCAGGGAAATTCAAAACCGTTACAACCGACAGTGGTGTTTTCGAAGGTAAGGCCGTTATAATTGCAAGCGGCGCAAGCCCCAGAGAGCTTGGCATTAAAAACGAAGCCGAGTTTACAGGCCGCGGTGTTCATTACTGTGCTCATTGTGATGGCAGATTTTATAAGGATAAAACGGTTGTTGTGATTGGTGGCGGCAACTCTGCGGCGGCAGATGCGCTTTACCTTTCCCGACTTGCTAAAAAGGTTTATCTTGTTCACCGAAGAGACACGCTCAAAGCCACAAAAATCTATCACGAGCCGCTCTTCAAAGCAGAAAACATTGAATTTTTATGGAACAGCGAGGTTGTGGAATTATTAACCGAAGAGCATGTGCAGGGTGTGAAAATAAAAAACAAGCTTTCGGGAGAACACAAGGATATTGCGTGCGATGGTGTTTTTGTGAGTATCGGCAGAAAGCCCGCAACCAAATTTTTAAAAGGCGCTGTAGCGCTCGATGAAAACGGCTATATTATAGCTGACGAATCGACCAAAACCGACACGGATGGCATATACGCTATCGGTGATGTTCGTACAAAGCCGCTCAGGCAGGTTGTTACCGCCGTTTCAGACGGTGCAACTGCAGTGCATTATATTGAAGAATATCTTGCAAAAGAATAAAATTGATATTATAATAATTTTGTAAATTAAAATTGGAGGTAATTTTATGAACGCTAAGGTACACGAACTATTAAATCAGCAAATCAACAAAGAGCTTTATTCGGCTTATCTTTATCTTGATTTTTCAAATTATTTTAAGGCAAAGGGTCTTGATGGCTTTGCAAACTGGTATATGATTCAAGCTCAGGAAGAGCGCGACCACGCAATGCTTTTCTACACCTATTTGCAAAACGAGGGTCAGGCTGTAACGCTTGATGCCATTGCAAAGCCCGATAAGGTGCTTGACAGTGATATGACCGTTCTCAAGGCGGGTCTTGAGCATGAGCAGTATGTAACCTCACTTATTAACGATATTTATGCTGCGGCTTATGAGGTTAAGGATTTCAGAACAATGCAGTTTCTCGATTGGTTTGTAAAAGAGCAGGGCGAGGAAGAAACCAACGCTAACGATATGATAACTAAGATGGAGCTTTTCGGCTCTGACCCGAGAAGCCTTTATATGCTCAACCAAGAGCTCGGTGCAAGAGTTTATTCCGCACCCTCATTAGTTCTTTAAAGCTTAAAGCCCGACATTTTCTGTCGGGTTTTCACTTCTCTTGAAAGGATATGATAGCTTGAAGCTGGTTTTACTCACCGCTCTCGGTGTTGGCGGCGCAACGCTTTTTGGCTCTATAATAGGATTTTTATTTAAGAAAATTTCGCACAAATTTTCTGATATTGTGTTATCCTTTGCAGCGGGTGTTATGCTTGCTGCGGCAATTTTGGGCCTTGTTTTGCCATCACTTGAATATGGCGGAAAATTTGGCATTTTAATCACCGTGGTTGGTATTTTTGCGGGTGCTTTGTGCCTTAATCTTATTGATAAGGTTGTTCCTCACCTACATAGCATTTTCGGTGCGGAAATTAAAGAGCACGACAACGCAACCTTAAGTAAGGTTTTGCTTTTTGTAACCGCAATCGCAATTCACAACTTGCCCGAGGGTATTGCCGCAGGCGTTGGCTTCGGCTCGGGTGATACCGCCAAAGCTTTACTTATTGCGGGTGGTATTGCACTTCAGAACATCCCCGAAGGAATGGTTATAATAGGACCTATGCTCGCCGCAGGTGTTTCGCCTAAAAAGACCTTTGTTTGTGCCATGATAACGGGACTTGTTGAGGTTTTCGGCACGCTTATCGGCTATTTTGCAGTGAGTGTGGCTTCATTTATATTGCCGTTTGCACTTGCCTTTGCGGGCGGCACAATGCTTTATGTTATAAGCGATGAAATGATTCCCGAAACCCACCACGAAAACTCTCGCGGCGCAACCTATTCGCTTCTTGTTGGATTCTCGGTTATGCTTGTGACAGACTTTTTACTGGGTTGATTCAAATTTAAAACAGAAAAGAGAAACGGACGGTCACATAAAACCGTCCGTTTTATATTATTTTCATTTAATTTCATATCCGCCAACGGGGCGAACATTTAAAACACAGCAACTGCCCTCGCCGAACGCGGCTTCAATCATTTTTTTGTAATCTGCGAGCATTTCGGTGGGAATATAGCACTGAATTGTTCCAGCAAAACCGCCACCGTGAACACGGCAAGCACCCTTGTTTCCAAGGAATTTCTTGGTTAAAGCCAATGCTAGCGACAGACCCTGCTCATTGACTGCAGAGGTTGAATAAAGATTCTGCAAATAATCAAATGAAGACTGCCCCGAAGCGTTAACAAGGGTGAGAAATTCTTCGAATTTGCCCGATTTTAGCAGCTCGCGCTGTTCTAACACGCGGCTATGCTCGTTAAGGAAGTGGAATGCGCGAAGCACCGCTCTGTCCCCACATTTTTTGCGTAATTCTGCAATATTTCCATAGAATTCATCAATATCAGCATCTCGCAAGAAATCAACACCCAAGGCGTTGCTCACTGCCTTACATTCAATTGTGATGTCGGCATAATCCTGTGTGAGATTTGCGTGGTTGCCACCCGTATCCACAACGCAAAGTGTATAACCAAACTTTAAAATATCAAGGTCGATACGCTCGGTAACGGGACTTGAGGGGTCGGCAAAATCGGCGTATGTAAAGCCGCCAAGGGAGCTTGCCATCTGGTCAAGCAGTCCGCAAGGCTTTCCAAAAAATTCACGCTCTGCAAACTGACCGATTTTAGCAATATCAATGGGAGTGGTGGCGCCGTTATTAAACAGGTTGTTGAGAATATTGCCGATTAAAACCTCAAATGCAGCAGAGGAAGAAAGTCCCGAGCCTTTTAAAACATTGGAGGTTGTGTAAGCGTCAAAGCCCTTAATATCACAGCCTAAATCAGCAAAGCGACTGCAAACCCCGCGGATGAGAGAAATTGCTTTTCCCTCTTCTTTCACGTTTTTCTCAAAATCGCCAACCGTGAGAATGTCCATATCATAACCCTTTGATTTAATACGGATTTTATTATCGGCATTAAGGGCTACAATTGCAATAACATCAAGATTAACACTGCCCGCAAGCACGCTTCCGTGCTGATGGTCGGTGTGGTTACCGCCAATTTCGGTTCTGCCGGGAGCAGAAAAAATGCGGATATCTTCGGAATTACCGTAAAGCTTCTCAAAGCTTTCGCAAGCGGAATAATATCTCTCGCGAGCGTTTTCGGTCTCGCCGTAAAGAAGATTAAAGCTATTATCAAACTCGCCGTTTTTAATGGCAGATTTGATTTCATTAATATTCATAAGCTTCTCCCAAAATTATTTTGAAACTATCTCTAAAGTATCTCTTGCAATAGCAAGCTCTTCGTTTGTGGGGATAATGTAAACATTAACCTTACTGTCATCAGCAGAAATCTTGATTTCCTCGCCTCTGATTTTGTTCTTTTCCTCATCGAACTTAAGACCTAAGTATGAAAGGCTCTCGCAAACTGTTTTGCGCAAAGCAGCATCGTTTTCGCCAATACCGCCTGTGAATGCAATAGCATCAACACCGTTCATTGCGGCAATGTAAGAGCCAACAAATTTAATAATCTGATAGCGCTGCATTTCAATTGCAAGTGCGGCTCTCTCGTTGCCCGCCTCGGCAGCAGCGGCAACATCGCGGTTATCATTAGAAACACCCGAAACGCCGAGAACACCCGATTCCTTGTTGCAAATGCGGTTAATATCTGCGGGAGAAAGGTTTTCCTTTTCAGCAATAAAGGTGAGGGCCGAGGGGTCAAGTGTGCCTGTGCGGGTGCCCATCATAAATCCGTCAAGAGGGGTAAAGCCCATTGAGGTGTCAACACAAACGCCATCCTTAATAGCAGTGATTGAACAACCGTTTCCTAAGTGGCAGGTAATGATTTTAAGGTCCTTTTTGTCCTTACCCTCAAGCGCTGCAACACGGTCGCTTACAAAGTGGTGAGAGGTTCCGTGTGCGCCGTATTTACGAACGCCATAGTCCTCATAATATTTGTAAGGCAAAGCAAACATATATGCTTTGGCGGGCATTGTCTGGTGGAATGAAGTGTCAAAAACTGCAACCTGAGGCTTTTCAGTGCCAAAGGTTTTGATGCAAGCCTTAATTGCAAGCACGTGTGCGGGGTTGTGAAGAGGAGCAAGTGCGCCCAAATCATCAATATCCTGCAAAGCCTTTTCTGTGATAAGGCAAGAGCCCTTAAAAATGCTTCCGCCCTGCACTATTCTGTGGCCGATAGCCGAAACCTCATCAAATGAATCAATAACCTTAGCATCGCTCTTGGTCATAGCAAAAACTACTGCCTCGAAAGCCTCACTGTGAGTGGGCATTGGTGTTTCGGCAGAATATGCACGGCCATCGGCTGCTTTGTGAGAAATGGCGCCTGTAACACCGATTCTCTCGCAAAGGCCCTTACAAAGCACCTGCTCGTTATCCATATCAATAAGCTGATATTTGAGTGATGAGCTACCTGCGTTTACAACAAAAATTTTCATTTTAAGTCCTCCGTTTGAAAAACATTATTGAATAAATTTACATAATATGTTAAAATGCACTTAATATATAATACTTTATAAGTAAAGGTTTTTCAAGTGTTTTTTCTTAGGGGGCGGTATTTTGTCTATAGTGGGAATAATTGCAGAGTTTAACCCGTTGCACACAGGGCACGAATATTTGCTCCGCGAGGCTAAAAAACACGGTACGGTAGTCTGTGTTTTAAGCGGAAATTTCGTTCAAAGGGGCGATACCGCTATTGTTGAAAAAAGAGTGAGAACTCAAATGGCGCTCAAAAACGGCGCCGATATTGTGCTCGAGTTGCCGACACTTTGGTCAATGTCAACCGCGCAGAATTTTGCGCTTGGCGGCGTATCGGTGCTAAAGGCGGCGGGGTGCGATAAAATTATATTCGGCAGTGAGTGCGGGGATGCCCAAAAACTCATAAAAACCGCAGAAATACTGGCCTCGCCCAAGTTTTCAGAACAACTCGCAAAAGAACTTAAAAAAGGTGTTGCCTTTGCGGCGGCGAGGCAAAAAGCGGCCGAAAACTCAGGCGCCCAAAAGGATATTTTATCAAAACCCAACAACAACCTCGCAATTGAATATATAACCGCGGCAAAATCTTTGGATTATAATCCCGAATTTTTAACCGTCCAACGAAAAGGCGCCGCACACGATTCGGGTGAAATAGGTGAATTTGTCTCGGCTTCTCTGCTCAGAGAAAAACTTTACAAAGGCAATTTTGAGTTTTGCAAGCAATATATGAGCGAGGCTTCATTTTCGCTCTTGAATGAGGATAATATTTCAAATATAAATCGGCTCGAAACCGCAATTTTAGCCACTTTGAGAACAAAAACCTTAGAGGAATTAGCAATGCTTCCCGATATGAGCGAAGGCTTTGAAAATAAACTTTTTGCAAGTATCAAAACCGCAACTTCGCTTGAGGAACTTTACGAAACGGTTAAGGTTAAGCGTTATACCCTCGCCCGTGTAAGACGCGCGGTGCTAAGCGCGTTTTTGGGGTTAGACAACACATTTTTTATGAAAAGTGTACCTTATATAAGGGTTTTGGGATTTAATAAAACGGGAGAAAAACTGCTTAAAACCGAAATCAAAAAATCCAAATTGCCAATCATTGTAAGAGTGGCAGATATTAAAAAATTAGATAAAAAATCGCAAAAAGTGTTTGAAACCGAGGCAAGAGCTACCGATTTGTTCGCGCTGTCAACCAAAGTCTCGCTTCCTTGTGGACTTGAATATACCGCAAAACTTAGAAAAGAGAACTAAAATCATCAATTAACACTTGATTTTTAAAGCCTAATCAAGTATAATGGATTTCGCACGATTGATTAGGTTATATTCGGAGAGATGGCTGAGCTGGTCTAAGGCGCACGATTGGAAATCGTGTAACGGCTAATACCCGTTCAGGGGTTCGAATCCCCTTCTCTCCGCCAAAATCGACAAATCTCAATAGAGGTTTGTCGATTTTACTTTTTACCTCTTCACTTTTCACTATTCACTAACAAAATGAAAGAAATTCAGTTTTATGGGAAAAATAAACTTTCAGAGGTGATTTTGTGTCTGTTTTCGAAAAAATTTACGCGGTGGTTTGCAAAATACCCAAGGGTAATGTTGCAACCTACGGTCAAGTGGCACTTTTGGCGGGCAATCCGCGTTGGGCAAGGGTTGTGGGTTATGCGCTTCACAATAACCCCGCACCCGGAGTTATACCTTGCCACCGAGTTGTAAACCGTGAGGGCAAAACTGCCGATGCCTTTGTTTTCGGCGGCGGTGCCGTTCAACGCCAAATGCTCGAAAACGAGGGGATTGTTTTTGAAAATGACGGGCGCATTGATTTAAATAAATACCTTTGGAAACCATAAAAACGGGCGGTCAAGGACCGCCCCTACGGATTGCAATTAAAGACATTTCGAAACGCCTTATGTTTCATCTGCAATTGTATGAACTTGATTTTTGTTTATCTTATATATTCCAAAAGTTCTTTTCCTGAAGGGAGCACAAAATCGGGTTTGTCGGCAGAATTTTCGAGTATTTCTTGGGTGGTCTCGCCGCTCATAACAAGAATACTTACAATCCCCGCGTTCATTCCGCTTTTAATATCGGTATAAATTCTGTCTCCAATAATGGCGGTCTCGGTTTTACCGTAACCCGTCATTTCCATTGCAAGTTCGGGCATTAAAGCCTCAGGTTTGCCGATAAATATCGGTCTTTTACCGGTTGCATTGAAAATCATATCGCAAACGCTTCCGCAATCGGGCACACTGCCGAATTCGGTGGGGCAAACATAGTCGGGGTTTGTGGCAATATAGGGCAGTTCCCTTGTGCAAAGCATTTCAGAAATGTCATAAAGTTTTTTGAAATTAAGTTCTGTGTCGTTACCCATAACGATACACTCGGTCCGACTTTGTTCTTCGGTGATTTTAAAGCCTTCTTTTATAAATTCATCCTTAAGCGACTGTGTTCCGCAAACATAAAGGGTGGCGTTTGGGTGATGCTTTTTAAGATAATACACCGTTGCCTGAGATGAGGTTATAAAATCATCCTCTGTGGCGGTAATACCGAGTTTTTCGAGTTTTATAATATAATCCTTAACGCTTTTGGAAGAATTGTTTGTCATAAACATATATCTTCCGCCGTTTTTCTTTATTGTTTGCAACAATTCTATCGTAAAATCAAATAAATTATTGCCGATATAAAGCGTTCCATCCATATCAAAAAGGAACAACTTTAAGTTTTTAAGTTGCGCAGTATTTTCCATAAAATTCTCCTTTAAAGATTGCCTGATTCCAACAATTTAAAAATCACATAAATCAAAAAAGCAAAAGAAGGCAGCGCACATCTTTTGCTTTTTTTACACTTTAAATTGCTACTTGGCAACTATTATTTCTTTGCTTTTTTTGCGCGGCTTCTCTTCCAGATAACCCAAAGCGGACCCGAAACGCAAAGTGAAGAAATCGCACCCGAAACCAAGCCAAATGCCATGGGAATAGCAAATGTTCTAAGGCTCTGAAGACCAAAAAGCTCTGAAACAACAACAATTGTCATAACTGCTAAGAATGTGGTAACTGTTGTAACCACATTTCGAACTAAGGTCTGGTTTATACTTACGTTAACAAGCTCGCCGATTTCAGTCTCGGGAGAAAGTCTCTTATTTTCACGAACACGGTCATAAATAACGATTGTGTCGTTAAGAGAATAACCAAGCATTGTAAGCACAACTGCGATATAGTTTGAATCGATCTGCAAACGGAAGAAAATGCAAACCACAAAGGTAATTGCAACGTCAAACACAAGCGCTACCAAAGCGGTAAGAGCTGCGGTAACACCGCCGATATTCTTAAAGCGGATACCAACATAAACCACAACTAAAGCCGCGGTTATAAGCATTGCGACAATGCTCTTTGCAAAGAAGCTTCCTGCAATTGTGGGGCTAACAGAGTTTGAATTATAAAGCTCAACCTTGTTATCCTTAAACTTTTCAACCAAAGCCTTGGTTAATTCCTCCTGCTTTTCTGCAGAAAGAGCATTTTTACCTGCGAGTGAAATTTCAAAGGTTTGAGTATCGCCCGCAAGCGAGGTGCTCATTCCCAAATCATATTTAGCATCAATTTTTTCATCAACAATGGCCTTTATATCCTTTTCAGCAAGTGAGCCTTCATAAGCATAAGAAATTTTTGTACCACCGCTGAAGTTGATATCAAGCTCAACACCGAAAATTGCTGCGAAAATTCCGCCCACGAGAAAAATTGCAAGATATGCTATAATCACATATTTGAAAATCTTATTAAAATCAATCTTAAAATTACGCATTTTTCTTACCTCCGTAGAACCAAGGATTTCTGAACGCTTTAAGCCTTGAAATACTCTTAAGCATATATTTGGAAGCAAGAACGCCCATTATAAGGTTGAAGATTGTACCAACGAGTAGGGTATAACCGAAGGAATAGATAGAACCTGTAATAGAGGTTCCGAAAAGAGACATAAGCGGAGACATTACTTTTGCAAGGATGTTATCAGGTGTACCGAATGCACCCATAAGCACTAACGATACGATTACGATGGTAACGTTACCGTCGATAACCGCGCTCAAGCTGTTTTTGAAGCCGCTGTCAATAGCACCGTCAACCGTTTTGCCCTTTTTAAACTCTTCACGAATTCTTTCTGCTGCGATTACGTTACAGTCAACACCCACACCGATTGAAAGGATAATACCCGCAATACCGGGGATTGTGAGTGTGAAGCTGTTTGAATCTGCAAAATAACCCGAAATACAAGCGATTGAGCCTGCCAACTGACCGAGAAGTGCAATTGCGGTTACAAATCCGTTGAGTCTGTAACGGAAAATCATAAGCAAGCAAACAACACCGAATGCGATTGAACCTGCAATAACCATAACATTAAGTGCATCAGAGCCCAAGGTGGGTGAAATAACCTGAAGCTTGCTGTCATCAACAGTGAGCGCAAAGGGAAGTGAGCCTGCGTTGATTTTATCTGCAAGCGCTTTTGCCTCTTCTGCGTTTGCCATACCTGTTATGTAAGCTGTTCCGCCTGTGATTGCTTCGTTAACAGTCGGATTCTGAATCATTGTGTCATCCATCCAGATTGAAACGGTTTTACCAACCATTTCTGCGGTTGCGGTTGCAAACTTTGATTTACCCTCTTCTGTGAAATCGAGGTAAACAACATAGTTCTGCTTCTCATCAAGGCCGGGCTCTGCGTGTTTAATATCAGCAGCACCGCTTAAAATAACGTCTTCCTTGTTATCTTCACGGCAGAATGTGAGGAGTGCGGTCTCGCCGAGCTCCTGAACAGCAGCTGCTGCATCAAAATCGCTTTCTTCTGCAGCCCAGGGGAAGCGCACGATTATCTGATGGTTTGCATTATCTGCATAAACCTCATAATCGGTTATACTTTTGTTAACAAGTCTTGTTTCAATAATGGCTTTTGCAGCATCCATATCCTCTGTGGTGATGTCTGCATCTTCCTTGTCGGGTGAGAAAACTGCCTCAACACCGCCGCGGATATCAATACCCCAGCGAATGTCCTTAGCACCCTTTGTGTAAACTTCTCTGGTATCACCGTAGTAATTTTCAACACCGAAAAAGGCAGTAAATGCAAGTGCCAAAATCAGTACGAAAATCACAAAAAACCACGGTTTACCCACTTTTCTGTTTTTCATTGGTAAATCCTCCGATTTTTGTTTTTCTTTGCTAAATATCAGCAAATCAAAATTTATAATAATTATACATAAAAAACTCTCTAAAGTCAATCTAACTTTATTTTTCGGTTAATTTTCCTCCAAGAGCTTTTCAAGTGTTGCATAACGCACGGCTGTGCAGAGCACAACCGAGGCTTTTTTAATTTCTTCAACAGAAGGATAAGAGGGAGCAATTCTTATGTTTTTATCCTCAGGGTCTTTTCCGTAAGGATAGGTAGCTCCCGCGGGGGTTAATATCATCCCTGCGTTAGCGCACAGCTCTTCAACTCGTTTTGCACAACCCTCGAGCACATAAAGGCTTATAAAATAGCCACCCTTGGGGTTATTCCACTTTGCAATTCCTTTATCAGATAATTGAGTATCAAGCTCACTGAGCACCGCCTCAAATTTAGGTCTTAAAATCTCGGCGTGGCGTTTCATATGCTTTTTAACATCGTTCACATTTCTGAACATTCTCGCGTGTCTTAACTGATTAAGCTTATCGGGGCCGATTGTCTGGAATTTCATTCTTCCCTTTAAAAGAGCCACATTGTTATGACTGGCGCCTATCGCCGCAACACCGGCACCCGGGAAGGTGATTTTAGAGGTTGAAGTGAACATAATCACTAAATCGGGATTGCCCGCATTAACACACTCGGTGTAAATGTTGAGAAGCTTATCGCCCTCGTCATATAAATCGTGAACAGCATAAGCATTATCCCAAAAGATTTTAAAATCAGAAGCTGCGGGCTTTAAATTTGCCATTCGGCGCACAACCGCATCACTATATGTGATTCCCTCGGGGTTTGAATATTTGGGAACACACCAAATACCCTTAACCGCTTTGTCCTTCACGAGCTCTTCAACCGTATCCATATCGGGTCCTTCATCGGTTGTGGGAACCGATATAAGCTCAAAGCCAAAATATTCGGTTATCGCAAAATGTCTGTCATAACCGGGAACAGGGCAGAGGAACTTAACCTTTTCACACTTTCCCCAAGGCTCTGCACCAAGGCCGTGAGTAACCGCCTGTGCAATAGTATCAAACATCATATTAAGCGAGGAATTTCCTCCCACAATAATTTGTTCGGGGTCGAGCTCTAAAATTTCACCAAAAAGACTTTTAAGCTCACTAAGGCCATCTAACCCGCCGTAGTTTCGGCAGTCAATCCCGCTGATGTTTTTAAAGCCACTGTCGTTTCCAACCAAATCAAACATTTTCTCGCTTAAATCCATATTGTCAAAACCGGGCTTTCCGCGAGACATATCAAGTGATAAATGCAAAGAGCGTAGCTTTTCGTATTCAGAGCAAACCGCTTTGAATTCTTCTTTCAACTGCTCCTTGTTCATTTTTAAGTAATCAGACATATTTTTCCTTGCCTTTCTGTAATTAAACTGATTAACTAATATAATATAATACATTTTACGCTATTTTTCAAGTAATTTACTTTATTTCTTTTAATTTTGCATTAAAAGACCCTGTTTTAGCGCCTTATAACCCAAAAAAACAAACTCTGATTGACTTAAAGCACGAAAAAAAGTATAATAGTTTTAATGATACACATAATTGAATGGGCGGTGAAATAATGTATTCTCCCTTGGCAGACAGATTAAGACCTCAAACTATTGAAGAGGTTGCGGGACAAAAGCACCTTTTAGCAAAGGGTAAGGTGTTGAGACAAATTATTGATTCGGGCAAAATGCCCAACCTTATTTTTTACGGTCCCTCAGGCGTGGGTAAGACCACGGTCGCCAACATAATTGCCAAAAACTGCGGTAAAAAGCTTTATCATCTTAATGCAACCACCGCTTCAACCGCCGATATAAAAGAGATTATAAACAGCATTGGAACAATTGAAAGCTCGGACGGAATTTTGCTTTATCTTGATGAGATTCAATATTTCAACAAAAAACAACAGCAGATTCTGCTTTCTTACATTGAAAATGGGGATATAACCCTCATTGCTTCCACCACAGAAAACCCCTATTTTTATGTTTATAACGCAATTTTAAGCCGTTCAACCGTTTTTGAATTCAAAACCCTTTCAAAAGAGGATATCCATTTGGTTATTTTGCGCGGACTTCAGATTCTCGCAAACGAAAAGGGCAAGAAAATCAACATAAGCCGTGAAGCGCTGAATAAAATGTCGGCGGCGGCAGCGGGAGATGTGCGCCGTTCGCTTAATATGCTTGAACTTTGCATTCTAACCGCCGAGGAAGGCGAGGAAATCACCGTTTCTGACTCTCTCGCAGAAGAAATTCTGGCCTCGAATTCTGTGCGTTACGACCGCGAGGGCGATGAGCATTATGACATTATTTCGGCCTATCAAAAATCTATGCGCGGCTCTGACCCCGATGCCGCCATTTATTACCTCGGAAGGCTTTTAGCGGCAGGCGACCTGCCAAGCGCTTGCAGAAGGCTTCTTGTTTGCGCTAATGAGGATGTAGGGCTTGCTTATCCGCAGATAATTCCTATCGTTAAAGCCGCGGTGGACACGGCAATGATGGTGGGGCTTCCCGAAGCGAGACTCCCCCTTGCAAACGCCGTTATTCTCGTGGCAAGCGCACCAAAATCGGTTTCGGCTCACGATGCCATTAATGCAGCCATGCAGGATATTGAGCGAGGAATCGGGGGAGACATTCCGAGACATCTTCAAAACAAGCACTTTGATGGGGAAGATGCCGAGATTAAGGGGCAAAATTACAAATATCCACATAATTATAAGGGTCATTTCGTATACCAACAGTATCTGCCCGATAACATTAAAAATAAAAAATATTATATCCCCGGTGATAACAAAACCGAACAAAAATTTAAGGAGTATTGGTCCGAAATAAAGAAATAGGGAGTAAAGCAAATGAAAGAATATAAACTTCCGCATAAAACTTTACTTTTATGGCGTATTCGCACGGCACTTATATTTTGTTTATTAGCTTCAATTTGCGCTTTTTACAGTTTTACCATGAAACCCTTTTTAATTGCACTGCTTGTTTTAAGCGTTGTTTTTGTTTTGACTATTTTTTGGTATTTACCGCAGCTTTTCAAGGCTTTTTCAATTAAGCACTCAAACAATGCAGTTATTATTGAAAGTGGTTTTATTGTAAAACAATGTCATATTTTACCATTTTCCCGTTTAATTTATACTCAGTCGGTCAGAACCCCACTGGCTAGACTTTTGGGGCTCACCGCATTCACCTTAAAGGCAGCAAGAAACAAGCTTTTCGTTCCCGAGATTGATGCTACCGATGCTAAGGAATTTATTGAGGCAATAAGCCACGGTGATGCCTTATGAAAACAGTTTACCGCGCTCACCCTTTAATGATAATAAAGCTTTCAAAGCCTTTTTTAATTGTTCTCGTTTTTCCCTTGCTCAGAGCGCTTCTGCAATATTTGGCAAAGGGCGAAATAAAAGGGCTTGTAACCTTTGAAATAATTGCAATTTTAATGATTCTGGGACTCGCAGTTGCCAGATTTTTCACCTTTAGAGTTTATTGTGATGATAAAACCGTTACTGTGCGACAAGGGGTTATTTTTGTTCGAAAATCCGAAATAGAAATAGCAAAGCTTTCTTCTGTTCAAACCGAGCGCACGCCGATTGACTATCTATGCGGCGCTATGACCTTTAGAATCAATACCGAGGCAGGAACAAAAAATCGCCCTGATTTTGAGTTTAAGCTTAATTTTTCCCGCGGAAAAGAGCTTTCAAAACAACTTTACAGCGATGAGCCGGTTTCAAAGCAGCGCTTTTCCGCCGTTAAGATTGCGGTTATGGCCGCCACCACCTCTTCGGCTTTTACAGGTCTTATTATAGGTGTTCCAATAATAAACCGCGCGGGTAATCTTTTTGGAATTGCGCTCAGCGAAATGCTTTTTAATGAAATCAACAACGTTTCATCTAAGTTTGAAACTCATTTTCCGCCCATTGTTAACACAATAACACTAATTTTTCTTTTGGCTTATGCTGTTTCCTTTATTTATTCGTTTTGTAAATACCTTAGCTTTAAGGTTATTCTTGGCGAAAATCAGCTTGAAGTGCGCTCGGGCTTCTTTTCAAAATGCCGAACAGCCTTTAAAAAGAGCTCGGTCAACAATGTTCTTATTGTGCAAACCCCTTTAATGCTTTTATTTAAAAGGTTTGCAATGAAGGTGAGCGTTGGCGGTTTTGGCGAAAGCAAGAGCGAATCACAAATTGTGGTGCCAAGCGGCAAATACGAGGAAATTAAAAAGGATTTTTCGCTTTATTTTCCGTTTTTAACGCCAAACGGCAATCCAATTATTCCAAAAAGAAGCCTTTTGTGTGAAAGCCGCTTTCTTTTTTGGCCGGGCGTTTGTCTTTTAATCCTTTTAGCCCTTGCGATTCCTTCCGCCGTTTATTTTGCGAATTTCACTCATTTTGTTTTGTTTTTAACCTTTGTTTGCTTCGCTCTTATAGCGTTTTATGCTTATATTAGTATTTTGGAATATAAGCACACAAGCATTGAATTTGGCGAAAATATCTTTGCAAAGGGGGTTAAAGGCTTTCGCACCCGTGAGCTTTACTGTCCCAAAGAAAAAGTGGGACAAATAAGGCTAACCCGCTTTTTCACTGATTTTTATTACAAAACCTGCAAAATCAAGTTAACTATATGTTCAGAAAACGCAGATAGTATTCACCTTAGGCACCTCGATTACGAAACCGCAAGAAGAAATATTTTCAATTGCTTCGGTATCGAGGAATAATATTCAAAATGTGTGGCAAAATATCAATGTTTCACGTGAAACATTGATATTTTTTTTGCAAAGGAACATATTTATGGAAATCTTAACAAAATGCCTTTCTGCCTTTTTAGTTGGCGGTTTCATTTGTCTTATAGGTCAGGTGTTGATTGTGTATACCAAGCTAACACCCGCGCGAATTTTGGTTGCATTTGTGGTTGGCGGCGTCTTTCTTACCGCAATAGGCGTATATGAGCCAATAGTTAAGTTTGCGGGGGCGGGCGCAACCGTTCCTCTCACGGGCTTTGGTTACAGCCTCGCAAACGGTATTAAGGAAGCTGTTAAGCAATATGGCCTTATCGGTGCATTGTCGGGCGGACTTACCGCAACCTCGGCAGGAATAGCCGCAAGTGTGTTTTTTGGCTTCTTAATGGCCTTATTTTTCAAACCTGGGGACAAAACTTAAAACTAATGTAAACCCTTCTAAACCGAAAGTTTTTTGCTTTCGGTTTTTTATTATTTCTTTACATTTTGTGTGAGTGCTGATATAATAAATATGAATTTTACAGTTAAAATGTTTCACGTGAAACATTAAAACGGCTTTATTTATATATTGGAGGACTGAAATGGGTAAAATTATTTCAATCGTTAACCAAAAGGGCGGCGTTGGTAAAACCACAACCGCCGTTAATTTGGCTTCTGCAATAGGAATAGCGGGTAAAAAGGTGCTTCTTGTTGATGCCGACCCGCAAGGAAACACCACAAGCGGATACGGAATCAATAAAAAAGAGGCTAGAATCACATGTTATGATTTGCTTATCGGTAAGGCAACGGCTAAGCAAGCCGTTATAGAAACCGAGTTTAAAAATGTGTCTGTTGTGCCCTCTTCAATAGATTTGGCGGCGGCAGAGGTCGATTTGATTGAAATCGAAAACCGCCAAGACCAATTAAAAATGGCACTTGCCACCTCAAGAGAAGAATATGATTACATATTTATTGACTGTCCGCCTTCTTTAGGATTAATCACAATCAACGCGCTTAACGCGAGTGATACCGTGCTGGTGCCAATTCAGTGTGAATATTTTGCGCTCGAGGGTCTTTCGCAGCTTATGGCAACTGTAAGACAGGTTAAAAGGCTTTATAACCCAACCTTAGAAATTGAGGGAATCGTGCTTACAATGTATGACGGCAGACTTAATCTCACTCAGCAGGTTGTGGGCGAAATAAAGAAATATTTTGCAGATAAGCTTTATAAAACACCTATTCCGCGCGGAGTAAGGCTATCGGAAGCGCCGAGCTACGGAATGCCAATTCATTACTATGACAAGCGTTCAAAGGGTGCGAGCGCTTACACCGACATGGCTAAAGAATTTTTGAAAAAGAACAGGAGAGGTTAAAATGGCAGTTAAAAAAGGTGGTCTCGGTAGGGGACTTGATTCTCTTTTTAATGAAAATTCAACCGATAAAAGCGGTGCGGTTGTTGTTAATTTGAATGATATTGAACCTAACCGCAATCAGCCCAGAAAGGATTTTTCGGAAGAGGCTCTTTCGGAGCTTGCAGATAGCATTGCAAAGCACGGTCTTATACAACCAATTGTGGTTAGACCCACTTTAGATGGAAGATATATGATTATTGCGGGTGAGCGCCGTTGGCGTGCATGCCGCATTGCAGGGCTTAGTGAAGTGCCTGTTATGATTAAAGAGACTGATGACAGAACCCTCATGGAATTGGCACTTATTGAAAATCTTCAGCGTGAGGATTTAAACCCCGTTGAAGAAGCATTGGGCTTTAAGGCGCTTATTGAAGAGTTTTCTCTCACTCAAGAAGAGGTTGCTGCGCGTATGGGCAAATCAAGAAGTGCCGTAACCAATGCGCTTCGCCTTTTAAGTCTTAATGAAGCCGAACTCGATGCACTCAGAAAGGGTATGATTTCTGCAGGACACGCAAGAGCATTGCTTTCTTGTGAATCGGATGAAACAAGACAAAAGCTTTTGCTCCTCGCAGCAGACGGCGCTTCGGTGCGCGAAATTGAGAGAATGGTCAACTTTGCAAAGGGAAATAAGGGCGGCAAAAAAGCGGCTGCCTCAAAGCCTAATTTCTATAGCGAGGTTGAGCTCTCGCTTAAAAATGTTATGCGCCGCAAGGTTAACATAAAACCAACAGGAAAGGGTAAAGGAACCCTCACAATTGAATTCTACAGCGACAAGGAACTGCAAGAATTTGCAAAGAAATTAGCAGGTGAATAATATGGAAATTAAAGCCTCCTCAAAATATGATTGGCAAACCATAAAAGCCTTTCAGCGCTTTCACAATTTTAAATCAAACGGGTTTAAAAAGGCGTTGCCCATTATCTATATTGTGGCAGTTTCGGTATTTTTGATTTCGTTTATTTTATCGTGTGTTTTTGACTCGGTTGATTCCGATTTAATTACAACATTAATTCTTCAAATTGTGTGTTTTTTGCTTTTGTGGCTTATTTATTTTGTTCTTCCAAGGGTAGCCTTCAACAAAAACAAAATTGCCAAAAATAGTGAAAATCACTTTGTTTTCCGCGATGAGTTTTTTGAAATCTCGGGTGAGACAGAAAGCTATCACGGCAGCAGCGAAATTAAATATGATGCGCTTTGCAAAATTTGTGAAACTAGAGAATTTTTCTATCTTTATATCAATCCGCGACAGGCTTATATTGTGGAAAAGGCAACCGTTTCTGAAGACTTAATTGCAGATTTGCGCCAGCACCTGTTAAATAAGTCGGGGCCTAAAAAATACAAAATTTGTTTTTAAGTTTGACCGGTAAAAGAAAGGACTTTTATGACCAAAAGACTTAAAAAAATTGTTCCTTCAAGACATTTTAGAAGAAGACCTCCGCCAACAACACAGTTGGTTTACATAATGTTGTGAATTTAAAAATATTGACAGCACTCAAGCTGCCTAATATTAAAAAGAGAGGTTAAATTAAAAGTGTTATATTATTTTCTATCAATAGCGGCTCTGCTTTGTTGGAGCGGCTCAGACCTGTTCTCTAAAATGGGAACGCGCGAACAAGATAAAAACAGCCATTGGAAAGTGGTTTTTGCCGTTGGTCTTATAATGGGAATTCATTTCTTTATAACCCTTATTGGCGGCGCAATAATTGACAGCACCGTTGGTGTTAATGGGGTTCATAAAATTGTTGCAAGTCTTTTTTACACCGATTTCAAGCTTTTTGATTTTATCAGATATTTCCCCGTGGCATTCCTTTACATACTCGCAATGGTTTTAGGTTACATCGGTCTTCGTTACATAGAACTTTCTATTTCTTCGCCCATTTGCAATTCCTCGGGCGCTTTGGCATTTCTTTTGTGCCTTGTGTTTGGAATTTTCTCGGCGGATGAAATCACCCTCACAACCGTTATCGGTATTGTGATGATAACCGTCGGCATTGTGGCACTAGGCTTTATTGAGCAAAGGGAAGACGAAGAGGTAAAGCGTGCAAGACAGGAAAAGGCAAACCGCAAATACACAAAAAGCATTCTCGCTTTCTTGCTTCCAATTTCCTATCTTATTATAGATGCCTTGGGCACTGCCGGCGATGAGCTTATTTTTGCTAAAACCGATATCACCGATTATGCCGCAAACTCTGCTTTTGAGCTTACCTTCTTCTTGCTTGCCGTGTTTGCTTTTGTTTGGCTTAAGTTTGTAAAGAAGGACACTGTTTTTAAAGGAAATAAGCATCTTTATTTTGGCGGTCTTTGTGAGACTATAGGCCAAATTTTCTATATGGCAGTTATGTTCAGCGATTTCTCAGCCGGAATGGTAATTATCTCGGCATACTGTGCAATTTCTGTGCTTTGGAGCAGAATTTTCTTAAAAGAAAAAATGTCCTGGAAGCATTATCTTGTGATAGGACTCGTTATTGCGGGTATTGTTATTTTGGGATAACAAAAATTTAAACATAAATACTAAACCGACCTTTTTAAAAGAAGGTCGGTTTTTTTAATCAATAATTTTGGCATATGTCAAAACCCGTAGGCAAGCCCCTTGGTCTCCCGTGCATAATGTAAACTGTGCTCGGAAAACCGAGGGTCTTTCCTACTAAATTAATTTATTTTCTCAAATCCTCAAAAAAATCCTTTAAAACCGCTTTGCATTCTTCTTCACAAATTCCGCCGTAAATTTCTACCTTGTGGTTATAAGGATAATCGCAAAGGTTAACAACACTGTCAACACTGCCCATTTTTGCATCAAATGCGCCAAAAATCAGCGTTTTTATCCGCGCATTTATTATAGCTCCCGTGCACATCGGACAAGGCTCAAGCGTTACATACATCTCGCAGTCATCAAGCCTCCAGCTGCCAAGCCGCTTGCAAGCCGTGTTTATTGCCTCAATTTCGGCGTGGGAAAGGGCATTTTGCTTTTCTTCACGCATATTTCTGCCCACTGCTATAATCTCACCGTTTTTCACAATAACCGCGCCAACCGGCACCTCGCCCGCATTTGCCGCTTCACGCGCTAACCTTAGCGCCTCGCTCATAAACTTTTTATCCATATTACCACCTAAAAAATGGGTCAGTTTGAAACCGACCCTTAAAATTTAAATAAAGAAAAATGTAACCGATTCTATGAGTGCAAAAACAATGAAAATCACGATTGTCGGCGACTTGAAAAACCATTTATATTTCTGCTTTTCTGTGAGTTCCGTTTGAGCTTTTTCTATTTTATAAAAATCACTGTCGGCATTTTTTAGCAACAACACCGCAATTATTCCCGTGAGCAGACAAATTGCTAAAATAAAGGTGTAAATCATATTTTGTGCATTGTCCGAAAAGGAAGCGAAAATATAATCAAACGAAACAGAAATAAAATTATTAAAGGCATGAACTGCAACCGCAACCCATAAGCTGCCACTTTTCACAACAATAAAGCCAAGCACCAGTCCCACCAAAAAGGCAAACGGAATTTGTTGGAAATTTCCGTGCATAAGCCCGAAAAGAATGGCCGAAACGATAATAGCAAAGCCATCTCCAAACCTGCGAAGCGACCCTAAAATAAGACCGCGGCAGATAAATTCTTCCACTAAGGCGGGTGTTACTACAGTTGAGATAAATGTGAGACAAAAGCCGAAAAAGCCTGTTGGATTGGGTCCAAAATCAACATTATAATCTATTCCAAAGCTTTGGAAAATTGCCGCCGCATAAGAAACCGCGATGTTTGCAAATGAGCAGAACGAAACGCCCATTAAAAACAACGGCAGAATAAGCTTTTTTTCCACTTTTTTAAAGCTCACCAAATCACTGATTCTGAATTTTGCAAGCTTAAAGCACACTAAAAACGGAATTAGAAAATAAATCATTGAAAACAGAATTTGCTGCACCTGTCTTATTGCGGGCTCATCTAAAAATTCTGTTCCGCTCATATTTCCTATTTTTAAGGTTGCAAATATAAAACTAAGCGCAAAACTCACCACAATCATCAATACGTTCATAAAAAGGAATGATGCGCCATTCGCTTTTGATACACGCTTTATTTCTTTATATTCACCGTAACCTTTTTCCGTAAGCCCGAATGGGAAGAATCTCTTAAACTCCTTTTTGGGCTCGGCAATTATTTTTTGGGGAACTTGCTCGGCTGGAATTTCAGCCGAGCTTTCTTCTAAATTTTGGTTCTCATAAAAATTATTATCGGTCATAACAAACTGCTAAGCGCAGTTTTCACCTGCTTTCGAAAAAATTGCCGTTTAATTCTCCTCGCTCACGGTTTCTTGCTTTTCGTTAACCTCTTCAGCAGAAACCTCGCCCGCATCGGCCTCAGCCTCTTCGGGTTTTTCGGTAACCTCTTCTTCGTTATGCTCGGTAAGTGCTACAGAAAGCACCTTTTCGCCCTCTGCCACACGCATTACTCTAACACCCTTTGCCGGACGGCTAAAGGTTGAAATATCGCCCGCGAAAATGCGGATTATAATTCCGTTAGATGCAATCATAATAACATCATCGTTATCGGTAACAGGGATTGTTGCTGCAACCTTACCGTATTTTTCGGTGCGGTAGTTAGTAAGTCCCTTACCTCCACGCGACTGCAAGCGGTAATCAGAAATGTTGCTGATTCTGCCGTAACCTGTTTCGGTGATGGTTAAAATCTTGGTGCTTTCATCAGTTATAGCCATATCTATAACACAATCGCCCTCGCGCATATTTATTGCACGAACACCGTGTGCAGTTCTTCCCATTGCACGAACCTGAGTTTCATTAAACTGAATTGCAAAGCCATCACGCGTTGCAATGAAGATGTTTTGATTTCCATCGGTCATACGAACAAAGCCTAATTCATCATCTTCATCAATACCGATTGCAATAATACCTGTTTTTCTTGTGTTTCTAAATTCTGAAACCTTGGTACGCTTAATTGTACCCTTTTTGGTTACCATTGCAATATATTTTTCCTCATCAAGCTCGCTTGCGGGAAGAATGATGGTGATTTTCTCTTCAGGCATAAGTGGGAGAATATTAATAAGATTCATACCCTTACTTGTTCTGCTGCCCTCGGGAATTTCATAAGCCTTAATGCGATACATTCTGCCCAAGTTTGAGAAGAGCATAATGTAATCGTGGGAAGAGCAAACAAACATATTTTCCACCGCATCCTCTTCGCGTGTGGTCATACCTGTAATTCCTCTTCCGCCGCGATTCTGCACATTATAAGTATCTGCAGGGAGGCGTTTGATATATCCGTTAACAGTTTTTGTGAGAACGCACTCTTCTTCGGGGATAAGGTCTTCAATATCAACCTCACCCGCAACATCGGTGATTTCGGTTCTGCGGTCATCCGAGAACTTATCACGAAGATTAAGTGCCTCTGTTTTAACTATATCGAGAATTCTTTCTCTACTTGCAAGAATAGCTTCACATTCCTTAATAAAATCAAGTTTTTCCTGCAATTCATCAAGAATCTTCTGCTTTTCAAGACCTGCCAATTTACCAAGCTGCATCTGCACGATAGCGGTGGTCTGAATATCGTCAAGTCCAAAACGCTCTGACAAGGCTTCCTTACTCTCGGGGATAGTCTTGCTGCCTCTGATTATAGCAATAACCTCATCAATAAAGTCAAGCGCAACCTTAAGTCCCTCTAAAATGTGGGCGCGTTCCTCTGCCTTGCGCTTATCAAAAGCAGTTCTTCTGTAGATAATATCATACTGGAAGTCAATGCAGTTTTGAAGCATTTCCTTAAGGGTTAAAATTTGCGGCTTGCCGTTTACAATGGCAAGTAAAATCGCACCAAAGGTGGTTTGAAGTGAGGTGTAGCGATAAATCTTATTAAGCACAACCTGCGGGTTAGCATCTTTCTTAAGGTCAACAATAATCTTAATACCGCCGTCTCGCTTACTTGAATAGTCAACCACATCATCAATGCCTTCAATTTTCTTGTCGGCAGCTAAATCGTAAATGTTTTTAACTAATTCCTGCTTTTTAACCTTATAAGGAATTTCGGTTATAACAATGCGGTATTTACCATTCTTAACCTCTTCAATTTCTGCCTTACCGCGAAGAATTATCTTGCCGCGGCCTGTGGCATAAGCCGCACGGATACCGCTTCTGCCCATAATAATTCCGCCTGTGGGAAAATCGGGGCCTTTAATATATTCGCAAATATCCGAAAGTTCTGCATCAGGGTTATCAATAAGGCAGCACATACCGTCAATAACCTCACCGAGATTATGCGGCGGAATTTCGGTTGCCATACCAACCGCAATACCCGAAGAGCCGTTAACAAGCAACTGTGGGAAGCGAACGGGTAAAACCTCGGGCTCTTCCAAACGGTTATCATAGTTTGGATTAAAATTAACCGTTTCCTTATCAATATCATCAAGCATACTAAGAGAGAGTCTGTTCATTCTGGACTCGGTGTATCTGTATGCCGCAGCAGGATAACCGTCAATATTACCGAAGTTTCCGTGACCGTCAATAAGAGGGTAACGGAGTGAGAAATCCTGTGCCATACGCACCATTGAATCATAAACAGATGCATCGCCGTGAGGGTGGTACCTACCGAGAACAGAACCTACAGTATCCGCACACTTACGGTATGCCTTATCGGGAGAAAGACCGTTCTCATACATTGTGTAGAGAATTCTTCTGTGAACGGGCTTAAGTCCGTCTCTCACATCGGGGATAGCACGACCCACCAAAACCGACATTGAATACTGCAGCATACTCTGTTTTACTTCATCTACAATATCAACAGGAAAAATTTTAGTTTCTTCATCACTTGGCCAATAAACTTTTTCTTGTGTTGCCATTTTTTATGCTCCCCCTTTCTTAAATATCCAAATCTGTCGCAAAAATTGCGTTTTCTTCAATAAATCTTCTTCTCGGCTCAACCTCTTCACCCATTAAAATGGTAAAGGTTTCGTCGGCAATAGCAGCATCTGCCATTGTAACCTTGAGCATTGTTCTGTGCTCGGGGTCGAGTGTGGTTTCCCAAAGTTGTTCGGGATTCATTTCACCAAGACCCTTATAACGCTGAACATCAACATTACCGCCGAGTTCTTCAATATACTTATCTCTTTCCTCATCAGTAAAAGCATCAAAATATCTCTTGCCCTTAGCCACTCTGTAAAGCGGCGGTTGAGCAAGATAAATATGACCTGTTTCAATGAGCTCAGGCATATATCTAAAGAAGAATGTTAAGAGAAGTGTTCTGATATGGCTTCCGTCAACATCGGCATCGGCCATAATAACAATTTTATCGTATCTTAATTTACTTATATCAAAATTTTCTGCAATTCCTGTGCCTAATGCCACAATAACAGGGGTGAGCTTATCGTTTCCGTAAACCTTGTCAACCCTTGCCTTCTCAACATTGAGCATTTTACCCCAAAGCGGCAAAATTGCCTGATAGGTGCTGTTTCTGCCCTCAACCGCAGAGCCTCCCGCAGAGTCTCCCTCTACGATGAAGATTTCGGTTTTTGTGGGGTCATCTGAAATACAGTCTTTTAACTTTTCGGGCATTCTGGTCTTTCCGCCAATACCCGACTTATTTCTCGAAGCATCACGCGCTTTTTGTGCGGCTTCACGGGCATTTGATGCGGCAATTGCCTTATCAATGATAATCTTTGCATCATCAGGATTTTCTTCTAAATACTGATAAAGCTTTTCATTAACAAGGTCGCGAACAAGTTTACCAATAGAGGTGTTACCAAGCTTTGCTTTGGTCTGGCTTTCAAACTGTGCATCTGCAAGCTTTACAGAAACAACCGCAACAACACCCTCTAAAATATCATCGCCCTTGAGTCTTGCGTTGCCCTCTTTAAGCTTTTTAAAATCAAAAGCATATTTATTAACAACATTAGCAAGGCTCTGCTTGAAGCCCTGTTCGTGCGTACCACCGTCAATCGTGTGAAGGGTGTTTGCAAAGGATATAACTCTGCTGTCATACGCGGTTGACCACAAGAGCGCAATTTCTGCAGTGCTGTCGTCCTTATCGGTTGCGGTGAAATAGATTACATCCTTATTGAGCTTATCCTTTTTCATTCCTTCGAGTATAAACTCAACATAGGATTTAATACCGCCCTCGTAACAGAAATCATCGCTTCTGTCAGGAATATCGGCATCTGTTCTGCAATCTTTGAGCACAACTCTTATTCCTGCATTAAGGAAAGCCTGCTCACGAAGTCTCTTTAAAAGGATATCATAATCGTATCTTGTTGTGTCGGTAAAAATTGAGGGGTCGGGCTTGAAGGTAACTGTGGTACCGGTTTCGTTTGTATCGCCTATTACCTCTAATTTACTTACAACAACACCCTTTTCATAACGCTCTTTATGAATGTGGGTGCCATCCTTAACCTCAACCTCAAGCCAGGAAGACAGTGCATTAACAACCGATGCACCAACGCCGTGCAAACCGCCCGATACCTTATATCCGCCGCCGCCGAACTTACCGCCTGCGTGCAAAATGGTGAAAACAACCGTAACTGTTGGAATTCCCTTTTGAGGATTTATACCCACAGGTATACCACGGCCGTTATCGGTAACTCTTATTATTCCGTCATCAAGAAGCTCAACCAAAATTTTATCACAATAGCCTGCAAGCGCTTCATCAATAGAGTTATCCACAATTTCATAAACTAAATGGTGGAGACCGCGTTCGCCGGTTGAACCTATGTACATACCGGGTCTTTTTCTTACCGCTTCAAGACCTTCTAACACCTGTATGGAATTTTCGTCATAATTTTCTGTTACAGGAGTCATTACTTCGTTATTCATTCAAAACTATCCTTTCGTTTTTAAAAGAAATTACAATGTATCTATAAATCCCGCTCTCTTCAAAAGAGTTGAGGAGGATATTTGAGAGATATAAACCCTCGTTTTTTTACCCTTTTCGGCACAAACCGTGAAGGATTTAGGCAGTTCATAGGAAACATTCACAACCTCGCCGTTTTTTTCAGCTTTACTTAAAAAAATTCGGGTGTTTTTTGAAACCGTTGTGCTTTCAATATCAAAAATTCCTATAACGCTGTTCGATTTTATAACCTTTTCCTGACCTAAATGTATATACATTAAATCACTCTTCCGTTTTCCACAGTAAAAATCTTTCCTGCCTTCAAATCCTTATAATTTGATGGGTCGCAGCAGGTTAAAAAGGTTTGCATTCCTTTAATGTGGTTAAGAATAAAATTTTGTCTTCCGGGGTCTAGCTCGCTTAAAACATCATCAAGCAAAAAAACAGGACTTTCTCCGCTTTCCTTTTTCAAAACCTCTGCCTCGGCAAGCTTAAGGCTTAATGCCACACTGCGTTTTTGCCCCTGCGAGCCAAAATTTCGCGCCGAAATGCCGTTAATTTTAAAATTAATATCATCTCTGTGAGGACCTACAGAGGTCTTTCCCGAAAACATATCTTCTTTTCTTTGTTCTAAAAGCTTTTTTTCTAAATCCTCGCCCTCAAAACTGCAAATATATTCGGTTTCCAAGGTTTCCTTTCCAAGAGAGAGCCCACTATACAGGGAAGGAAGAAACAAATTTAAAATTTCAATATATTTTTTTCTGAACTCAACTATTTTTTTTCCGTTTTCACTGATTTCTTTTTCGAAAACATCGAGCATTACAGAGAGGGTTGAATCATATTTATAATCCTTAATAATCTTGTTTCTTTGAATTACCGCTCTTTGATATTTTTTCAAGATTTCAATATAAGAAGGATATAACTGACCGATGGCAGTGTCCATAAATTTTCTTCTTATTTGAGGCCCATCGTTGAGTAGTTTTAAATCAGAAGGAGAAAAAACAATTGCATTAAAATTTCCGGCCAAAAGAGAAACGCTTTTTAAGGGCTTTTCATTAAGAAAGGCTTTTCTTTTTTCTTCTATTTCAATTTTTGCCGTCTTTTTTATTCCTTCGCTTAAAAATTCCATAACAGTGGTGGCTTTTTGAGTACCAAATTTTAAAAATTCACTGTCTTTCGAAGTTCTAAAGCTTTTAGCACCGGTGAAAAGCCAGATATTTTCTAAAATATTGGTTTTTCCCTGCGCATTTTCTCCGCAAAAAACATTCATTTCTTCACAAGGCACAATTTTGGCTTCTTCAATGTTTCTGAAATTTTTAATTTTTAAAGTTTCAACTCTCATACAATGATAAATCCGTTATTCTCAAATTCTACCTTATCACCCGAACGGAGTTTTTTTCCTCTCATTGTGCAAACTTCGCCGTTAACCTTAACCTCACCGTTTTGAATAACTATTTTTGCGTGGCCTCCGGTTACAACTAAATTGCTGAGCTTTAAGGCAGAATCGAGTCTTATAAAATCTTCTTTTATCTGAATTTTTTCAAATTCCATTATTTTAACCTCATTGGCATTATCATATATTTAAATTCTTCACCCTCTGTGGGAGCTATAACAACACCCGAGTTTGGACCGTTAAATAAAATTTGAACATTTTCGTGCTCAGATGCTCTTAGTGCTTCTAATAAATATCTGCTGTTAAGACCTATTTCAAAATTTTCACCCTCAAGCTTTGTGTTGAAGGTCTCGGTTGCTCTACCAATTGATGTGGCACATGTGAAAACAACATTAAGCTCATTAAAATAGCAACGAACGGGGGTTGAGAAGGATTCACTTATAAGAAGTGAAACACGCTCTATTGTGTTAATTAAATCCTTTGTGTTAACAACCACTTTTTGAAGGTGGGACACGGGCAAAGTCTTTTTATAATTAACAAAGTCGCCCTCTAATAAACGGGAAATAAATGAATATCCGTTAATTTTGAAATTAATAAGTCTCTCACTAACATTAATTTCAACATCTTCTGCTTCTTCATTTATAAGTTTAACCGCTTCGCCGATAGCCTTGCCCGAAACAGTGAAATTAATTTCCTTTTCAACATTAACCTTTTCTTTTCTAATTGCTAGTCTGTAACCGTCAATCGCAACAAGCTGCATAAAGCCGCCGCTTAAAGAAAAATTGATACCTGTTAAAATAGGCTTTGCACCCTCATTTTGTGCGGTTGCAAATATTGTTCCCTTAACTGTTTCTGCAAGTAAAGAAGAATTAACCTTAAAGCTGTTAGAATCTGCAACAGAGGGCATTTCGGGAAAATCTGTAGCAGACATTCCCATAATATCAAAGGTTGCTTCACCGCTTTTGATGTTACAGTTAAGTCTGTCATCAGCAGAAATTTCAACCTGAACACCGTTCATTCTTCTTAAAATATCTCCAAGCAAGCGAGCATTAATTACAATGTCTCCCGCTTCTTTACATTTTGCATAAATTTCAGTTTTAATTCCCATTTCAAGATTATAAGAAATGAGGGTTAATTTTCCTTGCTCTGCAGAGAATAAAATACCCTCTAAAACAGGCATTGATGTTTTTGCTCCAACAGTTCTTTGAAGATGATTAACTGCATCTAACAATTTTGCACGTTCCACAGAAAAAATCATAATTTTTGCTCCTTAAAAAGAATATTAAAATAACAGTAATAATAATAGTGTTAAAATGGTTGATAAGTGATTAAAGATACGATAAACACTGAAAAAAGCTTATGGACAACTTTCTTTATAAAAAATGGAGAAGTTTATGTGTTTTTAGTTATTAACCCTTATCAAGATATTGTTCTATGTTTATAAACCTTTATAAGTGTGGATAATAAATTAGAAATTTGTTTCATTATTGCTCTTCAAATTTTTAATAATATCGTCAACAAGTTCTTTTTGGAAGGGCTTGTCTCTCAAAAATTCTTCGATTTTATTAAAGTTATGAATAACGGTTGAATGGTCCTTTCCAAAGTGTTCGCCGATTGTTTTAAAGGAAAGACCGGTGGTTTCTCGGGAAATATACATTGCAACCTGACGGGCAAGTGCTAAAGAAGCCGTTCTTCTGTTAGAAAGAATATCGGTTTCTGAAACATTATAGGTTTTAGCAACCTCTGAAATAATTTTTTCAATTTTAATTGGTTCAGGCTGAGTGTCATTAATAACATCTTTAATAAAGCCCTGAACAACCGAAACGGTTGGAGTTTTATTTTGAATTGTGATATAAGCCTGAAGCTTTTTAACAACACCCTCAAGCTGACGGGTGTTAACCTTTATATTTTCTGCAATATAATAAGCCAAATTTTCGCTTATTTCTATGTTCATCTGTTCTGCTTTTTTAAGAATAATTCCAACTCTTGTTTCAAAATCGGGTGAAGAAATATCCGCAAACAAACCGCTCTCTAAACGGGAACGAATTCTGTCATCCAAGGTTTTAACCTCTCTCGGTGGGCGGTCAAGCGTTACAACAATTTGCTTGTTATTTTGAATAAGAGTGTTAAAGGTATTAAAGAATTCTTCCTGTGTTTGATCCTTTCCGGCAATAAAATGAATATCATCAATAAGCAAAACATCAACATTTCTGTATTTACTTCTGAAATCATCAATTGCGCCAAGACCTAACTTACCGTCCTGCAAAGCGCGGATAAGCTGATTTGTGAATTCCTCACTTCTTATATACTCAATTTTCTTAAACGGAAAATTTTTCTTAATGTGATTTTTAATTGCTAACATAAGGTGGGTTTTACCAACACCCGAAGGACCGTAAATTACGAGAGGGTTATAGGTTATGCTCGGGTTATCTGCAACCGCAAGTGAAGCTGCATGAGCAAAACGGTTGGTTGAACCGACGATGAAGTTTGAAAATGTGAAGAAATCTTCAAATGTAAGACCAACACTGAATTCTTCAGCCTGTTTAATCTTTTCCTCATCATCCTCAAAAATAATTCTAACCTCCATCTCAATTCCCATAACTGTTTTTATTGCGTTTTTAAGCACCTGAGAATAATTTTGTTCAACAACCCCTCTCATATAGGAATTGTTTATAGAAATAATAAATTCCCCCGAATCGAGAGAAACGGGTTTTAAGTCCTTTAAAAAGCAGTCAAAAGCAACTTGAGATATGGTATTTTTGCATTCATCACATATAGCAGACCAAATATCTTCCAATGAATTAATAGCCATTTTAAAGACCCCCTTTAATATATAATAATATAATATAGATAATACTTATAAAGAGTATAACATATAAATATAATTTTTTCAACTTTTTTAAGTGGAAAATATGCATAATTTTTTAAGTTTTGAAGAAAATTATAAAGGTTATTAAAAAAACTGAGAAAAAGAGTGAAAAAATGAAGGGAAGAACGGATTTAGCGGTTGAAAAGCAAACCAAAAAAGATGAAAATTTAAGAGTTTTTGAAACCTCAAAAGAAAATCTTAAAATAACAACCGTTAAAATTTCAAGAGAAAACAAAAAAGAAGAATATATAACGGTTGAATTTCCTTCGCTTTTAACTGCAGAAAGCACAGAAAAAATAGAAAAAGAAATTTTAAGTGCGCTTAAAAAAATAATTCCAAAAAACATAGAAAAAGTACTTGTTGCAGGGCTTGGAAACAGAGAAATCACCTGCGACAGCATAGGACCCTTTGTTTGCGAAAGGGTGCTCGCAACAAGACATCTAAATGCCAAAATTTTAAATGAAATTGGAATTAAAAGGGTTAAAAATGTTTCGGTTTTAGCACCGGGGGTGCTCGGAAAAACCGGTATTGAAGCAGTGGAAACAATAGAGGCAGTGAGCAAGAAAACAAAGGCAGAGGCAGTGATTGTTATAGATGCTCTGGCGGCTTCATCAATAAAACGGCTTTTCAAGGCAATTCAGGTTTCAAATGCAGGTATTTCACCAGGCTCGGGAGTTAAAAACGAAAGAAAAGAAATAAGCCTTAAAACGCTTGGAATTCCTGTTTTTGCAATTGGTGTTCCCACCGTTGTGGATGCCGAAAATTTAGCCGAAGAACTCACAAACAGTGCGGTTTTGGAAAATGCAGACCTAATTTTAACACCAAAGGATGCGGATGTGCTCTGCAAAAAGGTGAGTGAAATAATTGCGCGGGCAATTAATATGTTTTTACATTCTGAAGAGCACATTAAAACGGTTATGGAATTGGTATAAAATTTTAAGTTTCAGCATAAATTTTTTATGGTGATTAAAATGCAAAAGAGTGGAATTTTTCGCTTTTTATCGGTTTGTGCTATTTCATTTTTAGTTGTTTTTTATAACCTTTTAGGTGTTTTGAATTCATCGAAAACAGAGTCCTTTGTGATTGTTTCTCAAAAAGAAGAAAAAGAGGAAACTACACCACAAGAAACACAAAATGAAGAAGCAAAACCGCAAGAAACCCAAAAAGAAGAACAACAAGCCAAAGAAGAAAAAACACAAGAGGTTTCTGCCGAGGCGGTTAAGGGAAAAATAATTGAAAAATATATTTCGCCTTATACTGCATCTTTAAATTATGACGGTGTTTATATAAAGAACAGTACGAGCCTCGATATTAATATAAAGAAAATTATGGGTGAAAATGTAAACCTTAAAATTAAAAAAAATTCAGAACCGCAGGTTTTAATACTTCACACCCACACAACCGAGACCTTTATGAGCGAGGATTCTGCCTATTATACCGACACATTTTCTTCCCGAACAACCGATAATACGAAAAATATGGCAAAAATAGGTGCAGTGGTTGCAAAAAAACTCAATGATGCGGGAATTAAAACCATACACGACACAACCCAACACGATTATCCAAGTTATTCGGGCAGTTATTCGAGAGCGGCAGAAACCATTTGCGATTATATAGAAAAATACCCAAGCATTAAGGTGGTGCTTGATTTACACCGCGATGCAGTATCCTCAGGAGAGAGTGATAAGGTAAAATTAGTTACCAAAATTAACGGCAAAAAAGCGGCACAGGTGATGCTTGTTATGGGTAGCCAAAGCGGCGGAGTTACAAACTTTCCAAATTGGCAGGAAAATTTTAAATTAGCGGTAAAAATACAACAAAAAATTGAGAAAAAATATCCCACACTTGCAAGGCCTTTAAGTCTTATGTCAAAAAACTATAACCAAAGCTTAACAAATGGCTCTGTGCTGATTGAATTTGGAACAGATGCCAATACTTTAAATGAAGCGGTTTATTCGGCAGAGCTTGTGGGAGATGCATTGATAGAATTATTTAGTGAATTAGAGGACTGATAAAAATAAATAAGCAAACAAAAATATTTTTTAGAACAATTTATATTTCAGGTGTGATTTTATCCTGTCTTATTTTTGCAATAAGCGGAATAACAAAGGCGTATGAAAGCATACGCCTTATCGGTTTTGGAGAATACCGCTCTGCAATAGAATATGAAAACGGGAAAATTAAATTTTTTGATTTTGAATTTGAAATAAGGGGAAAAGAAAATGAAAGCGGCAACCCGTGATTACGATAATTTTTATCTTTCGGGAAATTTAAAGCAGGATTTAGCACTTTTTAAAGAAATTTTTAAAAAGGAAGCGGCGTTCAGAGTAAAAAAACTGAATTCTGCTCAAAAAAACGGAATTTGCTGTGCACTTATTTATTTTGACGGTATGGTTGATTCCAACCAGCTTAACGAAGCGGTTATAAAACCAATTTTGGTGGTAGATTCGCCCAATATAAGTGGAAGTGTTGCCCAGTATCTCGAAAAACAGGTGCTTTTTGCTCGAGATGTTAAAAGGACAAGCAGTGTTTCTAAAATTATTGAGGGAATTCTTTATGGTGAGGCACTGCTTTTAATTGAAGAAAGCAAAGAAGCGCTGACAATTGATGCAAAGGGTTGGCGGACTAGGGGAATAAATGAGCCCGAGGATGAACGGGTTTTACAGGGACCCCGCGAGGGCTTTGATGAGGCGGCACTGCTTAATTTATCCCTTATAAGAAGAAAGCTTCAAACCCCTGATTTTTGCAGCGAAGTAATGCGAGTGGGAAGAAGAACCTCAACTCTCATTTTTATTTGTTATCTCGATTCACTAACCGATAAAAAGAGGCTTTCAATTTTAAAAGAAAAAATCAAAAATATAGATATTGACGGTATTTTAGATTCAAACTATATTTCAGAAGAAATAAACAAGGGAAAGACCTCTCTTTTTAAGAGGTGCGGCACAACCGAGCGACCGGACATTGTTGCTGCAAGGCTGCTTGAGGGCAGAATTGCGGTTGTGGTTGATGGCACACCCGTTGTTTTAACTATTCCTTTTCTTTTTTCGGAAAACTTTCAATCAGATGAGGATTATTATCAAAATTTTATTGTGAGCTCGTTTGGAAGAGTCTTGAGATATTTATGCTTCTTTTTGGCTATA
The DNA here is from genome assembly GCA_015065685.1 of Oscillospiraceae bacterium. Lineage (GTDB taxonomy): Bacteria > Bacillota > Clostridia > Oscillospirales > Acutalibacteraceae > UBA737. The sequence continues at coordinate 31,311 of SVPU01000006.1, read as the reverse complement.
ACCATTCCTGCCGTTTTTGTTGCGCTTTCAACCTTTCACAAAGAGCTTTTTCCAACCTCGCTCGCAATAACTGTGGCAAGACTCAGAGGAGGAGTTCCGTTTTCGCCCTTAACCGAGGCTTTTATTTTAATTCTTATATTCGAAATATTACGAGAAACGGGCGTGAGAATGCCTCAAAGCCTTGGACATGCTCTTAGTATTGTTGGAGGTCTTGTGGTAGGAGAGGCGGCGGTTACAGCGGGAATTATAAGCACACCGATGCTTATAGTGGTGGCCTTAAGCGGAATTTCGGGGCTTATGATTCCGAGACTAAAGGGTGCGGTTTTATATCTGCGCATTATTTTGCTCATTTTTGCGGCATTTTTTGGGCTTTATGGGGTTATAGCGGTGCTTTTTATAACAACCATTCATATAATCTCGCTTGAGTCGTTTGGAGCGGATTACACATCCTCGCTAAAAGGGGCTAATCTTCAGTCCCTTAAAGACACGGTTTTCAGAGCACCGTGGCATTTTATGAAAAAAAGACCGCTTTTTAATAAAAACATTGTAAGGCAAGGGGAAAACGAGTGAATAAAAAAAATTTAGGCGCAATAAGTGTTATAATTTGTTTTTCTTTTTTCCTTTGCGGCTGCTCTTTAAACATTGTTCCTGTTTCGCACACGAATGAATACATTGTTACAGCCCTCGGGTTTGACTGCCAAGAGGAAATTCTTAAAGTAACGGCAGAAACACTTATTGTGAGCACCGAGCAAGCATCAGAGCAAGCAAACACAAAGATTTTTTTCGCCGAGGCAGAGAAAATACCTGCTGCAATGGAAAAAATCAGCGAGAAAGCCACACAGAGCCTCGAAATGAGCCATTGTGCCGTTGCAATTATAGGAGAGAGTGTTACTCCGCACTATATGAAAGAAATTTGCGATTATTTTTACAAAACGCAAGGATTAACTCTTTCGGCGTTTTTTGTTGCAACTGAAAATGCAGAAAAGCTTCTTTCACAAAAGGCAGTTTCCTCGGTGGCGGTAGGATACGATATTGTGAGCATTTTGGAAAAACAGGGTAACCACAGCGGAACAAAATTTAAAAACCGCTATTTTGAAATAGAAGCGGCAAGAAAAAGCAAAACCTGCACATTTGCGCTTCCGCTAATAAAAACGGAAGGCGAAGATATAATTTATAACGGTGCCGTGGTTTACAGCAATCTTAAAAGTGCGCTTACACTCAAAGACGAGCAATTATTTTTTTATGCTCTCGCAAATGATATTCAGGGTAAAGGAACGGTTTTTTTAAACGGAAAGGAAATAAAAATCAATTCTGCATATACCTCTTATAAAACAAAAAAAGAAGGCCAAAAAGTGAAAATAACGGCCAACATAAGCATCGATACAAAGCAAAACGATATTTTAACTAGCAAAACGGTGGAAAACGAAATAAAAAAGCTTTTTTTACTTTCACAACAAACAAAAATTGATATTTTGAAAATAGGCGATTTGCTTTATCACAGAGAAAAGAGTTTTTTCACAGAAAATAAGGATTTCTATGAAAAGGTGGAATATTCGGTGAATATAAATGAAGAATGAGTTGAATTTTAAAACCCACAACGCCTCACTCATAGGGCTTTATATTCTTGGCAATGCAATTATCTTTCTTCCAACAAAAAATGCCGATGAATACACCTTTTTGGCCTTTTTAGTGGTTTCCACTATGGCACTGCCTTTTTATATGGTTATAAGTTTTTTGGCAAATAAATTATTTTGCAAGCAAGACCTCAATTTACCCGCTAAAATAATTGCGATAGTTGTGCTAATTGGAGTTGCAGTTTTTGCACTTTTTTGCGCGGCAGACACCCTAAAGGATTTTTTAAAATTTATTTCACTTTATGTTTTGGTAGACACCAACCCAATGTTTATTGTAATTTTATTTGCAGTGTGTGTTTTTGTGTTTTTAAGGGTTAAACACACCGATATTTTAAAATTTTCTATTCTTGCCTTTTTATTCAGTCTGGCAGTTACTTTATTTTTCTTTTTTGCAACGGCACATAATTATGAGCTGAGAAATATTTTTATTTTTAAATTGCCAAGCCATGCAGAGTTTTTTAAACAAGCAAAGCCTTATTTAAAAGAAATACTTTTTCCGCTTTTGCTGATTCCTTTTTTGAATCTTTCATTGTTTGGAAAGCTGCGCACAAAAACCGCCTTAGTGGGAATTTTTTCAGGAATTTCGGCACTGGGAATTTGCGTTATGGGTGCGGTGTTGCTTTTTGGCGCAGAGCTTAGCGGAAGGCTTGATTTCCCTTTTGCGAGTGCTGTGAGCACTGTAACTATGGGAAGACTTTTCACCCGAATGGACGGACTGTCATACTTTGTTTATTTTGCAACCGCATTAATAAAAACCGTGGTTTGCGCGAATGTGGTTAAATTTTGCCTTTCGAAGTTTAATAAAATAACCCGTAGGGGTGATTCGTAATCGCCCGTTATCAATTCACACGGCACACGGGAGACCGAGGGTCTCCCCTACGGGATAAATGAATATAAATTGTACATCGTAGGGGCGGTCGATGACCGCCCAATTTTTATTTTATAACATTTTTTATATCATCCTTTGTGATGATTCCGAACACAAAAAGCAGTGAAAAATAGGCAAAAACACAGATAAAACACACTGTTATTATGTAAACCAAAAGACTCGGAATTTGAAGATGTAAAAGCAGAGATTTTGCTGTGAATGTAACCGTAAATGCAATGGCAAGGGGGAGTAAAAAGTCTTTTGCAAACAAAAATTTTGCACGGCTCACTTTAATGAGTCTCCCTACATTTAAAAGGCAGGTAAAAAGGTTTGAAAAATACATAATGCCGAGAAATCCTGCAAGTCCCTTAAGGGGCAAAATGGCTAAAATGAGGGCGATTCTCAAAACTGAATCCGAAATTGCGGTGCGAAAGGTGAAGGCTTGTTGGTCAAGACCTTTGAGTATTCCATCCGAAATACTGTCGAGATACATAAATGGAACTATCGGTGAAAGCGCCTTTAGCAAAAAGCCCACATCTGCATCCTTATAAATTAAAAAACCGATTTCTTGGCCTAAAACGAGAAACACCGCCGAGCAGATAAATGAGACGACTGCCGTTAACTTTAAAATGTTTTCACAAGCCGATTTAACGAGGCCGTGTCGCCCCAAGGCCGATGCTTCTGACATTTCGGGTATAAGCAGCGTTGAAACCGAATTCAGAATGGCCGACGGGAAGAAAAGGATGGGCAGCGCCATACCCTTTATCATACCAAATTGCGAAAGCGCTTTTTTACCCGTGAGCGCATATTTTGAGAGATTTTTCGGCACCAAAATGTTTTCAATTGTGCGAAGACCCGAGTTTAAATATCTGCCCGAGGTAATCGGCACAGATATCCGCAAAATATGCTTAACAATTGGAAATGGCGGCTTTTTTCTGCCGTTTAGGGCAGTTAAATTTTTGCGGTCGGCAAGGAAAATAAGCACCAAAACTGCAAAGCCCAAGGCTTCGGAAATAATATCTCCCGCCATAACCACCGCACAGCAAACTGCGAGGCCGCGTTTTATAAATTTCTTTATTAAAAGCACCACAATTAAAATTCGCACCGCTTGTTCGGTAAGCTGAGCAAGGGCGCTTGGTGTGGCTTTTCTTCGCGCGAAAAAATAACCCCTAAGGCAAGAAGAAACCGCCATAAACGGCAGCGAAAAGGGAAGAATTTTAAGCGCGGCAGAGGCCCTTAAATCGCCTAAAAATTTGGAGGCTATAAAGTCGGCACCCAAGAAAATAATGGCGATGGAAGCAAAGGCTATAATGAGGGAAAGCTCAATCGCGCGGCGCAGAATTTTGAGCGTGCCTTTCCTTTGCCCCAGCGCTAACTCTTCGGTTACAAGGCGGGTTACCGCAGTGCTTATTCCCGTGGTTGCAAAGGTGGAAGCCAAAACATAAACCGAGAAAATAAGCTGGTAAAGACCTATGCCCTCGCTGCCTATAAAGGATGCAAGCCACACCTTGAAAATTATGCCCGCAAACCGCAAAAGCAACGAAGAGGCGGTGAGAATAACCGCATTTTTTATAAAAACAGTTTTTTTCATTAGGATCAACTCTCAATGCGAAAAGAGAATATAAATGCCATTCCAAAACGGAATGGCATTTTGAATTATGTAAACCAAACTGCAAGCATTAAAGCAAGATGCAAACAAGCCCGTTGCAGCCCTCGTTTATCACCCGCTCAACCGTTTCTTGAACACGCATCCGAGCATCCATAGGCATTCGGGCGAGCTTTGTGTGTAGCCCCTCGTTCACAAGGTCGTGAAGAGATTTGCCGAAAATGTTTGAATCCCAAATTCGGGTGGGGTCTTCTTCAAAACCGCTCAGTAGATACATAACCAAATCCTCCGATTGCTTCTCGCTTCCCACAATGGGACTAACCTCGGTGGTTATGTTAGCTTTCATCATATGAATAGATGGTGCCGAGGCGCGCAGCCGCACGCCGTATCTTCCGCCCTGCTTCACGATTTCGGGCTCTTCAAGGGTCAGCTCCTCAATGTTGGGCATAATTATGCCATAGCCCGTGGCTTCAACCTCTTGGAGTGCATCACTAACCCGCATATATTCGCGCCTGAGTGCCGCCATATTAGAAAAGTTTTCCATAAGCTCTTGCTCATCCTTGATTTCAACACCCGTTGTTTCGGTGAGAATTTTATAAAACAACGAAGCATTAATTTTAATATCAATCTCGGCCTTGCCGCTTCCAAGGTTTATATTTTTAACCTTGGCCGATTCAATGTTTTCATTATCGCAAAAGCCGTTTTCAAACAGCTCAATATCTTTAATTTTTTTCACCTTTTCTGCACAGGCCTTAACTGAGGAAATAACATCATCTCGAAGAGGGTGCGAAAGGGGCAGAGAGTTTATCCATTTTGGATATGCCACCCCAATTTCTTTAACGGGGAACTCAAAAAGAATATGGGCTAAAATTTCCTTAATATCCTCTTCTTCCATTTCAAGACAGCTAACAGGCAACACCTGAACACCGTATTTCTCGCTCATAGCGGTGGCGGTGAGTTTGGCCCCGGGGGAGTCGGGATACATACAGTTTAGCAGCATGACAAAGGGTTTGTTTATGGATTTTAGCTCATAAACCACGCGCTCCTCTGCCTCTTCATATTCCTCGCGCGGAATATCGCTGATGCTTCCGTCTGTGGTGATAACAAGACCAATGGTCGAGTGCTCGGTTATAACCTTTTGGGTGCCGATTTCGGCCGCCATATTAAAGGGAATCGGCTCTTCATACCAAGGGGTCATAACCATTCGCGGTGCGCCCTCCTCAATGTAACCGAGTGCACTCGGCACTATATAACCCACGCAGTCAATAAGCCGTACATTCATCTCGGCAGAATCATCAATGCTTATCTGTGCCGCTTTTTCGGGAATGAATTTTGGCTCGGTGGTCATAATTGTTCTGCCCGAAGAGGATTGCGGCAGCTCATCATTAGCCCTCTCTTTAGAAAATTCACCCGATATATATGGTAGCACAAGCTTATTCATAAACTGTTTTATAAATGTGGATTTTCCTGTTCTCACGGGACCTACAACTCCGATATAAATATCTCCACCTGTGCGCGCGGAAATATCTTTATAAATGCTTGTGTTTGTCATAATTCTTCCTCCCAAGCCTACTAAATTGCAGTTCGGCTTAATATTCTTCCTTTAATATTATGAAACGCGCAAAAACTTTATGACTCACCCTTTTAAATAAAAGGAATAAAATAATAGTGATAAAATGTCAAAGGGAGAAAAATATGAAAAGCTTGTGTGAATTAGCGGTGGGTGAGAGCGGAAAAATCAAACGCGTTTTAGCAAAGGAAAATATGCGCCGCCGTTTTTTAGATATCGGTTTAGTAGAAAACACCCTTGTTTGTTGTGTGGGAAAAAGTCCCTCGGGGGACCCTAAAGCCTATCTTATAAGGGGTGCGGTTATTGCGATAAGAAGCGATGATTGTTGCGATATATTGATTGAAGAGCAAGGGATGGGTGATTGTTATGGGTCTAACACATAGCTCCACGGGGCTTGGTGCCGTTTCTTCAGAGCTTGTTATAAAAAGAAACGGGAACGAGCGGGTTATTGCGGTTGCGGGCAACCCAAATGTTGGCAAAAGCACTCTTTTTAATGCAATAACAGGTATGAAGCAGCACACGGGAAATTGGCCGGGCAAAACAGTTGCAAATGCGGTGGGGTTTTATAAAAGTGAAAAACATTCTTACATTTTCGTTGATATTCCGGGAACATATTCACTTTTTGCCCACTCGCCCGAGGAAGAAATTGCGCGTGATTTTATTTGCAGCGCTTCTTCAGAAACCGTTGTTGCTGTTTGCGATGCCACCTGTCTTGAACGCAGCCTTAATTTAGTGCTTCAAATTTTGGAAATTAAAAGCAATGTTATAGTTTGTGTGAATTTGCTTGATGAAGCAAAGCGAAAGGGTATTGAAATTGATTTGAAGCTGCTCGAAAAACGGCTCGGAGTGGCGGTTGTTGGCACGGTTGCCAGAAAAAAGAAAAGCATCAAGGGTTTAATAAAGCGGTTGGATGAATCGGTGGAAAATTCCAAAAAACGCGCTTACACCGTGGTTTATCCGCAAAAAATTGAAGAGGCGTGTGAAAGAATCAGTACTTTTATTTCTCCAAAAGAGAGCTTTAATGCAAGATGGGCGGCTGCGCGGCTGCTTTGCGGAGATTTTAGGGTGCTTCAAGGCTTTTGCGAACAAGAAAAGCTCACAATAACCGAGGCTACAAGGCAAGTAAAGGCAGAATTGGAAGAAGAGGGCCTTAACGAACAAAAATGCGAAGAAATGATAGCCTCTTCGGTGGTTTTCTCTGCTGAGGCGGTGTGCAACGGCGCAGTTTTTGAAACTAAAAAGAAATATAGCCAAAGGGACAGAAAAATAGATAAAATTCTAACAGGCAAAGCAGTGGGTTATCCTGTTATGATTTTGTTGCTGCTGTTTGTTTTTTGGCTGACAATTTCGGGGGCAAACTATTTTTCGGAAATTTTAAGCTTTTTGTTTTCTAAGGCTGAAAATTTTTTAAATGAAATTCTAATAAGCATAAAAACACCCAACGAAATACGTTCGTTTTTGGTGGAGGGTGTTTTCAGGGTGCCGGCTTGGGTGGTTTCTGTGATGCTGCCGCCCATGATGGTGTTTTTTCCGCTTTTCACCTTGCTTGAAGATTTGGGCTATCTTCCGAGAATAGCCTTTAACCTTGATAAACCCTTTAAAAAATGCAAAAGCTGCGGTAAGCAGGCGCTCACAATGTGTATGGGCTTCGGTTGTAACGCGGCGGGTGTTGTGGGAGCGAGAATTGTTGATTCAAAGCGCGAAAGACTGCTTGCAATAATCACAAATTCGCTTGTTCCCTGTAACGGCAGATTTCCCGCAATAATTGCTATAATTTCGATGTTTTTTGTGGCGGGAGTCGGCGCTTTCGGGGGGCTTGCTTCGAGCGTTATATTAACACTTGTTATATTATTCGGTGTAGGTGTAACCTTTTTATCCACAAAGCTTTTATCCGAAACCTTGCTAAAGGGTGAACCTTCTTCCTACACGTTAGAGCTCCCCCCTTACAGAAGACCGCAGATTTTAAGGGTGATTATCCGCTCTGTGTTTGACAGAACCGTGTTTGTTTTAGGTAGGGCACTTGTTGCGGCGGTGCCCGCGGGAGCGGTGATTTGGATTATGGCAAATGTTACGGTTGGCGGCCAATCGCTGCTTTTGATTGCCGCTGATTTTTTAGACCCCCTTGCGCGCCTTATGGGGCTTGACGGTGTGATACTTATAGCATTTATATTGGGGCTTCCCGCAAATGAAATTGTTCTGCCTATTATAATTATGGCATATCTCTCAAACGACGCTATTGTTGATGCCTTCTCGGTGGAGCAAATGCGAGAAATTTTGACTTTGAACGGCTGGAACAGCGTTACCGCAATCTGCACAATCACCTTTTTCCTTTTTCATTGGCCGTGCTCAACCACGCTTATGACAATAAAAAAAGAAACAAACAGCCTTAAATGGACCGCCGTTTCCCTTCTTTTTCCCACCGTTATCGGCGCGGTGCTTTGCATAACAATTAATTTGATTGCAAGGGCAATTGGTGCATAAATATTAAAAAATTGACAAAATTTAATTTCGCGGGTATAATAAAAAGGTAAGCCCCGTAACAAATGAGGTTAAGAATAGCATTTGTTACGGGGCTATTTTAAGTTCTATCACAAAAAAGGAGGATTTATAATGGAAAACCAAATTTTCAATTTAATTCGCGAAAAGAAGTATACTAAGCTGCGAAGTTTGCTTTCTGAGATGAATCCTGCCGATATAGCACCTATTTTCGATGAAATTGAGCAAAAAGAATTGCCCGTGGTTTTTAGAATTCTGCCAAAAGAATTTGCCGCTGAAATTTTTGTTGAAATGGAAAGCGATAAGCAACAGCTGCTTATTGAAAGCTTTGCAGATGCCGAAATCCGTGAGGTTTTTGAAGAGCTTTTTATGGACGATGCGGTTGATATTATTGATGAAATGCCCGCTAATGTTGCAAAGCGTATTTTAAAGCAGGCAGATGCCCAAACCCGAAAGCTTATAAACAAGCTTCTTGCCTACCCTGACGACAGTGCGGGTAGCATTATGACCACCGAATATGTGAATCTTAAAAAGGATATGACGGTGGAAGAGGCGTTTAATAAAATTCGCACAGTGGGTGTTGACACCGAGCTTATCTACACCTGTTATGTTACTGACCGCAGCCGCAGACTTTTGGGTCTTGTAACGGTTAAGGATTTGCTGCTTAATCAAATGGACACCGTGATTGCTGACATAATGGATGAAAATGTTATTTTCTCCAACACGCTCGATGATAAAGAGCAGGTGGCGGGTCAGTTCGAAAAATATGACCTTGTTGCGCTTCCTGTTGTTGATAACGAAAACCGCCTTGTTGGTATTATAACGGTTGACGATGCGATTGATGTTATTCAAGAAGAAGCCACTGAGGATATTGAAAAAATGGCGGCTATTTTGCCTTCGGATAAGCCATATTTTAAAACCGGCGTTTTTAGTACCTTTAAGGCCAGAATTCCGTGGCTTATGCTGCTTATGATTTCGGCAACGCTCACGGGCGCCATCATTTCAAGCTTTGAAGAAAAGCTAACACTTTTCCCTGCACTTATTGCCTTTATCCCAATGCTTATGGACACTGCGGGTAACTGCGGTAGTCAGGCTTCGGTAACGGTTATTCGTGCAATCTCTTTGGGAGATATCAGATTTAAAGATATATTAAGGGTTATCTGGAAAGAAATCAGAGTTGCTTTTGTTTGCGGTTTAGCACTTGTTGCGGTTAATGCCTTAAAGCTTTATGTTTTTGATTATCTGGTTATGGGCTCGTTCGATGTGGGCAAACAGTTTTTAGAAATTGGTATTGTTTGTTTAACCCTTTTCTTTACTATCCATGTTGCAAAAATTGTGGGCTGCACCCTGCCGATACTAGCAAAGAAAATCGGGTTTGACCCCGCGGTTATGGCAAGTCCGTTTATAACAACAACGGTTGATGCAATCTCGCTTTCAATCTATTTTAGCCTTGCGGTTTTATTGCTTAAATAATTAAATTATTTTTAACTGTGCGGCCGCCTCTTTATGAGGCGGCTCTTTTTTTATCCTCACCTTGTATTCGATATATTTTTCAGTTTCATATTTTTTGCACCCCGCGTCAAAGCCCGCACCTTGAAGAGATGTGATTAATTTAAAAAGACTGTTTGAAAAAAGCCTGACATCACCAATAGCACTTTTTCTGATGGGCTCTTCCTTTGAGGCGGGCTTCTCGCTAACGGCTTTCGTGGGATTTAAAAATTCGGTTATAAACTCGGCGGTTTGCTTTGTGTTCCACTCCCCCAAAACAATTTTGTTAACGACCTCTAATTGGTCCTTAATCGGTACTCTCAAAAGCTCTTGGGCGCAGCTTTCTTTAAGACCTGCTTCGATTATGATTTTGCGGATATCGGGCGCAATTTTAAGCAGCTGCAATTTTTCGTTAAGGTAAGCGGGTGAAATTCCAAGGGTGCTGCAAATTAAGGATTTCGGAATGGAATATTCAAAAATAAGGGTGTTTAAGGCCTCGGCCTGTTCAAAAAAAGAGAGGTCTTTGCGCCCTAAATTCTCTAAAACCGAAAAAAGAGCGGCCTTGTGGCTGTCAACACGGTGCAAAACGCAAGGAATTCTTCGGAGCCCCGCCATAACCGCCGCTTTAAAACGGCGGCTGCCCGAAATGATTTCATATTTGCCGTTTTCGGTTTTTCTTATTAAAATCGGCTCTATAATTCCGCTTGCAGAAATGCTTTCGGCAAGGCTTTTTAATTCATAGTCATATGTATCTTTTCTGAGAGAAATTCTTGAGGGCAGAATATCTTTCGGCTTTAGCATTAATAATTTTTTATCTGAAAGGGTGTGCATTATATTCCTCCAAAGCTTACTTTATTATATAAATATTATCTTTTTTTATATCAATAAAGTAAAGAATTTTTGGTCGTGCAAATTCGCCACTTAAAAACAAAAACAGCCGTATTAAAGCGGCTGTTTTGATATATTTGCGGGTTTTCTTGGATATTTTGGCGGCGTTTGCGATATTTTTTTAAACAAGGCAAAGGCTCGTTCTTCATTTCCTGTTAAGGTTTCACATATAATATTTATTTTTTTAACACCGAGCGTTTTTATTGCGTTGGCACTTTTTTCTGCCTCTTCAAAAACCGAGGGGCCCTTCATTGAAACAAAGGTGCCGCCAACCTTTAAAAGCGGTGTGCAATATTCAAGCAAAACGGGTAAAGCAGCCACTGCGCGTGCGGTGGCAAAATCAAATTTTTCGCGAAAAGCCTTGTTCATACCCGCTTCTTCGGCTCTTGAATGAACGGTTTTAATTTTCTCAAGCCCTAATTTGCTTATAACCTCATTTAAAAACACAAGGCGCTTATTTAAACTGTCAAGCAAGGTTATATCAAGGTCATCACGCACAATTTTAAGCACCATTCCCGGAAAGCCGGCACCCGTTCCAACATCAACAAGGGTGGAGTTTTGGGGAATTTCGCAATGCTTTAAAAGTAAAATACAATCATAAAAATGCTTAAACAAAACCTCTTCGGGCTCGCTTATTGCCGTGAGGTTCATTTTTTCGTTCCATTCGAGCAAAAGGCTGCCGTAAAGGTTTAGCTTTTTAATTTTTTCATCATTTAAAACAACGCCGAACTCTTGGCAGAGGGGAGCTATTTTTTCAATACCAAAATTAATCATCTTTTTCCTCCGCGAGATATGCCTCTAATCTATAAATCGGAAAACCATGCGATACGAATTTAGTTTCGTATTCGGTCATAATGTTACCCTCAAAGTCGCTGGCGTGAAGGTCGAGCGAAATATTTTTGAGCGCAAAACCCGAACAACTAAACTGCTCGAGTGAAAATTCAAAGAAATGCATATTATCGGTTTTTTGGTGGATTTCGGCACCCTGCTTTAAAATTCTTTTATAAATTTCGAGAAAATTTTTGTGGGTTAAGCGGTGAGAAGCGTATGCCGCCTTTGGAAAGGGGCAAGAAAAGTTGAGAAAGATTCTGTCCACACTGTTATCGCGCAAATATTTTTCGAGATATTCAGCCCCGCATTTTATAAATCGCAGATTTGAAATTTCCTCGCGCTTTGCAGTTTCGCAGGCTTCAACAATAACATTACCGCTCTTTTCAACCGCTAAAAAGTTAATATCGGGGTTTTGCTTTGCCGCCTCGCAGGAAAATTTACCCTTTCCGCAGCCGATTTCAAGATAAAGCGGAGCACTGCGGCCAAACCACTCATCTAAATCTAAATATTCCTTTTTTTCCTTTGCGGTTGCAAAGTTGCGGTCTTCAATATCACTTATAAAAAGAATATCACTAACCTCTAAAAGTCTGCCCTCGAGGTTCTTCTTTTTTCTCATTCTCATAATTTTTTTCATTCCCCGACAGTGTAATTTTTTAAAACTTCTTTTGCTCTGTCAATAATCATTTGGCGCAAAACATCGGGCTTTTTAACCGTGATTGAATCGCCATAGTTCATAATAAAGGTTGCAAGCGCCTCTGAAACAGCAGCGTTCACTCTGAAGCTGAAATATTCTTCATCAATGCTTTTAATAAAAATTTTTTCTGAAAAACGGTCAAGCACCTGCTCGAGTATATCGCGCTTGCAATAAAGCTCAATTTCACTTATTTCGCCCGTGTGCATGGCAAAAAGCTTGTTTGTATAGTCTGCAGCATCGAAAAATTCTTCATAGTCGCTCACCTCACTAAAATGGCGCGCGGGAGTATTAAGCGTTTCAACCTTACTTATTCTGTCAAGCCGCAGATGAATCAAATTATCATATTTTGCATAGTTGCAAATAAGGTAATAATGGTCATCCTGCCAACAAAGTGCATAAGGGTTAACCACCATTGTTTTAGATTCAAGCTTCAGGTTGCGCTCATCCTTAAATTTGCGCGAAGAATAAACAAGACTTATTTGCTTGCGGTTTTCAATAGCACAACTTATTTTGTCAATATTATAGTATAATTCCTCGTTGTTCCCCTTGCTCTCAGTAGCAAAATAAACCGCGTTTTCTCTGCGCTTTGCCTGATAAACACTAAGCATTGAATTAAGCTTTGAAAGCAGCTCGCGCGTTTTTTTGGCGGTTATAAACTTTGCCGAGCGCACGGCATCACACAAAAGATAAATTTCGGCAACCTCAAACTCGCGGTCGCCGATAAACCAACCTTTTTTAGGAATAGAGGTTTTAATGATATCGCAGCCATATTCTTCGAGCACGGCAATATCATCGTAAATTGATTTTCTCTCGGCCTCTATTCCGAGCGCAGCAAGGTGCGAGGCAATATCATTCGCGTTAAGCGGGTTTTCTTCATCGCTGTAACGCTTTAGAATGTCGAGCACATAAACGATTTTAAGCTTTCTGTTGTAAGAATCAGCCATTTTTTAAAATCTCCTCAAGTTCATCTCGGCAATAAAGAGTGTTTAGAATTTCCAACATAGCATTTGCTGAAAGATTCTGCGGAAGGCCGAGCTTTTCTAGCAAAGCCTTGCGTTTTTCACGGCTGCTTTCTTTGCCCGAAAAACCAAGCTCAAAAAACTCAAGTTTTGTGATTTTACGGCCGTCAGAGCAAGCGGGCATTTTACAAACGCCGCTTTTTTTCAGCGCCTCTTCAATTACCTCGCGGGACATTCCCTCAACGCCCAAAAGTCCCTCTTTGCTAAAGGTGTCCTTGCGTTTTTCTTTGCCCTTAAGGCAAGGAACATAAACGTTAATTATTTTTTTAGGGTCTATAAAACCCTTTATATGATTTCTGATAACAAGCCCTGCGGAATCGCTATCGGTCATAACAATAATCCCGTTTTTTTCGGCAAGCGCTTTTATCATATCTCTCTTTTCCTTGTTTTTAAAAATCCCGAAGCCATCGGTTGAGATTATAAGGGTGTCAACAATATTAGAAAGGGTTATCTTATCATATTTTCCCTCAACAATTATGGGTGCTTTAAGCTTTATCAACCGAATCACCCTTTGCAATAATATAAACCAACCTCACAATAAGCTCTTCGAGAACGGTGCGCTGGTCGGCACCTGTTGATTTTAACCTTTTATCAGCTTTAATAAGCTCGTCAAAGCTTAAATTTAATTTGGTTTCATTGAATTTTTTAAGGCTCTGTGCGGCTTTTTCAAGCAAAAAGGCTTTGTTTCCATAACCAAAATGCTCTGCAACCTCGGTTATTCCAACGCCTTGCTTTCGGGCGGCGAAAATTCTTTGCATATCAACATAGCAAGATGAAATCGAATAAAAAACCGACATAGGCTCCAGCTTCATAAACATTAGCTCATCGAGAAGATTGATAGCGCTAGAAATATTGCAATCGAAAATGTGCTTTGAGAGATTGTAAACCGAAGCTTCAATGGTTTTCACCGAAACATTATCAACATCCTCTTTTAAAATAACACCGTTTTTACAATAAGCGCAAAGCTTATAAAGCTCGTTTCTTAAAAGGTTAATATCCTCGCCCGCAACCTCAATTAAATACCGCGCAACCGAGGAATCCATTCTAACACCGCGCTTTTTGGCACCATCGCAAAGCATTCGGCTAAGCTCTGCAACCGAGCGGTGAGCAAGATTAACTGCGGCACCGCCTATTTTTTCGGCAGCGGTAACCATTTTTTTGAAGCGCTGATTTTTCTTGTGGTCAAACTGAACACTTTCAAACACAAGCACAAAAACCGTGGTATCGGGCACCGAGGAAATAAGCTCTACGAGATTTTCAAAATCGGTTTTTGAGCAATCCTCAAAGTCAAAATCATCGAGAATAACACATTTCTTATCACTCATAAAGGGAAACTGCATAACAGAGTCATAAACCTCCTGCAAGGCAGAATCCTTAGTGAATTTTGCAAAATTAAAAATATCATCGGTCTCGGTTATAAGAGCCGCGATTTTTTCTGTATAATTCTTCTTAAGGTAAGAATCTTCCCCGAAAAGAATATAAACCGGCAGAAGTTTTTCTGCTTGTAGGGTTTTCTTAAATGCTTCTTCAAAAATTACCGCCATTTTAAAACTTTGCCGCCTTCCTTTGCAATTTTTTCTCGCATTTCTTTTAATTTTAACATATCTTTGCGAGTTTTACAAGCAAGCAAAACGTGAAAAACAAATATTATGAGAAAAGCGGCAAAAATTGCTGTCCATTCGGGCGCTTTAATGGCAGAAAATTTAAGGCTGCCAAGAAAATTTATAACAAGGTTTACATATTTTGCAATCACTTCACACGCAACAAACAAAAGGGATGCCACACTCGGCAAGAAAAGGTTTATTAAAAGAGCGCACACCGTTATCCAAAGCAGAATTGTTACCGCAAATGATATTAACAGGTTTGTTATGGGAGAAACTATCGAAACATACCCGAAAATGCTAATGGCGGTTGGCAGAGTTAAAAGCATGGCGCTCAAGGTGGTGATTAAAGCGCAAACCAATAAAAGCAGCTTTTCCGATTTAATAATTTCACGGCTTTTCAAATACCTCGTTATAGGTAAAGCCACCGCTAAAATGCCAAAGGTTGAAAGAACAGAGAGGCGGAATGCTACACTGAAAATTGCAAAGGGCGAGGTTATGAGAATCAAGGTTACTGCAGAGCCGAGTGAATTTTCTGCTGCACTGCCGCGCCCCAACATTAAAGAAATCGCAACGAAAACAAAGGCGAGCCCCGCTCTTAAAATGGACATTGTAAAACCGCAAAGAGCGGAAAGCAGCACAACCGCCGCCAAGATTACAAGTGCTTTCATATAGCGGTTATAGAAAAGCTTATCAACCAAAAGCGTGAACAGTGTGATTATAACCGAAAGATGCAAGCCTGAAACCACCATAACATGACTAACGCCCGCGCATTTAACATTTTCGTAAAACTCGGCCGAAAAGTAACTCTTATCACCAAAAATAAGCGCGCAAAGGGTTGCGGCCTCGTCTTCGGACACATTGCTGAAGAGCGCGTGCTTTATGTAGCTTCGCACCTTTTCGGTTGCGGTGTAAACAAAGTCGGCTTTATAGGAAGAGGGCTTTATGTTCTTGGCGCTTGCCGTGATATAAATTTCTTGGCTATAGTTTTGCGCTTTGAATTTTGTATCTTTGGAAGAAGAAATTTTAAGCTCGGCTTTAACCGTAGAGCCGTTATTTAATTCTATCGGAGAATAGTAAATCTTAAGCTTTGTGCCATTTTTTAGAACATCGCAAGAGATTATCTCTGCCAAGGCGGAATGATAATTCTCTGATTTATCTGTAACCTCGCAAATAATTAAATCGGCGGTGGTTTTTGTGTTATCGAGCCTTTGAATATCTCTGATATTTCCAAGCGTAAAAAATGAGCTTAATATCATCAAGAATACTAGGCTCATAACAAATATAAGTTTAATATTTCGGGTTTTAAGGCAAAGAATGCTTATAACACAAACACAAATTAAACCGCAAACAAGAAGAGCGGCCTCAGAATAAAAAGCCACAACCGAAACTAAGCAACAAAAGGCCGCGCAAAGCAGCATTGGTCTTTTAATTAAGTATTTAAGCATTCTCTCCCCCCTTTTAAAATTTAAAACACAACAAGACTATTCGCTCTGCAATAGACAAACGATTTTTTCAACTGCCTGATATTTTTCTTCGTTTAAGGAGGAAATAGCCCGCGAAATTCCTTTTAATTGGCTCTCGGATTTTTCGCCAAGCAGTATATAATCGGCGCTACAAGAAAGGGCATGACAGATTTTAACAATGTTTTCGGGACGGGCACCTTTTTTGCCACATTCAATATTAGAAACAGTTTGCAGAGAAACGCCGATAATTTCTGCGAGCTGTTCTTGGGTCAGATTTTTTTCTTTTCTTTTAAGAGAAACCCTACTACCCATTTCAAGCAAAAACACATTTTCAGACATACAATCACCCCTAATTTAAAACTATATTTTAAATTATAGGGCAAATTATAAAATAAGTACATTTATTTAAGTTATAATTTTTCATTTATTATAACTTTAGTTATAATTAGATTGCAATATATTAATAAATCGGGTTAAAATCAATAAATATTTTTGGAAAATTACTTGACAACTCTAAAAAAAGGGGTATAATATTCTTGTTGTAAAATTTATTGGGGAATTGTGTAACGGTAGCACGACAGACTCTGACTCTGTTTGTTGGGGTTCGAATCCCTATTCCCCAGCCAAAATCGACAAATCTCGACAGAGGCTTGTCGATTTTACTTTTTACCTTTTCACTCTTCACTTTTCACTATTCTCTACTGTCGATTTTGGCAAGTAATAAGTAATAGTGAATAGTGAAGAAGTTTTGGTGTGCCTATGGCACGAATTATAAAATATGTAGGGGTTCGAGCACATAGGTCGAAATTTAAAATAACTTCTAATTCGTACACCCTTTCCAAAAAAGCACTGACTAAGTAAGTCGGTGCTTTTTATTTTATATTATTGTTGAATATTGCAAGACTCATAGGGGAATTTAACCTTAAAAAAGTATTTAAGGAGAATTTTATGTGCACGGCAATAACTTATAAAACCCACGATTTTTATTTTGGCAGAACGCTCGATTATGATGCTTCCTTTGGAGAGCAGCTTTGCATAACACCAAGAAGCTTTGAGCTTTGTTTTCGCCATATGCCGCCCGAGCGGAAGCATTATGCCATTATCGGAATGGCCTGTGTGGCGGAGGGGTATCCGCTTTATTATGATGCTGCAAACGAAAAGGGGCTTTGCGTTGCGGGGCTTAATTTTGTGGGCAACGCGCATTACAGAGAAGTTATTCCCGAAAGGGATAATATTGCGCAGTTTGAGTTTATTCCGTGGGTGCTTTGTCAGTGTGAGAGTGTGAAAAGTGCAAAGAAACTGCTAGAAAAAATCAATATAACAAGCACCCCGTTTAACAAAGCGCTTCCCGTGGCAGAGCTTCATTGGTTAATTGCCGATAAAAAAGAGGCGATAGTGGTGGAGTCAACCGCAAACGGCCTTTTTATTCACGATAATCCCGTTGGTGTGTTAACAAATAATCCGCCTTTTTGTGAGCAACTTTTCTCACTTAATAACTATATGAATTTATCTCCAAATGAGCCTGAAAACCGCTTTGGTGGGGACCTTAAGCTTAAGACCTATAGCAGAGGTATGGGTGCGATTGGTTTACCGGGGGATTTGTCCTCACAGTCGCGGTTTATAAGGGCGAGTTTTGTAAAATGCAACTCGGTGTCAGAGGAAGATGAACTCTCAAGCGTTGGTCAGTTTTTTCATATTCTTTCTTCTGTTGAGCAGCAAAGGGGGTGCTGTGTAACCGAAAACGGAAAGTGGGAAATCACCCTTTATTCCTCGTGTATCAACCCGCAGAAGGGCATTTATTATTACACAACCTATACCAACCACCAAATAACCGCGGTGGATATGTTTAAAGAGAATTTAGAGGGCAAAAGCCTTATTTTATACGGGCTTGAAACAAGAGAACAAATAAATTTTCAAAACCGAGAAAAGAAATAGAAAAAAACAGAAACGGGCGGCCGGAGACCGCCCGTTTTAATTATTCCTCTAACGAATAAAATACTTTTGTGCCACTAAAATGTGAAGAAAAACGGCATAATAAGGGCGAAAAAATTGTTAAAATTATGACAATTAAACATTATTTTAAAAATAAACCGATTTTTGAGGTTTTTACCATAAAAATTAGCCCAAAATGACGTTTAATCGACTGCTAAATCGTTGACATATTTATTTATATATTATATAATAACACTTTGGTAGGTCTATAAAAACTTACATTTAAAACGAATTTTTAAATTCAAGAGAGGTAGGTCAAAAAATGGCTTTTGGTCTTAGAGGGGTTCATGCTCCGCACAGAAAAAATACAGCGGGAATGTCTCCTGTTATAATGGATACACCAAAAACTGTAACTATACCGACAGTTATGCACATCGGTGCTCCTGCAACGGCGGTTGTTAAAAAAGGCGACCATGTTGATAAGGGAACACTCATTGCCGAGCAAAACGGAGTGGTTTCTTCTCCTGTTTATTCAAGTGTTTCGGGCACAGTTACCGCTGTGGGAGAAATTTTGCTCTCGAGCGGAAAAACCGCACCCGCAATTACTATTGAGGCAGACGGAGAAAACACTGTTGCGGCTTCGGTTGTGCCACCCGTTATAAATAGCAGAGAGGATTTAATAAATGCTATAAGATTGAGCGGTATGGTTGGTCTTGGCGGCGCGGGCTTCCCCACCTATGTTAAATTCGGTGCAGATAAACCGCTCGAAATACAAGAGCTTATAATAAACGGTGCCGAGTGTGAGCCTTATATCACGAGTGATTCTATCACTATGGTGGAAGGCGCTGAGGATATTGCCTTTGCACTTGAAGCGCTTATTAAATATCTTAACATTGAAAAGGTTATTATCGGCATTGAAAAGAATAAGCCCGATGCTATTGGCAGTATGAAAAAGATAGCCGAGGCGAATGACAAAATCGAGGTTAAGGTGTTGCCTTCACAGTATCCGCAGGGCGGTGAAAAGGTGCTTGTATACCACACAACAGGCAAGAAAATTGCTCTTGGCAAGCTGCCTATTGATGTTGGCTGTGTGGTTTGCAACTCAACAACCATTGCTTCAATCGGAAAATACCTTAAAACAGGCATGCCCTTGGTTGAAAAGTGCATAACTGTTGATGGCTCGGCAGTAAAAGAGCCGAAAAATATAATAGCACCTATCGGCGCATCGCTACAAAGCGTGTTTGAGTTTGCGGGCGGCTTCAAAGCAGAGCCCAAAAAGGTGCTCTATGGCGGACCAATGATGGGAATTACAGTTCCAAGCCTTGATGCACCCGTTATTAAAAACACAAACGCCGTTTTAGCGTTTGCGGAAAAAGAGGCAAATGCGCCTAAAACCACCGCTTGTATCAAATGCGGGGCGTGTATAAACCATTGTCCGTTTGGAATTAATCCGCCAATGATAGCAAAGGGATTAAAGGAAAATGATTTAGAATTGGTTAAAAAGGCCGGTGCAGAGCTTTGTATGGAGTGCGGTTGTTGCTCATTCGTTTGCCCTGCAAAGCGCCCGATAGTTCAAAACAACAAGCTCGCCAAAGCGGCGCTAAGGACTGCAAAGGAGGTTAAATAAATATGGATTCAAAATTGCATATTTCGGTATCACCTCATATTCATAGCGGAATATCAACCCAAAGAATAATGCTTGATGTTATCTTGGCATTGCTTCCTGCAGCGGTTGCAGGCTGCATAATCTTTGGTCTTTCCGCACTCGCGGTTATTGCTGTTTGTATTGTAGCGGCGGTGGCTTCAGAGTTTGTTTTCAATTTAATTGTTAAAAAGGAGCAGACAATCGGCGATTTAAGTGCCGTTGTAACAGGCTTGCTTTTAGCGCTCAACCTTCCCGCAAATGTACCGCTCTGGCAAGCGGCAGTGGGCTCGGTTTTTGCAATAATTATTGTGAAATGCATTTTCGGCGGAATAGGCTGTAACCTTGTTAACCCCGCTATTACAGCAAGAGTATTTATGCTTGTGGCATTCGGCTCAATGGCTAAGGCGGCATTCCCGATAGATGCGGTAGCAGGTGCAACACCTCTTGTTGAATTGGCAGAGGGTAATATGCCATCGCTTATGGACCTTTTCTTAGGTAAAACAGGCGGCGCTATTGGAGAGACCTGCGCATTGGCATTACTTATCGGCGGTATTTACCTTTTAGCTCGCAGAGTGATTACATGGCACATTCCCGCAGCCTTTATTGGCTCGGTGTTCCTACTTAGCTTCCTTATTGAAGGCTTTGATTTAACTGTAGCGTTAAGTCTTGTTTTGTCGGGAGGTTTGTTTATCGGCGCTTTCTTTATGGCTACCGATTATGTAACATCACCTGCAACCGCTTGGGGCAAAATTATTTTCGGCGTTGGCGCCGGTCTTATAACCGTGCTTATCCGTTCTTTTGGAAATTACCCCGAGGGTGTTTCTTTTGGAATACTAATGATGAACATTCTCAATCCTTATATTGAGTCTTGGACACCGAGAAAACTGTTTGGAGGCGAGAATATATGAAAAATCATATTAAAACTGTAGTTTCCTTAACAGCGATTTGCGCGGTGGTTGCAATTCTTTTGGCACTCACAAATTATGTAACCGCTCCGATGATTGAAAAGCAGGAAAACGCTGCGGTTAATGAAGCACTTGCGGTTGTTTTGCCTGGCGGCAGCGGATTTGAAAAGATGGATATTTCATCCTTCCAATTCCCCGAAACCATCACAGAGGTTTATTCTGAAGAAAACGGTGGTTATGTATTCAAGATGACCACCGCGGGTTACGGTCCCGGAATGGTTATTATGTGCGGTATCGATGCTAACGGCGTTGTTAAAGGTGCAACTTGTATTTCAAGTAACGAAACCTTGGGCGCAGAAGCTACTTACGGTGAAAACCTCAAAGAAGCTAAAATTGATACGATTGACAGTGTTGACACGGTTGCTTCTGCAACAAGAACAACCGAAGCATATAAGGGCGCGGTTAAGGATGCGCTTAACGCATTTGTTATTATTGGCGGCGGATCGGTTGATTTAAGAGATGAGGCAGAAATTCTTGCCGATAATCTCTCGGCGGCACTTTCTGCGGCAGAAGGCAAATTTTCACCCGTTTTCATAACAGCAGAGCTCGAGGGCGTTTCGGCGGTTTATTCGGCTGACAACGGCGCAGGCTATGTGTTTGTTGCGGGAGAAAATTTTGTTGCAACAGACCCGAGCGGCAATGTTATAGGCGAAGCTTCTGTTGATTTATCGGCAACTGTAACGGCTGCAGCGCAAAAGCTTATTGGTGTTACTTTAGAAGAGATAGATTTATCCGCCTTCCCAAATATGCCCTCACAGGTTGAAAAGGCTTATAAAGCATCAAACGGAAATTATGTCTTTGAGCTTAAAGCGGCGGGCTTTGGAATCAACGGCGACGAATGGTATAACCCTTCGGGCGAATATATTAAAATTAAAGCATCTGCTACGGCAGACGGCAAAATAATTGTTTGCGAAACCGTTTCACAAAAAGAGACCGATGGTATCGGCTCTGCTTGTGCGGACGCTTCCTTCTATTTGCAGTTCAGCGGCAAAACCGCAGAAAATTACGGTCAAATAGATGCGATAAGCGGTGCAACAATCACAACAAACGGTTATAAAACCGCAGTTTCAAAAATTTTTGAAGCAATTAAAATTTTGAAAGGAGAGGCCTGATTATGAAAAACAATAGCAATCTTTCAATTCTTTTAAAGGGCTTGCTCCTTGAAAACCCTGTTTTTGTTCTTGTTTTGGGAACCTGTCCCACGCTCGCCACAAGCACCTCGGTTATAGGTGCTTTGGGCATGGGTCTTGCCGCAATGGCAGTGCTTATATGCTCAAATGCGGTTATTTCGCTTTTGCGCAAGGTTATTCCCGAAACAGTGAGAATTCCTTGTTATATCGTTATTATTGCAGGATTTGTTACAATCGTTCAAATGATTATTCACGCTTATTTACCAGCGCTTTATGATATGCTCGGTGTTTATTTGGCGCTTATAACCGTTAACTGCATAATTCTCGGCAGAGCCGAAATGTTTGCAGGTAAAAATACGGTTGGCAAATCTGTGCTCGATGGCGTTGGAATGGGACTTGGCTTTACCCTTGCTTTGCTTTCAATGGCAACTATCAGAGAAATTCTCGGCGCAGGAAGCTTTGCGGGAATCGCACTCCCCTTCTTTAGCGACCATAAAATTGAAATTTTCACCAAGGCCCCCGGCGGCTTCTTGGTGTATGGCATAATGATTGCCATTGTTTATAAAATCACTCACGGCAAGGCGCCCTATAAAAAGCAGTTCTCCTGCGAGGGTTGTCCTTCTGCGGCAATTTGTAACCGCGGCAGCTGTGAAAATGCAGTTAAGGAGGGCAAATAATGGATACCTTTAAGAGTTTGGTAGTAATTTTAATGTCATCCGTTTTGGTTAATAACTATGTTCTTAGCCGTTTCCTTGGAATTTGCCCCTTTTTAGGTGTTTCTAAAAAGCTTAATCAGGCAACAGGCATGGGAATCGCCGTTATATTTGTAATGGTTGTTGCAACTGCGGTAACATGGCCTATTCAGCACTATGTTTTAGATGCTTTCGGTCTTGGTTATATGCAAACAATCGTGTTCATTCTCATTATTGCGGCGCTTGTTCAATTTATTGAAATGGCACTTAAGAAAATGATTCCGTCGCTTCATAAGAGTCTCGGCGTTTATCTTCCGCTTATTACAACAAACTGTGCGGTTTTAGGTGTAACCATTGATAATATCGCTGAACACAATTTTAATTTTGTTGAATCCCTCGTTAATTCCTTGGGCTGCGGTTTAGGCTTTTTACTCGCAATGGTGCTCTTTTCGGGAATTCGTTCCAAGATTGTGGAAAGCGAAATCCCTGAAAGCTTCAAGGGTTTGCCCGCAACACTTATTGCGGCATCCTTTATATCCCTTGCGTTCTTTGGCTTTGCAGGAATAGTTGATAACTTATTCGCGTAAGAGAAAACAAAGGAGAAAAAATATGATACCAGTTATATTAACAGCACTTGCTGTTGTAGCGGGAGTAGGTCTTATAGCAGCCGTATTGTTGGCGTTAGCCTCACATTTTTTGGCAGTTAAAGAGGATGAAACCGTAAAGCATGTGCGCGAATGTCTGCCGGGTGTAAACTGCGGCGCTTGTGGATTCACAGGCTGCGATGATTACGCCAAGGCCGTGGCAGAGGGAAGGGCCAAAACCAACCTTTGCATTCCCGGAGCCGACAGTGTTGCGGCAGAAATTGCCGGAATAATGGGTGTTAAGGCAGAGGATGTTGTTGAAATGAAAGCGCATGTGCGCTGTAACGGCAACTGCGAGGCTGCGCCCAAAAAAGCGGTTTATAGCGGAATCAACACCTGCAGTGCCGCTTCAATGGTTTATGCAGGACCAAACGCCTGCCGATTCGGCTGTCTTGGCTGTGGGGACTGTGCGGTGGCTTGCCCATCGGGTGCTATATGCATAAAGGACGGTATTGCTCATGTGATTGAAGAAAGATGCACGGGTTGTGGCTTGTGTGCTACAAAGTGCCCTAAGAAGATTATTGAGCTTATCCCACAAATTAAATATGTAACGGTTATGTGCAGCAGTGAGGATAAGGGTGCAGTTGCCCGTAAGGCTTGCAGTAACGCTTGTATCGGCTGTAAAAAATGCGAGCTTGGTTGTGAAGAAAAAGCAATTACTGTTGTGAATAATCTTGCTCATATCGATTATGATAAATGCACGGGCTGCGGCAAGTGCGCAGAAAACTGTCCCACACATTGCATAAAGCTTAATAAAGTAGGTTAATAATGGAAAACACCAACAAAAAAACGCTTCGAAATGATATAATTCTAATAGGTGCGATTATACTGATAGCGTTAATAGGCTTTTTTGTTTTTCTTATCACCCGAAAAGACGGCCAAAAGGTTAATGTTTTGGTCGGCGGTGAGGTTGTATACAGCTTTAGCTTAGAGGATACGGTGGAGCAGCAAATTTTAACGGGCGAAAATAACCAAAATAAAAATGTTTTGGTTATAGAAAACGGCGAGGCGAGTATAAAAAGCGCCACCTGTCCCGATAAAATTTGTGTGAGCCACAGAAAAATTTCTAAATCGGGCGAGACTATAGTGTGTCTTCCAAATAAGGTGGTAGTTGAGATTGAATAAAACTCGAAAAACTGCCGTTTTGGGTCTTCTTGCGGCGTGTGCAATAGTTCTTTCTTATGTTGAAATGCTGCTGCCACCTATATGGGCGGCAGTTCCCGGAATTAAGATGGGGCTTACCAACATTGTTATACTGTTTGTGCTTTATAAATTTTCTTTGAAGTATGCAGCGGCTATTTCTTTAACGCGACTTTTGGTTGTGCTTCTGCTGTTTGGAAATTTTATGACATTTGCATATAGCCTTGCGGGTGCGGTTTTAAGTCTTGTTATTATGGCAATACTAAAGAAAACGGGTTGGTTTTCTATGGTTGCTGTGAGCATTGCGGGCGGAATTTCACATAACCTTGGTCAAGTGCTTGTGGCAATGGCGGTTTTGCAGACAAAGGAGATAGGCTATTATATGATAGCGCTGAGTGTCAGCGGTATTGTGGCAGGAATGATAGTAGGCTTAGTTAGTGCTCTGCTCATAAGGTATATTGACAAATTTATAACAATGTAGTATAATCAAAATCACCTACAAGAGTTTATAATTTTTAAGGAGAAATGAAATATGAAAAAGGTTTTAAGTTTAAGCTTAGCAATTCTCATGGCAGTTTCTTTATTATCACTCGCAGCATGCGGTGAAAAAGAAACCTATAAATTAGGTTTGGGCGTTAATTCTTATATTGAAAAGGTTACAAACGCCGAGGGTGATACTAACGGCACGGGCGAAGTTGTTACAACTGTAGCCGCAGTTATTATTGATTCTAACGAGAGAATCGTTAAGTGCGAAATTGACACTACCGACAACAAGGTTGAATTCACTGCAGAGGGCAAATTCGCTGCAACACAAAATGAATTCAAAACCAAGTATGAGCAGGGCGAGAATTACGGTATGGTTAAATACGGTAACGCAAAGTCCGAGTGGTTTGAGCAGGTTGATGCTTATGAAAAGTTTCTTGTTGGCAAAAATATGAACGAGGTTAACAATTTCGTTGGCAAGGATAAAAAAGGCACCGATGAGGTTGTAAAAGCAGGCTGCACTATTATGATTGATGATTTTGCAGTGGCTATCGGCAGAGCAATAAGCAATGCTAAGGAAGCAGATGTTTCAAAGGATGATGTTTTAAATCTCGGTGTTGTTTCAACACAAACAGGATCTAAGGATGCAACCGAGGAAAAAGACGGTGTTAACGAGGTTGATATAACCGTTGTTGCCGCTGCTCTTAACAGCAAGGGCAAGGTTACAGGTATGGTTACCGATGCTTTGCAGACAAAAATCCTCTTTGATACAAAGGGTGTTGCTAAGAACACAATGTCAGAGCCGTTCAGCACAAAGCTCGAGTTAGGCGTTAACTATAATATGGCTAAATACGGTCAAGACCTTAACGGCGACGGTCAGATTAAAGAGTGGTATTTACAGTCTGCTGAATTCAGCAAGGCTTGTGTTGGTAAGGATGCCAAAGGAATAGCTGCCCTTGTAACAGATAAGGGTTACGGAACAGATGAGCTTCAGGCAGCAGGCTGCACCATTGCTATAGATGATATGGTTAAGGCTGCTGTTAAGGCTGCAAAGGCTTCTTAAGCTTTAATTTTGATTTCAAGGGGGCGGTTAAGCCCCCTTTTGTTTTAAAGGTGAAATGAAAAAACTAATTTCTTTGATTTTAATTTCAGCCACTGTTTTTATGCAGTGCGCCGTTCTCTCTTCTTGCAAAAAGCCTCAAAAATTCACCGATTATTCTTTTGATTATTTTGATACGGTTACAACAATTGTGGGCTTTGAAAAAAGCGAAGAGGAATTTAATAAAAGGTGCGAGAGCATAAAACAAAGGTTAGAAAAATATCACAAGCTGTATACAATATATACTCGCTATGAAAATCTCAACAACCTTTGCGTTGTGAATGGCACAACAAATGCCGCTCACCAAGAGGTTAAGGTTGATAAGGAAATTATCGAGCTGCTGGAGTTTTCAAAGCAGATGTATGAAAAAACAAACGGCAAGGTTAATGTTGCAATGGGAAGTGTGCTGTCTATTTGGCATAAATACCGCGAAGAAGGTATGAACGACCCCGCAAACGCAAGCTTGCCCGAAATGCAGGATTTAATTTCTGCCGCCGCCCACACAGACATTGAAAAACTGATTATAAACCGCGAAAAATCTACCGTTTTCTTGGCCGACGGAGAAATGAAGCTCGATGTGGGCGCAATTGCCAAGGGCTATGCCGCAGAGCAGGTTGCCGATTGGTTAGAAGAAAAGGGAGTAACAGGCTATCTGCTTAATATCGGCGGCAATGTGAAGATTGTCGGCAAAAGGCCGGATGGTGAAAAATGGACGGTTGGAATAGAAAACCCCGACACCGAAAACAGCCAAGAACCTTATATTGAGCTTCTCTCGCTTGATAGCAAGGCGCTTGTTACAAGTGGCTCTTATCAGAGATTTTATACGGTGAACGGTAAAAACTATCATCACATAATTGACCCTGCAACACTGCAGCCCTCTGAATATTTACTTTCGGTTTCGGTGCTTTGCGAGGATTCGGGCATGGCAGATGCTTTCTCAACCGCACTTTTTTGTATGAATTATGAGGATGGCAAAAGGTTAATTAGCGAATCAGATGGAATAGAAGCAATGTGGATTTTAAAGGATGGAACAAAGCTATATTCCGAAAATTTTAAAAAATATTGCAAATAATTTAAACCGACCCTGAATTTCGGGGTCGGTTTAATGTTTTGGGTTAAGCTAAGGCTTAATTATTGCAATTAAACAAGCATTTGATAAAGCAGGCGGTTGATGTGAGAATTAACGATAAGAAAAATAACAAAAGGCCTGTTATAATGGCGCCTATAACGCTCGTTGCTGCAAACTCGATTGCAAGAAGAACAACCGAGAAAAGCGCCGTTCCGAGAACTGCAAAAATAGCAAGCGAAAGCGCCGAGCAAGCGCAAGAAGCTTCTGCTCTGTGAGCGGTTGCTGCCGACAAAAGCAAAACGGCGAGATAAACAACCGCAATACCGAGAGCTACCCACAAAAATGCGGGGGTAACGCTTATAACCGCAGTAATGGTGAGAAAGGCTGTGATTATTCCTATAATTAAGCTTGAAATAACGGCTAAAACACCGCATTCAATTCTGTTGTTACAATTAAAAGCTGACACGGATTTCACCTCCACTTTAATATATGCAAAAATTTTGGCACAAGTGAGTGAGTTTAAGATACCGGTTATATATTTTTAAAATTGACATAACACATTATATAAAGTATAATTTATGTTATGAAAATTGGTAATATTGAAATTAAAGGTTTTGCCGCTCTGGCTCCGATGGCGGGTGTTGCCGATAGGGCTATGAGGGAAATATGTATGGAACACGGTGCATCCTTTTGTGTTGGTGAGCTTGCAAGCTCCAAGGGAATTACCCTTGGGGATAAAAAATCTGCAAAATTGCTTTCTTGCACCCAAAAGGAGAGACCTATTGCATCGCAGCTTTTCGGCTGTGAGCCACAGATTATGGCAGAAGCGGCTCAAAGAGCGCTCGATTTTAAGCCTGATTTTATTGATATAAATATGGGTTGTCCCGCACCGAAGGTGGCGGGAAACGGCGGCGGCAGCGCGCTGATGAAAAGCCCCGAGCTTGCAGAGAAAATTGTTCGTGCGGTTGTGGGTGCAGTTAATGTGCCTGTTACTGTTAAAATGAGAACCGGGTGGGACAGTGCTTCACTAAACGCTGTGGAGCTTGCCAAACGGTGCGAAAATGCGGGAGCGAGCATGATAACCGTTCACGGCAGAACGCGCATGCAAATGTATGCCCCCGAGATAGATTATGAAACTATATATAATGTAAAGAAAGCGGTAAAAATTCCTGTTGTTGCAAATGGTGATATAACCGATGGCAAAAGCGCTAAATTTATGTATGAGGCCACGGGCTGCGATTTTGTTATGGTGGGCAGAGCCGCAAGGGGTAATCCGTTTGTGTTTGAAGAGATTAATGCTTATCTTGAGGGAAAGGCTTATGAAATGCCCACGCTCAAGCAAAAATTTGAGACCCTTAAAAAACAAATTGAGTTAATGAAAGAATATAAAGACCCCGTTAACGCAATGCTTGAAGCCAGAAAGCACACCGCGTGGTATATGCAGGGGCTTCACGGTGCGGCAGCGCTCAGGCGCGAGTGTGGGGAAATAAACACAATAGAAGATGTTGAGCGCATTTGCCAAAAAGCCCTTGAACAGAATAGCGATTTGTGATAAAATCAATTTATTGATTTTATCATCGATATAAATCCCTATGGGATTTTCGATATATGCTTTGCATTCGATATGCACTGCGGTGCGAGGGGATTTATATCATATCGAGTTCGAGCATGGCGAAAACATATCGATTTGACCTTGTCAAAATATCGAATAAACGCTAGTTTATATATCGACAAAAGGAATTGTGCGATGGAAAAAGATAAAAATAAATTAAGAGAAGACGCCATTATATTTGCCATTAAAATTTCGGACATATGTGAAGAAATCAAAGGTTGCTCGGTTTATACAAATCAATTGATACGGTCTTCCTCGTCGATAGGTGCCAATATTCACGAAGCGAAATATGCACAAAGCAAATTGGATTTTATTCACAAACTTGAAATTTCTCTAAAGGAAAGTTTTGAAACAGAATATTGGCTTGAACTTTTATACAGAAAAAACAAAATTAGTGATAGTAGTTATAACGGTTTAAAAAGCAAATGTGGCAGTATACGCCGAAGACTTATCGCTTCAATAACTACCGCTAAATCAAAAATATAACTTTAATAAAGAAGGTAAAAACTATGTCAGGACATTCCAAATGGAACAACATTAAAAGAAAAAAGGAAAAAACCGATGCCGCAAAGGCTAAAATCTTCACTAAAATAGGAAGAGAAATTGCGGTTATCGTTAAAACGGGTGGTGCAAACCCAAATGAGAACAGCAAGCTTAAGGATGCCATTGCAAAAGCAAAGGCTGCCAATGTTCCTAACGAAAATATTGAAAGAATAATCAAAAAGGCTGCGGGAGACGGCGAATCAAACAACTATGAAGAGCTTATATATGAGGGTTACGGTCCTTGCGGTATTGCCGTGGTTGTTGAAACTCTTTCGGATAACCGCAACCGCACCGCAGGCGAGATGCGCCATTATTTTGATAAATGCGGCGGTAATTTGGGCCAGTCGGGCTCGGTTATGTTTATGTTCGACCGCAAGGGTGTTATAACCATTGAGGCCGAGGGTCTTGATGAGGATACCGTTATGGAAGCGGCTTTGGAAGCGGGAGCCGATGATTTTAATTTCGATGGCGATGTTTTCGAAATCACCACCGAGCCTAACGATTTGGGCGCCGTTCGCGATGCGCTTGAAACCGCAGGCTATAGCTTCCTTTCGGCAGAGGTTGCATATATTCCGCAAACAATGTCTGCTATAGATGATGAAGAAGCGGTAACCAAAATGGAAAAGCTTATTGATATGCTTGAGGATAACGATGATGTTCAAGCAGTTTGGCACAACTGGGATATGCCTGACGAAGAATAAAGCATTTGGGGTGATGAGACGGCGGTCTTATCACCCCAATATATCTTTGATTGACTTTAGCGCTTTTATGTGTTAAAATAAGCTTAAGTTTGAAAAGAGGTGCCTTAAAATGCAAAAAAGTGAATTTGTTGACCAATTATTTGATGCAATATTAACCCTTGAAACCAAAGAAGAATGTTATAACTTTTTTGGGGATGCGTGCACCCCGAAGGAAATTCAGGCAATAGCACAGCGCTTTGCGGTGGCAAAAATGCTCAATGAAAAATATGTTTATAACGAGATAATTGAGAAAACGGGTGCCAGCACAGCAACAATAAGCCGAGTGAGCCGCGCTATAAATGAAGGCTTTAAAACCGCATTTGAAAGGCTCGAAAAATAAATGGAGAGTTATAGTCAGTTCGCTTATGTTTACGATAGCTTAATGCGCGATGTTGATTATAAGGCGCGAGCAGAATATCTTTTAAAGCTCTTTAAAAAACACGGCAAGGTACCCACTCTCTTGTTAGACCTTGCGTGCGGCACGGGTGCATTTTCCAACCTTTTTGCCAAAAAGGGAATTGAGGTTATCGGTGTTGATAAGAGCGAGGATATGCTCAGCATTGCGAGAAAAAACTCGGCAGAGCAAGGAAATGATGTGCTTTTCCTTTGCCAAAGGGCAGAGCAGCTCGATTTATATGGCACGGTTGATGGGGCAATTTGCTGCCTTGATAGCCTTAATCATATAACGAGTCTCAGGGAACTTAAAAAGGCGATGGCTTCGGTTTCGCTTTTTTTAGAGAAGGACTGCCTGTTTATTTTCGATGTTAACACGGTTTATAAGCACGAGAAGGTTTTGGCGGACAATGTGTTTGTGAAAGAAAATGACGGTGTTTTCTGCGTTTGGCAAAACAGATATGATAAACGCAAAAAGCAGACAGAGATAATGCTTGATTTTTTTGTGGAAAAAGAAGGCACTTGTGAGCGTTTTAGCGAAAGCTTTTGTGAGCGGGCATACACTGCTGAAGAAATCGAAAAGGTGCTTAAAGCGAGCGGTTTTTCGGTGGAAGCGGTTTATTCCGATATGAAAAACACCCCCGCAAAGAGTGATGATGAACGCATTATTTTTGTTGCCAAAAAGCTTTAAGAATAATAATTTTCCTACCGCATACAATGTAAGTGAAAGGGAAATAAAAAAATTTTAAAAAAATCTTGACAAAGTAAATCCTATGTGTTATTATAGTGTTCGTCGCCGGTGAGTGATAGCAAACCAGGCGCGGTCAATGGCGTGGGAGCATAGCTCAGCTGGGAGAGCATCTGCCTTACAAGCAGAGGGTCACAGGTTCGAGCCCTGTTGTTCCCACCATTTTTGGCCTGGTAGTTCAGTTGGTTAGAACGCTAGCCTGTCACGCTAGAGGTCGTGGGTTCGAGCCCCATCCAGGTCGCCACATTTGCCTCTGTAGCTCAGTCGGTAGAGCAGAGGACTGAAAATCCTCGTGTCGCTGGTTCGATTCCGACC
>SVPU01000005.1 GCA_015065685.1 Oscillospiraceae bacterium | reverse complement strand
TAGGTTACCGAAGCCTATTAAATCACGATGGAACGCCGTGTGCGGTGAAAGTCGCACGCACGGTGTGAAGGAGGGGAAAACGACCCGTAACAAGTTATGTTGACGGTGTTCGTTACCTATTTCTATTCCTTGGGACTTGCGGTTTTTACTGTTGTGGGTATCAGAACAGCAGTAGGGATTTCAAGCGATTTTAATGTATTTTTATTACTTTTTGTCGGTGTCATAACAGGCACTGGCGGCGGAGTTTTAAGAGATGTTTTAGCTGGGGACACACCATATATTTTCGTTAAGCATTTTTATGCAACAGCTTCACTAATAGGTGCCTTAAGCAGTGTTTTACTGTGGAATGTAATCGGCTCTTTGTATTCTATGATTTGCGGCGCTGTGGTTATTGTGATTTTGCGGTTTTTAGCAGCGCTTTTCCATTGGAATTTACCAAAATCAACTTTCAGTCAGAAATGATTCTAAAAAGTGAATTTTAAGCGGTTTTATTAATAAAAAAGCCTTGACAAAGCGACCTTGTGTGGCTATAATATACTTTGTAACGATAGAGGTGGAAGTATGATTATTGATTTAAAACGAATTTTTGTCAATGAAGATTCTTCTTTACCGATTGATTACGCTTTAGATTTGAGCGATGTGGAATTTATGGGTGTTTATCCGCTCAAAAAACCTGTAAATTTCAGCGGAATGGTCTCAAACAAAGCGAGTCTAGTAAGGTTAGAGGCACAAATTTATTACGAATTTGATGCCCCGTGTGATCGCTGCAGTGTTCAAACTGTTCGCACACACACGATTACCGTTGATAAGTCGCTCGCGGCTTCTATCGAAGCTGAAGAAAGCGACACGATACTTGTTATTCCGGATATGAAGCTTAACTTGGACGAGCTTATATATTCTGAAGTTATTGTTAATCTTCCAACCAAGCATTTATGCAACGAGGATTGCAAGGGTATCTGTTTCAAGTGTGGTAAAAACCTGAATGAAGGCAAATGCGATTGTCCTGAAAAGGAAATAGACCCGAGGCTTGCAGCACTTGCCGAACTACTTAAATAATTAACTTTATATCAACTTAAGGAGGTGCCGAAAATGGCAGTACCGAAGAGAAAAACTTCTAAAGCAAGAAGAGATAAAAGAAGAAACAATTTATGGAAGCTCACAGCTCCCACATTAGTTAAGTGTTCAAACTGCGGCGAATATAAGCGCCCCCATAGACTTTGCCCTGCTTGCGGACAGTACAATGGCCGTGAGGTTGTAAAGGTTGCTGAGTAATTTTAAGGTTTGAGGAGGAGCAATCCTCCTCTTATTTTTTACATTTTAAGGTAGGTGAATTCAAGTGTCGGTAATAATTAAAGCTGTTGTTAAAGGAAGTCCCGCTTATAAGGCTAAAATTTCGGCGGGGGACACTCTCGTTTCAATTGATGGTAACGAAATAATGGACGTTCTCGATTATCGTTTTTATCAGAACGAAGCTAAATTGACCGTTGAATTCATAAATAAAAAGGGTAACTTTAAGTTTAAAAAAATCAAAAAGAAGGTTTATGAAGAAATAGGCCTTGAATTTGAAACCTATTTAATGGATAAAAAGCATGCTTGCAAAAACAAGTGCGTTTTTTGTTTTATTGACCAATTACCAAAAGGTCTTCGAGACTCACTTTATTTTAAAGATGACGATTCGCGCCTTTCTTTTCTTTTTGGTAACTATATAACCCTTACCAATATTACAGAGCACGAAGTAGACCGCATTATAAAAATGCACATAAGCCCCATAAATATTTCGGTTCACACCACCAACCCTGAACTTAGGGTTAAAATGATGAAGAACAAGAATGCGGGCAAAGCGCTTGAAATCATTAACCGATTTAATGCTGCGGGTATTAAGCTCAACTGTCAAATGGTGTTATGCCCCGATTATAATGACGGCGAAGAGCTGGAGCGCACCTTAAGGGATTTAACAGCACTAGAAAACGCAGAGTGTATTGCCGCAGTTCCCGTGGGACTTACAAGGTTCCGAGATGGACTTGCCAAGGTTAAGCCTTTTGATAAAGAACGCGCCATAAAAACCATTGAGATTATTGACCGTTTTGGTAAGGAATGTTTAGAAAAATACGGTGAGCGAAGAGTTTATGCGGCAGATGAATTTTATATTCTTGCCGAAAGAGAGCTTCCCGATGCTTCTCACTATGAGGAGTTTTTACAGCTTGAAAACGGCGTGGGCTTAGTGGCATTGCTTAATAGTGAGGCTAAAAGCGCAATGGAAGAATGTGATTATAAACTCACAAAGAAGAGAATAATCACAATAGCTACGGGTGAAGCGGCATATCCTTTTATTAAGAAAATTGTTGACAGCGCCGCTCAAAAATGGGATAATTTGGAATGTAGGGTTAAAGCTGTTAAAAATAACTTTTTTGGCAGATCCATTACCGTTGCAGGTCTTATTACAGCGACCGATATTTTAGACCAATTAAACGGTATTGATTTAGGTGAAGAGCTGCTTATCCCCGCGGTAATGCTGAGAGATGGCGGCGATATGTTTTTGGATAGCGTAACCTTGGAAGAATTGTCTGAGAAGTTGAATATTAAGATAACCCCCGTCGCTAATGACGGATATGAACTGATTGATGCGATTTTGGGCATCAAAGAAAAGGAGTAAGGTATGGCAAAGCCAATTGTTGCGGTTGTAGGAAGACCGAATGTAGGTAAATCCACGCTTTTTAATAAGATTATCGGTCAACGGCTTTCTATTGTTGATGATACCCCAGGTGTAACACGCGACCGTATTTATGGGGATGCTGAGTGGCAAGGCAGAAAGCTTATGCTTGTTGATACGGGCGGTATTGAACCAAAAACCGATGATATAATTTTAGCAAGCATGAGAGTACAAGCACAGCTGGCAATTGATACCGCTTCGGTTATAATCTTTGTAACCGATATTACAAGCGGTGTAACCGCTGCCGATATGGATGTTGCCGCAATGCTTCAAAAAAGCGGTAAACCGATTGTTTTGTGCGTTAATAAGTGTGATGGAATCGGAAAAACACCGATGGAATTCTATGAATTTTACAATTTAGGGCTTGGTGACCCTATTGCCGTATCCTCTGTGCACGGCCACGGAACGGGTGATTTGCTTGATGCGGTTTTAGAGCATATACCAAGCGAAGAGTTTTCTGACACCGAAGAGGATATAATAAACGTTGCCATAATTGGAAAGCCGAATGCGGGTAAATCCTCACTCGTTAATAAAATTGCGGGCGAAGAGCGCTCTATTGTTTCTAATATAGCCGGAACAACGAGAGATGCAATTGACACACGAATAGAGAAAAACGGCATAAAATATAATTTTATCGATACTGCAGGTCTTAGAAGAAAGTCTAAGGTTGAAGATAAAATTGAAAAATATAGTGTGCTAAGAGCCAAAATGGCTATTGAACGCGCAGATGTGTGTGTTATTATGATAGATGCCGTGGATGGCTTCACAGAGCAGGATTCCAAGGTTGCAGGTCTTGCACTAGAGCAAGGTAAGGCTTGCATTATTGCAATAAATAAATGGGATGCAGTTGAAAAAGACGGAACAACGATGGACAGCTTCAGAAAAAAGCTTATGGTTGATTTTTCGTTTATGCCTTACGCACCTATGATTTTTATTTCTGCAAAAACGGGCCAGAGAATTGAGAGATTGTTCGAGCTTATTAAATATGTGAACGAACAGAATACAATGCGCATTTCAACAGGTATGCTTAACGATGTTTTGGCCGATGCCACCGCGCGTGTTCAACCGCCTTCTGATAAGGGAAAAAGGCTTAAAATTTATTATATGACACAGGCTTCAACCAAACCACCAACATTTGTTTGTTTCTGTAATAAAGCCGAATTATTTCATTTTTCATATCAGAGATACCTTGAAAATCAGATTCGTTCAACTTTTGGTCTTGAGGGCACTCCCGTAAGGTTTGTTATCCGCGAGAGAGGAGATAAATAATGATATTCACTGCAATTATAACTGTTATAGCCGCTTATTTAATAGGAAGCATTAATTTTGCTGTTATTTTCACTGAAATTTTTCTTAAGAGAGATGTAAGGAAAATGGGCAGTGGTAACGCGGGCGCTACCAATGTTTTGAGAAGTGCAGGCATTATACCTGGGCTGCTCACATTCATATTTGACGCGCTTAAAGGCTTTGTTGCTGTGAGTATCGGCTATAAGTTTTTTGAATATATTTTCGTTAATAATGGTGATAACTGGGCAAACCCTGTATACGGTGCCTATTTGTGTGGTCTTGCTTGTATGATAGGCCATGTTTTGCCAATATTTTTTGGCTTCAAAGGTGGAAAAGGCGTAGCAACAAGTGTTGGTATTTTTGCAGTTTGTTCTCCCGTTGCAATTATTTCGGGTCTTGTGATTTTTGCTATTTCCTTAGCTATAACAAAAATAGTTTCATTATCCTCGCTCTTAGCTACTCTTGTGGTTGTTGTGGGAGCAATAGTGTTTTATAACGATTCGGCATCAATTGTGCCACAAATTATTCTCACCTTATTGATGGGCTTTATTGTTGTGTTTAAGCACAAGGATAATATTAAGAGGTTAATTGAGGGAACAGAATCCAAAATCGGAAGCAGAGGTAAAAAATAATGTCAAAGGTAACAGTTTTAGGCTCAGGCGGATGGGGTATGGCTTTGGCTATATCTGCTTTTAAGGGCGGTTGCGAGGTTGCTCTTTGGTCGCCTTTTAAAGAAGAAGTTGAGTTGCTCACACGCGAACGCACTAATGAAAGACTTTTAAAGGATGTATATTTACCCGAGGGTATTAAAATAACCGATGATTTATCGGTTGTTGAAGGTGATACATTAACGATTATTGCAACACCCTCAACGGCTGTTCGAGAGGTTGCAGAAAAGCTGAGCGCTTTTAAAGATTTTGGTATAATTGTTAATGTTTCAAAAGGTTTTGAAAAGGAAAGTCTTAAAAGATTGTCACAAGTGATAAAGGAAGTATTGCCCACAAGTCCGGTTGTGGCTCTCACAGGCCCTTCTCACGCGGAAGAGGTTGCAAGAAATATTCCAACCTCAATCGTGGCGGCATCAAGTTCTCAGGCCGCGGCAGAAGCGGTACAGAGCATTTTATCGAGTGAAACTTTGAGAATTTACACTTCAGGCGATATAATCGGCGCAGAACTCGGCGGCGCGCTTAAAAACGTTATTGCAATCGCCGCAGGATTTTGCGACGGTGTAGGTCTTGGGGATAACACAAAGGCGGCTCTTATAACAAGAGGTCTCGCAGAAATGGCAAGACTCGGTGTGTGTATGGGTGCTAAGGAATATACCTTTGCGGGTCTTACGGGAATTGGCGACCTTGTGGTTACTTGCACTTCGGCGCATAGCCGCAATAACAGATTTGGATATAAAATAGGAAAGGGAACAAGTGTTGAAACCGCGCTAAGAGAGGTTGGCACGGTTGAAGGCTATTATGCTGCTGAGATGGCATATTCTCTTTCAAAAAAATATAATGTAGAACTCCCGATTATTGAAGAGTGCTATAAGGCACTTTATGAAAATGCCGATGTTAACGAAATAGTTAGTAATTTAATGAAAAGACCTAACAGAAAAGAGCGTTAAAAAACAGAAACTTTTAAAACCCTTGGTAGATACCAAGGGTTTTATTTTGATTTTATAAACACTTACTTTGATTTTGTTACATTTATGGGCACAATCGTTGACTGCGTTTTATAATTTGTGTTACCATCAAATTATAAAAACCATTAGATCATTCTGCAAATAAAGGTGAAAACAATGAAAAGAATTTTTGAAAATTATGATGTTGTAGTTGTTGGCGGCGGAATGTCGGGCATGGTTGCGGCGATTGCCTCTGCAAGAGAGGGCGCAAATACCGTGCTTATACATAACCGACCTGTTTTGGGCGGAAATGCGAGTTCTGAAATCAGAATGCACATCTGCGGCGCCGACCATCATTCAAGCAGACCAAATGCCAGAGAAACGGGTATTATTGAGGAGATACAGTTAGAGCATAAACACAGAAATCCTGAGAGCAGCTATGCAATTTTCGATGCAATTCTTTGGGAAAAGGCGGCTTTTCAAGAAAATTTAACACTGCATCTTAATTCATATATGTATAGCGCTGAGTGTGAAAACGGCAAGGTAACACAAATTAAAGTTCAGCAGATGAACACCGAAAAAGAGTTTATCATAAGTGCGAAAATTTTCATTGATGCCACGGGAGATGGTATGCTGGCCGATTTAGCTGGAGCGGACACTGTTATTGGCAGAGAAGGCAAGGATGTTTACGGTGAAAAATATGCTCCCGATGTTAGCGACCATTATACAATGGGCAACTCACTTATGTTCCACGCTACCGATAAAGGCCACCCTGTGCCTTTTATTTGTCCTGATTGGGCAAAAAAATATACCGAAGAGGATTTGTGCCGCCGCGATCACAAGGAACTCACCTCGGGTTATTGGTGGATAGAGCTTGGCGGCTCGAACTTGAGCACTATCGATGATGCGGAAGAGCTTCGCGATGAATTGCTGAAATCATTATATGGTGTTTGGGACCATATAAAGAATGGCGGAGACCACGGTGCAGAGAATATGGAGCTTGATTGGGTAGGCTTCTTGCCCGGCAAACGCGAATCAAGGCGTGTTTTGGGCGATTATGTTTTAAAAGAACAGGATTGCTTTGCAGGTGCGCGTTTTGATGATACGGTTGCATATGGCGGATGGCCGATGGATGTTCATGTGGTTGATGGATTTGCAAGCTTAAGTGATGAAGCAACTGTTTATTTGCATCTTAAGGATGTTTATGCTATTCCTTATCGTTGTTATTATTCGCGCAATATCGATAATCTGATGATGGCGGGCAGAAACATAAGCTGTTCGCATATGGCTTTTGCATCTACTCGCGTTATGGCAACCTGTGCCGTGGGCGGAGAAGCGGTTGGAATAGCAGCTTCAATGGCGGCGAAGAAGGATATTAGCCCGAGAGAAGTGGGCGAGGATATTAAAACTCTTCAACAGCGCTTATTAGACCTTGACTGTTACTTGCCCGGTATAAAGAAGGAAAATGATAAGGATGTAGCTCGTTATGCTAAGGCTACCGCATCAAGTTATATGCATGGTGCCGAGCCCGAAAATGTAACCAACGGTATTGATAGAATAGTGGGCGATGTTCAAAACTGTTGGCAGCCCGAAAATGAGGAGGATATGTGGCTGAACCTTGAGCTTAAAGAGGAGGCTA
The DNA here is from genome assembly GCA_015065685.1 of Oscillospiraceae bacterium. Lineage (GTDB taxonomy): Bacteria > Bacillota > Clostridia > Oscillospirales > Acutalibacteraceae > UBA737. The sequence continues at coordinate 100,716 of SVPU01000005.1, read as the reverse complement.
GCATTTCCGCTGTGCAGTGTATATTCGATTCTAACCTTTCAAAACAGATTACTATATCCATAAGCGATACACAACTGAACAGTATGGAAAAAACCACACCTTCTTCCTTGGTATCTGATTTTAAGCTTGAATTTATAAGAAATGGCGAGACCGTGCACTCTCAGGTTATAAACAATAACTACCAAAGAAGATGCAGAATAGAACTGCCAGAAGATATTTTGTGCGATAATATTAAAATGAGCATTATTTCTACACACGGCGTGAAGCTTCCAAAGGTATTTGGAATCAGTGCTTATGTGAAGTAATATAAAAGGGGGAATATTATGAAAAAAGTATATGTAGCAGATTATGGTATCACACCTGGCGACAATAAGGACCACGGCCCCGCCATTAAACAAGCTATTGAGGATGCAATAAAATTCGATTCTGCACAGGTGATATTCGAAGCGGGAAAATATTATATTTGTGAGTCTGAAGAGGATGCAATCATTGATTTGAAGAATGTGTATAATCTCACGGTTTCGGGTGCGACCGATAGCGAGGGCAACCCTGCCACATTATTGGAATTCAACCGTACACTCGGTAACGATGTGCCTATAAAAGACCACATAAGAATGGAAAATTCCCAAAACATTAAAATCGAGAATTTAGTGTTTGATTATACTCAGCGCGGTAATAGCGCGGGAAAGATTATTTCTGTTGACAGAGAAAATGATACCGTTACGGTTGAGGTACTTGAGGGACTCAGCCATTTTGAAGGAATGAAGTGTTATTCCGCAAATGCGTGGGATTTAAAAACAAAAGAGCTTCTTCACGTGTTGCCAATAACCATTGGTGTTGACCATTCAAAATTTCTCAACACCTTCCACCATGTAGATGGCGCTAATGAGAGAACATATGCTATTGCAAATATGGACTTTTCGGACAGAGTTAATGTTGGAGATGGACTTTCTTGGCATTTCAATGTTATGATAGGAAATTATCAAAGCTGTAACATTATTCGTGTTTTTAATACAAATAATTTGGTATTAGAAAATCTTAGAATAAATAGCTGTAACGGTCCGGTTGGAGTTATAACCTATAGCGAAAATATATCAATGAAACGCGTAACTGTAAAGCCAGAGGGCAATTCCTTGGCTGTTTGTTCGCGAGATGCTTTCTGGCTTTGCTGCAATTCGGGCAAATTCATTGCAGAGGATGTTTATATAAAGGGCGTTCGTTGGGATCCATTTAATGTTCGTTCGGGATTTGCAAAGGTTACAGCAATTTCAGAAGATAGAAAACAAATCACGGCAGAGTGCTTCGAAGAAGCTAGAAACCCTGCAAATGCGGGTCAAAAGCTAATCGTGTGGGATGGCGAGGAGCCACAGGAAAACCAAATTGTTGATAGCAAGGAGGATGCCGAAAACCAAGTTGTTGTGATAAATTTGGAAAGGGAAGTTCCAAAAGAAACAGCGGTTGGAAGCTTTGTTACACCCGGTGGTTGGCTTTTCGATGAGGCGGTGTTCCGCAATGTAACAATTGAAGGTAACTGCGGAACGGCGATATTATATCAAAACCATAATCTTTTAGTTGAAAACTGCAGATTCGGTAACAATACCTATGATGATATTTGCTTAGGACCCATTGACAGAGGCGAAGGTGTTTTCGCGCGAAATGTTATAATCAGAAACAGTGAATTTAATAATTCAACCTGGGTTCATAAAAATGCTTCTGCGCCAAACGGCGATAACGCAATCCACGATGCTGCAATATCCGTGCAGAGTGCGTATGTGGCTTTGTCAGACCGCCCTTATAACGGAAATATCGTTATTGAAAACAATATTTTCAGAAACGAAAATACCGCAATTCGCCTTAAATGTTCGCAAAATGTAACTATAAAAGATAATATTTATGAAAACGTTGGAACCGAGGTTAAGTGATATTTCGAGCGGGTTTTATAAAAATATTAAATATTAAAAAAAATACTTGATTTTTGTCATATTGTATGGTATTATAGTTTTTGCTATTTCGGTTGAAAGTTTTCAACCCTTTCTAAAGAAGGAGGTGCAGACCATGGCTAAATGTGATATCTGCAGTAAAGAAATTGCTTTCGGTATAAAGGTTTCTCACTCTCATAGAAGAACAAACAGAACCTGGAAGCCCAATGTTAAAAAGGTTAAGGCAATCGTTAACGGTTCGCCCCGCCGTATCAATGTTTGCACCCGTTGCTTACGTTCAGGTAAGGTAACCAGAGCTATCTGATTTTAAATCGAAATATTTCTTGCAAAATAAACCCTGAACTTTTTGTTCAGGGGATTTTTGTATAATAAGGTATGTGATGATTGAATGATTAAAGCGGTTTTGTTCGATTTAGACGGAACTTTGGTTAATTCACTTTGTGACTTGGCCAACAGCACAAACTATGCTTTGAATGAGTTCGGTTTCCCAACTCACGAAACCGAGAAATATAAATATTTTGTGGGCGACGGTATGCCAAAGCTTATTGAACGGGTGTTGCCAGACAACAAGAGAGATGACAAAACTCAAAAAGAAGTTTTAGAGCTTTTTCTTTCGCATTATGCAAAGCATTTTGTGGATGAGACTGTGGTTTACGACGGAATTGAAGCATTGCTCGGCGAAATTTCAAAGTCGGGCATAAAAACCGCGGTAATTTCCAATAAGGCGCAACCTATGGCAGAAGCAGTTGTAGATAAGCTTTTCGGCCAAAGGTTTAATATCGTTTGCGGAAAGCAAGAGGGATTTCCCGCAAAGCCTGATCCCACACTAACGCTTAAGGTTATCGAGGAATTAAAGGTTAAGCCTAACGAGTGCTTGTTTGTTGGGGACTCGGGAATGGATATGGCAGTGGCAGTGAATGCGGATTGCATTGGAGTTGGTGTTTTGTGGGGCTTTAGAACAAAAGAAGAGCTTGAGCAAAACGGCGCTAAATACATAGTGAGCAATCCAAGTGAAATATTGGATATTATAGGTGAAAAGGTTAAATGAGTTCGAAATTTAGATTAACAAAAACTGCCTGCTATATCGGCTATGTGGTTCAGGCAATTATAAACAACTTTCTTCCGATTTTATTTATCGCTCTTCAAAGTGTCTATGGCCTTGGCTATGAAAAGCTTGCAAGACTTATTGTTGTGAACTTTGTAACACAGATGATAACCGATTTGTTAACGCCGAAAATAGTTGGTGTTATCGGGTATAAAAGAGCGGCGGTTATATGTCAGGGCGCGGCGGCGGTTGGCCTTGTTATGCTGGGTGTGTTGCCTAAGTTAATGAGCGATACATATCTTGCAATAATGCTTTCAATTGTTGTCTATGCTTTTGGAAGCGGACTGATAGAGGTTATCATAAGCCCAATAATCGAAACCCTCTCGACCGAGAATAAGTCGGGCAATATGGCATTTTTACATTCGTTTTACTGTTGGGGACAAGCCTTCACAATCATTGTAACCACCTTGCTTGTTTTATTGTTCGGATATAAGGATTGGCAGTTTATTCCGCTTATATGGGCAGTTGTTCCGTTTGTTAATATGTTTGTGTTTTTAAAATCGCCAATAATTGAACCGCAGAAAAATCACAAAAGCTTTCCGTTTTTAAAGCTCTTTAAAATGCGAAAATTCAGGCTTTATATGATTATGATGCTTTGTGCGGGAGCGGCGGAAATTGCAATGGCCGAGTGGGCATCAATGTTTGTGCAGCAAGCCCTTGGCGTTTCAAAGGTTATAGGCGACCTTGCAGGTCCTTGTGCATTTGCTATATTTATGGCAACGGGGCGTGTGTGGTATTCTTTGGTTTCAGAGAAGATTGACTTCAAGAAAACACTCATTGTGTTAAGTGCTTTGTGTGCGGTTTGCTATTTGGTTGTGGCAATTTGCGATGTTGCGTTTGTTTCAATGATTTTCTGCGCACTTTGCGGTTTCACGGTTAGCATTTCATGGCCGGGAATACTCTCGCTTGGCGCCAGAGATTTTTCTGAAGGCTCTTCGGTTATGTTCAGCGTGTTTGCAATGTGCGGCGACACGGGCTGTTGTTTAGGCCCGTGGGTTATTGGAATTGTTGCTGATAGCTTTGGGCTTAAAATGGGATTTGCGGTGGCAACAGTGTTCCCGCTTTTAATGATAGTAACAACTGCCATGTCAATGAAAAAAATAAAAGTTGCAAATTCTAAAGAATAGAGTTATATTTATTTTAAGAGGTGATTGCTTTGAAAAGAGAGGACTATTTAAGCTGGGATGAATATTTTATGGGCGTTGCAATGCTTTCTGCAATGCGCAGTAAGGACCCATCAACTCAAGTGGGCGCTTGTATAGTTAACGAGGACAAGAGAATTCTTTCAATGGGATATAACGGTATGCCCCGTTGCTGCAGCGATGATGTGTTCCCTTGGGATAGAACTGACAGCGCATTAGATTCAAAATATCTCTATGTTTGCCATGCAGAGCTTAACGCAATTCTCAACTGTGCTTCGGGCAGTGTTCGCGGCTGCACGGTTTACACAACCCTTTTCCCTTGCAACGAATGTGCAAAAGCAATTATTCAGTCGGGAATTAAAGAAGTTGTTTATATGTGCGATAAATATGCCGATTCTGACAGCGTGATAGCATCTAAAAAAATGTTTGATACAGCAGATGTTAAATATCGCGCTTATGAGATTACTAATAAAAAAATCGAACTTTCATTCTAATGAATTTTAGTGGGTAATTATGGTAACAGATGTAATTATTATAGGCGCAGGTGCATCAGGACTCTGCGCCGCAATTTTTATTAAACAAAATGCACCCGAGCTTTCGGTGCGGCTCTTGGAATCACAAGCAAGGGTAGGTAAGAAGCTTGCCACAACGGGAAACGGTAGGTGCAACATAACAAATAAGGATATAACCTTGTCGCATTATCATGGTGAAAATGTCGGCTTTTGTGAGTATGCCTTAAATAAGTATGACCGTTTTTCCGTAGAACGTTTTTTTGAAAAAATTGGCGTGCCTTTCACCTTTGAGGGCGATAAAGGATATCCCGCTTGCTTGCAGGCGGCCTCTGTTGTTGATTGTATGCGTTTTGCGGCAGAGAAATTGGGTGTTATTTTAAACACCGAAACAAAGGTTACTAATATAAGAGTTTCGGGTGGAAATTATCAAGTGGTTTGCAATAATATGAACTTCTTGTGCAAAAATGTTATTGTGGCTGCGGGACTGTTTTCGGGTGGAGAAAAATTAGGAGCGGACGGCAGCGTGCTCGGTATTCTTAAAAAAGCGGGCTTTAAAACAGTTAAAACAACCCCCGCCATTGTTCAACTTAAAACCGAAACCGATTTGGTTAAACAGCTCAAAGGAATTAAGGTGGATGCTTTAGTGTCATTAAAGGCTGACGGCAAGGTTATAAGGCAAGAAATCGGCGAGACTCTATTTTGTGATTACGGTCTTTCGGGTCCACCCGTTTTGCAGGTTGCAAGAGAAAGTCAAAGGGCGGATAAAAGCTTTAAAATATCATTAGACCTTATCCCCGATACCGATTATAATTCACTTTGTGAAAAGCTGCTCGAAAGGGTAAAGAATTTGAGTTATTTACCTTTGGAAGAATTTTTCACAGGAATGCTTAATAAACGCTTGGGTCAGGTTATAATTAAATCGGTAGGCTTCAAGCTAAACCAAAGAGTTAGTGAATTGGATAAAAGTGCGGTTAAGAAGCTTGCTTCTGTTATAAAGAATTTCGAGTTTAAGGTTTTGGGAAGCACGGGCTTTTCAAATTCTCAGGTAACTGCTGGCGGACTTGATACAACTGGGTTTGATGATAAAACAATGATGAGCAAAACCAACAAGGGCTTTTATGCTATAGGTGAGATTCTTGATATCGATGGCGACTGCGGCGGTTTTAATCTTCAGTGGGCTTGGTCGAGCGCTATGTGTGCTGCAGATTCAATAATTAAGGAAAGCAAAAAATGATTATAGTTAATAATGTTTCTCTGCCGCTTGAAACCGATTTTTCGAATCTAAAACCGATTATCGCTAAAACGCTTAAAACAAATGCTGATAATATCAGCGAAGTGAAACTTTATAGAAAATCGGTTGATGCAAGAAAAAAAGAAAATGTGCATTTTTGCTGCTCGGTTTTGGTGGATTTAAAATCAAACCAAGAAAAAATTCTAAAGAAAAACAAAAACGCTCACATTTTCACCGAAAAGTCGTATGTTTGGAAAAAAGCTTGCAAAAAGAGTGAAAATAAACCGATTGTTATAGGCTTCGGCCCTGCGGGAATGTTTGCAGCGTTAGCCCTTGCAAAAGCGAGACTAAACCCTCTCGTTTTAGAGCGCGGCAGTCAAATTGAAAAAAGATGCGCCGATGTCGAAGGCTTTTTAAATGGGGAGCCGCTTAATTGTGAGAGCAATATTCAGTTTGGCGAAGGCGGAGCGGGAACTTTTTCCGATGGCAAGCTAAACACGGGAATCAAAAATGAGCGTTGCAGAACTGTGCTTGAGGTTTTTAGTTTTCACGGTGCACCGCAAAAAATATTAACCGATGCCAAGCCCCACATTGGAACAGATATTTTAAAAACTGTTGTTAAGAATATAAGAAAAGAGATTATTTCTCTCGGCGGCGAGGTTTGCTTTGATACAAAGCTTGAAAAGGTTATAATAAATAACGGCAGAATAGAAGCCGTTGTGGCAAATGGAAAACAAATTTCTTGCGATGAGCTGATAATCGCAACGGGACATTCCGCAAGAGACACTTATAAAATGCTGCTTGAAAGCGGTCTTGAAATGCAGAAAAAGCCCTTTGCAATGGGGGTTAGAGTAGAACATCTGCAAGAGAATATAAATAAAGCGTTGTATGGTGATTTTGCGAATAGTGAGTATCTCTCGGCGGCAGATTATAAATTGGCTTCTCACCTTGAAAACGGAAGGGGAGTATTCACCTTTTGTATGTGTCCCGGTGGTGAGGTTGTTAATGCTTCAAGTGAGGACGGCGGCATAGCCGTTAACGGAATGAGCAATAGCAAACGCGATGGCAAGAATGCCAATAGCGCATTGCTTGTGAACATAAGCCCCGAAGATTTCCCGAGCGGCAATGTTCTGGCAGGCTGTGAGCTACAAAGAAAAATTGAGAAAAAGGCTTATGAAATTTGCGGCGGCGCAGTACCTGTTACAACCGTTGGTAGCTTTGTTTTCGGCGAAAAAGCCCAAATCGGTAAGGTTGTTCCAACTGTAAGACCGCGTTTTGAGCTTGCTGATTTCGGTGATATTTTCCCATCGTTTATTGTAGAAAGTTTAAAAGAGGGAATAAAGCTTTTTGATAAAAAAATAGAAGGCTTTGCCCAAAGAGAAGCGGTGCTCACAGCTCCCGAAACGCGCTCTTCTGCACCTGTGAGAATTATGAGAAATGCAGATATGCAAAGCACACTTGTAAAAGGAATCTATCCTTGTGGTGAGGGTGCGGGCTATGCGGGCGGTATTATGTCGGCCGCGGTTGATGGAATCTGCGTTGCAGAGAAAATTATAGAAAGGTATATTTGAAATGAAGGGTAAACTTAAGCTTACATTAAGCTTATTTATAACATTTTTTAAAATAGGCTTGTTCACTTTCGGTGGCGGATATGCAATGATATCCCAAATCAAAGAAAGTGTTGTTGAAAAAAACGAATGGCTTTCAGAGGATGAGCTTTTAGAAATCATTGCTATTGCTGAAGCAACACCCGGACCTATTGCAATTAATATGGCAACCTTTGTGGGCTATAAAAAGTGCGGTGTTTTAGGAAGTGTTTTTTCGACACTCGGTGTGGTTTTGCCATCCTTTATTATAATTTTCATAATTTCAATGTTCGCAGAATCTTTCAAGAAAAACGAATATGTGAAATTTGCCTTTTTAGGCATCAAGGCTGCGGTAGCATTCCTTATTTTGAAAACAGGCGTTAATATGTTCATTAAAATGAAGAAAAAGCCTTATGGGCTTATTGCCTTTTCTATAGTATTTATTTCAATGATTTTATTTGAATTGTTTGCAGTTTCCTTTTCTGCAGTTTACTTTATTTTACTTGGCGGAATAGCGGGAATTGTGATTTATTCAATTTTAAATATCGGTGAAAAGGAGAAAGAAAAATGATTTTTTGGACACTTTTTATCGAATTTTTCAAGATTGGTCTTTTCACAATCGGCGGCGGCTATGCAATGATTCCGCTTGTGAAAGAGGCGGTTCTCAATTATAATTGGTTAACCGAAAGTGAGTTTTACGATTTTATAGGAATCTGTGAATCAACACCGGGGCCGATTGCCGTTAATATGGCAACCTTTGTCGGTGCAGGGCAGGGCGGAATTTTAGGCGGCATTTGTGCCACCTTGGGAGTTATTTTACCCGCATTTTTAATTATTCTAATTATTGCATCTGTTCTTAAAAATTTAACCGAAAATAAATATTTCAAGGGTTTTATAAGCGGTGTAAAGCCTGTTGTGGTTGCACTTATCACTTCAACAGGTTTGCTGCTTCTTGTAAAGTGTATAGGCTTTGTTTCTATAAAAGAATTTGATTTTAATGTTGTGTCAACTATTTGTTTTGCGGTGATAACAGCCATTTATTTCGCATATAAAAGAATTGCTAAAAAGAAAATGTCTGCAATTATGCTTATAGTTATTTCGGCACTGCTGGGGCTTTTAATTTCTATTATATTAAGATAAATAAATATTGACTACCGATAAAGGATTGAGGATATATTCCCAATCCTTTTCGGTTTTAATTGGGGGCTTTTGTGTTTTGGGAGGGGCTAGAATTATTAAAGCGGTTCGGCTTTTAGTCTCATAAAAACATCTTGCGTTTAATTTTTTTAGTTGCTTTTTAATGCTTGGCTTTTTAGATGGGTTGGATTTTATAAAAAGTCGCTCATTAGTTATACCGATTTCAATTTTTTCGGCAAATTTGCAAAGAGTTAAAAGCAGTGATAAAAACAGTTTTTTATCGATAATAAAAGTGCCTGTTTTGTTAATTTTAAAACGGAAGCTTATATTTTGTTGCAAGTGCTTTAAAAACACCGCCTTTAGTACCTCTGAGGATAATTGTTCTATGTTGCAAGGCTCAGGGTAAGAAGAGAATAATGCTTCTGCTTTGTGTATTTTCATTAAGTTACAAAGATACCTTTTTTTGTATCCGTTTTTTAAAATTAAGTTTTGCATGGTGTTTCGCAAGGCAGAGCAGTATATATCAAATTTATTTGGCAAAAATATCAAATACTCACCCCTTGTAACTTAAAATATTATGCCAATTATAAGAAAATTAAAAAATATTGTTAAATTTTAAACAAATGACTTGAAAATGTGAAAGAAATAGGGTAGAATATAAACAGAAAAATTTTAGGAGGTTATTCCAATGGTTAAAGTTGCTATTAATGGTTTCGGCCGTATCGGTCGTCTCGCTTTCCGTCAAATGTTTGGCGCTGAAGGTTATGAGATTGTTGCAATCAACGATCTTACAAGTCCCGCAATGCTCGCTCATCTTTTAAAGTATGACTCTGCTCAGGGTAGATATGCTCTTGCAGACACAGTTGTTGCAGGGGAAGACAGCATCACTGTTGACGGTAAAACAATAAAGATTTATGCAGAGAAGAATGCTGCTGACCTTCCTTGGGGAGAAATCGGTGTTGACGTTGTTCTCGAGTGCACAGGCTTCTATTGCTCAAAAGAGAAGTCTCAGGCTCACATCGATGCAGGTGCTAAAAAGGTTGTTATTTCTGCTCCCGCAGGTAAAGACCTTAAGACTATCGTTTACAGCGTAAATGAGGATACTCTTACCGCTGATGATACAATCATTTCTGCTGCATCTTGCACAACAAACTGCCTTGCTCCTATGGCTGACACACTTAATAAGTATGCTCCCATTCAGAGCGGTATTATGACAACTGTTCACGCTTGGACAGGCGACCAGATGGTTCTTGACGGTCCTCACAGAAAGGGTGACCTTCGTCGTGCACGTGCTGCTGCTTGCAACATCGTTCCGAACAGCACAGGTGCTGCAAAGGCTATCGGTCTTGTTATTCCCGAGCTCAACGGCAAGCTCATCGGTTCTGCACAGCGCGTTCCTGTTCCCACAGGCTCAACAACTATCCTTGTTGCAGTTGTTAAGGGTAAGGACATCACTGTTGAAGGCATCAACGCAGCTATGAAGGCAGCTTCAAGCGCTTCCTTTGGTTACACTGAGGAGCAGCTCGTTTCTTCTGATATCATCGGTATCACATACGGCTCACTCTTCGATGCTACTCAGACAATGGTTACAAAGATTGATGACGATACCTATCAGGTACAGGTTGTTTCTTGGTATGATAACGAGAACAGCTACACAAGCCAGATGGTTCGCACCATTAAATATTTTGCCGAAATCTAATAGAATATAATTCTATAAATTATGGAAGGACAAATCTTTGGATTTGTCCTTCTTTTTTATTTTTAAGAAAAAATTAAAAAAATCGTTATAAAGAGTTAAATATTATGTTTAAATATACAGTTGTTTTTTTTCATAAATATGGTATAATATCTATGTATGTAAATTTTTAAAAAACTCAATTTTCTATATTTAAAAATTCGTTGAAAGGGATGGGTGTATGCTTTTAAAAAAGATAAGCGACAATACTTTTTCTTTTTTTAAAAATGTGTTGCCTAAGAGTTTAAAAGACAACTTTGAAGTAAGCACAACAAAGCGTTCGAAAATCAGCGGCTTAGTTATCGCAGCTGTAACGCTTTTGTTTGCAATTTTTAGTATAAAACAGTTCACTATTTTGGAGATAGAGGCTAAATGGTGGCTTTTGGCGTTCAGCTTTGTTTGCCCTGCTATTTTGTGGGTGGTAGCAACCTTTACCGTGAGCCTAAAGAAAGAGCTTTATGATAAAATTTGGCAGTTTGTTTTCTTCCTTTTATCTCCCATATTACTTATGACTATGACCGAGTGCCTTAACGGTGTGTTTGTTTATGATATGACATATCTTGGCTTCTTGGGCAACTATTTGGTTATTATTATAATGCTGTTTATTGTTTTTGTTATAAGCGGCAGCTTTAAGTGGTCTTATCTTATTATAACCCCCATTCTTTTTGGTTTTGCGGTGGCTCACTGCTATATAATGGATTTCAGAGGAACTCCGTTCTTACCGATGGACTTTTTAAGCATAACAACGGCTGTTGGTGTTGCCAACACCTATAACTATGTGCCGAATTATAAGCTTGTTTTGGCAATTTTCATATTCCTTTTTATAATGATTCTTGCCATAAAAACCAAAACACCCAAATATAATTTGCTCACAAGAATTATTTCAAGAACATTTATGGGCACCTTCGCGGCAGTTTTGCTTTTATTGTTTTTTGGCACCAGTGTTTTTGCAAATATGGGTGTTAGACCTTACTTCTGGAATCAAACCAGAGGCTACCACAACTATGGCTTTGTGTTTAACTTTTTCTGTAACACAAAATATCTTTATATGTCTGAGCCTAATGATTACAATGCGGGCAACATTAAGGACTATGTTGATGAGGTTGTGGATGAACCTGAAATTGAGATTGATAACAGCTATAAAAAGCCGAATATTATTTGCATAATGAATGAATCTCTTTCGGATTTGCAGGTGCTTGGTAATTTCACCACGAATGAAGATTATATGCCCTTTATGAGAAGCTTAACCGAGAACACAATCAGAGGAAACCTTTATGTTCCTGTTATCGGTGCGGGCACCTCCAACACAGAGTTCGAATTTTTAACAGGCCATTCAACAGCATTCTTGCCTTCGGGAAGCAATGCATATATGCTTTATGTTAAAAACCCCATAGCATCATTAGTATCAACAATGAAAGCACAGGGTTATTCTTCTTATGCGCTTCACCCATACTATGCAGATGGCTGGAAGCGTACCGAGGTTTATGGCAATTTTGGATTTAATCAGTTTATAAGCCTTGAGGATATTATTGATGTATCTATTATGAGAGATTATCAAAACAACGGAAGCAATGCCGATTATCTTCAGAGCCTTATTGACCAATATTATCCCGGAACCAATATGCTTATCAGACAGTATGTAAGCGATGCTTATAACTATAAGCTTTTAATCGAGGATTTTGAAAACAGAGATAAGAGTGTGCCATATTTTGCGTTTAATGTAACAATGCAAAACCACGGTGGTTATACAACAAGCAGTATGAATTTCAATGAAAGCATTTATGCAACCTCTGTTTCAAAGCCTTATACAAAAGCTAATAAATATCTTTCGCTTGTTAAGGCCAGTGATGATGCTTTCAAGGATTTGATTGAATATTTCAGCAATGTTAAAGAGCCGACTGTTATCTGTATGTTCGGCGACCATCAGCCTTCAATTGAAACCAAGTTCATTGCAGAGGTTATGGGTGTTAAGGATTTGTCTTCACTCACAACTGAGCAAGAGCAAAGCAGACATTGCACACCATTCTATATCTGGGCAAACTATGACATTGAAGAGCAAACAATCGATAAACTAAGCTCAAATTATCTTTCTTCCTTGGTGCTTAAAACTGCGGGTGTTAAGCTCACAGAATATAATAAATATCTCCTCAAATTAGCAGAAACGCTCCCCGTTATTGACACCGTGGGTTATATCGATAATCAAGGCGTTTATTATAAATGGAGTGATGAGTCTCCCTATACCGGTTTGTTGGATGAATATGAAAAGATTCAGTATAACAATATTTTCGACCGACAAAATGTTAACACCGATATATTCTTTATTAACGGATATGTACCCGAGGCAGTAAATCTGGGGGATGAAGAATAAAATGCAAAACACAACACTTTGCCATATAGAAAAAGATGGTAAATATTTAATGCTTCACCGAGTGAAAAAACAAAACGACCTAAACCAAGATAAATGGGTAGGTATCGGCGGAAAGTTTGAAGATAAAGAAAGCCCCGAAGAGTGTAATCTGCGCGAGGTTTTTGAAGAAACGGGATTAAGGCTCAAAAACAACCGTTACTGTGGAATAGTTACCTTTGTGTCAGATAAATGGGAAACAGAATATATGCACATTTTCCACAGCGAAGATTTTGAGGGCGATCTTAAAGAGTGCGATGAGGGAAATCTCGAATGGGTGGAAAAACAAGAAATATATTCGCTGCCCATCTGGGAGGGCGATAAGATTTTCCTTAAACTCCTAGAAGATAATGCACCGTTCTTTTCACTCAAATTGGTTTACGAGGGCGATAAACTCACCGAAGCGGTTTTAAATGGAGAAAAAATATGAATATTTGTGTTTACGGTGCTTCGAGCAACGAAATAGATAAAAGCTTTATAGAAAAAACCGAAGAATTGGGCGTAGCTATGGCGGAGCGTGGGCACGGCTTAGTTTTCGGCGGCGGTGCTAACGGGCTCATGGGTGCGGCAGCACGAGGGGTTTTCAGCAAAAAGGGAGAAATCATAGGTATAGCACCTTCGTTTTTCAATGTTGACGGAATACTCTTTGAGCATTGCAGCGAGTTTTTATATCCCGAAACCATGCGTGAGCGAAAGCGCATTATGGAAGAAAAATCCGATGCTTTTGTTATCACTCCTGGTGGGATTGGCACCTTTGATGAGTTTTTTGAAATTTTCACATTAAAGCAACTCGGCCGCCATAAAAAGCCTATCGCAATATTTAATATCAACGGATATTACGATAGCCTTTTAAAGATGCTTAGCGAGGCGGTCAGTAAAGGCTTTATGAATCAAAAGAGCCTTGATTTAGTTCCCGTTTTTGAAAATGCTGCCGAGATGCTTGAATATTTCGAGGGCTATAAGCAAGCAGACGGGGAGCCCGAAATTTTCAAGGAAATTGATACGAAATAAAAGAAAGCGGTATGGTTTTATGTTCGGTTTTTTTAAAAGTAAAAAGCAAGACCCCGTTTTAAAACAGATGGACGGAAGAGAAATTAAATATGTAACCGAGCGCACCAGAGATAACAACGGCGATGTTAAAGAGCTGATACTCGGCAAGCAGGGAAGAATTGTTGTTATAGACAATGAAATTCGGGTTATGTGTTCCGAAAAAGATGTGTTTCGCTGTAGGGTAGAGGATGCGCAGTATTATATGCTGCTCAGCGGAGACGGAATAACCGTTTCGGGTGTGAACACTATAAACGATAAGAAAATGGACATAATTGTCTACTATAAATATCACAGAAAATAGTAGGATTTCTAATGGAGAAGTGAGTGCTGAAATGAAAAATATTATAAGAAGAACGAAAATAGTTTGTACTTTAGGTCCTGCATGCTCGGATGAAAAAACAATAACCGAGATGTGCCTTGCGGGTATGAATGTTGCACGCCTTAATTTTTCACACAACACTCACGAAGACCACTTAAAACGCATTGAAACAGTTAAAAGAGTTCGTGAAAAGCTGAATCTTCCCATTGCAATTCTGCTTGATACGAAGGGCCCCGAATATAGAATTAAAACCTTCAAAAACGGAAAGGTTTTCTTAAATGAAGGTGAACAGTTTGTTTTTACTTCGGAAGAAATTGAAGGAAATGAAAACAAGGTTTCTGTTAACTATAAGAACTTACCTAATGAATTAAATAAGGGCGATGAAATTTTACTTAATAACGGACTTTTAAGCTTCAAGGTGGAGGATACCACCGAAACAGATATTATCTGCCGTGTGATAACAGGCGGAGAATTGTCTGACAGGAAGAGTATGAGTTTTCCCAACAAAACACTCAAGCAAGAGTATCTCAGCGAACAGGATAAGCTTGATATTATGTTTGGTGTTCGCAACGGAATAGATTTTCTCGCCTGTTCTTTTGTTTCCTGCAAGCAGGATTTAATTGATGTTAAGAATTTTCTCAAAGAGCAAAATGTTTCGGATATAGATGTTATCGCAAAAATTGAAAACCGTTCGGGTGTTGATAATATCGAAGAGATTTGCCAAGAATGCGATGGCATTATGATTGCCCGTGGCGATATGGGCGTTGAAATACCCTTTGAAGAGCTTCCTGCAATTCAAAAGAAGCTTATAACAAAGTGCCGTTTGCTTGGCAAAAGGGTTATCACCGCAACCGAAATGCTCGAATCTATGATTCATAACCCAAGACCCACAAGAGCAGAAATTTCGGATATTGCCAATGCTGTTTACGACGGCACAAGCGCTATAATGCTCTCGGGCGAGACCGCAGCGGGAAAATATCCCGTGTTGGCGGTTGAAACAATGGCAAGAATTGCTGTTAATACTGAGCAGAATATTCATTATGCAAAAAGATTTTTAAATAGAGAGTTTAAAATTAAAAACACGGTTGATGCTATTTCTCACGCAACCTGTGGAATGGCTATTGATATAGATGCCAAGGCTATAGCGGTTTGCTCGCTTTCGGGTATGACCGCCAGAATGGTATCGCGTTTTAGACCCCATGTTAACATTGTGGGACTTACTACCGATGAAAGAAACTGGAGAAAGCTTTCGCTTTCTTGGGGTGTGATACCAGTTATTTGCGAGAATTTCACTTCAACTGATGTTCTTTTCTATACCGCTGCAAGACTCACAAAAGATGCCATAGGTCTTGAAACGGGCGACAGAATTGTTATGACCGGCGGAGTTACCAACGGAAAAACGGGTAACACAAATTTAATTAAGGTTGAAACCGTTTAACAGAAAGTGAAGATTTATGAATAAATATAAAACGCTATTCTCGAACACTTTGCTTATAAGTCTCGGAACATTTGGCTCTAAATTGCTCGTGTTTTTAATGGTTCGGTTTTACACCGAATATTTAACACCCTCTGATTACAGCACCGCAGACTTAATAACCCAAACCGCAAACCTGCTATTTCCGATTATTTCACTTGGAATAACCGAAGGCGTTTTCCGTTTTGCACTTGATAAGGATGCCGATAGAAAAAGCGTGTTCTCTTTCGGCGCGGGCGCAATCACCTTGGGCGCTTTAATGTTTGCGGTTATAATTCCGCTACTTAATTTAGTTCAAAGCTTTGAAAGCTTTGTTTGGCTTATTGTGGTTTACACAATGGCTTCCTGCTATCATGCGCTTTGCTCGCAGTATATCCGCGCAATCGGCAATACAGCGCTTTTTGCCATTCAGGGAATAATTAATACTATATTGGTTATAGCCTTGAATATAATATTCTTGACGGTGTTTGATTTAGGTGTTACGGGATATGTATTATCGGTTGCTTTAGCCGATTCTCTTTGCACAGTATTCCTCGTTTTAAAGGAAAAACTGTGGAGAGTGATAACCTTTAAACCCAACAAATCAATTTTGCCATCATTACTTAAATACAGCATACCGCTTATTCCAACCACGGTTTTCTGGTGGATTACCAGCGTGTCGGACAGATATATGGTTACAGGCTTTATCGGAAGCGAAGCTAACGGACTTTACGCTGTTTCGTATAAGTTGCCCACCTTACTTACTCTTGTTTCAACCGTGTTTATGCAAGCGTGGCAGTTTTCTGCAGTGGTTGAATCACAAGGAGAAGGTGAAGAACATATTGAATTTTTCGGCCAAATTTGGCGTTCTTTTCAAGCGGTAATGTTTTTAGCAGGCTCTGCGATTATTGCGTTTACGAAGCCTGTTATGAAAATTCTCACAACAGATGAATTTTTCGGCGCGTGGGAATATGTTCCCGTGCTTGCCATTTCAATGGTCTTTACGGCGCTTACCTCTTTTATGGGAACAGTTTATGTTGTGAATAAAAAGAGTGTTATTTCCTTTGCAACCGCACTTTTGGGAGCCGTAATTAACATAATTCTTAATCTTATTTTAATACCCTCTTCACTCGGAGTTCAGGGTGCGGCAATAGCAACCGCAATCAGTTATATTGTTGTGTTTGTTGTGAGAGCGGCAAATTCGAGAAAATATATAAAATTCAAGCTTTACACGCCCTATGTAATGCTTAATTCTCTAATTGTTACCCTTCAAACCGTAACAATGCTTTTGGGTGTTAAATATTGGATAATTATACAAGCGGCTTGTGTGATAGCACTTATTGTAATAAATTTCAAATTTTTTATTGGTTTTATCAAAAAAATATTTTCATCTGTTTTAAGGGGGAAATAAGGCTTGCAGGAGTTTTTAATTGAGTTTATTGAAAATTTACCCTATGAAGTAAAGTTGCTTTCGGTGTTTATTATTTCAATGATACCTATAATTGAATTAAGACTTGCAATTCCCGTCGGTGTTGCGGTTGGAATTTCACCCGCAGTTGCAATACCGATAGCGGTAATAGGTAATTTAATTCCCGTGCCGTTTATTATTCTTTTTATAAAAAAGATTTTTGCTTGGATGAGAAAGATTAGTCCCAAGCTTAACGGTGTTGTTGATAAAATGGAAGCAAAGGCCGAAAAGAATAAAGCAAGGGTTTTAAAATATGCTTTTTGGGGCCTTGCGCTTTTTGTTGCAATCCCTCTGCCCGGAACAGGCGCTTGGACGGGCGCTTTGGTTGCGGCAATGCTTGATATGCCGCTTAAGAAAGCGTTTCCGTCTGTACTAATCGGTGTTGTAGGTGCAGGACTGTTGGTGGCATTTGTGAGTTACGGCGCGGCGGCACTGTTTTTCTGAGTTTGTAAACGAAAATACTTGACAAATAGGCACATTAGTGTTATATTAACCATATTAAGATAGAGGTGCGATTTGTTATCAGTAACTTTTGGATGTTAATTTCGGCAGAAAGATGTCAAAGGTGAAAGGAACGGTCGCCGAAGGCGGTCAACGGCGGAAGACCGAACTGGTAAATGGGAATAACATCTCTTTTACTGTCGCATTTGCGGAGAGCTATCGAAAAACAGATTTTAGAAGGTATAGTGTTTATGCCTTTTTCTGATTTTTTGGTAGCCGAGCAATCGGCTATTTTTTATTGTATTTTGAAAGGAAAGTTAAAAATGAAAAAAACAGTTTTTGAGGGAATGGCAACGGCGCTTATTACACCTATCACTGAGAACGGAATCGATTATGAGGCTTTTGGTAAGCTTATAGATTGGCAGATAGAAGAGGGGATAGGCGGTCTCGTTGTTTGCGGAACAACGGGTGAGGGCTCAACCCTTACAGATGAAGAGCATAAGGAAGCAATTGCATATGCCGTTAAAAGAGCAAACAAAAGAGTTCCTATTATTGCAGGAACCGGTTCAAATGATACGGCTTACGCTTTAGAGCTCACAAAATTTGCTTGTGAGGCGGGTGTGGATGCAGTTTTGGTTGTAACCCCTTATTATAACAAGGCAACACAGAACGGTCTTATTAAACTTTTCACCCAAATTGCAGACGAATCAACAGTTCCCGTTATTCTTTATGATGTTCCCTCAAGAACAGGTGTGGCTTTAGAGCCTAAAACAGTTGCGGTTTTAGCGGAGCACCCAAATATCTGCGCTATCAAGGCGGCTTGCGGTAACATTTCAAAGATTGCTGAAATTGCTGCACTTTGCGGAGATAAGATTGATATTTATTCGGGCAATGATGACCAGGTAGTGCCGATTATGTCACTCGGCGGTAAGGGCTGTATTTCGGTGCTTTCAAATCTTCTTCCTAAAGAGTCTTCACTTATGTGCAAGAAGTTCTTTGAAGGTGACACAAAAGGCTCACTCAAAATGCAACTTGAATATTTGCCTTTAATCAGCGCCCTTTTCAGCGAGGTTAACCCCATTCCCGTTAAGGCTGCTATGGCTAAAATGGGATTTTGCGAGGATTATTTGAGGTTACCTCTCACTTCAATGGAAGATGCTCACAAAGAGGTTTTATTTACAGAAATGCGTAAAGTAGGTATTAATATTTAATGATTTGTGATAATTTATCAGTTAATGAAAAAGGCCATTTGACCTTTGCGGGATATGATACGGTGGAATTAGCCGAAAAATACGGCACACCGCTCTATCTTATGGATGAAAACAAAATAAGAGAGCATGTAAGAAGTTATAAAACTGCTATGCGCGAATTTTTCCCCGAAGGCTCCGTGCCTGAATTTGCAAGCAAGGCATTTTCCTGCAAGCAGATTTACAGAATAATGGCTGAAGAAGAAATAGATATTGATGTTGTGTCGGGCGGCGAAATTTATACTGCCGCCGTTGCGGGTTTCCCAATGGAAAACTGTTTTTACCACGGAAGCAATAAAACGGATGCGGATATTGAGTTTGCAATGGAAAAGGGTGTCGGATATTTTATTATTGACAATACCGATGAAATGTTCGCTATCGATGAAATTGCGGCAAAGAGAAACATAAAACAAAAGGTTTTGTTGCGCGTAACCCCGGGTATTGACCCCCACACCCACAAGAAAATTTCAACCGGTTCTGAGGAATCAAAGTTCGGTCTTTCTATTAAAACGGGAGATGCCAAGGCGGCGGTTGGAGAACTTTTGAAACTTTCCAACATTGAACTTTGCGGGTTTCATTGCCATATCGGCTCGCAGATTTTTGAATCAAAGCCTTTCACAACCGCTTCTCAAATGATGCTCGAGTTTATAGTTGATATAAACAACACCTTTGGTTACTTGCCCGATATGTTAAATCTCGGCGGCGGCTTTGGTGTGAGATATGTGGAAAGTGACCCCGAAATTGATTATTATGAAAAAATCGGCGAGGTTTCAAAAACACTTAATAAACAATGCGAAAAATTCGGTGTTAAAGTACCGAAAATTCTTATGGAGCCCGGCAGAAGCCTTGTTGCCGATGCGGGCCTTACGCTTTATACCGTGGGCGGTGTTAAGGAAATAAAGGGATATAAGAATTATATTTCTATTGACGGCGGTATGACAGATAATCCGAGGTATACTCTTTATGAATCTGCCTATACGATTGAGCTTGCATCAAATATGAATGCTAAAAAAGACTTTGTTGCCACAATCGCGGGCAGATGCTGCGAATCGGGCGACCTTATTGGGGAGGATGTTAAGCTTCCACGAGCTAAAAGGGGAGATATTTTAGCCGTTCTCACAACAGGTGCTTATAATTATTCAATGGCATCTAATTATAACCGCGTTCCAAGACCACCCGTTGTTATGTTAAACGATAATGGTGATTATTTGGCAGTAAAACGCGAAACTTATGAGGATATCTGCGCTTTAGATATTTAAAAAGGTGTGTGAAAAATGGTAAATATCGGAAACGATTGGGATAATATCTTGGCTGATGAATGGGGAAAGCCTTATTACAAAGAATTAAGAAGCTTCTTAAAACGGGAATATTCCACCCAGAAAATTCACCCCGATATGCACGATATTTTTAACGCTCTCAAATACACTTCTTTTGAGGACACAAAGGTTGTAATCATAGGTCAGGACCCTTATCATGGGGAAGACCAGGCGCACGGACTTTGTTTTTCCGTGAAAGAGGGTGTTGCTTTTCCGCCATCACTCAGGAATATATTTAAGGAACTGAATGCCGATGTTGGCAAGGAAATTCCACCTCACGGATGTCTGACTGATTGGGCAAAGCAAGGTGTACTTTTGCTTAATGCGGTACTTACAGTGCGGGATGGGTGCCCTAACAGTCATAAAGGAATGGGTTGGGAAACTTTCACCGATAGGGTAATTTCAGAACTCAACCGCAAAGAAACTCCTGTGATTTTTTTGCTTTGGGGTGCCTATGCACAGAAAAAAGCAGAGATAATCACAAACCCGATACATAAAAAACTGTTTTCTGTCCACCCAAGTCCTCTGTCTGCTTCAAGAGGATTTTTGGGTTGTAAACACTTTTCAAAAACCAATAAATTAATAACTGATTTCGGCGGCAAATCAATTATTTGGTAGAAAAACAGCGTATATTATATAATATTGACAAAAAATGACTTTTTTGCTATAATTACCTCAAAGCTTTTAAAGCGGAGGTAATAAAAAATGAAATCTACCGGAATGATTAGAACAGTTGATAAAATGGGCAGAGTGGTAATCCCTAAGGAAATACGCGCACAACTCAATGTAGAAAACGAAGTCGATAGTTTTGAGATATATATGGATGGAAATAAAGTCGTGCTTCAAAAGTATAAGCCCACATGTATTTTCTGTGGAGCCTTCTCAAAAATTGTTTATTATGAAGGTCATATTGTCTGCAAAGATTGTATTGAAAAACTAAGCGCATTAAAAGAAACAGCAGAATAAAAAAGGATGCACGAAAATTTCGTGCATCCTTTTTTTAAAATTAATATTCATCTAAATCTCTTTTTTGTTGTTCGTTAATGTCTTGCAGTTTATTTGAATAAGCCAACTGCTTGAGCAACAACTTCATTGTGCGGTCAAGGTCGCTACCCTCTGAATAATCAGCCTCAAACATCCAGTCAACTCGCTTGTGCTTTAAAAGCGGTGCCGCATTATCATCCTCGCCGGGATGATAAATTGCGATTGAATGGCCGCCCGACTGTTTAACAAGCTTCATGCAAGGAACATCTGTCAGACCATCACCGATGTATATCATATTGCTAAATAGCACGCGCTTTTCGTTATCGGGCCGAGAACTGTTTAAATCAACATTGTTGTTAATATCGAGCACTCCCTTATTTATGCGATAAACAAACTGCGTTTTGCTTGTGTAATTAACCGCAAGCTTTGGCCAATATGCTTGTCCATCCTTGTAGAAAAACTCACAAGCATAAATTCTTTTGAAATATTTAGCGATTGATGTACCTTCAATAATTTCTTTAAGTCCTGATGACAGCACATAATGCTCAACCTCAACGCCTGATTCTTCTGCATAACGGTTAATTCGCTCAAACCAGCCTTCCACACCCTTGTGATATTCAATATCTTTTCCGCAAGCAACAAGCGATTCGCGGGTGAGCGGTGTGCCGGCTTCACGAGCCTTTTCCACCATACAGTACATATATGTGAGTATAGAGTCCATAGTCTCGGCTTTGGCGATTTCGCCTGTATGGCGCCAGAACTCATCAGGCTGCATACCAACACTGGGGATAAAGGTATATTCCTGCATATCCCTTGTGCAGAGCGTTTTATCAAAGTCATACATTATAGCAATAATGGGTTTATTCATAAAAAAGCCTCCTGAAAAGGTTTTAAGTATTGTACCATTTTTTTAAAATAAAGTCAACACAAGACAAAATAAAACCGCCTTGCGATATGATGAAAATCGCTTGGCGGTTGCTAATTTTTAGGCTTATTATTTAATTATTGATTCTCCGCTCATTTCACTTGGTTGTTTAAGACCTAAAAGCTTAATGATTGTGGGGGAGATATCGCAAAGCTTTCCGCCTTCGCGAAGCTCACAGTCTTTACCAATAACAGAGAATGGAACAGGATTGGTTGTGTGAGCAGTAAAGGGAGAGCCATCGACATCTAACATACGGTCAGCATTTCCATGGTCAGCAGTAAGCAATACCACACCGCCCATTTTGAGTGTTGAGTCACAAACTTTGCCAACGCAAGTGTCAACAGTTTCAACCGCTTTAACAGCCGCATCAAAGAAACCTGTGTGACCAACCATATCGCAGTTAGCGAAGTTGAGAATGATAACATCGTATTTACCGCTTTCAATTGCTTCGCAAACCTTTTCGCAAACCTCGTTTGCGCTCATTTCGGGTTGTAAATCATAGGTTGCAACCTTGGGTGAGTTAACAAGGATTCTGTCCTCACCCTCGAACATAACCTCACGACCACCGTTGAAGAAAAAGGTTACATGAGCATATTTCTCGGTTTCAGCAATTCGAAGTTGTGTAAGGCCGTTCTTTGAAAGATATTCGCCAAGTGTGTTTTCTAAGGTTTGGGGTTTGAAAGCAACCTCAACATTAGGCATTGATGCATCATACTGTGTAAAGCAAACATAATAAACCTTTTGTCTGCCACCAACACGGGTAAAGCCTGCAAAGTCATCATCAACAAAGGTGCGTGTGATTTCTCTTGCCCTGTCAGGACGGAAGTTAAAGAAAATAACACTGTCGTTTGTTTTGATTCTTTCGGTATCGGCAATAACTGTGGGAAGAACGAATTCATCAGTAATAAACTTGCCTTCTTCATCCTTTTTGGTGTAAGACTCTCTTACAGCCTTAGCGGCATCGGTAGCCTGAACACCCTCGCCGTAAACGAGTGCAGCATAAGCCTTACCAACGCGCTCCCAACGGTTATCACGGTCCATACCGTAGAATCTTCCCATAACAGTTGCGAGCTTGCCACAGCCGATTTCTTCGAGCTTGTTGTTGAGCTCATCAATAAAGTCTGCAGCAGAAGACGGGGGAACATCACGGCCGTCAAGAAGAGCGTGAATATAAACTCTGCTGAGCCCGTTTCTCTTGGCCATTTCAACAAGTGCATAAAGATGCTCGTTGTGAGAGTGAACACCACCGTCTGAGAGTAGACCCATAAGGTGAAGGGCGCTATCATTCTTTTTGCAGTTTTCAATAGCATTTAAAAATGCAGTGTTATTAAAAAAATCACCATCTTTAATAGCTTTTGTAATTCTGGTGAGTTCTTGATAAACCACGCGGCCTGCACCTATATTGGTGTGGCCAACCTCGCTGTTACCCATCTGACCATCGGGAAGACCAACATCCATACCCGATGCACCAATCTGTGTTGTGGGACATTCATTAAAAATTTTATCAAGACGGGGAGTAGCTGCCGCTTCAATAGCGTTGCCGTTTTTTTCGCTATTGAAACCGAAACCGTCCATAATAGTTAAAACTATAGGTTTTTTCATAATTAGTGACCATTCCTTTTGTTATTGTTTGCTGTGATTTATCAGGCTCTTGCCCTCCCATTCGGGAGCGGGAATTACACCGAGAACATCAGCACACGTAGGTGCAATATCAAGAATAGATACGTTTTCGAATACCTTTCCTGCTTCAAAGCTATCTCCAATGAAAAACATCGGTATAGTAGTATCCTCGTGACAGTCAGAGCCGTGAGTACGTTCGTGACCGCCATGGTCAGCAGTTACGATTATTTCATATTCATCACCGACTGATTCAATCACACGTTTGATGTTTTCAATTGCCTTATTTATATATCCTAAGTATGCGTCGGTCATCCACCCGTTATCGTGTCCACCCTTTTCGTCGGTTTCTACCATATAAAGGAAAACAAAATCGGGTGAGTTTTTCTTTATACATTTAAGGGCAGAGTCGGTAAGCATACCGTCAGTACCTTCGTCAGAATAAGAATTTATATATTCTGCAAAGGTGAGTGAAGCGGGTTGAGAAATATCTCTTAGCGGTTCCCAGCCGTAAAACATAGCGGATTTTTTGCCACTGTGCTTTATCTGTTCAAAAAGACCGCTTATTTTGTGAACCTGAGGGATATATTGATTGCTGAGTATGCCATGTCTCTGCGGTGGAACGCTGTGGAACATAGACATATGGCAGGGGAGCGTGACCGAGGGAAGAACGGTTTTGGCATCAAGAGTATAACTTCCGATAGCCATCAAATCCTCAATAAAAGGATTACTGCACTTTAAAAATCCGTCGGGACGCATACCGTCTACCGATATAAGAATCAATTTTTTATACATGATTTTAATTATTTGCTTGCAGCCTTTACGATAACTGAGAAATCTTCTGCTTTAAGTGAAGCACCGCCGATAAGACCGCCGTCAACATTAACTTTCTCAACTAATTCATCTGCATTCTTAGCGTTCATTGAACCGCCATACTGAATTGTAACGGTTTCTGCAACTTCTTTGCCATAAACTTCTGCAATAGCTTCACGAACAAAACCGTTGCCTTCATCTGCCTGCTCGGCAGTAGCGGTAACACCTGTGCCGATAGCCCAAACGGGTTCGTAAGCAATGATGATGTTTTTGAGTTGTTCTTTTGAAATGTTTGTAAGAGCCATTTTGGTTTGATATTTAAGAAGAGTTTCGGTGTATCCGAGTTCTCTTTGCTCTAAAGTTTCGCCAACGCAAACAATAGCGGTTAAACCTGCATTAACGGCAGCAATTGTGCGAAGGTTTACTGTCTGGTCGGTCTCGCCGAAATACTGACGTCTCTCACTGTGACCGATAACAACATATTTAACACCGCTTGCTACGAGCATTTCGGCAGAAATTTCACCTGTGTAAGCACCCGAAGCTTTGAAGTGAACATTTTCTGCACCGATTTCGATGTTGCTGTCTTTTGCTGCTTCAACAGCGGCAGCAATGTCAATAAAAGGAACGCAAAGAACAACCTTGCAGTCAGCCCCTGCAACGAGGGGTTTCATTTCATTAATAAGAGCGGTTGTCTCAGCGGGGGTTTTATTCATTTTCCAGTTACCTGCGATAACTGCATTTCTTTTTGCTTTATTCATTTTAAATTCTCCTTTTTACATAAATGTAGGGCGAATTCTCGCCCTACCAATTTTAATTATTTATCGTTAAGTGCTGCAATGCCGGGAAGCTCTTTGCCCTCTAAGAATTCAAGTGAAGCACCGCCGCCGGTTGAGATGTGGGTCATCTTATCGCCAAAGCCTAAGTTGTTAACTGCTGCAGCAGAGTCGCCACCGCCGATAACGGTAACTGCATCGGTCTCAGCAAGTGCCTTAGCAACTGCTAATGTTCCGGCTGCAAGTGTGGGGTTCTCAAACACGCCCATAGGTCCGTTCCAAACAACTGTTTTTGCATTTTTAACTTCGTTTGCATAAAGCTCTGCGGTCTTAGGTCCGATATCAAGGCTTTCCATATCTGCGGGAATCTTATCAGCATCAACAAATTCAACTGCGATTTCAGCATCAATGGGGTCGGGGAAGTTAGCAACAACTGTGCAATCAATAGGAAGAAGAATCTTAACGCCCTTAGCTGCAGCCTTTTCCATCATTTCCTTGCAGTAATCAATCTTGGTTTCATCGATAAGAGATTTACCAACGCCATAGCCCTTAGCAGCAAGGAAGGTATAAGCCATACCACCGCCGATAATAAGTGTATCAGCTTTGGTGAGAAGGTTTTCAATAACAGGAAGCTTACTGTCAACCTTAGCACCGCCTAAGATACAAACAAAGGGACGAACAGGCTCTTCAACAGCATTGCCCAAATATTTAAGCTCTTTACCGATAAGGTAGCCTGCAACAGCCTCTTTAACGTGTGATACAACACCAACAGTTGAGCAGTGTGCTCTGTGAGCGGTACCGAAAGCATCGTTAACAAAAATATCAGCCAAAGAACCGAGTTCAGCAGAGAAAGCCTCGCCATTTTTGGTCTCTTCTGCGCGGTAACGTGTGTTCTGAAGTAATACAACGTCGCCATCGTTCATAGCGGCAACTGCAGCCTTTGCATTTTCGCCAACAACATTATCGTCAGCAGCGAAAACAACCTCTTTGCCGAGTTTCTCTGAAAGAGCTTTGGCTACGGGTGCTAAAGAAAGTTCAGGCTTGGGTTCGCCCTTCGGTTTACCAAGGTGAGAGCAGAGAATAACTTTTCCGCCGTCAGCAATTAATTTCTTAATTGTGGGGAGAGCGGCATTGATACGGTTTTCGTCGGTTATAACACCGTTTTTAAGCGGCACGTTAAAGTCACAACGAACAAGAACCTTTTGACCTTTTACGTTGATATCATCAACTGTTTTTTTGTTAAGAGCGTTCATTAAAAAACTTCCTTTCAAAAAATAAATTAAATATTGTTAAAAATTTACCATATTTATATTGTACCACAATTTTACAAATTTTCAATATAAATTTATATTTATATATATAAATTATTTTATACATTTTAAATAAAAAATTATGCAACCATTCCAAATAAATATGAAACTAAAATCTTAATTATCCTTGTAAAATTTTGTTTTTTATTGTATGATAAAGAAAACTATATCGAAAGGAGAGCGGTTTATGAGAACAACACCTCACGATAATTATCGTTTCCGTTGTGTAGCGGGTGAAAAGATTTCTAAATGGCATAGTTTTTGGCTTACCACCAAGAGATTTCGTCCGCTTCCATATACATTAACTTTTGATGCACACGGCTCATCGAAATATAGAACAGAAAACAATAATATTCACACCTTGTTCCGCAAAAATTTCACCACTGAAAATAAAAAAGTTGAAAAGGCGTTGCTTTTTATTACGGGTGACGATATTTACAAGGCTTACATAAATGGTGATTTTATTGGCGAGGGTCCCGCTCAAGCCTATCCTTTTTCATATAATTATAACTGCTATGATGTAACAGACCTTATAAAGTCGGGCAGTGTTAATGCTATCGGCGTGCATGTTTATTATCAAGGTCTTTTTAATATTTATCTTATGAGTGCCGATAATTCTCACGGAATGATTGCCGAACTGCAAATCACTTATTCTGATGGGAAAACTCAAATTATTTCGAGTGACAGTTCCTGGAAATGCAAGGAATCTAACGCCAGAACAACCCGTGAGATATTTGGTTATGAAACGCAGTTTTCGGAAGATATTGATTTAAACCTTTGGGAAGACGGTTGGACTGATGCGGATTACGATATTTCCGCTTGGGATTCGGTTTGCCTTTCGGGCAATCCTATGCCTTATTATCTTAATCTTGTGCCACAAATCACCCCAACTGTTAAACATAAAAAAGTTTATCTTGCCAAAATCGAAAAGATAGAAAACGGATTTTTCCTTGATTTTGGCAAGGAATATGTCGGCTCTGTTGCGCTTGTTGTCAAGGGTAATAAGGGTGATGTTATTGAGATTCGTTGCGGTGAAGAACTGAATGATGACGGCAGTGTTCGTTACGATATGCGTTGCAACTGTAACTATCAGGAGTTTGTAACCCTTACGGGCAGAGAAGATTTTATTGAGTTTTTCGATTTCAAGGGATTCAGATATGCCGAAATAATCGGTCTTTCTTCACTCGACAGTAAAAATGTTTGGACATTCCACCGTTCATATCCGTTCCCCGAAAACACCGCCAAATTTGAGTCTTCAAACGATATGATGAACAAAATCTGGGAGATATGCCACCACGGTGTAGAAATCGGAACACAGGATACATATTACGACTGCCCAACAAGAGAAAAGGGCGGATTTTTAGCCGATGCACTTATCACGGGCGCTTCGCATTATCTCTTAACAGGGGATATCAGAGTTTACAAGAAATTCATCAACGATTTGGCTGATTCTGCAAGGCATTTTACGGCTCTTATGTGCCATACCCCTTCACGTGCGGTTGGTGTATTAGCAGATTTTTCCTTTATTTATCCGCTTTTCTTAGAGGAGTTCTACAGTTACACAGGCGACCTTGATTTTGTAAAGGAAAAACTTTATGTAGCAGACGGAGTTTTTGAATATTTTAGCAGGTTCGAAAATGAAGACGGTTTGCTCAATAATATTAAATATGTTGAACATATTCCTTGCGAAGATTATGATGCTATTTTAATAGATTGGCCGGGCAACAAGCGTGACGGATACGATTTTAAAAAGGCAAAGTTTGGAGTATCAACAACCGTTAACGGATATTATTACGGCTTTCTGAAAAGTTGTGAAAAACTTTATTCGCTTGCGGGGGATAATGAAAAATCCGAATTTTATGCTCACAGAGCCGAAAAGGTCGGTGAAAGCATTAATAATAAGTGTTATGATTTTGAAAAAGGAGTTTATCTTGATACTCCCGATTCTGAACATTCGGCGATTCATTCAAATATTATACAGTGTTATCACGGACTTGTTCCGCCAAATGGCTTTGCGCCAATTGTAAATCAAATTAAAGAAAAAAGACTTTGTTGCGGAGTTTATTTTGCTTATTATGTTATAGGTTTGCTTTACCGCATTGGCGAATATGACTTGGCTTACGATTTAATTTCGGGCGATGATAAAACTTCGTGGACAAATATGGTGCGCGAAGGCGCTACCACTTGTATGGAAGTTTGGGGTAAAGACCAAAAGATTAATACAAGTTGGTGCCACCCGTGGAGCAGTTCGTTTATAACCTTCCAGACACGCGAAATTATGGGAATTAAAATAAGTAAAGAAGGAAGAAAAGGCTTCTTTGTGTCACCTAAAATCCCCGATTCTCTCGATTGGCAGAAACTTGATTTTCCACTGGATGAAGGTAGATTTATAGCAGAGTTTAAACGTACTGTGGGCGGAATCGAATATACAGTTTCAGCACCCGATTCAATTTCTGTTGAGTTTGATGATATTAAAGGAATTAAATTTAAAAGAATTTAAAAACAAAAGAGGACGGTTCTATCCGTCCTCTTGCGTTTATTCTTCGGTACTTTGTCCCCATACATAGTTATGCAACTGTCCGAAATTTTGAAGTTCGGGGTAATTCCATTGGCGTAAGGTTTCATAAACCGCAATCGCAACCGAATTTGAAAGGTTAAGGCTTCTGATTTCACCCTGCATTGGAATTCTCACGCAATTATCGGGGTGTTTGAGAAGCAATTCTTCGGGCAAGCCTTTGGTTTCTTTTCCAAAAAGCAAATAGCAGTTATCGGGGTATGAAACATCCGAATAAACATTCTGTGCTTTGGTTGTGAAAAAGAAGAACGCGCCCTCGTTTTTCCGGAAAAACTCCTCAAGATTTTTATAATATGTAATATCAAGATATTGCCAATAATCAAGCCCCGCGCGCTTGAGTTTCTTATCATCAATTTTAAAGCCCATAGGTCCCACAAGATGAAGTCTTGCTCCCGTTGCCGCACAGGTGCGGGCAACATTTCCTGTGTTTTGCGGAATTTCGGGCTCAACCATAACTATATTTATCTGCATTTTTATCACCTATTCAATTATATTACATAAAAAACACTTGTCAAGCAAAGGTTTTAGCCGTATAATTAATTTAATAAAATATTGGAGTAAAATTATGAAGAAGTATCAAGGCGTATTGGAAAGAGTAAAGGAAATTGAATATAAACGCGGAATAGTTTATGAAAAAACAAGCGGCAATCTTTATAAAAAAAGCAAAATCGCATATCTTTTGTTCCTTATCTGGACATTTATTATGAATTTTATGTATGTTGTTGGGTTTATGATGTACAGTGATTCCGAGCAGATGAGTTTATATAAGAACTCGCTTATAACAGTTTCTGTCTGCACGGCGCTTTTGATATTGGCATACATATTAACAAACTTAAAACTCAATGTCACAGGCGGTATTATAAGCACGGTTTCTTCGGTTTTAACAGTTTTAAGTGTTGGCAACTTTTTAAAGGATGAAAACGGCTTTTTAGGTTATAAAATCTCTTTTTATTGGCGTCATTTAGTGCCTGCTGTCATAATGCTTTTAATTATTGCCTTGCTTATGTTTATTTCGGTGAGAGAACGCATAAAGACCGATAAATTGTATAAAAGTGTGGTTAACAATCTTTTTGAGGAATATAAGAGAAATCACACGGGTGAATTATCCGAACAAGAGTGGGAAAATTTTCTTAAAAACTATAATCACGAAGAATATAAGAGAAGTTTAAAGAATAATGAACAATAAACACACATTTGAGAATATTGCAAAGATAAAAACCGAATTTCCCACTAAATTCGGGATTCCGCGCCAAAGCGGTCTTATCCCAACTCTTAAAGGTAAAATAGTCTTCGAGCCTAAATACCGAAATCCTGAGGCGCTCAGAGGTATAGAAGGTTATTCACACCTTTGGCTTATATGGAATTTTTCCGAGTCCGAATCAAAAGAATGGTCAGCAACTGTTCGCCCGCCAAGGCTTGGAGGCAACAAAAGGGTAGGGGTGTTTGCAACACGTTCACCGTATAGACCGAACCCAATAGGTCTTTCTTCGGTGAAATTTGAGGGACTTTGTAATGAGAAGGACGGCTCGGTTTCCATTCTTGTTTCAGGTGCCGACCTTTTGGACGGTACACCGATATACGATATTAAACCGTATATTCCTTATACCGATTCGCACCCCGAAGCAGTCGGCGGTTTTGCAGAAGGGGTTTTTGGCAACAAATTAACCGTGGTTTATGAAAACGGATGCGAAACAATTTTTTCTGGGGATGATAAACTTTCACTGGATGAAATTTTAGCAAGTGACCCAAGACCCGCTTACCAAGATGATGCCGAGCGGATATACAGTTTTGAGTTTTCTGAATATAAAATTAAATTCAAAGTTGAAGAAAAAAATCTCAAAGTTTTTGAAATTCAAAAGGCAGAATAATAAAAGCACTCTGTAAACTTTTTTGGTTTACAGGGTGTTTTTTTGCAATATTTTGTCGAAATAAAGATGAAAATTATGTAAAAATGAGGACAAGGTTGTGATATAAGGTAATTTTTACAGAAAATACATAATAACTCTTGCAATTAAAGTTAAAATATGGTAATATATGGAAAACGATAAAAATACAGGAGGAAGAATTATGGAAAAAAAGTTAAAAATTGTTATCGGTGATGATTCTGCGGAATTTGGTCAAAATTGTGCGAAAGCATTTAAAGCATACGGAATGACGGTTGTGCTTTGCGAAAAAGACGGAGTTAGTATTGTCGGTAAAATCAAAAGTGAAAAACCCGATGTGGTTTTGGCAGATGTGTTTATGCCTAAACTTGATATTTTAGGTGTTTTAAATCAAATTCGCGATTTGCCGCAAAAACAACAACCGCTTCTTATGGCGATGTCGGGGTTTGATAACCCAAGACTTGAAAAGGAATTACTTAATGCGGGAATAAGTTATTATTTTCTCAAACCTTTTGATATAAATTCCGCCGCAGAGAGAATTATTCAACTCTCGGGTTGGAGAACAGAGATGACACCTTTGGTGGTTAAAAATAATGTTTTAACCGATGCCGAACTTGAACTTATGGTTACTGAAATTATTCATCAGATAGGTGTTCCCGCGCATATTAAGGGTTATCATTACTTAAGAGAGGCCATAATTCTTTCGGTTAAAAACAGTGATATTGTAAATTCGGTTACAAAACTGCTTTATCCCACCGTGGCAAAGAATCATTCAACAACCGCTTCAAGAGTTG
Source organism: Oscillospiraceae bacterium (assembly GCA_015065685.1). GTDB lineage: Bacteria > Bacillota > Clostridia > Oscillospirales > Acutalibacteraceae > UBA737. The sequence goes on along the minus strand of SVPU01000005.1, from coordinate 68,956 downwards.
AAAGAGCAATCCGCCATGCAATTGAAGTTGCTTGGGACAGGGGAGATATTGATGTGCTTAATTCTTACTTCGGATATACAATCCAAAATGACAGGGGTAAGCCCACAAACAGTGAATTTATTGCGATGATAAGCGATAAACTAAGACTTAAACTTAAAACAGGCTGAAAATTGGAAGCAGTGTGAAAAACACTGCTTTTAATTTTAAATTTATTGCTTTGCTTTCATTGACAATTTACGAGTGAGTGTTGTATAATTAAATCAATATGTTTTGGGGGCAAAAAAATGATTGAAAAAAGTATAAAAAAGTTAGTTTGCTATGGACTTGAAAATTCACTTTTTGAAAAAGAAGATGTAATTTACATAACCAACAAAATTCTCGAACTATTGGGCCTTGATGAATTTGAATGTGATGAGATTTTTTCCGAGGTAAATCTCGAAGAAACTCTGGGCGAAATTTTAGATTATGCGGTGGAAAATGGTATTATTGAAGATACTATAACACACCGCGATTTGTTCGATACAAAAATTATGGGCGCAATGGTGGCAAGACCGAGTGAAATCATTAAGAAATTCAATAGTTTTTATGAAGTTTCACCCAAAGAAGCAACCGATTATTTTTATAAACTCAGTTGTGACAGTGATTATATCCGCCGTTACAGAATAAAAAAGGATATGAAATGGAAAAAGTCTACCGATTACGGTGAACTTGATATAACCATTAATCTTTCAAAGCCTGAAAAAGACCCCAGGGCAGTAGCAGCGGCAAAAAATGCAGCACAGGTGGGTTACCCTAAATGTATGCTCTGCCGTGAATGTGAGGGGTATGCGGGCAGACTTAATTTCCCTGCAAGACAAAATCACAGAATCATCCCCATAACAATTAACGAGAGTGATTGGTGCTTCCAATATTCACCCTATGTTTATTATAACGAGCATTGCATTGTGTTTAACGCGAAGCATACACCTATGGCAATAAACTATGGTACTTTCCGCAAATTGCTCGATTTCGTAAAACTTTTCCCGCATTATTTTGTTGGCTCAAATGCCGACTTGCCCATCGTTGGCGGCTCAATTCTTTCGCACGACCATTTCCAAGGCGGAAACTATACCTTTGCAATGGCAAAGGCGCCTATTGAACATAAATTCAGTTTTGATGGCTTTAGTGATGTTGAGGCGGGTATTGTCAGATGGCCCATGTCGGTAATAAGAATCAGAAGCAAAGACGATGAAAGACTCGAACAACTTGCTTGCAAGATATTGGATGCCTGGCGCGGTTACACCGATGAGAGCGCATTTATCTTTGCTGAGACTGATGGTGAGCCACATAACACAATTACACCTATTGCCCGTAAAAACGGAGAGGTTTATGAACTTGATTTGGTGCTTAGAAACAATATTACCACCGATGAGCATCCGATGGGCGTATATCATCCCCATGCAGAACTTCACCATATAAAGAGGGAAAATATCGGTCTTATCGAGGTTATGGGTTTGGCGGTGCTTCCTGCGCGCCTTAAAACCGAAATGGCTCTTCTTAAAGAAGCGATTCTTGAGGGCAAAAATATCGATAATGATGAAACACTTGCCAAGCACTCAAAGTGGGCAAAAGAAATTTGTGATAAATACGGTGATATTTCGAAAGATAATATTGATAAAATTATTGAAGAAGAAATCGGTGTTGTATTTGCAAAAGTTCTTGAACACGCAGGTGTTTACAAGCGTGATGAGAACGGTAAAAATGCGTTTGTGAGATTTTTGGAGAGTGTCAAGTAGTGTTTATCAATGTATTGACCCAAGTTATTATTCTTTTTATACTCATACTTTTAGGTGTCCTTTTAGCGAAAATAAAAATGCTCGATGATGCCACGGTTAAAGGTATGACAGAAGTTGTGCTGACCTTTGTGACGCCTTGCGTTATTATAAAATCTTTTGTAAGAGAGTTTAATGAGGCGCTTCTTAAAGGGCTGCTTATAAGTGTTGCGGCGGCATTTGTTTCGCACATAGGTTTTATTCTCGTCAGCACTTTGCTTTTAAGGCATAAGAATATTTCAAAACAAAAGGTTTTGTTATACGGCGCGGTTTTTTCAAATTGCGGATTTATGTCATTGCCGTTGCAACAGGTTTTGCTTGGTGATGAAGGAGTTTTCTTTGCGGCATCTTATATAGCAATTTTCAATGTTTTTGTCTGGACCTACGGCATTTTGGTTATGAGCGGTGACAAAAAGTATATGACACCTAAAAAACTCATACTCAATCCGGGTATTATAGGAGTTATAATAGGTGTGATGATATTTATTCTCTCGATACCCGTACCAAAGGTTATATACGAGCCTGTTTCTTATATTGCGGCGCTTAACACACCCATACCTATGATAATTATAGGTTACCATTTAGCGCACAGTTCTTTGCTTGACGGCTTAAAAGAAATAAAATGTATACTTGCTATAATTCTTAAACTGTTCGTTTATCCGTTGGCAGCACTTGGTATAATGTATCTTTGCGGGATACGAGGAAATCTTTTAATATCACTTGCTATTTCTTGCAGTGCTCCTGTTGCCGCCAACACCACAATGTTTGCCTCTAAGTTTGGCGGAGATACTTCACTTTCTGTTAATATGGTATCGCTCAGCACGTTGCTGTCGCTTATCAGTATGCCGATTGTAGTAACTCTTGCTCAACAAATCGCATAAATTTATCGCCTCGGGTTAAAATAACCTTGAGGTGATTTTTTATGCAATTAACACAAAAGGAAACAACTTTACTCTCTGATATGAAGTCACAGGAAAAACTATGTGTTGAAAAATACACAAAGTATGCGTCCAGTGCCCTTGACCCGCAACTTAAAGAACTGTTCACATCAATTTCAAATGTTGAGCAGCAGCATCTTAACACGCTTTGTCAGATTGAAAACGGAAGCGTACCGCAGAGCAATTCACAAAGCGCACAAACTGTGAAATCAAGCTTTACACAAAATTACGGTATGGGTGATACACCCGATAAGCAAGCGGACTGCTATTTATGCAGTGATTTATTGGCGGATGAAAAGCATGTGTCCGGCCTTTATAACACCTGCATTTTTGAATTCAAAGAGCAGGCCGTGAGAGATACGCTTAACCACATTCAAAAGGAAGAGCAAGAACACGGTAAAGCAATTTACGATTATATGTCGGTAAATAATATGTATTCATAAAGAGAAAACGACCTGATTATCAGGTCGTTTTTTAGTGCTTAAACTCTGTCGTTGCTTCCATCTCCGCCCTTTTGGTCTGACTTTTTAAAGGGAAGAACTACGCTGACTGTCGGAATATCAAATTTAATTTCTTTTGTGATTAAACAAAGGTTTGTACCCGAAATCTTTGAAACATGGAAGCCTTCATATTTGAGTGGAATGTAATTATCGGGGGAAAGAATTGTAACAGTACCGCTTTCACCAATCGGTCTTTTGCAACCAATGGTTAAAACATCTTCTTCAAAATCAGTGTGTAAAATTTCCACTGCGCCTTGAAGAACGTGCATATCTGTACCGATTAGTTGCGGTCGGTTTTCATAAGGTGTGATACGGATAACGCGAATACTGTTCGGAGCAACCTCAAAGGAACATTTGCCATTCTTAATACCTAAAAATCTCTCGTCCCAGAAATCATAAAGAACACAATCTTTATCGTATCCTAAATCCGCAAGGTTAACAGAAAATGTTTTTGTTTCGTTCTCGGTATTTAATAAACCAAGTATACTGTATTTACCCCAACGGCGTTCAATCGGAAGATGATACATTTTAGGGCAATCGCCATACTCTGTTTCAAACAAATCAAGCGGAATAGCAGTTTCTTCCACTTTGTTTTGCGGCAAAGCCTTCTTTAAAAGCTTTAAACGGTCTTCTGAAAGGCTGAACACAGGGTCACCAATCATCATTGGACTTTCAAACATAGCCGCAAGACTTATTGTTATTTGTGCTTCGCTAACGGGAATGGGTTTATCAATGGTTACAACATTAAATGAATCGCAATGATATAATTTCCCGTTAAGATGATAAACGCTTGCCATATTTGTGCAAGAGCGAACCAAATTGTCTTTATGACTTAAAACAAAGGTTGCGGGGTAATTTGAATATGCGGGCATAGCCGCTCTGCCTTCACCGATGTCGGGACCTGTTCTGCTTCCGTCCACAAGACCTGTGTTAACAAAGGTAGGACCGGTACTGCTTACTATGTAGGTGTCATCTCCCGCAGTTTCGCGGATAACTTTAAGCATATTTCTATAAACTTCGGTACCCGCAATTTTAGATTTATCTTTATATTCGTTAAAACCGAAAGGTCCGTAAAGGTCACCGGCACCACACCATAAGAAGTCAATCATATAATACCTGACTCCTGCTTCGCGGTATTTTGTCAACACTTCGCGGATATATTCTTCGGCTTCTTTTGAACTGCCATCTCTGCAGTAGAAATCAAGGCGTTCACCTACGGGGTAATTACCCGAGATTCCCCTAGGCCATTGAACTTCACATTTAATAGGTTTGCCATCTTTTTTAAGCCACTGATTTTTTTGGTTCTCGGCTTGGTTGGAGAATTTATCGGGTATCCAGAAAGGTGCAAACCACAAGCCTAATTTCATATCGAAATGTTTTAAATCTTCTGCGAGACCTTCGGTATCGTTATGAATTTGCTTGTATTCGCAGGACAACCAGTTGCCCGGCACTCTGTCTTTAAGATTAGAAATACTAACCCAAAAATATTCAACATTAAAGCCTCCCAGTCTTTCTGAAACGGCTTTTGCGTTGCGAAGCACCATTTCTTGATAACTGTAATCTCCTGTAAGTCCACTGTACCAACTCTCGCCCAAAACACCTAAGGCCGCCTTTTGATTAAATGTGGGTTTATATTGCTTTACAACATCATCTGCCCAATATTTCATACAAGCATCGTATGATGTATCGGCAGCAAGTCTTAAAATTTCACTTTTTTGAGTGTGGGAGGGGAGTAACTCGAAATTCGCAAAATCGCATAATGCTTCAAACTGCAAAGAATTATTTTCGTTAGAATAGTATATTACACTGTTTGCTCTGTCAAAGGTTAAAAAACTTGTGCTTAAACAAATTTTGTTTTTTAAATTATAGATGTCTCCTGTAATAACAGTGCGGTGTCGGGTTGGTTTTATTTGCGCATTGCCTTTCCATTGGCGCGGGAAGAATGGGGAATCGGTTAAATTAAGAACTTCGCTTCTAACGCCCCAACCGTCACGGCATAAAATGCGTATATCATCTATCTCGCCCATATCCACTTTACCACTCGAATATGTATTTAACAAACCGCATTTGCCGAGAATAACGGTTTCTTTAGAATTGTTCTCAATTTTCAAAGAAATGAAAATCTTATCACAGAATATTTGGAATTCTGTCACAAATTCTAAACCGTTTAATTCTTTTTTATATATTTCAGATGTGTAAATACCAAATTCGCCGTTTATATTTTCTTTGATTTCTTTAGTGGCGTTTTCAAGGGCATTAACTTTTTTACCGTTTACTTCAATATAAATTTCGGCGTTTTCAATATTGGTTTGCGAATTTAAGGATAAATTATAGGTCAAGTCAGAGTTTTTGTTAAAAATTATTTTTTCGGGTTTCATAATATAACCCCCCCTTTTGAAATCTGCCTTAATAATACCTATTAGTACAGTAAAAGTCAATACTTTTTTACATAGTCATTGACATTTTTTAAAACCCATAATATAATCGGTTTGAAGATTCAAAAAAAGGTGTGTTTTTTGTATGTTTACCGAAAAAATGCTTTTGGAAAATATTCGTTCAATGGGCATTAAAAACACGGATTATTTAACCGTTCATACTTCGCTTAAATCGGTAGGTAGAATTGATGTTTCAGAGAAAAGCGGGGCAGAGGTTTTAATTGATGCTTTGAAAGAAAGCGTGAGTGAAGGTTTGCTTATGATTCCTGCTCATACATTTGCAACTGTTGTAAAAGATTTTTTGTTTGATGTTCGCAATACAAAGCCTTGTGTTGGCGCTGTTCCTTGTGTTGCAGTCCAGATGGCAAACAAGGCGGCAGATTCGGGGGATGACACCTGTATCCGTTCTGTTCACCCGTCACATTCGATTGTAGCATTTGGAAAAAATGCAAAGGAGTTCGCGTGGGATGACCGCTTTGCAACCACCCGTAACCCAATGTCAGGCAGTTACGGAAAACTTTACCATAACAACGGCAAAATTCTGCTTATCGGTGTAGGTTTAACGAGTAACACATTTATTCACGCGGTTGATGAAACAATTGATACAGAAGTTTATAAAACATTGGTTGTAACAATGACCGATTACGACGGCAAAACTTGGGAACAAACTTTGAATCTCACCGCGGGTCCGGGCTCTTCCACCTTTGACCGTTATACAAAAGCGCTCGAAGAAGCAGATGCAATTACTTACGGAAAAATCGGCGATGCCGATTCAATGCTTGTTGATGCGCGTAAGTGTTTTGAAGTTGTTGAAAGAATAAGACGTGCAGAAAAGGGTATGAATTAAAACAAAACTCCGAATGTTCGAAAGAACATTCGGAATTTTAATTTAACTCATTATAATTGCAAAAAGCACGGCAAGTAATCCGCTTATAATTTTCACACCCTGTGTTTTAAAAGCGGCATAATCTTTAGAATATTTCCATTGTATGTATTTTGTAATTTGTCGTTCAAAAATTGCAAATAAAAGTGAAACCAGCAAATATAAAAGAAGTGAAAGATGAGCGTAATTCAACTCGGTTTTGGTTAATAACAATCTTAAAATTATGAAAACCCAACAAAGAACTGTAAACCAACATTGTTTAAGTAAATATAAAACAAAGTATTTGTTAAAAACATATTTTTCTTTTTCGCTATTGCAAATTGGCTCATAGGTTATGGTTGTATAGCAAAACGGACATTCGCTTTTTTCATCTACTGTCATTTTGCATTTGGGACAAACTTTCATTAATTCTCATTCCTTTTGGTGTTAAGGTCAATTTATCAAATTTTTCAATTAATTTTACCATATTACCAAACGGGATGCAAGATTATAATAAAAAAATAAGGAACCCACTTTAAAGTAGATTCCTTATTGGCGCGCTGAAGAAGGTATTCTGCGCTCTCCAATCTGTCGACCGCTCATAGCGGTGAGCGACATATTGTTCGTGCTCGAGACTTCGCGGTCAACACGCTTTGCGTCTTGGCTGCTTCGACGATTCCCTTCGGGAGTTCTCATCTTCTTTCTATTAAATAAAAAATAAGGAACCTACTTTTTAGTAGATTCCTTATTGGCGCGCTGAAGAAGATACTCTGCGCTCTCCAATTTTTCGACCGCTCTCAGCGGTGAACGAAAAATTGTTCGTACTCGAGACTTCGCAGCCAACACGCTTTGCGTCTTGGCTGCTTCGACGACTCCCTTTCGGGAGTTCTCATCTTCTTTCTATTAAATAAAAAATAAGGAACCTACTTTTTAGTAGATTCCTTATTGGCGCGCTGAAGAAGATTCGAACTCCCGACCTTCTGGTCCGTAGCCAGACGCTCTATCCAGCTGAGCTATCAGCGCAAATGCAACTTTTTGGGCTGCCATAGTATAATATCACAACTTGGATATAAAATCAAGCATTAATTTTAAAAAAATTAAAATTAATATATATTGTGGTTTTTCTTTACATCGCAAAGGCTATATGCTATAATTCAAGCATATAAAAATTCCTTTTGTTAGGGGCGGTAAGTATGGCAGAAAAGATTTTTGTTTCAAAGGATTTCGGTATCGTTGCAAACACGGGTAAGGATGTTTCGGAGCAGTTTCAGGCGTTTTTTGACCAAGCCACCGAAAATGCAATTTTTTATATTTCGGCAGGCGAGTATATATTAAAGTCGAAAATTGAACTTGATGGCCTTAAAAATGTAACTATTTCGGGCTTTGGTGCAAAGCTTATAGGCCACTTTAATCCAAATCCCCGTTTTTCCGCGGGTGCTTTTGAGGTTACAAACTGCGAGAAATGTACCTTTAAAGGCTTTACATATACGAATGATAACAATACCTCCTCTGTGGGAAGAATCTGCGGTATTGACAGACAGGCAAACACAGTGGATGTTCGCCTTTTAGAAGGCTATAGAATGACAGGTAATGAGCCAATTCACGCGATTGACAGTTGTAATGAAGACTATGCACCCAACTGGCACGCATCGTTTAACACTCCGAATCCTTATCCCTATACTATGATAGGGGATAATGTTGTTCGCATCTTTATGTATCCCACAAATGCTTGTTATCTTGAAACTATCTCTATTGATGAGCTAATGTATATCAAGCATGTGTTCTATGACCGCCCACCCTTTAATTTCACCGCTTGTAGCGATATCACTATTGAGGATTTAACCTTCCTGTCAACGGCGGGCATTATTTTCGGCGTATATCCACGAAGCCACAACTTCACCTTCAGAAGAATTCGCGCAACAGTTAAAAACGGAACAAAGGCATTATGCGCTATTCCTTTTGACGGAATTCACATTAAGGGTATGACAGGAAAGCTTATTGTGGAAGATTGCGATTTCGCATTTGTTGGTGATGATATACTTAATATTCATAATAAGAGCGCAGTTGTAACAACGGTTGAAGAAAATGCAGTTAATATTGGAACGGTTAGTGAGGATTGGGCCCGAGAGGGAGATATAGTTTATATTTATGATATAAACAGTGTTGAGAAAAAGGGTCAGTTTAAGGTTAAGGACTGTACAACCGAGAGAATCACCTTCACCGATTTAGAGGGTGAGCTCGGCGAGGGGGATTGCCTTGCAAACTCCGCTTTCTATGCTTCTGTTGAAATTCGCCGTTGTCGAGTTAACGGTTCAAGAGCAAGAGGCTTTTTACTCCGCACTGAAAATATTTTAGTTGAGGATTGCTATTTCCACGGCACAAGCTTTGCGGCTATTTTAATTACTTTGGATGCGGTTCAGTGGAGTGAAATGGGCCCCGCAAAGAATGTTGTTATAAGAAACAATATTTTTGAGGGTTGCGGAACTGCTGCAGGAGACCGCAGAGCTGCCGGCGTTAGAATTGACTGCCGCGATGACCATAACACACATGGCCACGGAATTTATAAGGCGGGTGTTCACAAGAACATTACAATTGAGGGCAACACCTTTGTTAACCTAAATGCAACCGCAATTTCAGCGTTGGCTGTTGATGGACTTAAAATTAAGGACAATAAGTTCATTAACTGTGATAAGCACAAGGAAAACTGCGAAGAATATCAGAGTTACTTTATTTCGCTTGATGCTTGCGATAATGTTGAGATTGAAGGCAACCAAATTGTTGGCGGAAGCGAAGATATGCTGGTTTACGAAGAATAATTTAAATTTATGCAGACAGCTTTTGCTGTCTGCATTTTTTTGTGGCTTGGTGGAATAATATATCAAAAAATAATATTCGGGAGTAATATTTATGAATAAAAAAATCTCGCGGATAGGTATTGATATTTTATGTTATATAATAGGAAGCCTTATATATTCCGCAGCTGTTTCAATGTTTATTTCGCCTAACGAAATTTCCCCCGGGGGATTAACGGGTATTGCGACGGTGCTTAATTATCTATTCACATTGCCTAGCGGAATAACACTTTTTCTATTGAATATACCACTGATTTTGTTGGGATTTTTTAAATTGGGCGGTATTTTCATTGTTAAAACATCAATAGCAACAATAATTCTTTCGGCCTCTCTCACTTTAACCGATGCTATTTTACCTGTTTTTCAGGTTGATAAGATATTGGCATCTGTGTTTGGCGGAATCATAATGGGTCTGGGACTTAGCATAGTTATGCGAAGGGGTGCCAGCACAGGCGGAATTGATATTATTGCAAAGATAATAAACAAAAGGTTCCGTCATTTAACAGTTGGCAGACTGATTCTCATTATTGATGCCTTTGTAATTGTTATTGCAACCATTGCTTATAAAAATTTAGAGAGCGCCTTATATTCCATAGTTGCGCTTTATGCTTCTTCGATTGTATTGGACACTGTGTTATACGGCGCAGATAAGGGAAAGCTGATTTACATTGTAACACAGTTTCCGCAAGATGTTTGCAATGAAATCAACACGGTTATTTCGCGGGGAGTTACCATTATAAATGCAAAAGGCGGTTACACGGGGCAGGATAGAGCACTGCTGCTTTGCACCGTGAGAAGATATGAGGTTTCTGCGGTATATAATATTGTAGATAAATATGACCGCAATGCTTTTATAGTGCTGAGCGATGTAGGCGAAATAATCGGAGAAGGATTTAAGAGGATGAATTAGGGGATTTGTTTTTTAAAATCTTTTCAATGAAGTTATATTTATAGTGTTTACAATAAGAGGGTATAGATTTTCGGGTGTGTAAACCGGAGCGTAACAGGAATTCTTCGCACACATTATCAGATGGTAAACGAGAAGCTTCTCTCTTAGAACACATACTGCCTGTCATTTTTCCTTTGTTTATAGGGTCGCCAAATTCAGGGAAAAAATATTCGCAACACCAACAAACAACAACATTTTCATCATTAGTCATTATATTCACCTCAAAATTTAGTATACTTAAAATAAGTAGGCTTTTAACATTATAACACAATTTCTACTTAAAATAAACTTAAAATAAGATTTTTTAAGGAGAAATTATGAGAAACAAGGAAAATAAGCATCTCGGTATAGAAATTAATAAGACCTTACATTATAAACTAAGGTATGTGGCACAATACGAGGGGCGTTCGGGTAACGGACAGGTTATATATGTGCTTAATGAGTATATAAAGCGTTTTGAAAAAGAAAACGGCGAAATTAAGGTAGAAGAATAATAAAATCGACCACCTATATATAGTAGGTGGTCGATTTTTATCTGTTTTTATGGTTTTGGTGCTTGGATTTTTGTTCTATATTTGTAAATTTAGGCATTTATTTTGTAGGAAATATAGAAATTAAGGAAAATTAAGCTTTTTTTCAAATAGTCCTTGCTTTTTTTAAAAGTTATGTTATAATAGAATTCACCGACACAATATGTTGTATGGAATATTTTTCAAAAAGCGTATATTTTGGGGAAGTGAAATTATGAAAATTATTAAAAGAAGTGGGGCAGAAGTTGAGTTTGACCCCAAAAAAATCGTAATAGCGGTAACAAAAGCTAACGAAAGCGTTGTTCCCAGTGAGCGTATGTCTGAAATTCAGATTAAGCGTATTGCAGAGGATGTTGAGAGCGCTGCTGCTAATATAAACCGTTCACTCAGCGTGGAAGAAATACAAGATATGGTAGAAGACCAGATTATGAATCAGCGCGCATTTAATGTTGCACGCCGTTACATAACCTATCGTTATAACCGCGCCCTTGTTCGTAAGTCTAACACCACTGATGAACAGATTTTAAGCCTTATTGAATGTAATAATGAAGAGGTTAAGCAGGAAAACAGTAACAAGAATCCCACCGTTAACAGCGTTCAGCGTGATTATATGGCAGGTGAGGTTAGTAAGGATATCACAAAGAGAATCTTGCTTTCTCCTGATATTGTAGATGCTCACGAACGTGGTCTTATTCATTTCCACGATGCTGACTATTTTGCTCAGCATATGCATAACTGCGACCTTGTTAACCTTGAGGATATGCTTCAAAACGGAACCGTTATAAGCGGAACTTATATTGAAAAACCCCACACATTTTCAACCGCTTGTAACATTGCAACACAAATTATTGCACAGGTTGCTTCTTGTCAGTATGGCGGTCAGAGTATTAGCCTTACTCATTTGGCTCCGTTCGTTGATATCAGCCGTAAAAAGCTTGTTGAAGAGGTTAGGGCTGAGCTTGCGGGCTTAGAGATTGAAATATCTGATGAAAAGATAAGAGAGATTGCCGAAAAGCGTTTGCGCGATGAAATCCGCAAGGGCGTTCAGACTATTCAGTATCAGGTTGTAACTCTTATGACAACCAACGGTCAGGCTCCTTTCGTTACTGTCTTTATGTATCTTAACGAGGCTAAGGATGAACGCGAAAAGGCAGACCTTGCAATGATTATTGAAGAGGTTCTCAAACAGCGTTATCAGGGTGTCAAAAACGAAAAAGGAGTTTGGATAACCCCTGCGTTCCCCAAGCTTATTTATGTTCTCGAAGAGGATAATATTAAAGAGGGAACGAAATATTGGTACTTAACACAGCTTTCTGCTAAATGCACCGCAAAGAGAATGGTGCCCGATTATATTTCTGAGAAGATTATGCTTCAGAATAAGATTGATAAAAACGGTGAGGGCCATTGCTACACATGTATGGGTTGCAGAAGCTTCCTTACTCCCTTTGTTGATGAGAACGGCAAGCCTAAGTATTACGGCCGTTTCAATCAGGGCGTTGTAACAGTTAACCTTGTTGATATCGGTCTTTCAGCAGGTGGAGATGAAGAAAAGTTCTGGCAGATATTTGATGAAAGAATGGAGCTTTGCCACAGAGCATTGCAGGCTCGCCATGAAAGACTCACAGGAACCGTTTCCGATGCTGCTCCGATTCTCTGGCAATATGGTGCTTTACTGCGTCTTAAAAAGGGCGAAACTATTGATAAATATCTCCACGGTGGATATTCAACCCTTTCTCTCGGCTATGCAGGTCTTTGGGAGTGCGTTTATGCTATGAACGGCAAAAAGCTTACCGAGCCTGAGGGCGAAGAATTCGGCCTTAAGGTTATGAGAAAGCTTAACGAATATACTGCTAAATGGAAGGCTGCCGAAAATATTGATTACTCACTTTACGGCACACCTCTTGAGAGTACAACTTATAAGTTTGCAAAGTGCTTGCAGAAGCGTTTTGGCGTGGTTAAGGGAGTAACCGATAGAAATTATATCACCAACAGCTATCACGTTCACGTGGGCGAAGAAATTGATGCTTTCGATAAATTGGCATTAGAGGCTAAATTCCAGCTTCTTTCACCCGGTGGCGCTATTTCTTATGTTGAAGTTCCCAATATGCAGAATAATATCGATGCAGTTATCTCTGTTATGCAGTTTATTTATGATAACATTATGTATGCAGAGCTTAACACAAAGAGCGACTTCTGCCACGAATGTGGATTCGATGGTGAAATTGAGGTGCAGGAGGATGAGCACGGAAAGCTTGTTTGGAAGTGCCCCAACTGTGGCAACACCGACCAGGATAAGATGAATGTTGCCCGCCGCACCTGCGGATATATCGGAACACAGTATTGGAATCAGGGCAGAACTCAGGAAATTAAAGAAAGAGTTTTGCATCTGTAAAAAGTTAATCAGTCAAGGGCGGTAAATATCACCGCCCTTTTTATTGGAGTTTTACTAATGAATTACGCAGTAATCAAAAAATTTGATATTGCAAACGGACCGGGCGTTAGAGTTTCGCTTTTTGTTAGCGGCTGCAGACACCACTGCAAGAACTGCTTTAACAAAGAGGCGTGGGATTTCGGTTATGGTGAGCTTTTTGATGATAAGGTGGCAGCAGAAATTCTCACGGCACTTGCCCCTTCACATATTGAAGGCTTTTCACTTTTGGGCGGCGAGCCCTTTGAGCCCGAAAATCAAGGCGATTTAGCAATTCTTCTTGCAAAAATCAAAACAGAGCTGCCGCAAAAAACAGTTTGGTGTTACACAGGCTTTTTGTTTGAGGATATTTTAAACGGAAAGGTTGGAGGCATCGAAACAGCTACCAAAATGCTAAATAATATAGATGTTTTGGTTGATGGCAAATTCGTTGAAGATTTAAAAAGCCCCGACCTTATCTTCAGAGGCTCTTCTAATCAAAGAGTGATTGATGTTAAGGCTTCGCTCAAAAAGGGCGAAGTGGTTTGGTTAGAGGGCGTTTGGCAAAGAAAAATGGGCTCGGGTAATATTTACGAATAGAGGATGTATTTATGATTAAGGTTAACTTTAAAAAGCTTAATGAGAACGCAATTAAACCCACCTACGGCACAGAGTTTGCGGCAGGTGCCGACCTTTATGCTTGTGAAGGCGGCGAGGTTACAATTAAATCGGGTGAAACAAAGCTTATCCACACAGGGCTCTCTCTCGAAATTCCCGAGGGTTATGCGGGTCTTATATATGCGAGAAGCGGAATTGCCTGCAAAAGAGGTCTTGCTCCCGCAAACAAGGTTGGTGTTATTGATGCTGACTATCGCGGTGAAATTATGGTGGCGCTTCACAACCATTCAAACGAGGACCAGACCATTGCAGATAAAGAGCGTATTGCACAGTTGGTTATAACTCCTTTCTTAAAGGTTGAATATAATGAGACCCAAGAACTCTCAGACACCGTTCGCGGTGAAGGCGGCTTCGGCTCAACAGGCAAAAAGTAAGATTAAAAGACGGTTCAACCGTCTTTTTTAATTTAAATAATTTTATTTACTTTTTATTTGTTTTGTTGTAAAATAGTATAGTTAAAAGAGGGGAGTGAAAAGGGTGAAAAGGGTTGTTATAATCGGCGGCGGTGCGGCAGGTCTTATGGCGGCACACAGCGCGGCAGAAAACGCAGACGCACAAACCGAAATTTTAATTATAGAAAAAAATGAACGCCCTGCCAGAAAGGTTATGATAACGGGCAAGGGCAGATGCAATGTTACCAACAATTGCGACACCGAAACCCTTATTTCAAGCACTCTTAAAAACCCGAGGTTTTTATATTCCGCCTTTTCACTTTTTTCTTCGGCTGACACTCAGTCCTTTTTTGAAAAACACGGTGTTAAGCTTAAAACCGAGCGCGGAAACAGGGTTTTTCCCGTTTCCGACAAAGCGGTTGATATTGTTGATGCGCTCGCGAGTGTTACAAGGTTTAAAAATGTTAAGCTAATCAACGCCACCGCTATAGAAGTGTTGCAAGAAGAGGGAAGAATTAGCAAGGTTAAGCTATCAAATGGCGAGCTTATAAAGGCAGATGCCGTGATTATTGCAACGGGTGGCATGTCCTATTCGGTTACAGGCTCGACGGGGGATGGATACCGCTTCGCTAAAGAATTAGGACATACAATTACAAAAATCAAACCTTCGTTAGTGCCGCTTGAGTGCCACGAGGGCTTTTGCAGCAGATTATCGGGTCTTTCGCTTAAAAATGTAACACTTTCTGTGTTCGAAGAGGGCAAAAAGAAGCCGATTTTCTCCGAAATGGGCGAAATGCTCTTCACGCATTTTGGAATTTCGGGTCCGCTTGTGCTCAGCGCATCCTCGCACATTAAAAAAATGGGCGAAAAGCAGTATAAGGCATTTATAGATTTAAAGCCCGCGCTTTCAGAAGAGCAGCTCGATAGCAGAATCTTAAGAGATTTTAGCGAGAGAATTAATAAGGATTTTGTCAATTCGTTGGATATGCTGCTTCCTAAAAGCCTTATTCCGATTGTTGTAAGGCTATCGGGAATACCCGATAACATAAAGGTTAATAATATAACCCGCGAGCAAAGACAAGCCCTTTGCCGTTTGCTTAAGAAATTCCCACTCACAATAACCGCCTTCAGACCGATTGAAGAAGCTATTATAACAAGCGGCGGAGTGAGTGTTAAAGAAATTGACCCCACAACAATGCAATCAAAATTAGTGAGCGGTCTTTTCTTTGCGGGGGAGATAATTGATGTTGATGCCCTCACGGGTGGTTTTAATTTGCAAATAGCCTTTTCAACGGGTTATCTTGCGGGAAAAAATGTTTTGAGGTGTGAAGATTTATGATTTCAGTAGCTATTGATGGACCGGCAGGTGCGGGTAAAAGCTCATTATCAAGAAAGGTTGCCGAGCATTTCGGTTTTATTTATGTTGATACAGGCGCGCTTTACAGAACGGTGGGTCTTATGTTTGCACAGCACGGTGCTGATACCGAGCTTAATTGCAATATAGAGGAAATTCTGGCGCTCACAAAGGTTGAAATGAAGTTTGTGAATGGCGAGCAAAGAGTGTTTTTAAACGGTGAGGATGTCAGTGAAAAAATCAGAACACCCGAGGCATCTATGATGGCATCTGCCGTTTCGGCAAAGCCCGAGGTAAGAGCATTTTTACTCGAAATGCAAAGAGAAATGGCAAAAAATAATAATGTTGTTATGGATGGCAGGGATATCGGCACAGTTGTTCTTCCAAACGCCGAGATTAAAATCTATCTTACTGCATCGGTAGAAGATAGGGCAAAGCGCCGTTATGATGAGCTTATAGCAAAAGGTCAAGAGGTTACCTTCCAAGATGTTTGTGAAGATATGATTAAAAGAGATTATAATGATATGAATCGTGCGACAGCGCCGCTTAAACAGGCAGACGATGCCGTTCTTGCTGACACCACAGGCTTCCGTTTTGAAGATTCTCTTAATTTACTTATAAACATTGTTGAAAAAGGAATTGAAGCTATAAAATGAAAATAACCTTGGCTAAAACTGCGGGATTTTGTTTTGGAGTTAACCGCGCAGTTAATATGGTTTATGAATTGCTTGACAAAGGCGAAAAGGTTTGCACCTTAGGGCCTATAATTCATAATCCACAGTTGGTGAAAGAATTAGAGGACCGTGGTGTGCGAATTGTTGAGTCTCCGAGTGAAGTGGTAGAGGGCGAAACGCTTGTTATCCGCTCACACGGAGTGTCGGCTGCGGTTTTTAAGGAAGCAGAGCAAAAAAACTTGAAAATTGCAGATGCAACCTGTCCGTTTGTTTCGAAAATACATAAAATTGTGGCAGAAAAAAGCGGTGCGGGGTATGTAACGGTTATAGCAGGGGATGAGAATCACCAAGAGGTAAAAGGTATAATCGGGCACTGCACGGGCGAATGCTTTGTTATCTCAACTGTTGATGAACTAAACGATTTACTGAAAGAAAAAGCAAATTTTGAGCAAAAAAGTGTCATTTTGGTCTCTCAAACAACATTTAATGCAGAAATTTGGGAAGAAATACAAAAAAATTTCAAAAAAGTATGTACAAATGCGGAAATTTTTGATACAATATGTAACGCAACCTCAATGAGACAGGCTGAGGCTGAGTCTCTTTCAAAAATAAACGATGTTATTTTGGTTATTGGAGGAAGACACAGTTCAAACACTGCAAAGCTTTATGATGTTTGCAGTAACAACTGTAAAAGAACGCATTATCTTGAAACGGCCGATGAATTATCTGGTATCGACCTTAAAGATAGCGACTTAGTTGGGGTTGTTGCGGGTGCTTCGACACCTGCAGGCATAATAAAGGAGGTAATCTATACCATGTCGGAAAATTTACAACCGGTTGAAGAACAGATGGAGGTAAAAGAATCTGTTCAAAAGAGCTTCGAAGAAATGACAGATGAGGAAGCATTCGAGGCTTCATTAAGCAGCTTAACAGGCGACCAGAAGGTAGAGGGCACAGTTATTGCTGTTAATCCCACTGAAATCACAGTGGACATCGGCAGAGGTGTAACGGGTTATGTTACAGCTGCTGAATATTCTTCTGACCCCAATGTTAAGATGGAAGATGAAGTTAAGGTCAATGATAAGATTAACCTTATCATTATGAAAATCAGTGACCAGGAAGGAACCGCAATGCTTTCAAAGCGTCGTTATGATGCTATTGCCGGTTGGGACAATATAGTTGCAGCCAAAGAGTCGGGCGAAGTTATTACAGGTTTCGTAAAAGAAATTATCAAGGGCGGCGTTGTGGTTTACACTAACAATGTAAGAGTATTCATCCCCGCTTCACAGGCAACACTCTCAAGAAGCGAAGCTCTTGAAGATTTAAAGGGCAAGGAAGTTTCATTCCGAATCATTGAAATTGGCAGAGGCCGCAGAGCAGTTGGCTCTATCCGCAGCGTTCTTCGTGAAGAGAGAAAGGCAGCTCAAGCTAAGCTTTGGTCTGAAATCGCTGTTGGCGACCGTTTCACAGGAACTGTTAAGTCTATCACAGGCTACGGTGCTTTTGTTGATATCGGCGGAGTGGACGGAATGGTTCACATTTCAGAGCTTTCTTGGTCAAGAATCAAGAATCCTTCAGAGGTAGTTTTAGTAGGAGACACTGTTGAGGTATATGTTAAGGCTATCGATGTTGAGAAGAAAAAGATTTCTTTAGGCTACAAGAAGGAAGAGGAAAATCCTTGGGTTATCTTCCAGAACAACTATAATGTTGACGATGTTGTAAAGGTAACTATAGTTAGTATGACTACATACGGTGCATTCGCACGCATCATCCCCGGAATTGATGGTCTTATCCACATTTCTCAGATTGCTAATAAGCATATTGCAAAGCCTCAGGATGAACTCACCGTTGGTCAAGAGGTTGAAGCTAAGATTACAGCTGTTGACTTTGACAAAAAGCGTGTTAGCCTTTCTATCCGTGCTCTTTTAGAGCCCGAAGTTAAGGAAGAGGAGCCCGCTGTTGCAGAGGCTGATGAGGTTGTTTACGAAGCAACTGAAGAAAACGCACCCGCTGCAGAAGAAGTGGCAGAAGAAATCGCACCTGTTGCAGAAGAAACAACAGAGGTTGTAGAAGAAGTAGCAGAAGAGACTGCTGAATAATTTATAAAGTTAAAAACGACTGCCAATCGGCAGTCGTTTTTTTATCTAATTTTGTTCGCTTTCGCGTTTCAATTTTTCTTCGGCAGAATAATAATTTTCTTCGAAAATAAAATCCTTTATTTCTTGCTTTGCGGCATCAATATCATAAACATAATACCAACCGCCGTTAATTGTTTTGCCAGAGGCCTTGATATTTTCACTTGGGATACTCAGCTGCTCGAACTCGGGAACGGTCAGCACAGTCCATAAACCTAGCCCCATAATATCATCGGTTGAAAGCGAGGTTTCACATTCGCTTAAAATAAGCTCTGCAACTTTGGGTAGCTTCAGAGGATTCATACTCTTGACAGACTGGAACATAGCAGTTAGCACTTCCTTTTGTCTGTTGCCGCGCTCGATATCGCCATCGGTATGTCTGATTCGCGCATAACAAACCGCTTGAGTGCCCGATAAAAGCTGAACACCTGCGAATTTTATATCCTCACAAGGCATATCACCGAAATCTGTGGTTGGAAAAACATAAGAATTAAGCTCTTTCATTTCGGCTTCATCCACATCAACCGTAACCCCACCTATATAATCTATAATTCTTGCAAGCTCGAAGAAATTCATTGTAACATAATCGGTTATTTCAAGCCCGAAATTCTGATTAAGTGTTTTAACGGCTAACTGCGACCTGCCGTATGCATAAGCGTGGGTCAGCTTGTCCTTTTTATGCCCATCAATTGAAACATAGGAATCTCTTGCTATTGAGGTTAACTTTATCTTTTTGTTTTTCTTATCAATGGTTACAATAACATTAGCATCGCTTCTGCCAGTTTTATTGTCTTCTCTCGTATCAAGACCGAGCAGTGCGATGTTTTTAATGCCGTCATAATCACTTGAGGAAATTCCTAAATCGCTTTTATCAAGCTCGGCACGGTTTATCTTGCTCAAAAGATTATAGCAATAAGAATAAAACCCGACACCAAAAATAATTATAAAGCAAAGCAGAGCCGCGGTGATTTTAAGCAAGGTGTGTTTTTTGCGGCGTTTCTTTTTTTTTGGAGGCTTTTTTGAATTTTGTACTTCTCTTCGGTTGGAATTAGAGGAAATATCTTCAAAGGAATGTGATGAAATATCACGAGGTGAGTTTGAATAGATATTTTCCATTTTAATTTCAAAACCGTTTTCGTTTTTGTTATTTATTTTAATCGCTTCCTTTATATTAAAAAGACTTGCAATAATCTGCAAGTCTTATTATATTACATTTTTTATAATTAATCAAGCGTGGTTGCGCGTTTGATTCCATCACTTCCAAACTTTTTCCTGAGCTCATAGATGGAATTATCGAGCTTTTCAATTTCTATTTTTTTATCAGATTCACCGAACAAATCCTGCTGAACAGCAATTCGGTTGTCCTTGAGATTAATTGCCCTGAGTCCCACCGAGCGCAAAGGCTCACCAAATGAATAGTTTTCGCAAAAAAGCTCGAAACCGCGGGTGGCGAAAATCAGCGCGCTGTCAGTCGAGTCGGGAAAGGTTTTGCTGAATTCTTTCACAACAAGGTTTGATGTGCGGATATGCACCTGCACACCGCCCGCATAAAGCTTTTTTTGATGCAGACAGTCGCAGATATATTGTGCAAATTCAAAAAACGCTTTTTTAACCTCACCGTTTTTTGTAAAATCCTTTTCACAAGTAACGCTTCTTCCAATGCTCTTTGGCTTATCAGCTTCAGTAGGGGTTACAACGGGGGAGGTATCTTGACCTAACGCATATTTTTTAAGCTCTGCGCCGTTCTTGCCCAAAAGTCTTTTCAGTGTTATATCATCACAGTCGGTTATATCACCAATGGTGTGAATGCCGCAGCTTTTAAGCTTTTCGCAGGTCTTAGCGCCCACAAACAAAAGGTCGGAAATAGGCAAGGGCCACACCTTTTGTTTAAAATTATCTCTCGAAATAACGGTAACGGCATCAGGCTTTTTCATATCAGAGCCTAACTTTGCAAAAACCTTGTTAAAGCTCACACCCACCGATACCGTAAGCCCTAATTCACGCTTAACATCATTTCTGATTTTATCTGCAATTTGTTCTCCGCTTCCGAAAAGAACGGTGCTTCCGGTAACATCAAGCCAGCATTCATCAATGCCAAAGGGCTCAATCATATCGGTGTAGCGCTCATAAATAGAGATTACCTTTTGGGAATATTCTTCATATTTTTCATCGAGAGCGGGCAGTGTTACAAGCTCGGGGCATTTTGCCTTGGCTTCAAAAATCGGCTCGGCGGTTTTAACACCGAATTTTTTGGCAATTTCATTTTTTGCCAAAACAATTCCGTGTCTTTTTTCTTTACTTCCGCAAACCGCCACGGGAAGACTAACGAGGGTGGGGTTAAAAAGCAAGGAAACAGATGCGAAAAAATTATTAAGGTCGCAATGAAGTATTATTCTGTCGCCCAAATTAATCGCCCTCCCATAGAACAATTGTTCTTTTATTATACATTATAAAAAAATAAAAGTAAAGGGTTTTTAAATTTTAAATTTTTCCAATGCTTTCACATGCAGCCTTTCGGTGTGCCGCTTGCTGTAATTTATAATATATGAGGTTTCTTCAAGTGTTCTGCCGAAGATATACTTGTTATATAAAATTTCAACCAAAACCTTATCATCTATTCTGTTGATTTTCTTTTCAATTTCCTCGCGTAAGGCTAGTGCTTCTGAAATTAAATTTTCATAATAATCTCTCTTTTGCGGATTAATAGAAATCATATTATAAAGTCGGTTAATCTTGGGTTCCTGCAGTAAATATTGATTTAAATATTCTTTTTTCTCTTTGCGCATTTTCTTGCCTTCTTTTTCGGTAAAATAAGTGCCACGAATTGACCGTAGCTATAGTTTGTGTTGTGCTCTTTGTTATAAATTTCTAATTGCCTTATAATTTCGTTTATAGGGTGAGAGCTAAGCAGCCTTTTTCGTTTCCTTTCCTTTTCTCTCAGCTTAATACCTTGTTGCCTGCATGTGTCTGAGCAGTAATCTGTGCCGGCCACCTTTAGCTTTGCACCGCAGCATCGGCAATGGGTGTTGCTTTTTTCGTGAAACAAACAGCTCTTGCAAAACGGACAAATAAAAAGCTTTTCATACGGGGGAGTGGCATTCCCGTGTGTTTCCAAAACCTTTTTCGGCTCTTCGAATTGGGCACCGCAATTATCGCAGTAAAACATATTTTGCATCTCCTTATATTTTTTCTTGAACGAATGCGTTCTGTAAACATAAAGAAAAAAATCGCAAAAATGTAAACCACGATTTTAAAAAAAATAAAATAAAAAAGGACATCCTCAAAGGATGTCCAAAAATTAGCCTAATTGTTTTTTAAATGCATTGAAGGTTTCTTCGCTTATGTGATGCTCCATTTTGCAAGCATCCTGCAAAGCGGTATCACGATCAACACCAATTTTAACGAGATAATCGGTTATAATTGTGTGGCGTTCGTAAATTTTCTGGGCAATTTCCAAACCGATTGGTGTCAATAATAAAAAGCCTTCCTTTGTTGTGGTTAAGAATTCACCTTTTTTGAGCAGACCCACTGCACGAGAAACGCTGGGTTTTGAAAAGTTCATATATTCGGCAACATCAAGCGACCTCACATTGCCTATTTTTTTAGAAAGAACAAATATAGTCTCCAGATACATTTCGCCTGATTCCTGCAAATTCAACACCCGCACCTCACTTTATTTATAGTTTGTATTTATCTTATCACACAGGATAGATTATTTCAAGTAAAATTATTTTAAAAAACACTTGCAAATAGGGAGCGTTTGTGATATAATCATACGGCTAATGATATTTAGCAAATAAAAAACACACATTCCGCTCTCGGTCGGAGAGGTGTTGCCAAGCATTTTGGCAATTTCCGAAGCATTGGGTGGGATGGAGGAAAAACCTCAGGAGGAAAAAGAAATGGCAGTAGTATCAATGAAACAACTTCTTGAAGCAGGTGTTCATTTCGGACATCAGACAAGACGTTGGAACCCGAAAATGGCGGAGTACATTTTCACAGAACGTAACGGAATTTATATCATCGACCTTCAGAAGACCGTTAAGAAGCTTAACGAGGCTTACTTGTTTGTTCGCGATATCGCAGCAGAAGGTGGAGATATCCTTTTCGTTGGAACAAAGAAACAGGCTCAGGATTCAGTTAAAGAAGAAGCAGAGCACTGCAGCATGCCTTATGTAAATGCACGTTGGCTCGGCGGTATGCTCACAAACTTCTCAACAATCCGTACAAGAATCGCTCGTCTTAATCAGCTTCGCAATATGAGAGACGACGGTACTTTTGAGCTTTTACCTAAGAAGGAAGTTATTAAGCTTAACCTTGAAATTGAAAAACTTGAGAAATTCCTCGGCGGTATCCAAGATATGAAGAAGATTCCTTCAGCTTTGTTTATCGTTGACCCCCGCAAAGAAAGAATCGCAGTTGCAGAAGCTAAGAAACTCGGTATCCCGATTATCGCTATTGTTGACACTAACTGTGATCCCGATGAAATCGATGCAGTTATCCCCGGTAATGATGACGCTATCCGCGCTGTAAAGCTTATTGCAGAAACTATCGCTGCTGCTGTAATCGAAGGCAGACAGGGTTCTGAAATGGGTACTGCAGCTGTTGAAGAGGCAGAGGAAGAGGTAGCTGAAGAGGCTGCTGAATAATTTTAATTAGTTCGGAGGAAATAGAGATGGCTTTTACTGCAAAAGACGTTCAAGCATTAAGAGAAAAAACCGGTTGCGGTATGATGGACTGTAAAAAGGCTCTTGTTGAGACCAATGGCGACATGGATGCTGCAACAGATTATTTAAGAGAAAAAGGCTTGGCTTCACAAGCTAAAAAATCAACCCGTATCGCTGCTGAAGGTACTGTATGTGCTTTCACAAAAGATGGTGTTGGCGTTGTTGTTGAGCTTAACAGCGAAACAGACTTTGTTGCTAACGGCGAAGGCTTCAAGGCTTTGGCACAGGAAGTTGCAGAAGTTGTTGCAGAGCAGAATCCTGCTGATGTTGATGCTCTTCTCAAGTGCGAAAAAGACGGTATGACCGTTGAAGAAAAAGTTCAGGAATTGTTCCTTGCAATTCGTGAAAATATTAAAATCCGCCGTTTTGAGCGCGTTGAAGGTAAGGTTGTAACTTATGTTCACGCTGGTGGTAAAATCGGTGTTATGGTTAACTTTGAAACATCACTTGCTGCTGATAACGCTGATTTTGTTGCTATGGGTAAAAATGTTGCAATGCAGATTGCTGCTATGAACCCCGGCTATTTAGACGAGGCTTCTGTACCGGCAGAGGTTATCGCTAAAGAAAAGGATATCCTTATCGCTCAGATGAAGGAAGATCCTAAAATGGCTAACAAGCCTGATGCAGTTCTCGGTAAGATTGTTGAAGGTAAAATTGGTAAATTCTACAAAGAAAACTGTCTTGTTGAGCAGCAGTATGTTATCGATGGTGATTTAACTGTTGGTAAGTATGTTGAAAAAACCGCTAAAGAACTTGGCGCAGATATTAAGATTGCTTCTTTTGTTCGTTTCGAAAAGGGCGAAGGCATTGAGAAGCGTGTAGATGATTTTGCTGCTGAAGTTGCTGCAATGGTAAAATAATAATCTTAACCGGAAGAGATTTCTTCCGGTTAATTTTTTCAGAAAGGTTTATTGCAAATGAATATTTGGCATAATATACACCCTAAAAGAATTACACCCGAAGATTTTATGGCGGTTGTTGAAATTAAAAAGGGAAGTAAGAAGAAGTATGAGCTTGATAAGGAAACAGGTATGCTTATGCTTGACCGTGTTTTATATACTTCCACTCACTATCCCACGAATTATGGCTTCATTCCGCGCTCCTATGGTGATGACGGAGACCCGTTAGATGTACTTATTCTTTGCTCTGAGGGGTTAGAACCTATGACTCTTGTGCGCTGCTATCCCATAGGTTATTTTTCTATGCTTGACAGCGGCAAAAACGATGAAAAGATTATAGCAATTCCGTTTGCAGACCCAACTTATAATAAATATAAGGATATTTCAGAATTGCCACAGCATATTTTCGATGAAATGATACACTTTTTCAGCGTGTATAAAGCGCTTGAAAATAAAGAAACTGTGGCGGGCGAGGTAAATGGAAGAGAGGCGGCCATAGGTGTTATTAGCGCCGCGTTAGATAGTTATATTGATAAGTTTTGTAAATAATAAAAAAGGCAGAAACAAGCGTTTCTGCCTTTTTAAATTTTTAATCGATTAATTATTTTGTGCCAAAAATACGGTCGCCGGCATCTCCGAGACCGGGGACAATATAAGCGTGGTCGTTAAGGTGGTCATCAAGACCTGCACAATAAACGGGAACATCGGGGTGAGCCTTTGTGAAGGCTTCGATTCCTTCGGGTGCCGCTATAATGCACATAAACTTAATTCTTTTAGGACCAAATTCTTTTATGCGAGCCACAGCATCAATAGCGCTGCCGCCTGTTGCAAGCATTGGGTCAAGAACGAAAACATCGCGCTCATCAAGGTCTGCGGGGAGCTTGCAGTAATAATCAACGGGCATATGTGTTTCGGGATCGCGATACATACCAATATGACCAACCTTTGCGGCAGGGATAAGACTTAGCACACCGTCAACCATACCGAGTCCCGCTCTGAGAATGGGCACAAAAGCCATTTTTCTTCCGGCTAAAACCTTTGTTTTTGCAGTTGTGATAGGTGTTTTAGTGGTAACCTCTTTAAGGGGAAGGTCTCGTGTTGATTCATAACACATAAGCATTGCAATTTCGCTAACTAGCTCGCGGAATTGCTTTGAACCCGTGCGCTCATCACGAAGGATTGTAAGCTTGTGCTGAATTAAGGGATGGTCCATAATAAAAACATTGCTTTTCATTGTAAAAACTCCTTATCTATTTTCAATTTCTGTAATTTTATCAATTCTTTTTTGGTGGCGGCCGCCTTCAAACTCGGTGTCAACAAATAGGTCAACAAGTTCTAAAGCAGTGCCGATTCCAACAACTCTTCCACCCAAGCATAAAACGTTGGAATTATTGTGAAGCCTTGTGTATTTCGCAGAAAAATGCTCACTGCAAACGGCTGCGCGAATGCCCTTGAATTTGTTTGCAGCAAGGGACATTCCAATACCTGTGCCGCAAACTAAAATGCCGAGCTCGTTTTTCTTTGAAGCGATGCTTTCGCAAACCTTAACAGCAATATCGGGATAATCCACAGACACCTGCTCGTAAATTCCGAAATCCTCAACCTCGAAACCTCGGCTTCTTAAATGCTCTGCGATTGCGTTTTTGTGCTCGAGACCGCCGTGGTCACAACCGATTGCAATTTTCATTTTTCATTACTCCTTTTTAGTTTCAATTTTCTTTTTTAGTTTTAATTCTCTTTCTGCCTGTGGCAATCTTAAATAAACGGGTAATAACTCGTTTGGTGAAACGGTTTCGCCCTTTTTAAACATTTCTTCTGCGGCTTTTGCCACGCCTTCGGCATCCTGGAAAAGTTTGCCTTTTTCTGCAAGTTTAGTGCCGCCGAAAGATTCAACATAAGGGAAAAACAGTTTAGCCCCATCTCCCATTATTATAACAGATTTATTATGTTTTTGCACGATTTTTTCAATTTCTTTTGCCAAATCCTCGCAAAGAATAGCCCTGTCCTCGCAAAGCCTTGTGATTTGGCCGTTTTCAATATCAAAAAGTGCATTATAAACTTGATTGCAACGCGCATCCATAACGGGACAAACAATCGAGTTCTCGGTTTGTAAATTAGCCATTGCGTAAAGGGTTGAAACTGCGGCGCAAGGAGTTTTATTTGCGGCAGAAAGCCCTTTTATAGCACTGATTCCTATTCTAACACCCGTGAAAGAACCGGGGCCTGCTGCCACGGCAAATCCCTCAATTTCTTTAACGGTTGTGTTGGCTCTTTTCAAAACATCCTCAACCATTGGCATAAGGGTTTGAGAGTGGGTAAGACCCTCATTTGTAAAAGCGGAAGCTAATATTTTACCGTTTTCTGCTAGGGAAACACTGCAAGGTGTTGCAGAACACTCAATACTTAAAATTTTCATTCTAAAACTTCCTCTTTATGAAATACGGTTATTTTACGCTCATTTTCACCTAAAAATTCAAATTCGATATAAATTGTGTTGTCAGGCAGGGCGTTTTCAATGTTTTCGCTCCATTCACAAGCAACAATGCCGCCCTGTTCAATATATTCAAAAAAGCCCGATGAGTAAAGCTCTTCCCAAGTTGAGATACGGTACATATCGAAGTGATAAATGGGTAATCTACCGCCAAGATATTCGTTTATGAGCGCGAAGGTGGGGGAGGTAACAGTACCGCTAAAACCAAGACCGCGGGCAAGTCCCCTTGTGAAACAGGTTTTGCCCATTCCTAAATTGCCGCGAAATGCAATAACTTCGCCACCGTTAAGGGCTTTTGCAACATTTTCCGCTATTTTTTCTGTTTTTTCGGGACTGTCAGATATAAAAATCTCCATAATAAACCTTCCAAACGCTAATTTAGTTTATTTTAACACATTTTTATCAAATTGAAAAGACCTACTTGCATATTTATTTAAAATAAAATATAATGTTAGTATACTTAATAGGAGGTGCGTAATGAAAAATCTGTTTGCAAAAATAGCCGACTTTCTTCGTGAGTCGGATAAGATTCTTTTAATACTCTGCTTTTTTGCGGCAACATTCGGCTGCGTTGCGGTTTTTTCAACCACCTATTATCTTGAAACATTCCGTCCTGTAATCGTTCAAACCTTTGGTACGGTTGCGGGCATTTGTGCGGCGCTTGTTATATCAACATTTGACCACGAGGATTTTCTTAAATATTGGCCTTTGGCGGCGCTTATTGGCGTTATTCCTGTTATACTTACATTTTTTATCGGTGTGGCACCCGAGGGAACTGATGACAGGGCGTGGCTCGACCTTGGTTTCACCACATTCCAACCCTCAGAGCTTTTTAAGGTTTGCTTTGTTTTAACCTTTAGCGCGCACCTTAAGAAGATTAAACCTAATATCAATAAATTGAAAAATTTGCTCCCGCTTTGTGTTCACGGCGCGGCACCGGTTTTGCTTATTCATTTGCAGGGAGACGATGGAACAGCCCTTGTGTTCGCGGTTATGGTGCTTTCGATGATGTGGGCAGCAGGCGTGTCGTGGAAATATTTCACGGCGGCATTCTCCACGGCAGTGATTGCTTCGCCGCTTATTTATTTCTTTATTTTGAATGATGACCAACGCGAAAGAATCAAATCAATTTTTGATATTAATGCGGATATACAAGGCATAGGTTACCAACAATGGCGCGGTAGAATGGCGCTTGCAAATGGTGGATTTACAGGTCAAGGCTTTTTAAAGGGCGACCTCACACAAGCGGGATTAATACCCGAAAGCTTTAATGATTTTATATTTGTTAGTGTTGGCGAAGAGTTTGGTTATCTTGGCTGTATGGCCGTTATTTTGCTTCTTGCGGCTATCTGCTTTAGATGCATAAGAATTGCGCGTATCTGCACTAATGATGGCGGAAAATTTATTTGTGTGGGCATTTTTGCAATGATTTTGGCACAGTCGGTTATAAATATCGGAATGTGCTTATCTTTGCTTCCGGTTATCGGTATAACACTTCCGTTCTTTTCTTCGGGCGGAACATCACTTATATGCTTGTTCCTTGGAATCGGTTTGGTGCTTAGTGTTTATATCCACCGCAATTCCCGAACAATTTACTTAAGAGATTAAAAGGACCACAAAAACCACCGAACCGTTTACACGGTTCGGTGGTTATCGTTATTCAGCAGAATATAGCTTGTAGAGTTGACTGTAAATACCGCCTTTAGAAATGAGTTCCTTGTGATTTCCGCTTTCTTCGATTCCGTTCTCGGTTAAAACAAGAATTCTATCAGCGTTTTTAATAGTGGTTAACCTGTGTGCTATGGTTATGGTTGTTCTGCCTTTTGCCAAGCGCTCAAGAGATTGCTGCACTAAATGCTCACTCTCGTTATCAAGTGCGCTTGTGGCCTCATCAAGAATGAGTATCGGCGGGTTTTTGAGGAAAACTCGAGCAATAGAAATCCTCTGTTTTTGACCGCCCGAAAGCTTAATACCGCGCTCGCCAACATAAGAATCGTAACCGTCGGGGAGCTGAGAAATAAATTCATCTGCCCCCGCAAGCCGTGCCGCTTCGATAATTTCTTGTTCGGTAGCATCCTCTTTGCCATAGGCAATGTTTTCTCTGATACTGCCCGAGAAAAGATAAACATCCTGTGCTACTGTTCCAATATTCTCTCTTAATGAGCGAAGCGTAATATCATTAATATTAATGCCATCAATTAAAATTTCGCCATCGGTTACATCATAAAACCTTGGAATGAGTGAGCAAAGTGTTGTTTTGCCGCCACCCGAGGGACCAACCAACGCGACATTCTCACCTTTATTTATATTAAGGGAAAGGTTAGAAATAACATCGCGGTTGCCTTCGCCATAATTAAACGATACATTATTAAAGGAGATTTCGCCCTTAACATTTTTAATTTCCTTAGCGTTTTTGCTGTCTTTAATATCAGGCTCTATAGCCATTATTTCGGTGAATCGCTCGATACCTGTCATGCCCCTTTGGAATTGCTCTGTGAATTCAACAATTCTTCTGATAGAGGTCATAAGAGTTGAAACGAAGAGAAGATATGCAACATAGTCTCCCGCAGAAATTTTTTCTGCCTTAAGGAAAAATGCGCCAACAGCCACCACGATTATATACATTAAACCGTCGGATAAACGGGTGCTTGAATGAAATGCGCCCATTATTTTGTAAACTCTGGCTTTAACCTTTAAGAAGGTGAGATTGCCGTTGTCAAACTTATTTTGCTCATATTCTTCCTTTGCAAAAGATTTAACAACCCTAATTCCAAGCAAGCTGTCCTCAACCTGAGAATTTAAAACACCGATTTGTTTGCGCGAATCTCTAAAGCCGCTTTTCATTCGCTTGTTAAAGAATGAAAGCACAATAATCATTGGCGGAATTGCCGCAAACATTATAATTGTGAGCGGAACATTTATTGTGCAAAGAATTATGAATGAACAAATGATTTTGATTGAAGCAATAAAAACCTCTTCGGGTCCGTGATGGGCAAATTCGGTGATATCGAATAAATCGTTTGTTATTCTTGACATAAGCGTACCGATTTTGGCACTGTCGTAATATGAAAATGAAAGCTTTTGCAGGTGGCTGAAAAAGTCGTGCCGCATATCCGATTCGATTTTTGCGCCCATTATATGACCGATTGAAGCCATATAATAATTTGCGGCCGTGTCTATTATACGCAAAACAAGATAGAGCAGGGTGCAGCGCAAAATAAGAGCGGTTGTTATGAGCATCGGATTTTCGGCCGCAAGACCTGTGATTTCGCGCACTATCATTGGAAGCACCAATTCGCAAACGGTTGTAAGGGCTGCGCATAAAAGGTCGCAAACCAATGTAAAACGGTACTTTTTATAATAAGGCAGAAAGCTTTTAAGCAGCTTTCTGCTTTCTTTATATTTAGAGTTTTTCATATTTTTACCTCCAATATAAAGATTATAAATCTTATTTAATTATAAATCAAGTTATATTTATTGTGCAAAACCCACAAAAGCGGGTGTGAAAATAAGTAAGATATGTGCAAGAGGTAAAAAAATTAAAAAACGAAAATAAATGTTGCATATTTATTCAAAATATAGTATAATTTATGCATAGAAATTAATTCAAAGTGCATATTATGCAAACGGAGGAATAAAAAATGAATAAAAAAGACATAAAAAAGGTAGTTCTTGCATATTCGGGTGGTTTGGATACATCTATAATCATTCCGTGGCTCAAGGAAAATTACAATAATCCTGAAATTATCGCGGTTTCCGGCAATGTTGGTCAGGCAAGCGAGCTTGAGGGACTTGAGGAAAAGGCTATCAAAACAGGCGCTTCAAAGTGCTACATAGAAGATTTAACCGAAGAGTTCTTAACCGATTATGTTTTCCCCTGTGTTCAGGCGGGCGCTCTTTATGAAGAATATATGTTAGGTACTGCTTTTGCGCGTCCCCCAATCGCCAAGAGAATTGCTGAAATTGCTCTTGCAGAGGGTGCAGATGCAATTTGCCACGGATGTACGGGTAAGGGTAACGACCAGGTTCGTTTCGAGCTTGCTATTAAGGCTTTTGCTCCCGATATGCCTATTATCGCTCCTTGGAGAGAGTGGGACATTAAATCTCGTGAAGAAGAGATTGAATATGCTGAGGCTCATAATGTGCCTCTTAAGATTAACCGCGAGACCAATTATTCAAAGGATAAGAACATCTGGCACTTATCACACGAGGGTCTTGACCTTGAAGACCCCAAAAACGAGCCTCAATATAATAAGGAAGGCTTTTTGGAGATGGGCGTTTCTCCCGAAATGGCACCCGATAAGCCAACCTATGTAACTGTTCATTTCGAGCAGGGTGTTCCCACCGCGATTGACGGTAAGGAAATGGGTGCGGTAGAATTGGTTGAAACACTTAACAAGCTTGGCGGCGAAAACGGCGTTGGTCTTCTTGATATTGTTGAAAACCGTCTTGTTGGTATGAAGTGCCGTGGCGTTTATGAAACCCCCGGCGGAGCTATTCTTTATAAGGCTCACAGTGTGCTTGAGAGCATTTGTCTCGATAAAGAAACCGCACATTATAAATCGCTTGTTGCACAAAAGCTTGCGGAGCTTGTTTATAATGCACAGTGGTTCACTCCTTTGGTTGAGGCTATTCTTTCATTTGTTAAAACAACTCAGAAATATGTAACAGGTGATGTTACATTAAAGCTTTACAAGGGTAATATGATTAACGCAGGTGTTACGTCGCCTTATTCACTCTATGACCCCGAAATTGCAACCTTTGATGAGGATGAGGTTTATGACCAGAAGGATTCACAAGGCTTCATAAATCTTTACGGTTTGCCGACAAAGGTTTATGCAAAAATGAAAGCAAAGAATAACATAAAATAATTTAAGTAGGTAAAATTATGGATAAAATGTGGGCGGGAAGATTCGAAAAAGCGCTTGATAAACAGGCAGATGATTTCAATTCTTCCATTCATTTTGATTCGAGGATGTATAAACAAGATATTATCGGCTCGGTAGTTCACGCTAAAATGCTGGGTGATAAAGGCATTATAACCGAGAGCGAGAAGGCTGAGATTATAGATGGACTCGGCGGTATATTAGAGGATATTGAAAGCGGTAAGCTTCCCTTTAATATGGATGCCGAGGATATCCATATGTTTATTGAATCCGAACTCACAAAGAGAATAGGGGATTCGGGTAAAAAATTGCATACTGCAAGAAGCCGAAATGACCAGGTGGCGCTTGATATAAGACTTTATCTTATGATGGAATGCGAAGAAATTGGCAGACTTATTAAGAAGCTTGTTGAGGCGATAAAGGACAAGGCTTCGGAGAATACTGATGCTATAATGCCGGGTTATACCCATCTTCAAAGAGCGCAACCCATAACCTTTGCTCACCACATTTTAACCTATGCCTTTATGTTGATGCGTGATTTTGACAGAATAAAGGATGCGTCAGGCAGAATGATGAGTCAGAGTCCTATCGGCTCTTGCGCTTTGGCGGGCACAACATATAATACCGACCGTTATTTTGAGGCCGAGCGCCTTGGCTTTAGCGGCATTTCGCTTAACAGTATTGATGGCGTGTCTGACAGGGATTTCTGCCTTGAGCTTATGAGTGCATTTTCTATTCTTATGATGCATCTCTCCCGTTTTTCTGAAGAAATCATTCTTTGGTCAAGCTGGGAATTTAAGTTTATAGAGCTTGATGACAGTTATACAACCGGCTCCAGCATTATGCCGCAGAAAAAGAATTCTGATATGGCAGAATTGGTGAGAGGTAAAACGGGTAGGGTGTATGGCAATTTGATGGCATTGCTCACAACCCTTAAGGGCTTGCCTTTGGCGTATAATAAGGATATGCAGGAGGACAAGGAAGCAATTTTTGATGCGGTTGATACCGTTAAAAAGTGCCTTGGCATTTTTGCTCCCATGATTGCCACAATGAAAACCAATAAGGTTAATATGAAAAAGGCGGCAGGCGAGGGCTTTATCAATGCTACCGACCTTGCGGATTATCTCGTTAAAAAGGGTATGCCTTTCAGAACTGCCTATAAGCATGTTGGTGAGATTGTTGGCTTTTGCATAAAAGAGGGATTAATTCTTGAAAATTTACCCATTGAGAAATACAAAGAGTTTGACCCCTTGTTTGATGAGGATTTATATAACGAAATATCCCTTGAAACCTGTGTTAATAAGCGTATTTCCGCGGGCGGAACGGGACCGCAGTCTGTAAAGGCGCAAATTGATTATATTACGGAGTTTCTTAAATGAAAAAGGTATTTATAGACGGCAGTGCGGGGACAACGGGTCTTCGCATTGCCGATAGACTTGAAAGCAGAAATGATATTGAGCTGATAAGGCTAACAGAAGAAAACCGCAAGGACATTGCCGCAAGAAAGGCGGCTTTGAACACCGCGGATATTGCTTTTTTATGTCTGCCTGATGCGGCGGCTGTTGAGGCGGTATCTTTAATTGAAAACGATACTACTGTTGTGCTGGATACTTCAACTGCTCACAGAACCAATGAGGATTGGGCATACGGCTTTGCAGAGCTTTCAAGTGATTTTGAGCAAAAAATAAAAAGCTCAAAGAGAATTGCAGTTCCCGGTTGCCACGCAAGCGGATTTATAGCACTCATTTTCCCACTTATTGAAAATGGGATTTTAAATAAGGATGCGTTGCTTTCTTGCTTTTCTTTAACGGGCTATTCGGGTGGCGGCAAAAAGATGATTGCAGAATATGAGGATAATGTGCGTGATGAATTGCTCTGTGCACCCCGTCAGTACGGACTTTCTCAAAACCATAAGCATCTTCCCGAAATGCAGAAAATAACAGGCATTGATAATAAACCCGCATTTATACCCGTGGTTGATGATTTTTACAGCGGAATGGAAGTAACCGTGCCGATTTTTGCTTCACAGCTGAATGAGGGCTTTGGGGTTGAGGATATTAAAGCGGTTTATAAAGAAAAATATCAGGGTCCCGTTGTGAAATACACCGAGAGCTTTGATGAGAGCGGTTTTGTTTCTGCAAACAAGCTTTCTTTTAAAGATAGTATGGAAATTTCGGTTTCCGGCAACCAAGAGAGAATATTGCTTATCGCCCGTTATGATAACCTTGGAAAAGGCGCTTCGGGTGCGGCAGTTGAATGTATGAATATTGTGCTCGGTGTTGATAAGACCACGGGCTTAGAACTTTAATATAGGAGAAATAAAATGGAAATCATTTCAGGCGGCGTGTGTGCGGCTAAGGGCTTTAAGGCAAATGGAATACATTGTGGAATTAGAAAAAATAAATCAAAGCGTGATTTGGCTCTTATAGTAAGTGAAACCGCCGCAAATGCGGCTGCGGTTTATACAACTAACCTTGTAAAAGGCGCACCGCTTTTAGTAACAAAAAAACATCTTGAAAACGGCAAGGCGCAGGCTATTATCTGCAACAGCGGAAACGCTAACACCTGCAACGCAAACGGCATTGAAATAGCAGAGCAAACCTGTGATATATTAGCAGATGAGCTCGGAATTTCTTCAAGTGATATTGTGGTTGCATCAACCGGTGTTATCGGTCAGGTTATGGATATTGCACCATTTAAGAGCGGAATTCCCGAGCTTGTTTTAGGGCTTGACTATGGTAAAAGCGCCGAGGCGGCAGAGGGTATTATGACCACCGATACCAAGATGAAAGAGGTTGCGGTGTCATTTAATATCGGCGGTAAAGAGTGTAAAATCGGCGGTATTGCCAAAGGCTCGGGAATGATTCATCCCAATATGGCAACAATGCTTGTCTTTATAACTACCGACTGTGCAATTTCTTCAGAAATGCTAAGTAAAGCGCTTTCAACAGATATTAAGACCTCATTTAATATGGTGTCTGTTGATGGGGACACTTCAACTAATGATATGGTTGTGGTTTTGGCAAACGGTATGGCAGAAAACCAAGAAATCACCGCCGAGGGCGATGATTTTAACGAGTTTATGAAGGCGCTTAACACCGTAACGGTTAATCTCTGCAGAAAAATTGCGGGCGATGGTGAGGGTGCTACAAAGCTTCTTGAGTGCAATGTTTCGGGTGCCGAGAGCTTGGAAATTGCAAAAACAGTCGCAAAGTCTGTTATTTGCTCTTCACTCACAAAGGCGGCAATGTTCGGCGCAGATGCAAACTGGGGAAGAGTGCTTTGTGCAATAGGTTATTCGGGCGCTAAGGTTGATGTTAACAAAATAGATGTATCGTTTAAATCGGCAAAGGGCGAAATTTCTGTTTGCGAGAACGGCGCAGGTGTGGATTTCTCAGAAGAAATTGCAAAAGAGATTTTGCTGGAGAATGAAATCGAAATAAATGTTAACCTCAACAGCGGCTGCGCTTCATCAACTGCGTGGGGTTGCGACCTTACATACGAATATGTTAAAATTAACGGCGATTATCGTACTTAATTATGAAAGGATATTTTAAATATGTCTTTAAACATCACTAATGCGCAACGCGCAGAGGTTTTAACTCAGGCTTTGCCCTATATTCAAAACTATAACGGCAAAATAATCGTTATAAAATATGGTGGAAACGCTATGATTAACGAGGAACTAAAGCAACAGGTTATGGAGGATATAATTCTTCTGCGCTTGGTTGGAGTTAAGGTTGTTTTAGTTCACGGCGGCGGGCCTGAAATCACAGAAACCCTTAAAAAAGTGGGTAAGGAATCTGTTTTTGTGGATGGTCTTCGTGTAACCGATAAAGAAACTGCCGAAATTGTTCAAATGGTTTTGGCGGGTAAAATCAACAAAAGCCTTGTTAACCTTTTGGGAACAAAGGGCGGTAAGGCAATGGGTATTTCGGGCATTGATGCTCATTTGATTGAGTCCGAGGTGAAAGACGAGCGTTTGGGCTTTGTGGGTAAAATCACAAATGTTAATGTTGGACCCATTCTTGATTTGCTTGCTCACAAATACATACCTGTTGTTTCAACCGTTGGTTGTGATAAGAACGGTAATGTTTATAATATCAACGCCGATACTGCCGCAGCTTATATTGCGGGTGCTTTGGGTGCCGAATGTCTTATTTCTATGACAGATATTGCGGGAATTCTTAAGGATAAGGATAATCCTGAATCTCTTATTCCCGTTATTGACCTTAAGGACGCTCAAAAGTTGTTCGGGGACGGCACAATTTCAGGCGGTATGATTCCTAAGGTTGAATGCTGCATTGAGGCTATTCTCCACGGAGTTAAAAAGGTGTTTATTATGGATGGAAGAGTGCCTCATTCATTGCTCATTGAAACCCTGACTGATGAGGGTGCAGGTACTATGGTTATCGAGGATAAAAATAATGAATATTAAAGAGAAAGACAGTTTATATATCGCGAACACTTATGCCCGTTTCCCGATTGCTTTAAAATCGGGGAGCGGCTCTTTGGCTTATGATGATGATGGCAACGAATATATAGATATGGCAACGGGCATTGCAGTTAACACTTTTGGCTATTCTGATACCGAATGGGTAAGAGCGGTAACCGAGCAACTTAATTTATTGCAGCACACTTCAAATCTTTATTATTCTGAGCCTTGTGTTAAGTTGGCTGAAATGCTCTGCGAGAAAACGGGAATGAAAAAGGTTTTCTTTTCTAATTCGGGTGCAGAGGCTAACGAGTGTGCCATAAAGGTTGCAAGAAAATATGCTGCCGCGAAAAAGGGCGAAGACTGTTATAAAATCATAACTCTTAAAAACAGCTTTCACGGCAGAACAATAACCACTTTGGCTGCTACGGGTCAGGATGTTTTCCACAAGGATTTCCTACCTCTTACAGATGGTTTTATTCATTGCGAAGCAAATAATTGTGAAGAACTCAGGGAATTGGTTAAAAAAAACAATGTTGCAGCAATAATGTTCGAAGCAGTTCAGGGCGAGGGCGGAGTGCTGCCACTGACAAAAGAGTTTGTTGAGACCATTTTTGACCTTGCAAGAGAATATGATATTTTAACCATTGCAGACGAGGTTCAAACCGGTAACGGCAGAACAGGAAAGCTTTATGCATTTATGAATTACGGCGTGAAGCCCGATATTTTCTCAACCGCAAAGGGCCTCGGAGGAGGACTCCCTTTAGGCGCTACCGTGCTTGGAAGCAAGGTGGAGAATGTTCTGGGTAACGGGGACCACGGCTCAACCTTTGGTGGCAATCCAATTGCTTGTGCGGGCGCTGTAAATATTTTGAGCCGAATTGATGAAGAACTTTTAAACGGTGTTTGCGAAAAATCAAATTACATAAAAGAAAAATTAACAGCGGCAAAGGGTGTCAAATCGGTTTCGGGCTTAGGCTTTATGCTCGGAATAGAAACCGAAAAGGATGCAAGCGAGGTTATTGCAGAGTGCCGCAAAAACGGTGTGCTTGTGATTAAGGCGAAGAATAAGGTAAGGCTTTTACCTGCTCTTAATATCCCCGAAGAATTGCTTATAAAAGCGGTGGATGTTATTATTGATGCTTGTAAATAATTTATGTTGTAGGAACGGGCGTTTCCAACTGACTGTTTAAAGGAGAAAGAGTAATGGATTTAAAGGGCAAAAGCTTTTTAAAGCTTTTAGATTTTTCATCGGAGGAAATTGCTTGCCTCATTGATATGGCGGCAGAGTTTAAGTATAAGAAAAAGGCGGGAATTCCGCACAAAGTGTGCGAGGGCAAAAATATTGCTCTCATTTTCGAAAAAACAAGCACAAGAACACGCTGCGCTTTTGAGGTTGCAGGTTATGACTTAGGAATGGGTGTTACTTATCTTGACCCCACAGGTTCACAAATCGGCAAAAAAGAAAGCATTGCCGATACCGCGAGAGTGCTTGGCCGTATGTATGATGGTATTGAATATCGCGGTTTTGGGCAAGAAATTGTCGAAGAACTTTCAAAATATGCGGGCGTTCCTGTTTGGAACGGACTTACAAATGAATTCCACCCAACTCAAATTCTGGCCGATTTTCTTACAATAAAAGAAAAATTTGGTTATTTAAAGGGAATTAATTTTGTTTATATGGGTGATGCCCGTTACAATATGGGTAATTCTTTAATGGTGGGCTGCGCTAAAATGGGACTTAATTTCACCGCTTGTGCACCTAAAAAATATTTCCCCGATAAAGAACTTATTGCGAAATGTGAGGAAATAGCGGCACTCACAGGTGCAACCCTTAATTTCTGTGAAGACCCAATGGTTGCCACCAAAAATGCCGATGTTATTTATACGGATGTTTGGGTTTCAATGGGTGAGCCTGCAGAAGTGTGGGAAGAAAGAATAGGGGAACTTTCTCCTTATCAAGTTAACTCAAAACTTATGGCTAATGCGGGTGAAAAAGCAGTATTTATGCACTGTTTACCTGCATTTCACGACCTTAAAACAACTGTTGGAAAAGAAATTAGTCAAAAGTTCAAAATTGATGAAATGGAAGTTACCGACGAAGTTTTTGAAAGTGAGCAGTCAATTGTTTTCGATGAAGCCGAAAACCGAATGCACACAATAAAAGCCGTTATGTCGGCAACATTAGTTTAAAACAAAACACTGACTAAACATTTAAGTTTAGCCAGTGTTTTTTTATCCGTCGTAATCTTCAATCGCCAAAACTGCTTCGGCTTTTGTTGGAAAGGCAATTCCGTTTTCAAGTTGCCGCTTATCTGCTTCGGGCAGAGTGTCAAGCAGAATTGTGCCGTAAACCTCAACCACATCTTCACCGTTATAAAGGGCGACATTGTTGCCGTATGAGTGAAGCACCCAAACCTCTTCCTCGGGTGTTGCCGCTTTAAAGACATAACTTAGTGTAATAATAATTGCGCACAAGCATACGGTTACTAAAATTGCTAAAATTCCGAGTTTTTTTAAATTAACCCTTTCCATAAAGCACCATCCTTTATTGGTATTTTGGTCGTTTTGGCACTTTTTATTCATATTACATAATATTAGGTATTTTAATTTATGTTAAATTTCGGTTGGTGTTATTCCAAAATAGAGCAAAACGGCGCAAGCGGCTAAAATCGAGAAGGGCTCGTATTTTTGTCGGAGCTTAATTTTAAGCTCGGTTGGCTCTATCTTTTTGCCATCTTTGCTGTAAATGCACCTTTGCAAGCTGAGCACAAAAAAGCTTTCATCAATGCTTGAAAAGGTAACCGTGTTTTTCGAATTTATACCACAGCTTATAACTGCTAGGTGGTTTTTGTGAAAAATCCTTACGGCATTTCGATTATTATCTTCACAGATGCCAATAATATTTATAGGCAGCGTTTGGTTTTCGAACCTTTTTGTGTTATCGCAAATAACCGCAATTCCTTTTGTTAGCTTAATTTCACAAGGTTTGAAAATATTAATAACGCAAAAAGAACCGTTATTATTTATAACGGTTTTATCATCAATAAAGTTCGCATTATAAAAGGACAAAATCTCTCTTATTTCACGGGCGATTTTGCTCTTCCTTTCAGATAATAAAATTACCATTTTTTCACCCGATTTTATTATGTGCCCAAATTAAAGCGTTATTAAAAAATTGTAATTTTTGAGTGTTTTTAACAATAATTAAAAACGCAAGACTGAGCAATATAAAAAAGGGAGTGATTTTTTTGAAAACGATGAGATTTTTAATAAAAAGCTCGTTTTTTATATGTTTGGCATTGTCGCTTGCAGTTTTTTCTTCAATTCTTTATTTAGAGCAAAACATAAATAAAGATTATAAGGTGCGAAAGGGCGAAGAATTAGAGTTTAATTCATCAGTG
Organism: Oscillospiraceae bacterium; assembly: GCA_015065685.1. Lineage (GTDB taxonomy): Bacteria > Bacillota > Clostridia > Oscillospirales > Acutalibacteraceae > UBA737. The sequence goes on along the minus strand of SVPU01000005.1, from coordinate 29,597 downwards.
CCGATTACGGCTGTTTATAATGGCGCAAAACTTTCTCAAAACACCACCGATTTTTCACAAGTTGGCGGCGAGTACGAAGTGGATTTAAAAATTCTTGGTATAATACCTTTTTCAAGTGTCAATGTGCAGATTGTTGATGAACTTCAGGTGGTGGTTTTAGGTCATCCTTTTGGAATGAAACTTTATACCGAGGGCATTTTAGTTAGTGAAGTAACTGAGGTTATAACTCAAAACGGCGCGATAAATCCCGCAGCAAAGGCGGGGATAAAAAAGGGCGATTATATTATTTCGGTCAACGGTCAAAAGGTTTATACAAACGAAGATTTATCGGGGATTGTTGAAAATTCTAAGGGTGAGAATATGAGCTTTAAAATTCTTCGTAACGGAACAAAAATAAACCTTAAAGTTAAGGCTGAGATTTCCAAAGAAAACGGCAGATATAAAATCGGTCTTTGGGTTAAGGATAGCTCGGCGGGAATCGGCACACTAACCTTTTATAGCCCTGCCACAAACATTGTTTGCGGCTTGGGACACGGAATTTGCGATGAAGAAACAGGTAATCTTTTAAAATTGAATTCGGGCGAAATAGTTGAAGCCGAAATACTTTCATATGAGAAGGGCACGGTAGGAGCACCGGGTAAGCTCAACGGCAGATTTTTATATAAGAGCCTTGGCAAAATCAATTTAAACTGTAACGGTGGAGTTTATTCAAAGCTTAAAGGCAAAATTAACACCGAGAGAATAGTTGAGGTGGCTTTTAAGCGGGAGATTGAAAACGGCGAAGCGCAAATTCTTTGTACAATAGAAGGGGATAAGCCCCAGCTTTATTCTTGCAAGGTGGAACTTAGAGCCTCGGCCTTTCTTTCAAAAACACAAAATATGATTGTAACTATAACCGATAAAAAACTGCTCTCCCTCACAGGCGGAATAGTACAGGGGATGAGTGGTAGCCCCATTTTGCAAAACGGGAAACTAATCGGTGCAGTTACGCACGTATTAGTCGATGACCCGACCAAGGGGTACGCTATCTTTGCGGAGAATATGCTAGAAACAGCGCAATCGGTATCTGAAAAACAATTAAAAGAGGCATCATAACATTGCCTTCCTTTCACGAGGAAGGGGACCGCTTGCGGTGGAAGGAGAGAAAATAGAATCTCTCCCTCAGTCTTTTGCTTCGCAAAATCTAGCTCCCTCAATCAGAGGGAGCCTTTTTATGTTTCTTGAAATATGTCTATATTTATAATTGAAAAAAATGTCAAAATGTTATATAATACAAAAATAAGGTGTGAGGATTTTATGTTTAAAAGATTAGTTACATTTTTTGTCGTTATTGTAATGGTAATTTCTTTTTCTGTGTCGGTTTTTGCTGAAAGTACAAATACATATAAAGATTCTGTTACAGGAGTTTCTTTCACCATTCCGCAAGGTTGGAATGAAACTCCGTTAAATGAAGAAAGAGAATATATTAAAGTTAAATATCTACCAGAAAACAATGACGGTGCATCAATTCAGTTTGGTTATGCTGATATATGGGGACAAATGTCAGATAGTGATAAAGTGGGCTATTCTCGTTCTGATATAAATCATTCTGCAATGACGGATAGTTTTACAAAGGAAGAAATATTGCAAATGATAGGCTATGATAGCCTTGGTGCGGAAATAGATACTGTCTACTATAATGGAATTGAATATCTAGAAATAACTATTGATACAGAAATGTCGATTTTTGATGTTTCCGCCGATGTAACAATGATTACACTATTGAGAGTTGATAACGGATATTGGTATCAATTTGTTTACGGTGATATGGATGAAGAAAGTCACTACCAAGAATTCGAGACAATGATGGAAAGCGTAAAATATAAGACCACTACAAGTGTAGGCAATGAAATTATAGATATAGATAGTGATGGTAATTTACAATTTAATTTTCCTAATTTGATATTAAGTTTGGTTATTACAATAGCAGTGTATTCCTTGCCAATAATAATATATAGATATGGAATAAAAAAACAGGCGTTGCCAGAAAAGAAAGCTAAAAAGATAACTATTATCTATGGAATTATTGCATTTTTTGTTATGGCAATTTTCCTTGGTGGCGCACCTGGCGGTGCGATTATATTATGGAGTTTTGTTAATTATAAAGTTTTAACAACTCCAAACAAAAATGACATTGGATTAAATTATGAAAAATCTGATGATAAAATTAATCAAGAAACAGATTTAAAAGAAGTGACTGAGGAAAGTATTGCCATTACCGCAAATAAAAATGAAGAAAATGAGATTTTCGTAGGAGGGTTTGAGGTAAAGGAACTTGAAGAACCTGTATTAGAAAATGAATCTATATTACAAGTGTATGAACCTGAAAAAGCTGAATGCGAAGTTAAACCGCCAATCCCCGAAAAAGAGACGTTCAATAGCAAAGAAACTAAAAAAGTTTTATTCTGCCGTAAATGTGGGACAAAACTTTTAGATGATAGTGATTTTTGTCATAAATGTGGATTAAGGATTATAAAGGAGAATATTAAATGATTTGTAAGCAGTGTAATAACAATGTGCCTAATGACAGTGAATATTGCCCGTTTTGCGGAAATATTGTGGAAAAAGTAATTGTTGAAACTAATGCTGTTTCAGATATAGAAAAAGGATATACATATCTTGAATTAAAAGAATGGAAAAAGGCTAAAGAGTTATTTGATTTTGCTATTGTGAATAACGATAATAAAGCAAAAGCATATATTGGAAGATTATTAGCAAAACTTAAATTATCCGATTTAACAAGCCTTTCTTCCGTTAACAAAAAACTCACTAAATTTGATGATTTTAAAATGGCGGTTAAATATGCTGAAGATAATTATAAGCAACAGCTTAAAAAGTATTATTCTTTAGTTGAAGAGAAAATCAATCAAAAGAAAGCTAAAACTAAAAAGAGAATAATTATCTCTTCAATTTCTAGTGTATCAATAGTTGTATTGCTTGCGCTAACTTACTTTGTTTTTATTCCTTTGGGAAGATTTTCATACTATCAAAATCTTTTATCTAATGGAAAAATTGAAAAAGCAACTAAATCATATTCTGATAGCAAATGGTTTGAATTTAGCGAAAAAGCAGAAGAACTTTTTTATAATAAAGCTATCAAACTTCTTGAAAACAAAGAGTATGGCAAAGCAATAAAATGTTTAAAAGAATGTGATGATTATAAAGATTCCACAATTCTTTATAATTATTATAATGGTTTGAAATTCTACAACAATCAAGATTTCGAAAAAGCCATACCATTTTTCGAAAAATCAAAAGATTATAAAGATGGCGAAGTTAAATATTTATATTCAAAAGCATATTTTGAATTCAAAGAAAAATCTTATTCTTCTTCATTAGAGGCTTTTAACTCTTTAATTAAAAAAGGCGAAGACATAGAAAATCTAAAAGAATATAATTTTTGCAAAGGTATAGAATCAGAGAGTATATCAGATGTTAAACACTATTTAAGTTTATGTGGCGAATATGACCTTGCAAAAAAAGCGTTGAAAAACTTAAGTGTCGTTGAAAAAATACAAGGAAGTTGGAAAGCAATAAGCGATAAAACTATTGGAACCTTGTATAAAAATATGACAATAACGGATATGGGTGGAGTGTGTTCTGTATCGCGTAGTATTAGCAAAATTGATTATGAAGACGGAACGGTTTGGTTGGACATTGGTTACGAAGGAGTTCATTTATGGGTTAGTTGTCACTCAACCCTTATGTTAGGTGGTGAAGTAGAGCTAATTAATAAAAATAAAATAATAGTTAGCAATATATCAGGTAATGAGAAAATAACATTTGTAAGAACATCGTAATTTTAAAGGGTAACAAGAGAGACAGGGGAAGGTTACGTGTCTTCAAATGTTGGTCCTATATTGACATATTCTTGGGCGGAAGTCCGATTCTTCAAAACGGAAAACTAATCGGTGCAGTTACGCACGTATTAGTCGATGACCCGACCAAGGGGTACGCTATCTTTGCGGAAAATATGTTGGAAACTGCGGAAAGCGTGGCAGAGGGAAATAAATTTAAAGAAGCTTCATAATAAACGCCCAAAGACGTGTAACAGCGTCTTTGGGCGTAATTTATAGTATTTTACTTTTTGTATTCAAGCCTTCAAAGCTTTCATTAAAAACAGCAATATCAATATCGTCGATGTTACAAAGTCTGTGTAGTGATGTTTTGTTGAATTTCTCATTATCACATAAAAACACAGATTTTTTTGATGATTCAATCATTAACATTCGTACATAGTTTTCTTCTTCAGTAGAATCGGAAATATCACCACTTATATTAAGTGATTGCGAGGAAAAAAACAGAATATCGGCCTTTATATTCGAAAGTGTTTTGTATGTTTCTGTTCCTGAAAGAACAACCGAATCGTTTATTGCATGCCCACCAATACAATATGTGTTTATACCTAATTCGATAGCCCTTAATGCGGTTGATAGATTGTTAGTAAATATTGTGATGGAACTAAATTTAGCTATGTAAGGCAACATAAACGTTGCTGTGCTTGAACTGTCAAGAATAATGTTTTGCCCTTCTTTTAAAAGAGTAGATGCTTTTTGCGCAATAATTCTTTTTTGTTTAATATTTTTGTGCGACCTATCGTGAAAACTCGCAACACCTTTTATCGGATTTGGCATAGAAACGCCACCGTGAGTGCGCTGGGCAAGACCATTATTTTGAAGGTATGTTAAATCTCTGCGAATGCTTGAGGGAGAAGTAAAGGTTAGTTGGGAAAGTTCGTTAACAGTTATAAAGGTCCGCTCATTTAAAATATTTAAAATTTGTTCTTGTCTATTTGTTATGCTCATTTTAATCCTTCTTTTGCGCGTTTATCAATTATAACGCCATATATTGCTCATTTATGAGCACTGTAATATAATTATACATATAAAACATTAAAATGTCAAATGGGGGAAAAGTTATGTTAGAAGCAATGAAAGAACGCGTGTATAAAGCAAATGTTTTGCTCAAAAGCAGCGGACTTGTTGTGCTCACTTGGGGAAATGTCTCGGAAATTGACCGAGAAAAGGGATACATAGTTATAAAGCCTTCGGGTGTCAGTTATGACACCATGACGGCGGATGATATGGTTGTTGTGGATATGAACGGAAATGTTGTTGAGGGTAAACTTAATCCATCTTCAGATTTGCCGACTCATATTGAACTTTATAAAGCATTTTCTGATATAGGCGGCATAACTCACACCCATTCTAGATGGGCGACCATATTCGCTCAAGCGGGCAAATCTTTAAAGGCGCTCGGTACCACCCATGCAGATACGTTTTATGGCGATGTTCCTTGCACAAGAAAGCTTATACCCCAAGAAATAACAGGGGAATATGAAAAAGAAACGGGAACGGTTATTATCGAAGCATTTAAAGGTACCGATCCGTTAAGCATTCCTGCTGTTTTAGTGAATTCTCACGGACCTTTTACTTGGGGCAGTGATGCGGCAAAATCGGTTGAAAATGCAATAATTCTTGAAGAAACTGCAATGATGGCTTGGCATACTTTGAGTTTGAACCCAAATACCGAATTTCAACAGGAATTGGCCGACAAACATTATTTTAGAAAACACGGCGCCAACGCTTATTACGGACAAAAGGAGAACTAAAATGATAATTGAAAGTTTAAAATATAACGGTCTTTGCTCTTGTGGCAGAGAACATAAAATGGAAACGGTTTTCTCTGTTATTGAAAGCGGTTGTCTTAAAAATGTAAATGATTATATGCAAAAATATAATCTCGGTGGTTACACCGTTGCTGTATACGATAAAAACACATATAAAGCAACTGAAGGTATACACCCCAAAGCGGATTTTGAGGTTGTTTTAAGCCCCGAAAATTTACACGCTGATGAACACGGTGTTGAACTGTTATTGAAACAGTTGCCACAAAATGCCGAGGTTTTAATTGCCGTTGGCTCGGGCACTATTCACGATATCGTGAGATACTGTGCATATAAAAGAAACATAGATTTTGTTTCTTGTCCCACTGCTGCAAGTGTTGACGGTTTTTGTTCATCGGTTGCTGCAATGACCTGGAAAGGTTGCAAAAAAACTTTAACCGCGGTTGCTCCGAAAATTGTTGTGGCAGATACCGATATAATTAAAAAAGCGCCGGTACACCTTGCAAAATCGGGATTCGGCGATATGGTTGGAAAATATGTTGCACTTACCGAGTGGAAAATCGGCAATATTTTAACGGGTGAGTTTTATTGTGAGAGAATAGCGTATATGACTTTACAAGCCACTCAAAAGGTTGTGGAGTCTGTCGGTGGAATTTTAAAAGGTGACGAATCGGCTTTTGAAAATTTGATGTATGGTTTGTTGCTTTCGGGCCTTGCAATGCAGATGATGGGCAATTCCCGTCCTGCTTCGGGTGCAGAACACCACATTTCTCATTTTATTGAAATGGAACCCGAAAAACTCGGGCTCCATTCAGATGCTCTCCACGGCGAAAAGGTTGGAGTTGGCACACTCTTGGCAATAAGGGAATATCAAAGATTAACCCACCTTAATAATATCAGTTTTAAAGATTACAAGGAATTTGGCAAGGAAGAAATTTTGCGCGTTTTTGGAGAAGAAAAATCAAATGAAATTTTAGAAGAAAACAAAAACGATGCCGCAACAAATATTAAAGCCGAGAATTTAAAAAACAATTGGGAAAAAATTTGCATTGAAATAAATAAAATCCCCGACATAGCATATTTAAAGGATTTATATTTAAAGCAGGGAATAAAATCAGAACTTAATGATATTGGTGTGTCTAAAGAAACAGAACAGGAACTTCTCAGTTCATCACCAATGGTCAGAAACAGATTAACACTTATGAGACTTAGAAAATGTTTATAATGGAATAGGTCAGGCGAAACAATTAATATAATTTAAAAACAACTTTTGCTTTTGCACAAGTTGTTTTTTTATATTCACTATTGACAAAGTTTAGGATATATGCTAGAATTTGGATAGATACTAATTAGGATGCGTGCTAAATGCATTTTTGTGTAATAGAGCATTCTTAAAAGGGGGATTACGGCGATGGTTAAAGTTAATACAACCAAACTTGAAATCATTCGTGTTGCAACTAAAATGTTTTTGGAAAAGGGGTTCTCTGCAACATCGGTTAAATCAATATGTGATGAACTTGAAATAAGCACGGGGAATCTCACATTTTATTTTCACACAAAGGAGCACATACTTGCAATTCTTGTTGAAATGTTATGTGATTTTCAGTGGGCAATGATGCAAAGTGTTGTTGAAGAGGGCAATACCTCGCTAATGGCTTTGTGTTTGGAATTTGCCACAATGACTGCTATGTGCGAAGAAAGCGAAATAGCAAAGGATTTCTATTTTTCGGCATATTCACATCCGATAACACTTGAAATAATCAGAAAAAACGATGCCAAGAGAGCAAAGTTGGTATTTAGTGATTATTGTCCTAATTGGGAGGAGCATAATTATACTGAAACAGAAATTTTGGTATCGGGTATTGAATATGCCTCAATGATGATAACAAATGAGGACGTTCCGATTGACGTTCGAATTGCAAATGCGCTAAATAATATAATGATGACATACAATGTCCCAGAAGAAATACGCAAAACAAAAATCGATAAGGTGCTTGCAATGGATTACCGAAAGATTAGCCGGCGCGTTTTTAAAGAATTTAAGGAATATGTTGAAAAATCAAATAATAATGCATTTGAAGAACTGTTACATAGATAATACGGAGGAAAGGTTATGAAAAATATTATTAAAAAGAGTTTAAAATTAATATCCCGCAAGGCTAAATCTGCAGTTGCGGTATTGGTTGCAATGATGGTGGTGTTTTCTTCCTTACCGCTTACCGCGTTTGCGGCAGAGCCTTCGGGGAATGAATACTATAATCGTATAGTTGACGTAAATACTATGGACAACTGGAAGAATTATTTTGACACAGAAAACCTCACAACCAAAAATGCAGGCGGCGTTTGGACCGATAAATCGGTTTTCACCGATGCTTCCTCATTTGGCGGTAAGGTTTCTATGCTGGATGACAGTAAGAATTTCCTTACTGCTTTATCTGCAATATCGGCTAACAAAGAGGTTGTGGGTTATTCCACGGTACCCACTGATACCATAATGGTGCTTGACCTTTCGGGCTCAATGTCCTCAGACTCTGTGGCGCAGTTGGTCAAGGCCACCAACGATGCAATTAAATCACTTCAGCAAACCAATAATAATAACAGAGTCGGTGTGGTTCTTTATTCGGGTTCGAGTTCAGACAGAACCTATTCAAATGCAGTTACAAGACTTCTCCCGCTTGACCGTTACACAAGCACCGCTTCTGACGGAAACTTTATTACCTATAATAATGGTACTGTTTCGGTAAACAGCAGATATGTTTCAGGGACAAAACAAAATGCTTCATTCGGTTCAAAGAGCCGCGGTGGTGCAACTTATATTCAAGCGGGCCTTTGGGAAGCGTATAAAATGTTCAGCGAAGTGCCCGATAATGAAATAATCATCAGCGACAACAATTGGCAATCGGGCGAATACCGTATGCCGATAGTTGTGCTTATGTCTGACGGTGCGCCTACTTTGGGGGCTAGTAAATTTGCCGATGTTGAAAACCAAACCTATGGAAGAAATGGAACTAAAGGTTCCGATTTCGGCGACGGTGATGATGACCAAATGACTGTTGGACAGGGTTTCTTAGTTCAACTTACTACTTCTTACATTAAAAACCGCATTGAAAATAAATATAAGGTTCACGATAAAAACGGAGCAGGCAGAAGCCTTTTCTATACGCTTGGATTTAATTTAACATCTATTACAAACGATACCTCAAAAAGTGTTGCCACAAGTGTTCTTAATCCCGATAGCACAACCGTTACCGATAGTCTTTGGAACGCTTATAACGATAAGAGTTCTGCTACAATGCAGGTATCTGTTGTGGACAGAAGCAAAAATAACGGATATACAAATATCACCATTAACAAAAATTCCTATGCAACGAGTAAGTCTTATGTTGATGAGTATTTTTCGGCATCGGGCAATGGACTGACAGATGCCTTTAATACCCTTGTTGAAGAAATACTCCTTCAGTCCCGTTATTATCCGACTCACCTTGAGGGCGGAAGTCCTGATTTTTCGGGATATGTTGAGTTTACCGATACCCTCGGTGAATATATGGAACTGAAAAATATGACCGGTATTCTTCTTGGCGACACCTTGTTTGACGGTCATATGATGGCATCCAAACTTGCAGACACTTCCGAAAACGGACTCGGCACACCCGATAATCCCACAACTTTGGGCGATGAGTTTATAAGGTCGGTTAAAACCAGACTTAAAATTTCCGAAACGGCAGATGCCAGAAGTCTGGTTAAAGCCGCTTGGAATGCGGGCCAACTATGTTTTGAGACCGATAAAAACGGAAATGTTATAAAATGGTCTAACTATATTGGTTGGTATGCTAAGGCAGATGGCACATTTATTAAACATTGGGATGAAAGCGAATCCTCTGTGGCACCCGCAGATGCTGTTTATAAGATAAAATCTTACGGATTCTTAGGAAAAACCGTGGGCAATATCAAAAACAGCGATATGATGTATATGTCGGTTCAGGTTAAGACAAATATTGAAACGGGAAAACAGACAGTTTCTTGGAAAATACCTGCTTCATTAGTTCCTATGGTGACCTATCTTGTAACCTTGAAGGGTACTAATGTTGATAAGGCTTCGGATGTTTCTATCAAGGTGGAAAATGCCGAAAGCATTACTCCCATCCGCCTTATCTATGAAACGGGACTTCGCTCAGACCTTAACGAATTTAATATTACAGGGGTTGCGGGCAACAGTATCCTTGACACTTCAAGAATTACCGATGAAAGACACATAGCGTTAGACGGTCATACACGCCTTTTCTGGAATAACAGTTATGATATAACATCGGCTTCTCACGATGAACACAAGGTTACTTTATCGGAATTTACTCCAAGCAAAGAAAACGAAAGATTTTATTATACATTTGATTCTGCCGTTCATAAGAAAACAGGAACTGATACCTATGCACTTGTCGGACAGAATGAAATCTTAGATGAAAACGGAGAATATTACCACAGACGGTATATCTTTGTTGATGGCGATTCAAAACCGCAGTTCTTCTATGAAAAAATGTCTGCGGCATCCATTAAAGCTGCAAAGGACAATGGATGGAAGGCGGATTTCAAGCCTTACGGGCAGGATACCGCAACGGGCGCCTGGGTAGTTCCAAAGGGAACACCTGCCCGCGAACTTAATATGTATGATGAGCAGAAGAGCACAACAGATTCTATTGACACACAATCCGCGTTAATGGTATTCCACCCATATCTTACAGAGCATAACAACACTTATTATGTTGATATGAACCTCGGTAATAACGGACTTCTCGCTGTTACTCCCGCAACAGGAATTAAAATTTCTAAAACTGTTGATATTTTTGAAACAGGAACTTCGGATTTATTCAAATTCCGCGTTAGCATAGAGGGTGGCGGAAGTTTTGACAGTTGGATAACCGATATTGACAAAGTACCGAGTGGGAATCCCACAACAGCCACCTTCAAAAACGGTGTTTATGAATTTGAAATGAGACGCGACCAGACTTTCTGGCTCTCGGGCGTTCCTGAGGGTACAAAATATACGGTTGAGGAAATTTCAGACAATACCGATTACAAGATAAAATCCGTTCACGTTAACAATGTGTCTACGGGAACAACTGCTACGGGAACGGTTGCTAAATACTATATTGATGATGTTATATTTGTGAATACCGCTATCGGCGAAGGCGACCTTGTTATTACAAAGAAGGTTGTTGATAAAAACGGAAACGAAATTGATGTTTCGGAAAATGTTGTGTTTACCGCAGAGGTTACACTTAAAGATTCATCCGGCGCGGCAGTTTCGGGCGTTTTTGAATCCTCAAAGGGAAATATCACAGTTTCTTCAAATGGTAAATTTACCGTTAATCTTAAAGCAGGCGAATCATTGGTTGTGAGAAATATTCCCGAAGAAACGAAATATGAAGTTCGGGAAATTAACATTCCTCAGGGCTTCGAAATTTCTGCCGAAAAGAGTTCACTTGCAGGCGTTGTGGATGCCTCTGCCAATGATGAGGCTTTGATTGTTAACCAATATAATCCTAAGTCTATTGATGGCAGTGATATTTCGGTTGTTATCAAAAAGGAAATTTCGGGCAACAGAACCGATTGGTTGCAGGGCGAAAGTTATACCTTCAAACTTGAAAGATTAGACCATACAAGAAGTATGAGTTCACCTCTTGCAACTGCCACCATTGATTATAACGATGCGGATAAATCCCACCTCTTCTCGTTGTCAAGTGAAAATTATGCCGAGGCAGGCACTTATTATTACAGAATTACCGAAGAAAAGGGTAACCAAGGCGGTATCACATACGATACTGCAGAACGCAGATTCTCGGTTGTTGTTGCAGATAGCGATATGGATGGCGACCTTGAGGTGATTGCGGTTAATAACGATGTTAACACAATTATCAGCGGAAAATGGACTGTTACTGCATCATTTAACAACGTTTATGCGCCTTCGGGCACGGCAACTGCGGAAATTGATATTAAAAAGGTACTTTCGGGTCACGCGCTTAACGGATATCAGTTTGCACTTTATGATAAGGACCCCGTTTTGAATAACGATGCAACCGAAATTATGAAATCAGGTTTAACCGATGCTGAAGGTAACGTTAAAATTAAACTTGATTATTCGGCAAATGCCACAGGTCAGACCTTCACTTATTATCTTGCAGAAATAAATAGAGGTCAAACAATAAATAATATCAAATATTCAGATGAGGTTTATAAGGTTGAGGTATTGATTAAGGATAATCTAGATGGAACAATTTTTGCCGAAACTGTTATTTCGGGTCTCGCACCGGGCACAACTGTTCCTACCTTCACGAATGTATACGAACCTTCTGATTCAGATTTCGTTACCATTTCGGGCAGAAAAGAGATTATCGGAGACCGTTTGCTTAACGAGGGTGAATTCACATTCAATATAACCTCTGACAATGCTGCGGCACCAATGCCTTCTGACTTGGCGGTTAAAAATATGGCTAACGGTTCTTTCTCGTTCCCGGTTATTGAATTTAAGGATATTCATAAAAACCAGACCTTTGTTTACAAGGTGACCGAAAGCAAGGCTAATGTTATTGGCGGTTTTGAGTATGATTCAACGGTTTATACCGTAACTGTAACAGTTGAAGATGTAAATCAGAAGATTTATGCAACCGCTGTTATAAACAACGGACAGCAAAATGTTAACGATATTGTCTTCAAAAACACTTATGACCCCAAAGATGCCGAAGTTGTTTTAAGCGGCACCAAACTTCTTACCGGTAAGGATATGCAAAACAACGAGTTTGCCTTTAAACTTGAAGCCGTTACCTCAAACGCGCCAATGCCTTCTTCAAATATAGCAAATAACAATGAAAAAGGCGAAATAACCTTTGGTAAAATAACCTTCGAAAAAGCGGGCGTTTATAACTATAAACTAACCGAGGTTAAGGGTGCAGATTCACGTTACGATTATGATGAATCCGTATATGAGGTTAAGGTTACTGTAACCGACAATTCCGAAGGCTTGCTTTCGGCAAAGGTTGAACTTAAGAAAGACAATATGTTATCAAGCGAAATCGTGTTCCGTAACGGATTTGTTCCAACTCCCGTTTCTTATGATATAACCGCAAATTTCGGCGGTCTTAAGAAACTTGAGGGACGTCCTTTAAAAGACGGCGAGTTCAGTTTTGCACTTATTAACGCTATAAACGGAAAACAGATTGGCGAAACAGTTCATAATTATGCTTCGGGTAATTTTGCTTTTCCCGCAGTACCTCTTGCAACAACAGGTGTTCATCATTTCAAGATAGCAGAGGTTATCGGCGATGAAAAGGGCGTTTCTTATGACACCGCCACCTTCCACATCCGTGTTAATGTGGTTCAGGATGAATACGGTGTGCTTTCAATTGAAAGCCAGAGAGTTTATAAGTCTGTTGTTATAAAAGACCAAATCGGCGGTACTTTCAGCGAAGTTACAACATTTGAGGGATTGGCTACAGGTGAAAAAATTGAGTTTATCAATACCTATAAGGCAGACCCAACACAAATAGTTATCTCGGGAACCAAAAAACTTGAGGGGCGTGACCTCAAAGGCGATGAGTTCTCATTCGAACTTTATAACAGCGACAATAAAAAACTTGAAACCGTGAAAAACGGTGTGGACGGTAAATTCCAATTCGCTGCTATCGAAATTAAAAACGCAGGAAAATATGTTTACAATGTTCGTGAGGTGGATGACAGCAGGGAAAATATCACTTATGATGATTCTGTTTATACTGTAACTGTAATAGTTACCGATAAATTTGACGGAACATTTGAGATTGAATATGAGTATTCAAAAGGTGATGAAAAGGCAGAGGATATTGATTTTATCAATGTATACACAGAGCCTGTTCCCACACCGACTCCAACCCCCGAATTGCCGCAAACGGGTGACAGTTCAAATCTGTTAATGTGGTTTGCTACGACATTTGTAAGCGGCTACGGCATAGTTGCAATTACCGTTTACAACAAGAAAAGAAGAGAAACTCAAGAAAACTAAATAGGTTTTACAAGTCACACATAGCGTAATAAAAAATCTTCGGTCTTTATGACCGAAGATTTTTTAAATTTGATTGTCTTTTCGGTAATTGTTTGGTATAATAAAAAAAGAAAGATTTGGAAAGGGGTATGATTTTGGAATTTATAAAGAAAAAGCGCTTTTTTGTCGGCATTGATTCAGATGGCACCACCTTTGATTCTATGACAATAAAGCACACATATTCTTTTATTCCTGCAACCATAGAAATCTTCGGTTTAGAAAGTTGCGCCGAAGAATTCAAGACAATAGCCGAAAAGGTGAATTTATATTCGCTTGACCGCGGAGTAAACAGGTTTACAGGGCAGTTAATGGCTTTTAAACAGTTGGAAGAAAAAGGACTTTTTAAATTTGAGGGAATTGAAGATTTTGAAGCGTTCTTAAACTCGGGCGCTCCGCTTTCGAATGAGTCACTTGAAAGCTGGAATTCTGAGCATAATTCAGAATTTAACCAAAAGGTTTTAAAATGGAGTAGGTTAGGGGATGAATATTTCGAAAAACTAACCGATAATATCCCGCCTTTCAGATATGTGAGTGAAACAATAGAAAAAATGCGGATTTCCGCAGATATAATGGTGGTTTCCGCCGCTTCTTATAAAGGCCTTTTAAAAGATTGGTCCAATGCAAAACTCAGTGATAAGGTTGATTTTATTGCGGGTCAGGAATTCGGAAATAAGGCAAGTCAGTTGCTTTATGCAAAGCAGAGCGGTTACAGTGGGGAAGATATGCTTATGATTGGCGATGCCCTCGGGGACTATAATTCTGCTAAAAAAGTTGGCGCTTTGTTTTACCCGATAACACCTGGAAGGGAAGTCGAGAGTTGGAAAGCGCTCAAAGACACCTATTTTGATATGTTTATAAACGGTGAATATACAAAAGAAGTTGAACAAAAATTATATAACGAATTTACTGAAATTTTGAAAGGATAAAAAGATATGATTAATGAAATTTTAAGCAAAATGACGGTTGAAGAAAAGGTAGGCCAGATGTGTGTGCCTATTTTGCAATCCGATGTAATTACAGAAGAAATCAAACGCGCAGTAACAGAGTATCACGTTGGTATGATAAGATACTGTCCCGATGCTGAATTTGATAATGCAAGTGTGGCAGTTGGCGAGCCTAACAAATATTTCAAACCCGATGAAAATGCGGAATTTTTAAACGATTTGCAAAAACTTTCAAAACTTCCTTTAATAATTTCGGTTGACCAGGAAGGCGGTTGCCGTTCTGATATAAACCGAAACAATGCAATGGTGTATGCGAGTCATATGTGCTTCGGTGTTGCAGATGATGTAGAACTTACATACGAGGTTGCAAAGGCTACCGCAAAAGAGTTTCGTTCTATGGGTATAAATCAGATTCAAGCGCCTATTTGCGATGTTTTCAGATATCCGGGCAGACAAACGATGAAAGCCGCAACCTTTGGTGAGAATGCTGAAGCGGTTGCAAAGCACGTTGTGGCGCTTCGCCGCGGTTACGGTGATGGCGGTGTGCTTTCAATGGGTAAACATTTCCCGGGCTATGGCTCAATCGCAACTGACGCCCATAAGGGAACTGCGCATATCACAAAAACGGTTGAAGAACTTGAAAATGAAGATATCGTACCGTTCAAGAAGTTGATTGATGCAGGTGTTGACGGTATTATGATGGGGCACGTTATTGTTGATGCTATTGACCCGCAATACCCCGCAACCCTATCCCGAATTCTCACAACAGGCTATTTGCGCGAAAAGTTAGGCTTTAAGGGAATTATTATGACCGATGCTATGCGAATGAAAGCCATTCAGGATAATTACGGCACGGGCGTCGCATCTGTTTTGGCTATTAAAGCGGGTTGCGATTTAGTTCTCCTGCGCGGAGATGAAAACCACTTTAAAGATGGATATGATGCAATTCTTGCGGCCGCAAAGAGCGGAGAAATCAGCGAAGAAGTTTTAAATGCAAGTGTACTTAGAATCTTGAAAGCCAAGGAAAAAGCAGGCCTTTTTGAAAACAGATTTGCAGACCCGGAGAATGCAAATAAAACTGTTGGAACAAAAGAAAATCAGGAGTTACTTTTCAAATTGGCTTCTAAGTCAATCTCTGTTTTCAGAGAAAAACTTATGCCTTTAAATGCTAATGACGGTAAAAAGATTTCAGTAATCAGCGTTGAACCGCAAAAAATTGTTGCCGCATTGGATGAAAAACAATGCGTCGATATGTTGGAAAAAGAAATCAGGGCAATTCACAAAAATACCAACGGTATTGTTATTAAACTTGACCCTGATGAGCAAGATATAAAGACCGCAGTTGAAACCGCAAAAGATGCAGATATAATCGTTTTGGGTATGTGCAGCGGTATTATCTTTAAAAACCAAGTTCCGCTTTACGAAGCACTTAAAGCCTTGGGCAAAGATATGATAATTGTTGCAATGGAATCTCCTTGCGATATCGAACTCGTTCCCGATTGCACCGATTATATTGCTACTTACGGTGCGGCGCGTGACTGGATGAAGGTTGCGGCCGAGCGTATCTTTGGTCTGACAAACGTTAATGGCAAAGCACCGATAACCATTCCAGGTGTTAATGATTAGTTTTTAATACTAAAAAAGAGTGCAGAAATCAAACAAAGTTGTGTTTCTGCACTTTTTTATTGATATTTCAAAAATGAAGATGTATAATGTAAAAAAATGCATTTTGGGGTGGTTTAAATGTTCCAAAAAACCAAACAGTTTTGTGATTCTTTTTTAGAATATGGTTTGCCGGGGTTTGATGTTATAGCATATAAAGACGGCGAATGTATTTTCCGTTATATGAATGGGTATTCTGACCTTGAAAACAAGGTTAAAATCAGCGGCAACGAAAAATATAATATTTATTCCTGTTCAAAGGTTATAACCTGTACTGCGGCGTTAATGCTTTGGGAAAAAGGCTTGTTTTCGCTTGAAGACAAATTAAGCGATTATATGCCCGAATTCAGTGAAATGTATGTTAAAACCGAAAACGGTCTTAAAAAGGCGGAAAATCCCATTTTAATTAAGCATTTATTTGAAATGACCGCAGGTTTTTCTTACGATACCGAATCTCCTCAAATTAAAAAATGTATTGATGAAACTGACGGTAAATGCCCAACTCGCGAAATGATTAAATATTTAGCAAAAGAGCCGCTGCTTTTCGAACCGGGCGAGAGATGGGAATATAGCCTTTGTCATGATGTTTTAGCGGCTTTTATCGAATTCATTTCGGGTGAAAAGTTTGAAGATTTTATTAAAAATAATATTTTCTCTAAACTTGGTATGAATAATTCTTCCTTTATGGAATCTGCAGATACTGCTAACGAAAGGGTAGTGCAATACAGATACCGCAACGGCAAGGGTTACAGCGAAGGCAGAGATATTGTTTGCTATAAATTCGGAAGTGAATATGCTTCGGGTGGTGCGGGTTGCATTTCAACCGTAGAAGATTATATAAAATTTGCTGAAGCCTTGAGAAAAGGTGAACTAATAAAACCCGAAACCGTAAAACTTATGATGACCGACCGCTTAAAAGAAGAGCAAAAGACCGTGCTTTACGGTAAAGCGAGATATGGCTACGGACTTGGCGTTCGTTGTCCAAAAGGTGATGACAGATATGTTGATTTCGGTTGGAGCGGTGCCGCAGGGGCACATACATCAATTGATATGCAAAACGGTATAACCATATTTGTTGGCGCTAATATGTTTTCATTTCCCTTTATGGATATTTACGGCTCAATGCTTTGCCGTTTTATAAAAGCAGAACTTTATGGAGAAGATTTTAAGCAGATTGGCAAGGATGTAGCAGAATTCTGGAAAACCTTAGAAAATTAAAAAACGGAACCGAGAGGTTCCGTTTTTTTAGTATATTCTGATTTCGGGGATAATTACATTTTCTGAATTGAGCGTTTTTAAAACGGTGACTTTTACTGCTTTTGCATTTACCTTTTCAAAATCACAGACAACAAGACGTTGGAAATTACCTTTAATATTTGCGGTTTCTTTCCAACCGTCATTTGTTAAAACAGAAACTTTGAAATCTGTTACAACATCACTTGTTTCGGGCATTTCCATATAGCCGTATGGATATTTATCAAACGGCATTTCAAATGTGAGTCTTGCTTGGCTGATTTCTTTTTCATCATCAAATGTAAGTGTAATACTCTGCGGTGCGGCATCTTGTGAAATCCAAGCGTAATCTTCGCCGTCGGTTTTGCGGGTTTTCCCGTTAATTATATTTTCGGGATTCCCGTTTTCTGCGTGAGAATTGGCGGTAACTGTTGCGGTTCTTGCTAAATCACATGGGTCACTGTTAAATACATAGGGTATCCAAATGCCGTCTTTTAATAACAACTGTTGTAATTCGCCGATGTGCTCATTTTTAATTTCACGTGGGGTTTTATTGTATTTTTTGCCAAGATATGCGGCAGTTCCGATTGCCTGACCCATCATAGCACCTGTCATAATAACTCTTGTGGGACCAAGACCTATGTGTGTTACACTTATGCATCTGCCCGCCATCATTAAGTTATTTATGTTTTTCGAATAAAGGCTTGAAAAGGGAACAGGGGTAATCGGAATTTTTTTATCAAGTGTGAAAAGACCGTCTTTTCCCGAGAAAATTCCGTCAACGTGATGAACATCAATATTCCAACCGCAGTAACAAACCGAGTCGGGATAATCTCTGCCCTCAACAAAATCATTCTCGGTCATAATATAATCACCGATAAGTCTTCTTGTTTCGCGTTTTGAATTGTGTGTTCCAAGACCTGTGAGTTTATAATTTTTGGCCTTTTCGCAGTCAGTCCAAGAGTTTTTAAGCCAATCAAAATAACCAACCGCCATTCTAATCATTGAGTCACGCACAAACTCGTTTTCGAACAAATCGTCATAATCGTTTTGAAGTTCATGCCACCAAGAACCGCGGTTTATATTGTTTGGAACTCTGCCTAAGTTATCACCATCGGGCAATTTAAAAGCCCAATCGGGCGCTTTGAATTTAATTTCCTTTTCGGTTTCTTCGGCAAAGTAAGAGCAAACGGTATCTATCCCGAATTTTCTAACAGGTCTTGTAGCGCAACCGCTCATTGTGTTGCCATCTGCATTTTCGGGCGCAAAAGATTCATCGTGTTGGAATTTTGCCTCTCTGCCAATGCGGTAAGCCGCACCCGAATAATAACCAAGCCAAGCATCACCCGAGCAATCTGCAAAATAAGTGGCAGAAAAAGTATGCTCGGTTAAATCGTATGTATTAACCGCTTTGATTTTGGTTATAAAGTTATTTTCGGTATCACTTTCAAGTAACAAAGTGTTTTTGAAAACGTCAATATTTATTTCTTTTGATATTATATCATCTAAGGCTTTAGTCCAGGTGACCTTATGGTAATGACGGTAGTTTTTAATTTCATAAATGATACCCGTATCCTGATAACCTCTGTGTGCGGAGCCTTCAAAAGCAACACTGCCTTCTTCACTTCCGTTGCCGCCTAAAATCGGGCGGTCGTTTAAAAGTGCCACCTTGAGTCCGTATCTTGCAGCAGAAATCGCCGTACAAACACCTGCAGCACCACCGCCCACAACTATCAAATCATAATTTCCGTGGTCGGTTAAGTTCGCTTTAATACCCTTTATTTCAAGACGGTGTTTTTTGAGTAAGGTTATTTCTTTCGGTGGGGTGTAATCATAGTCGTTAGTAATAATTACACAAGCGAATCTTGCAAACCAACCGGTCGTGTCGTAAATTTTAAGCGTGTGCTCACCAACCGATAAATTAAAATCTGCACCAATTTCGAAATACCAATCTCTAATATGCATTTTACCGCAGATATGCTTAGATTTAACCCCATCAACTTCAATTATAAGTCCATCGGGAGAGTGCTCGGCAACCCAGTTTTTCGTTCGGATATAGAAGCGGTGCATACCGCTTTCTTTAATGGTGAAAGTAACAGTTGCGGGTTTTAAAGTTTCGCCCGTTCCGTTTGCCAAAAGATAACTCTGTCCCATTTCACGCACAAATTGCGATTCAACAGTAAAACCGCCGAAATCTTTGAAGTCTATTGCATCAATCCAAAGTTTTCCCATAAATACCATCCGAAACAAATTTTAAATTCAGAACTCAAAAACTTGACTTTTTTTAATTATAACACTATAATTTACTTAAAAACTTTGATTTTGTGATATAAAATTTTGCTTTTGTGGTGATTTTATATGGTGGATTCCTTTTTACTTATCAAACATTATTTAGAAATGCTTGAATCTCAGTTTGATATTATCATTTATGATGATTACAGAGTTTTTGAAAACACGGAATTTGCAAAACTTTCTGTCTATGAAAAATGGCATACGAACGATTATTGCCTTAAAATTAAATCAAGCCCATATTTGCACAAAAAATGTGTGAGCTTGAGAAAAATATTTCGCAAAACAAATCAAAATTCTGATGTTGTTATAAAAAGCTGTTGCTTTTGCGGTGTAATAGAATATCTTATTCACATAAAGGTTGATGACCGCGTTGTCTGCACGGTTGCGGCAACGGGCTATAACGGTGAATTGCGAGATGGCATAAAGCAACAAATCTGCAAGCGACTTTCGGTTGGCGAGAGGGAACTTATTAATTTAAAAAATAGGGTTCTTGTAAAACCTGCGAAGGAAGAGTTTGTGATTTATTCACTTGAAATATTAGCCGATTTAATTAAGCGATATATAACCGAAAAAATCGATTTGAGCTTGTTTGCAACGCCCAAAACAAATGAATATGTGCTGCGAGCTATGGAATTTATCAGTGCGAACTATTCATCGGATATTACTGCAATAGAGGTTGCGAAGCATTGCCATATAAGCACCGCTTATCTGCAAAGACTTTTTTGTGATGTGAAAGGCCACGGAGTTGCTGAGGAAATTAGAAATTATAGGCTTAATTATGCAAAGGAATTGTTGTGCACAACTGATTATTCAATTAAATATATTGCTTTTGAATGTGGGTTTAAATCTGATGATTATTTTTCCACAACATTTAAAAGATGCTTTAAAACTACCCCGTTAAAATATAGAAAATCAAGAGAAAATAAAAAGGCACAGTAACAAAACAGTTACTGTGCCTTTTTTATATCATTTTAATTTAAGTGTTGATTGTAACCACTTTTTAACCTCGCTAAGCCATTTGCGAGTGTAAATTGTATTTTCGGTTACATTGTCAAGGGTTTCTCTATCACAGGTGGATAATCCGTGAACGCCTGAGGGGAATATATGCAATTCAAAGGGTATATTATATTTTGAAAGTGCCTCTGCATAAAGAAATGAATTTTTAACCGGAACACAGGTGTCATCAGCGGTGTGCCAGATATAAGCGGGTGGTGTGTTTTGGTTTACCTGACATTCGCACGAAAAATATTCCTGCTCTTCCTTTGATTCGGGCTCGTGCCCAATGAGATTTATAATGCTTCCCTTGTGTGCGTGCTCAAAATCGGCAGTTATAACAGGGTAGGAAAGGATAGATGCATTAACAGGCTTGCTCTCGGGGAAAAGCTCGCGAACCTCCTTGCAATCATACATCGTTGAATAATGTGCGGCAAGGTGAGCGCCCGCAGAAAAACCGATTATTGCAATTTTTTCAGTATCACAATTCCATTCTTCATGGTTTTTATGAATAAGCTCCATAACGGCAGCCACTTCGCGAATTTGCGCGGGGAAGCGGTGGGGTGCAACAGAATAAGTGAGCACAAAAACATTGAAGCCTTCGGGCAAGAATTTCATCGCAATAGGCTCTGCCTCGCGCTCGGAGCACATTGAGTAGCCACCTCCAGGACAAACTATCAAGCAGGGGCGCTTTTCATTACTTCGCCCCATTTCCTTAAGGTTATAATGCAAATAAATTTCGAGAGTGGGGTTACGGTTTCCATCGCCCAAAGCAGAAAAAAAGTCTTTCAAATATATTTTTTCGTATTTCATTTTAACACTCCTTAAGGGGAAACATACCTATTACAAAAAGATTTTATCATCATCAATTTAAAATGTCAATAAACAGGCATAATAGTTGCAAAATTTAGGGTTTTTACTTGACTAAACCACAAAATATGGTGTATAATGATTATAATTGTATTTAAGTTTTAAAAAGATAATTTCACTTTGAGGAGTATTAGAAAATATGGCTAAAGCTAAGGTTGAATACGGTAACGAAAGTATAAGCCAACTTAAAGGACCTGACCAGGTGCGTTTGCGCCCTGCGGTTATATTCGGTTCGGATGGTATTGACGGTTGCGAGCACTCGGTTTTTGAAATAATTTCAAACTCAATAGATGAGGCCAGAGAGGGCTACGGCAAGAAAATTATCGTAACCAAGTTTGCGGATAATTCGATAGAGGTGCAGGACTTTGGACGCGGTGCGCCTGTGGATTACAACAATAAAGAGCAGCAGTATAACTATTTTCTTTTGTTTGAAACGCTGTATGCCGGCGGTAAATATAATACCAACAACGGTGGCGACTATGAGTATTCTATAGGTCTTAACGGTTTGGGTCTTGCATCTACACAGTTTGCCTCGGAATATATGGATGTTGAAATCAAACGAGACGGTTTTAAATATAACCTGCATTTTGAAAAGGGCTTTAATATAGGCGGTCTTCAAAAGGAAGAATATTCGGGAAAAGACACCGGAACAAAAATACGCTGGAAGCCTGACCTTGATGTTTTTACCGAAATTGATATTCCCACCGAATATTTTATCGATACGCTTAAAAGACAGGCTATCGTAAACGATGGATTGCTTTTTGTTTTCAAGGAACAGCAGGGAAGCCGCTTTATTCAGCAAGAAATAATTTACCAAAACGGTATCAAGGATTATGTAAGTGAATTTATCGGCGAAGAGAAGATTTCTTCCATGCAGTTCTGGCAGACAGAGCGCAAGGGTCGCGACCGTGAGGACAAGCCCGAATATAAGGTTAAAATCAACGCTGCCATAGCTTTCAGTAATCGCCACCCGTTAAAAGAATATTATCATAACTCAAGCTGGCTTGAGCATGGCGGTGCACCTGAAAAAGCAACAAGAATGGCACTTGTTTCTCAAATTGATGCTTATATTAAGCAAACAAACAAGTATAAAGCAAATGAGAGCAAAATCACTTTTTCTGATGTTGAAGAATGTCTTGTGTTGGTTATTTCTTCGTTTTCAACTATGACTTCTTATGAAAACCAGACCAAAAAAGCAATCACAAATAAATTTATTTATGATGCAATGGTTGATTTTCTCAGACATCAGTTGGAAATTTATTTCATTGAAAACAAGGCCGAGGCAGATAAAATTGCTGAGCAGGTGCTCATAAACAAGCGCAGCCGTGAAAAGAGCGAGCGCGAGCGTGTAAACATTAAAAAGGCTTTGCAGTCTTCCAATTCAATGCTTGACCGCGTTGATAAATTTGTTGACTGCCGTTCAAAAGATATTAATGAGCGCGAGCTTTTCATAGTTGAGGGTGATTCTGCTTTGGGCTCCTGTAAATTAGCACGAAACGCAGAATTCCAAGCAATTATCCCTGTTAGAGGTAAAATTCTCAACTGTCTTAAGGCCGATTATGAAAAGGTTTTCAAGAGCGAGATTATCACAAACCTTATTAAAGTTTTGGGCTGCGGTGTTGAGGTTAAATCAAAGGCTAACAAGGGCCTTTCAATGTTTGATCTTGATTCACTCCGTTGGAACAAGGTTATAATCTGTACCGATGCCGATGTCGATGGCTTCCAGATAAGAACCCTTATTTTAACAATGATTTACCGTTTAATGCCAACCTTAATTTCAGAGGGTAAGGTTTATATCGCTGAAACTCCTCTTTATGAAATAGGTACTAAGGAAATGACCTATTTTGCTTATGATGAAAAGGAAAAAATCGATATTTTGGAAAAAATAGGGGATAAAAAATATACGATTCAGCGTTCAAAGGGTCTCGGTGAAAACCAACCCGATATGATGAACCTAACTACCATGAATCCTGAAACGAGAAGACTTATTAAGGTTATGCCTCAGGATGCCGAACGTACAAGCCATATGTTTGATTTGCTGCTTGGAGATGATTTGGCGGGCAGAAAAGAATTTATTGCCGAAAACGGCTATATGTATCTTGATGAGGCAGACATAAGTTAATGCGTAATGCGTAATTCGTAATGCGTAATTAAAGGATTAAAAAGAATGGAAAATATAATTGTTATAAAAAGCAAAGCTTTCGCAATAAGGATTGTTAAATTGAGTAAATACCTTAATGACAGTAAAAAAGAGTATGTTTTGTCAAAACAAATACTAAAAAGCGGTACTAGTATCGGTGCAAATGTTAAAGAGGCTATAAGAGGTCAAAGCAAGGCTGATTTTTATTCAAAAATGAATATTGCTCTTAAGGAAGCCAGCGAAACGGAGTATTGGCTTGAAATACTCAATGAAACTGATTATATGGACAATGTCTTATTTAAAAGTATTTATTCCGATTGTGAAGAACTTATAAAAATTTTAATGTCTATAACCAAAACTCAAAAGTGTGATTCGTAATTACGCATTACGAATTACGAATTATGAATTCGAAGGATGAGAATATGGCTCCAAGAAAGAAAAAAGAAACAAAAAAAGCTTTCAAACCTGATATCAATGCTTATATTGCAGGTGCAGGGCTTACGGTTGAGCAGCCGATTACAGAAACACTCGAAACAAACTATATGCCCTATGCTATGAGTGTTATTGTGTCTCGTGCAATTCCCGAAATTGATGGTTTTAAGCCCTCTCACAGAAAATTGCTTTACACAATGTATAATATGGGCCTTCTGAATGGAAGCACTATTAAATCTGCCAATATTGTTGGTAGAACAATGCAGCTTAACCCCCACGGTGATGCCGCGATTTACGAAACAATGGTGCGCCTCTCTGAAGGCTATCAAGCACTTTTGCACCCTTATGTTGCTTCTAAGGGCTCATTTGGTAAGGCTTATTCACGAGATATGGCTTATGCGGCTTCGCGTTATACCGAAGCAAAATTAGCGCCTATTGCGGCCGAGCTTTTCACCGATATTGATAAGGATACGGTTGATTTTGTAGATAACTACGATGCAACAATGAAAGAGCCGGTGCTTTTTCCTGTTACATTCCCATCGGTGTTGGTTAATGCAAACACGGGTATTGCTGTTGGTATGGCAAGCTCGATTTGTCCCTTCAATCTGAGAGAGGTTTGCGAGACTGCTATTGCATACATTAAGGATAACGATATCAATGTTGCCGACACTCTTTTAGCCCCCGATTTCCCGATAGGCGGTCAGCTTCTTTACAACCGCGAGGAAATTGAAAAAATTTATGAAACGGGAAGAGGTAGCTTTAAGGTTAGAGGCGTTTGGAGTTATGATAAATCTGCAAACTGCATTGATATTACCGAAATTCCCCCCACAACCACCTCGGAGGCCATAATTGAGAAGGTTATCGAGCTTGTAAAGCTTAAGAAAATAACCGAAATTAATGATATCCGCGATGAAACTGACCTTGGCGGTCTTAAAATCACTATTGATTTAAAGCGCGGTGCTGACCACGAAAAATTAATGAAGAAAATTGTAAAGATGACTCCGCTTGAGGATAGTTTCTCTTGCAATTTCAATATTCTTATTGCCGGATCTCCCAGAGTTATGGGAGTTAAGGAAATAATTTCTGAGTGGGTTGCATTCAGAGAAGAATGTGTAAAGCGCAGAGTTTATTACAAGCTTTCAAAAGCGAAGGACAGATTGCACCTTTTAAAAGGTCTTGAAAAAATTCTTCTTGATATTGATAAAGCAATTAAAATTGTCCGCGAGACCGAAGAGGAATCGCAGGTTGTTCCAAACCTTATGATTGGCTTTGGAATTGATGAAATACAGGCGGAATATGTTGCAGAAATCAAACTTCGTCATTTAAACCGCGAATATATTTTAAAGCGCACAAAGGATATAGAAAACCTTTTGGCAGAGATTGCCGAAATGGAAAGCGTGCTAAGTTCTAGAACAAAGCTGCTTAAAATTATCATTAAGGAGCTTACGGCCGTTGCCGATAAATACGGTAAAGACCGCAGAACAGAGATTATAAGCGCTGATATGGGTAAGGAAGAGGATGATGTTATCGAGGTGGATAACTCACCTGTAACGCTTTTCTTCACAAAGGATGGATATTTCAAAAAGATTACTCCGTTGTCGCTTCGAATGAGCGGTGAGCAGAAGCTAAAAGAGGGCGATGAAATCACTCAAATAGCCGAATCCACCAATGCGGTTGACCTGCTCTTCTTCTCTAACAAGTGTCAGGTTTATAAATCTAAAACCGCAGAATTCAGTGATTCAAAGGCAAGCGTTATGGGCGATTATATTCCCTCAAAGCTCGAGTTCGATGAGGCTGAAAATGCCATTTATATGGTTGAAACCGCAGATTATAAGGGAAATATGCTTTTCATATTTGATAACGGCAGAATTGCTAAGGTTCCGCTTTCATCATATGAGACAAAAACAAACCGCAAGAAGCTTATTAAGGCTTATTCTGAAAAATATGTTCTTCACACTGTGCTTTATGTAAGAGAAGAAGCAGAGATTTTGCTTAAATCAACAAACGGCAGAATGTTAATTGTTAACACAGCTTCAATTCCTGCAAAAACCACGAAGGATAACGGCGGTATTTCTGTTATGACACAGAAAAAAGGACAACGCATCTCAGAAGCGGTTATTTATGAAAAAGGAACGCTTGAATCAGAGCACCGTTACAGAACAAGAAATCTTCCTGCAGCAGGCAGCAAAAAGCCTTCGGGCGAGGGCGCAGAGCAAGCAAAATTAGATATTTAATATATTTATATATTACTTGACTTTGCGTGCGTATAATGTATAATTGAAAAAGACTGCCTCAAAGTTAAAGAGAAGGCATTATATTGTAAAATAACAATTAATACGCCTAGGGTTTTTAACTTACAAGACAGTCTCTTATAGTCGGCAAGGCTGCAAACGCTTTTTATCACCGACAAATATATATTGTGCAAAAATTTTAAAAATATCAAAGAAAAAATTTCCAAACGGAGTGAAAAAAATGGCAAAAGAATTAGCCAAGCAATACGACCCTCGTGATGTTGAAGACAGAATTTATAAGGGTTGGCTTGAGGGAAAATATTTCCATGCTAAATGCGAAAAGGAAAAGGAAACATATACAATAGTTATCCCGCCACCGAATATTACAGGTCAGCTTCATATGGGACATGCTCTTGATAATACACTTCAGGATATTCTTATCCGTTTCAAGCGTATGCAAGGGTTTGATACCCTTTGGCTTCCCGGCACCGACCACGCTTCAATCGCTACTGAGGCTAAGATTGTTGAAAAAATGAGAGAAGAGGGCGTAACAAAAGCCGATATCGGAAGAGATGGCTTTTTAGAGCGCGCTTGGGATTGGAAAAAGCAATACGGCGGAAGAATTATTGAACAGCTTAAAAAACTCGGCTCTTCTTGCGACTGGGACAGAGAGCGTTTCACACTTGATGATGGCTGCAACAAGGCGGTTAACGAGGTGTTTGTAAGACTTTATGAAAAAGGTCTTATTTACCGCGGAGAAAGAATAATTAACTGGTGTCCGCATTGTAAGACATCTATCTCAGATGCTGAGGTTGAATATGAAGAGCAAGCAGGCCATTTTTGGCATTTGCGCTATCCCTTTAAAGACGGTAGCGGTTATTTAGAGCTTGCAACAACCCGACCTGAGACAATGCTCGGCGATACTGCTGTTGCGGTTAACCCCAACGATGAGCGCTATAAGGATATGATAGGTAAGACTCTTATTTTGCCTATCGTTCACAGAGAGATTCCCGTTGTAGCGGATGATTATGTTGAAATGGATTTTGGAACAGGTGTTGTTAAAATCACTCCTGCTCACGACCCTAACGACTTTGAGGTAGGTCTCAGACACAATTTGGAAGTTATCAATGTTATGACTGATGACGCTAAAATCGTTGATGATTATCCGAAATATGCAGGAATGGACCGCTATGAAGCTAGAAAGGCAATTGTTGCCGATTTAGAGGCAGAGGGTGCGCTTGTTAAAATTGAGGATTACACACACAATGTTGGCACTTGCTACCGTTGTTCTTCAACTGTTGAGCCACGAGTTTCAAAGCAGTGGTTCGTTAAGATGAAGCCCTTGGCAACTCCCGCTATTGATGCTGTTAAAAATGGCGAGACCAAGTTTGTGCCTCAAAGATTTGAAAAGGTTTATTTCCATTGGCTTGAGAATATTAAAGACTGGTGTATTTCCCGTCAGCTTTGGTGGGGCCATAGAATCCCCGCTTGGTACTGCGCAGACTGCGGCGAGATAACAGTTTCCAAAACTGAAGCGCATGCTTGTGCTCATTGCGGCAGCAAAAATATTGAGCAGGATCCCGATACACTAGATACCTGGTTTTCTTCTGCACTTTGGCCATTCTCAACATTGGGTTGGCCAGAAGAAACAGAGGATTTGAAGCATTATTATCCCACAAATACCTTGGTTACGGGTTATGATATTATTCCTTTCTGGGTAATGAGAATGATGTTCTCGGGAATTGAGCAGACGGGTGAGGTGCCGTTTAACACAGTGCTTATCCACGGTCTTGTTCGCGATTCTCAGGGAAGAAAAATGTCAAAATCATTAGGAAACGGTGTTGATCCGCTTGAAGTTATTTCCGAATATGGTGCAGATGCACTTAGATTCTCTTTAGCAACGGGTAACAGCCCCGGAAATGATATGCGTTATATTCCCGAGCGTGTTGAGGCAAGCCGCAATTTTGCCAATAAGATTTGGAATGCAGCAAGATTTATTTTGATGAATCTTGAAAGCGATGAAGTGCTTGATTTTGATATCAATGATTTGGCGCTTGAGGATAAATGGATTCTTTCAAAATATAACACCTTGGTTGCAGATGTTACCGATAATTTGGATAAGTTTGAATTGGGTCTTGCGGTTCAAAAGCTTTATGATTTTATCTGGGATGTTTTCTGCGATTGGTATATCGAAATTTGCAAATCACGCCTTAACGGAAACGATGAAAATGCGAAAAATGTGGCTAGAAGCGTTTTGTGCTATGTTTTCACAAACACCTTGGCGCTTCTCCATCCGTTTATGCCTTTTATTACTGAAGAAATTTGGCAGTCAATGCCGCATAATGGCGAGGCTTTAATGGTTACCGAATGGCCGAAATATAGGGAAGAATTTAAATTCGAAAGCGAAGAAGCCGATTTCGAAAAGATTATGACCGTAATCAAGGCAATCCGTAACCGCAGAGCAGAAATGAATGTTCCACCTTCAAGAAAAGCGAAGGTTTGTATTGTGTCAGCTGACAATGAGACCTTTATGAAGGGTGAAGCATATATCTGCCGCTTGGCATCTGCTTCAGAGGTTGAAACAGGCGATAGCTTCGAGAGTGAAGGCGCAGTTCGTGTTATTACAGATGCGGCAACCGTTTATATGCCGATGCGTGAGCTTGTTGATTTCACTGCTGAGCTGGAAAGACTCAAAAAGGAGCTTAAAAAGGCCGAGGTTGATAAGGAATTCTTTGAGAAGAAGCTTAACAATCAGGGCTTCTTGGCAAAAGCACCTGCAGCTCTTGTTGAACAGCAAAAGGCAGGACTCGAAAAAGTGCTTGAAAAAATCAAGCTGATTGAGGACAGCATTGCCGAAATAGAAAATAATAATTGAGTTTTAAAAGTTTAAAAGCCGAGGGATATTTCCCTCGGCTTTTAAGTTTAAGATTAAATCTTATTTCATGCTGTTTTCGTAAGACTCGATCATTTTCTTAAAAGTGTGTCCCGTACTGCCAATATCTACAATACCGTCATCAGAGGACTCGTTTTCATCGGTTTTTTCGGCATTTTTAATAGATTTATGGCG
>SVPU01000020.1 GCA_015065685.1 Oscillospiraceae bacterium | reverse complement strand
GTTACCGCCGTGAAAGGGCGGTGTCTTAGGCCTCTTGACCACCGGGCCGTTGGTGGCTGTAATTGGATTTGAACCAATGACACTGCGGGTATGAACCGCATGCTCTAGCCAACTGAGCTATACAGCCGTATTTGCGGCGACCTAATCATTATATCCAAGTTGCCGCAATTTGTCAATAGTTATTTTGAAAAAATTCAAAGAATAAACAGAACATTTTATATTATAGAATGTAAAAACTCTATATTCATCTTAAGAGATGGGAGATTTTCTTCTATTCCCTCAAATTCAACCGAAATATATCCATCGTAACCCGCCTTTTTAAGAGCGTTAATACACGCTTGAACAGGAACCGCACCATGCCCGATAATTGTTCCGCGTATGTAGTTACCGCAATTTGTTGTTATCCATTCGCCCGATGGCTTTTGTTCTGTGCCGGGTTTGAAAATAAAATCCTTAACATGAATGTGGAAAGCATACGGTGCAGCGATACTTGTAGCATGGGATGGTTCGGAATCGGCACAAAGGAAGTTACCGATATCGCAAAGCCAACCATAGTTCTCGTGATTCACCGCAAGGATAAGTTCTTCAACTCTTTTTGGGTCTTGGAAGAAAAAACCATGGTTTTCAACACAGGTTTTAATACCTTTTTTTGCGGCATATTCGGTGACTTTGCGGATATAAGGAGCAATTTCCTTTATTGCGGTTCTGTAGTTATAAAGGGGCTCTTTACGGAATTTTTCGGGGTTAGAAGCCGCATCGTGACGCATTATAGGAGCGCCAAGAGCCTCACAAATATCAATACATTTTTTAAGTTTTTCGACCTGCTCTTCGGGATTTGGATGTAAGAAGTTTGCACCTACGGTATAAGCAATAATATCAAGCCCTATTTTTTTACAGTGCGCATTTATTTCTTTTGCAATTTCAATGGGGTCTCCTGTAATACCCCAATCTTCATTTATAAGGTCTATAAACTCTATTCCGTCATATCCCATCTTTTTTGCAAGGTCACAAATCTCAATGTAACCGCATTTGGCGGTTGTGAGATGCTTTGAAAAACTGTATGAAGAAATTCCGATTTTCATTTTAATACACCCTTTTTGCAAAATTATTACTTAAAAAACTTTTCCAAATCTTTTAAATTACATACCAAACCGTAATCTGCATAATCAAAGATTTTAGCATCACGGTCGGGGTTTATTGCGATTATCGTGCCCGATTGCTGCATACCTACAATATGATGAACCGCACCCGAAACACCGATTGCGATGTATATTTTGGGACTCACGGTTTTGCCTGTAAGACCGACTTGCAGAGAATAGGGGAGGAAATCATTGTCAACCATTTTTCGTGTGGCAGCAATATCAGCGCCTATCTTTTCGGCAAACTCTTTAACACTCTCCACAGAGTCTTTCACACCGAATCCTGCGGCAACTATTATATCGCTGCCTTTTTGCGTTGTTCTAACCGTTGCCATAGCAGGAAGGGTTGTACTTTCTATTTTGGCAATAATGCTCCCCTCAAGTGCGGGGCGGTACATTATAAGTTTTTCACCGTCAGTTTCAAGAGCCGTACAATCGGCGCAAAGTCCCAACTTTAGAATTGCCGCAACCTTGGCAGCGGTTTCTTTACTCCAACTGTCACTTCCCCAAAGCACAGCATTTGGTTTTTGGTTGATAATTATATCGGATATTGTGTGGGCATCGCTTTTTTCTAAAACAATTATATCATCGCTCACAGTTTTTGCATAAGAAAGCGGTGAATCTCCAACGATAAACACTTTATCTAACCGAGCGCCCTCTCTATTTTCCATAACGGCAGAAATATCTTGTTGTACGAGCGCTTCGGTAATAACGTTACCGAGTTCTTCGGGGCCTATGAATTTACATCTTCTTTTGCCTGACTGATTCTCAAATGTTTTCAAAACCCTTGTGGGTGAGCCTTCAAGACCGCACTTTAAAGGGTCTGCACCTAAAAATGCGGCATCCCATATTTCCACTTCGCCCATCTTTGAGAGAATGCTCGGCAAACGGAGTGAATTTATACGCTCAATAGTTAAAAGGGCGGGGAAAGATGCGGTTTTCACACCCTCATCTCTGGTGGTACAGGTGATACTATCACCGATATTATCAATGCTCATAACATTGGTTATTAAATCAGTATCGGCATAAACTGAAAGCATTGGTCCTGTCTGTGCGGTATCGCCAACAAGGGTTTGTCTGCCGCAAAAGATAAGGTCGGGCTCTAATTTTTTAACCGCTAAAGACAGTGTATAAGCAGTGGCTATTGTATCTGCACCTGCAAATATTTTATCGGATAAAAGAATTGCCCGTTTAGCGCCAAGGCGTGTAAGGCGCAATAAAAAGTCTTTAGCAGAAAGAGGTCCCATACTAACAATGGTTACTTCCGCATCCTTTATTCGCAATGCTTCTTCGTAAGCACAGGCATCAAAGGGGTTTATTTCACCGTCAAGCCCTTGACGGATACAAACTAATATTTTCATATTATCTCTCATTATATATCGGTGCTAATGCATCGTGTATTTTTTTATAAGTTTTAAATACCTTGCGGTATTTTGGTGTGTTTTCGGGGTTGGGATATGTAACATCAACCTGTTTAACACATTTTGAAACAGCATCCTTAGCATCCGCGAAAACGCCAACAGCAACACCCGCAAGCATTGCAGAGCCCAAGGAGGAATCCGAGCTTTCGGTGGTTTTAAGCGCAATTCCAAGCGCATCAGAAATCATTTGGCGCCAAAGCTTTCCCTTTGTTCCGCCACCAATAGCGGTTGCAATACTGTTATAAGGAATATTCAACGAATCAAGATACATCTTGCTATCAAGCAATGAGAATGCCACGCCCTCTAAAACCGCGCGTGTAAAATGCGCTTTTGTGTGGGTGGCACGAACACCCGTAAAGCTGCCGCAAAGCATCGGGTCAGCATAAGGCGTTAGTTCGCCGTTAAGATATGGGTGGAAAATAAGGCCATCACAACCGATAGGTATTTCCGAGGCTGCATCATCAAGCTCTTTATATTCGCCGCCAAATGTATCTCTATACCAGCGGTATGAAGCGGCACACGATTTTGTTGCTGTTCCCGGATACCACAAGCCGTTTACCACATGTGAATAATTAACCAGGTGTGCATCGGGACAAGGCGCATCTGTGATAACACAAATTCTGCCGGCTGTAGCGAGCTTAACGGTAACATCGCCTTTATTAACTGCACCGCTTGCAAAAACCTCCATAACAGTATCTGTGGTGCCGCAAATAACGGGCGTGCCCGCCTTGAGTCCCGTAGCCTTTGCCGCAACCTCTGTTACATTGCCTATAATATCGGTAGGGTTTACAATAGGCGGAAGCATAGCCTCAGTAATTCCAGCTAATGAGCAAAGCTCACTATCCCACTTGTAGTTATTGCAATCGAAAAGCATACTGCCCTCTGCCTCGATAAAATCGGTGCAATAAACATCGGTTAAAAAGTAACGGATATAATCCTTTTCAAAGAAAATGTATCTTATTTTTGCAAAGCTTGCGGGTTCATTTTCGCGAAGATATATAAGCTGAGGTAAAGTCCAAATAGTGCTAGGCTTATGGAATGTTTTTGCAAAAATTTTCTCACCAAGCCTTTGCTTTAATTCATCGGCTTGCTTATGGCTTCTTGTATCTGTCCAATGAACAGCGTTTCTAATCGGCTTGAACTCATCATCGCACACAAGAAAAGTGTGTGTTGCAGAGTCTATAGCTACTGCTAATATATCTTCTGCTTCTATTCCGCTTTTAGATAACAGCGCCTTAGTGTTTTCGCAAAGAGCATCCAGCCAATCTTCAGGATTTTGCTCACACGCACCATTTTCAGGATAAAGTGTGGGATATTCAACTGTGTTTTCAGCAATAATAGCGCCATTTGTATCAATGAGCGTTGCTTTAGAAGCGCCTCCGCCGAAATCGATACCTAAAAGATATTTCATCATTTATATCTCCTTATATTTGATTTCGTAATTTAAGCCTGTTATCCCCGGTACTACACCCTTATTTATAAGGGCTTCATTTTCACAGTGAGCCATTATCCATTTATTTTTGCGGAAAAGCATTGGGTCATTCTTCTTTACCGTAAGGTCGGTATTAGTACCCAAAGGCAAACCTACAACGCAACCAAAACCGTTCTCACTTACTTCACAGGGACAGAAGTGTAAGGATGTGGAATAAACCTCAACCACAGTGCCTGCGGGTAAATAGAAAGCCTTGAATTTTGAAGAATCAATCTTGCCATCCCTAATATCCCAAATATGACCCAAAATAAGCACTAAAGGAGTAACTGCTATATTGATTTCACTTGAAGTGTGCCATTCGGTAGCATTAAGAAAATTGTTGTGTCCCCAACAGTAACCGATTTGGGTAACTAAAGATCCGAAAAACTCATTTTCAATTCCGGAGGTTATCTTTAAAAACTCAAAATCCTCTACAGATGGCAGATAAGAAGAACCACTTTCAGGATTAGGGATTTTTTTAGCAGTCTCAATAATTTCAGCTGCATCAAGGTTTTTAATTACCTTACCAAATGTTGCAAATTCCGCATCATTAACATCATAAAACTCTATTTCGGGGTTTAACTGCTTCAATTTTTCTAACATTTCGTTCACCTTTATTTTAGAATAGTAATTGAGTGTGTATGATTATACTCTGCTTTTGCATCCAGAGAAATTATACCTTCTTTTTTCGTTATATCATGGCTGCTGTCAACAATGTCCTGTATGCCATCCCAAGGCTCAAGACAAATATACGGCGAATTGGGTTTATGCCATAAAAGGAAGTATTTATCATCAGGAAAATCAACCTTTACCGCTCTTCCTGTTTTTCTGTTGCGAAGTGTGGCAGATTTTGATTTTAAATCCTTAAACACAAGTGCATCAACCGTGAAATATTTATCATATAAAGGAATATAGTTCTGGTCATTAATAATCGGCAACTGCTGATTTGACAAAAGGTTGCCGTAAAGCACATAGGCGTTAAGGGTCTCGTTTTGTGGGAAAACAACATCGTAATCCTCTATACCTTCGGGCGTGTAATATCCTTCGTGTGAGCCGATACTAAAATACATTGTTCTATCGTTTAAATTCTTAACAGAATAGTCTATTTTCAAGGTTTTGTTTTCTAAAGTATAAAAAATTCTTAATTCGTAATCAAAAGGAAACTGTTTTTTGGTTTCATCGTCAGATTTATGTAAAAACACAACACTCGTGTCGGTTTTGCTTTCAACTTGGAATGTCTTAAAACGGGCATAGCCGTGTTTTTCAAGCGTATATTCCTTTCCGTCCAGAACATACTTATCGTTTTTAAGTCCGCCACATATCGGGAACAAAAGCGGACAAGAGCCCGCCCAAACTTCTTTTCTGCCTTCCCAAACATATTCAGTATCGTTATAAATAAGGCTCTTTAGCTCAGCGCCAACCTCATTAAAGATTGCTGTTAAATATTCGTTCTTTATTGTAATCA
Source organism: Oscillospiraceae bacterium (assembly GCA_015065685.1). Classification (GTDB taxonomy): domain Bacteria; phylum Bacillota; class Clostridia; order Oscillospirales; family Acutalibacteraceae; genus UBA737. The sequence goes on along the minus strand of SVPU01000020.1, from coordinate 19,167 downwards.
TTTTAAATCACTCTCATATAAAACTTTATTTCAAGTAGCACAATAGAGATATGCTCAAATGAGCATATCTCTATTTTTAGTTTTTATCTGTTTGCAATCCAATCGTGTTCAGGGTCATTACTTCTGTTAAAGCCCTGATAATCACCTGCCATAAGCCATAAGAAATAGGTCTGATAGCCGGGGGTTGAAACTGTGGTGTGATAACCAATCGGGAATTCCACAAGCTCATCGTTTTTTACTCTGTAGGCCTCATCTATTTTGCCATCCGAAGTGTAAAGACACTGAACAGCAAAGCCTTGCTTGGGGTCAAACAAGAAGTAATAGATTTCTTCGGCAATACATTCTGTGGGCATATTATCCTCATCGTGCTTATGAGGTGGGAAGCCCGCCCAGTTGCCCTCTGTGCAGTAGCACTCACCAATAGTGAGGATTTTAGCATTAGAATTGCCATCAATAAGGAAGCTGGTTTCACGCTCAAAGGATTGTTCACCTAAAACCTTTAAAACAACATGGTCTTCCCTTAGTACCTGAGGCTCTGTTTTTTCAGCCACAGGAGTGCCGCAAACGGCTATCTTTATATGGTCAATCGCTTCAATAACAAGTTCCTGCTCTTTAGGCATATAGAAGCTTTCAGCCTTGCGGTTTTCGAAAACAGTCATTCTGTTACCGATGTTTTCATAGGTTTCACCGTTAAATTCTACATTGCAATGGCCCTCAAGCATAATAAAGGCAACCTCATTACCCTCGGTATTAAAGGGTAATTTCTGCCCTGCTTCTAATTCGATTATACCGAATTCGAGTTTTTTAAGTGAGCATTCACCAATTTTACAAATCGGTGTGTAACCATTTTGCGGCACATAAGCCTTTTTATAATTATAACTCATAACCGTTCTCCTTTAAATATTTTCTTGTGGTTTCAAAGCTGGGCACACTTTCTCTGGCACCCACGCCTGTGCATTTAAGGCCTGATACGGCACTTGAAAAATGGCAGCACTTAAGATAATCATATCCCTTTACTATCGCCGCTGCAAAGGCGCCGTGGAACACATCTCCCGAACCGTTTGAATCAACCACAACTGCGGGATATATTGGATATGATACGATTCCCTTGCCATCATAAATTATTCCGCCGCGCTTACCCTGTGTGATAACTACTATTTCGGGACTATAAGTTTCATAAAGCTTTTTGGCAGCCTCCTCAGCGGTGGCACAGCCCGTTGCGCCAAGCGAAAACTCCTCAGACGGAATCATAATATCCGTAAGCGCCAAAAGTCTCTCAACGCCCTCATAAAGTCCGCCACAATCGTAAAGCACCTTTGTTCCGCTTTCTTTTGCTATTTTTGCAGCCTCAACGGCGGCATCCATTTCATTACCGTCCACCATAAGTATCTCGGCATCACGAATAGCCTGTTTTTGTGCCTCGTTCAACTCAAGCGCGGGTAAATCACCCTTGTCGAAAACGCAGGTGCGGGTTGTGGTATCTGCGCAAAGCCATAAAACAGATGCGAAAGAGCGGAAACCTGATTTAATTTTTATCAAATCGGTTGAAACACCGTATTTTTCGAAATCCTCTTTTAAGAATTTACCGCCGTTATCATCTGATAAAACACCGATATAAGCGGTTTCTTCGCCCAACTTTTGTGCTGCGACAAGACCTGTAGCAACAGGACCGCCGCCGGCGGTCTTGCTGGCGGTTGCCCTCATTTTAGTGTCTTCTGTAGGATAGGTGGGGATATTATAAAGAGTATCGAAAACGTTAGCGCCGATTCCTACTATTTTAACCATATCTTACGCCTTTCCGTCTGCACCGACAAGTTTAATCTTATTGAGTGCAAGTGCCTTTACGGTTTCGATAGGTTTCTTCATAAACAAGTCAATCGCAAGGCTTCTGTTGGGGTCGTTAAGAGTCTCAAGAGTGCCTTCTGCAAATGCACAACAAACATCTGTGCCGATGTTCATTTTGCGAACACCTGCTTTAATTGCGGCTTTAACCTGTTCATCAGGAATACCCGAACCACCGTGAAGAACAAGCGGTGTGCCGCCTGTTGCCTTTCTGATAGCCTTAACTCTTTCAATATCAAGACAAGGGGTCTTCTTGTAATGACCGTGAGCATTACCAATAAGAACCGCAAGACAGCATACTCCTGTTCTCTTAACGAAATCTGCGGCTTCTTGTGGGTCGGTATATTCTTCCATAGTGTCATCGTTAACACTGCCGATATGACCGAGCTCGCCCTCAACACCAACATTAATAGCGCCGCAAATATCAACAATATGCTTTGTGTTGGCAACATTTTCTTCGTAGGGATGAACAGAGCCGTCATACATAATACCCGTAGCGCCCCAATAAAGAACCTTTTGCGCTTCAAGCTCTGAAGGACCATGGTCAAGGTGGAAGCAAACCGGCACACTTGCCTTTTTAGCTGCGGCTAAAATAACGGGTGCTAGGTAATAGCCAACCTCTTCGTTTACAAGGCGTGGATAAACCTGAATGATAACAGGTGCCTTAGCCTCTTCAGCAGCCTTTATAACGCCCATAACAGTTTCGATGTTATAAACATTGAATGCGGGGATGCAGTACCCGCCTTCTTCTGCCATACCTATAATTTGTTTTAAATCAACTAACATAATTATTCACCTAAAATCAAATCTTCAATAGAGAGAATTTCAACATCCTCAGCCACTGCCTTGAGAGATACATATTCAGCAACACAAGCGGTAACAATTGTATCAGCGCCAATGCTGGTTGCGTTGAAAATTCTGCGTTTTGCCACGAGCTTGATAACCTCGGGCATATACTGTGCCATAAGGATATTACCTGCCCAAACTGTTTCTGCGCGATTGAGAAGCATTTCGCCGAGAACGGCATAAGACATAATAATTTCTCTTGCCTCTTCGGTTTCCTCAAGGTCGCGTGATAACTGATAAGGATCCTGGAAAACAACTGCCTTATCGCTATGCTTTGCTTCGAGCTTACCGTCTCTTAAAAGGCCTGCAATAAAGGAAGTATATGTAACAACATTGGCTTTAACCTCAATGCCATATTCTTTATAAAGCTGCTTGATAGCCTTAGCATCGTTAGGGTCATATACAACAACAGTCTCATATTCACCGAGAGTCTTTGCACAGGCTTCCATTTGAGCCTTTGTTTCGTTGGCAGCGCCAATGAGAAAATCAAGCTGAGCGCCCGAAGCGGGTTCATTTTCAAGAACTGAAAAATCAACACCTGCTTTATCAAGCACCTTAATAGCCTTTAGAGCCTGCTCGCATGCCATAAATTTAGCATCAACGCCTAAGAAAAGAAGTGTATTCTTCTTTACAGAGTGAGCCTTGATAGCTTCTGCCAAGCAGTCGCAGGTTGCGGTTTTGCCATAAGCATTACCGGTTTCCAAGCAATTAGAAACGAGTGCCATAATATATTCGGGAAGCTTGCCTTCAAGAGCAGCCTGAAGTCTTGTTTCCTTTGTGAACATAACAGGGTCCCAACCCGTGATACAATCGTGAACACAAGCACCACAAGTGCAGCATTCATAAATATTATCCATAATTTCCGAAAGGCCGATAGCCTCGCGGTTTACAAGAGAGATACCAAGTGCTCTGGCTCTTGCTGTATTTCTTTCCTGACCTGTTGCGTTACCAATAGGACAAATGTGATGGCACATCCAACAAAAACGGCAGGAATCAACATGCTGTTTACATTTTTCTGACATTATCATAATTAGTTCCTCCCTATTAAAGTCCCAACTTGAACGGATTCATAATTCCGTTGGGGTCAAGTGTTTTCTTTAAGCCTTCAAATACCTGCATTGCAGGGCCATACTGTTCTTTCATAAGACGGCCAAGCTTGATACCAACACCGTGGTGGTCATTAACAACACCGCCGTGGGCAAGAGCTGTTCTAACACCACAGGTCCAGATTGCCTGATGCAGTCTTAAAGCTTCAACAGGGTCTTGAGGAACATCCTTACCGTCAACAATAAATCTGTCATAAACCATTGCGCCCCACTCATACCAGTGTGAGAAGTGTGCAATAAACTTAGCCTGTGGGAAGTTGGTTTCAATAGCTTCCTTCATTGCCCAATAAATTTCTTCAATCTTGCCGTAGGGTGCGATTGTATCCATTGTACCGAAGCACTGAGGGATATCCATCATATGACCGGGATAGAAGAAGGTAATCTTTTCCTTCCACCATTTCTCGCCATACTCACTGCCTAAATCCTCGGCACCGTATTTAGCAAAGGTTTCGAGAAGAATTTTTTCTTCAACCTCAACCATTTCCTTAACGCCCTCATAAGCGATGTTCATAAACGCGCCCTTGCGCTCAACACCGACAATCTTCTTGATAAGAGAAGCGGTTTCAGCCTCGTCATAAAGACGCATTACAGATGGCTTGAATTTCTGAAGAAGCTCGCGGGATGCCTTGAAAGCACCTGTCATATCCTGGAACAAGAATCCGCGGAAGCGTCTTTCTTCGGGCTGATCGAAAATACGAATCTGAGCCTTTGTGATAATACCCAAGGTACCCTCAGAGCCGATGAAAATCTGGTTAAGGTCAGGACCTGCAGCGTGCTTAGGAGCAGAGCAGGTTTCAATGATATCACCGTTAGGAAGAACAACCTCCATTTTAAGTACCATATCATCGATTTTACCGTATTTGGTAGAAACAACACCGATACCTCTGTGTGCTAAGAAGCCACCAACGGTTGAGCAAGTGAGTGATGAAGGATAGTGCATTGTTGCCTTACCAACCTCATTAGCAGCCCATTCAATATGCTTGTAAATAGCACCGGTGCCGCATTCTATGTACATACCCTCGGTATTAACTTCATAGATTTTATTCATTCTTTTTGTATCAAGCACGATACCGCCTGCAACAGGAATGGCACCACCTTGAGTACCGCCGCCTGCACCCCAAGTGGTTACGGGGAGCTTATAGTAGTTAGCAATTTTGAGAACCTTTGAAACCTCCTGCGCATTTTCGGGGCAAACAACAATGTCTGCCTCGGGCATACGGCAGCCGCGGTCAGCCCACATTCTTGATAACCAATAATAGTCAACACTGTGGGTCACTCTGTCGATTGCTCTTGTTGAACAATTTTCCTTACCAACTGCATCTTCAAGTTCGGTAAGAATCATTGCAAACAAAAATTCATTCATTTGTACTTGCATTTTTTCTATCTCCTTTTAATTTTTTATTGTTTTATCTACTTTGAGATTGGGGAAGTATTTACAGAATTCGCCTATTTCTTTTCTGTAATCTCCCTCAATTTCAACAAAGTGGTGAATGTAAGGGCCGTCAATCAAACGGTCTTCAACAGCCTGTAGGTCTTCAAATTCGCCCCATAGATATGTTCCGTGGGTATTGGGACCTTCGGTTGTTTTGCAAACGAGCGGTAAAATCATATAATCTCCGCTTTCTTGGTCAATGCGCGCTACTGTGTATGTTCCGTCTTTAGCGCGAAGCCAAGCACGTTGGTTAACAAGGCGGGCTCTGGTACCTTCGGCTTTTTCGCTCACGGGGAACGGTCCGCAGTGCCAAAGAAGTTCTGCATTTTTGTTTTCGGGGTGGCGAACTGTGAATTCACCAAATAATGGCTTTCCTTTGCCAAGCGTTGCACATTTTAAAAGTGCCATTGTTAAAGCACAGTGCATATCGCTTTCGCAAGAAACCATATAGCCCATTTCGTTAAGAAGACCATATAATGCGCAGGGCGCTAAGCCATCAAACATTATGGGTGTTGCAGTCCAACACTCTGCCGAAATAACATCAAGGTTGAATTCTTCAAAGAGGTGTTTATACATTGCAACCATAGTTGCCATTGGTTTTATGTACCTTGGGGTTAAATCATCAAGTTCATAATTGGTTAAGAAATACTGCTCATACTCAGCAATTTCATCGGCATAGTCGGTTTCGGCGGTTTTCATTCTCTGCTCAATAACAGCGAAGTTGATAGGAATAATTTTAACGCCGAATTTTTCCATTAACTCGCCTTCGTTCCAAATAACTGAGAAGAAAGGAGCAGGGCGTGTTCCGACTTGACCTATGCGCATACCCTTGAAGTTTTTAACCATACAGGTAACTCTTATAAAACTTTCAAGTCCTTCTTTAAATTCGGAACTTTCAACCTTACAACAAGGAAGATGAGAAAAAGGTATGTGATAACGTTGAAATTGGCGAGAGACACCGAAAAGTCCGCACTGTGAATCGGTAGGGCGCATTCCGTCAACATAATATTCATCATCAAGCGGTGCCCATAAAAGAACGGGTTTTCCGAGAGCTTTGGCAATATCTGCGGCAGCTTCTTCGTTACCAAAGTTGCAGTTTATAATCATAACCGCATCAACATTTTCGTTCTTAAAGCGCGCAATAACTTCTTTTGCAGAGGCATCATCAAAAACAAGGTCTTCTATACCGATACCTTTGTTGTCAACAAAACTGACACTATCGGTTGCAAAATTGTTTTCAATGTAATCTACAAATCGCTTTCCGCGTTGTTCGGCAGAATACCAGTTAAGAAATGTGCATTTCGGTCTGTCGGTTGCATTTCTTCGCATTGCCACAAGACCGATTTTAACTTTGTAATCAAACATAGCAAAACACCTTTCGACCAAGTTTATGTGTAAATTATAATACATATAAACACAATATTAAATGTTAGAAACATAACATTTTTTGTAAAAAACGTTTCATTTTTACAAAAAGTGTGTTACAATGACTGAAAAGGGGTTGAGTTTATGAAAATTATTCCTTTCGAAGAGTTATATAATACTGAATTTTTTATAACAGAAGTTTTGGCAAAAGGGCAGAACTGGTATACCCGTAATAATTACTATTCTTGCATAACAAGACCAAAACCTTCTCACACATTGCTTTGGTTTAAAAACTGCAACGCCAAGATAACCGATAAGAGCGGCAAAGTGATTTTGGTAGAAAAAAACCAGGTCGCTTATATGGCAAAAGGGCTCGAATATACCGTTGAATTTTTTGATACTGCGCCCAATCAGGATGACAGTGTGGTTTTCCATTTTCAACTAAAGAATAAAAAAGGCGAAGAAATAGCACCCACTCTTTCTCCTAAAATTTGTATAAAAAGTGTTGATTCAACCTTGGCGATTCTCATTAAATCTGCAGCAGAAGAATTCAGCAAAAATATTGTGTGCACGCCGATTATTACCGCTGCGATTTATCAAATGTTGGGAAATGCTTGCAAACGCCAGAGAAGAAGGGTGGTAAACCATAAGTATAAATACATAAGCGACGGTATTGAACTTATGGAAAATAATGCCGATAAAACCCTCACCGAAATTGCCGAAATTTGCGGTGTGAGTGAAGGATATTTCAGAAGACTTTTCAGAGAATACAGCGGTGAAAATCCGATTGAATTCAGGCAGAAATACCGTATTGAAAAGGCAAAACAACTGCTTTTATCTGATGAGAACTTCTCAATGGCAGAAATCGCCGAAGAACTTCATTTTTCAGATATTTATCACTTCAGCAAGGTTTTTAAAAAGTTTTGCGGTGTGTCACCAAGTAAATTTTTACAAAATCAAGAAAAATAAATATCCACCCGCATAGCGGGTGGTATTTCATTTTAGGTCTATGCCCTAACCGATACTAGCGGCGCTGGGGTGCGCTTTTTAGTTGGCCTGCCAGCCATGCAATAATTACTTACTACCCATAAATGGGTCCCGCGGGTCGAAAAGACTTAATTGGTCTGTTTCCTTATCGTGCTTTAATTGATTTGAAATATATTCTTTTATTGCTTTTGTGTTTTTGCTTGACCGGCAGGTCATTGCTATTTTAACACAAACGGAGGATTTTGTTTTGTTCATCGGTTAACCTCTTTTGAACCACGCGACTATCGCGTGGTTTTAGTTATACAAAAATAAAAGAAGCCGCAGACTAATCTGCGGCTTCTTTGCGGTTATCACTGATTTTTTAATATCATTTCGTTTACTTTTTCGCGAAGTGCGAAGATGTTTTCATCCGATATTGCGGTTGTGGTTGTAATTTCTCCGCAAACTTCAGTAACGAGAGCCATTGTTTTTTCGCGGCCTATAAGTCGCTCAAGAGTCATAAGAGCATTGTAATCGTTAATGGCTTCAAACATAACCTTCATTCTGATTGAGGGCACAGCCGTACCGTCTGCAGAGGGGTAAACCACATAAGATGTACCCGGCATTGCGCTGAAGTTGCAGGGGTTTTCAAACGGGTTGTAAAGACCGTTACTTAAAATATCATAATAGAAATTATAACCCCAATGTAAAAAGCCTTTAGCTCCCGCGCAGTAAAGTTGAGTGCCTAAACGGCGGTTTCTGCCCGAAGGCAAGGATATTAGTCTGTTTGAAGCACCGTCCTTTAAGCAGCTTCCAATGTAATAACACCAGAATTCAGGACAGTTTTCCACAAATTTCGGCATATCTTCAGAAGTGGTCATAACCACAGGCACATCTACCGCGCCATCCTCAAAGAACTTATATTTCGAAAGCGCATCAAAGGTTTTAGCCTCGGGGTAGATTTCTTTTATTGTGTCACGTGCGTGGCGGTAACTTTCGTAATGCTCGTTTTCGGGCTCGTCAGATGTGTGGAAATAAATTTTATCTTTAATTTCAAGTTTTTCGAGCACGGGAAGAAGTTCGGCAAAATAAGCCTTTAAGAATTCCTTATATTCTTCGCTTGCAGAATCGGTTTCCCAACCGAAAATTCGCTTTTCCTTGCCGTCAACCTCTGCCATGATTTTCGGGGTATGTTTTGCACCCCATTGAGTGAATAAATGGCTATGTTCGAAATACTTTATTCCGCACTCTTTGCAAAGATTTACGAATTTTTCAAAAAGTGTGAAATCAAACTCGTATTTTCCGCCCGTTTTCTTAACCTTTACTAACTGCGCAGTTCTTCTTTCACCATCTATTACTGTATCAAGCGGAGGAGTAAAGGCAGGGGTTAGTAACATATTCATTCCTGTTTTTGAGGCTGCCGATATAAATGAACGCAAGATTTCAAAGTGTCTGTCACTGAACATTTCAACATTGTAGATATCTGCAAGACAGTCGCAATGGAACCAAGAAGTGTAGATTAATTTCTGCTCATCAAGTTTAGCATCAAGAACTTCAAATTTGAATGTTTTTTCGGTAACATACTCATTCTTTCTTGAATCGTAGAACTTTACTGTTATATAGTGTTCGCCGATTGGCATTTCGCCGAGGTTTTCGTTAAGAGTTATCCAAAGTCCCTGGTATGATGCGGTAGTTGCAACGAGGGTGGTTTTTTCATTTTCTTCAACCGTTATTGAACCGGTGTTAAAATAGGTTGGAATGGTTTTGGCATTCGTTTTTTTCTTGAATAACGGGTCGGGGAATAAGCCCGCATCGTTTTTATCGGTAATATCGGGATACCAATCTATGCGGGGGTTATAAATCGGAAGATACCCCTCTTTATAAACCGAGATAACTTCATCGGGCAAATCGCTTTCAATTTTTGTGTAGATTGGCTCGGTTTGAGTTGTGCTTTCACTCAATCTGTAGGCCAACTGAAATGAAAAAGGCTCATTTGCAAGTGTGCTTTTGGGCACGCTTCCCGCATTTAAAATCTCTTCGGGATAAATTTTTCCGAGAGAACTGATTGTTTTAATTTCTAACATATTTTTCATCTCCATTTACTAATACGGTCTTAACAGATAAATCTTCATCTGTTATAACGAGGTCGGCATCTTTACCGATTTCAATGCTACCTTTAACACTGTCTATACTGAGAAGTTTTGCGGGTGCGAGGGAAAGCATAACCGCCGCATCGGTCATCCCAAAGCCAAAATCCTTGCAAAGCACTCTAAGGCATCGGTCCATAGTAGCAATACTCCCCGCAAACGAGGTTAAATCAGGTAGCTTTGCAACGCCATCATCAACAATAACATTACTACCCGATTTCACACTGCCAAGCTTGCCACTGGTCATGTTTGTTCCCGCAATGCGCATGGCATCGGTAATGACAGATATATTTTCACAGCCCTTAATCTTCATTGCAAGCAAAAAGTCTTCTTTGGCTATATGGCAACCATCACCTATGAGCTCAATGGTTACATCATCGTTTATGTAGGTAGCCTCAACCACACCCGCATAAACCTTTTGCTCTCTCTTTCGGTGAGCGCTCACGGCATTGTAAAAATGGGTTACATGGCTAAAACCGTTTTCGAAGGCTTTTGTTGCTTGTTCTGCGGTGGCATCGGTGTGAGCCACGGCGCAAGTGATATTATTTTCCACCATACGCTTTGCAAAAAGGTTGGAGTTTTCAATTTCGGGTGCCGCATCCCAACGGATAATATCTCCGTTTGCTAAGTTTAGAAGTTCATCTATCTCATCAAAATCAATATCTCTTATAAGATTACCTTTTTGTGCGCCCTTTGATTTGGCGTTGGCACTTGAAAAATAAGGTCCCTCAAGATGAAGGCCTGCGGCTAAATCGGAATATTCGCTTGTCGCTTTAAATTCGTGATATGCGTTTATAAAGCCGATAAGTTCTTCTTTTGTGGCTGTGAGAGCGGTGGGAACAATGGTGGTTGTTCCGTGTTCGAGATGCGATTTTATTGCTGTTTCAAAGGCTTTGCTTGTGCCGTCCATAAAGTCAGCACCACCGCCGCCGTGAACATGAATGTCAATAAATCCGGGCAGTAAATAGCCACCGCAAGCATCAATTTCTTTATCGCATTTTTCAGCCACTTCGCCGATTTTTGCTATCTTTCCGTTTTTAATTAATATGCTCACAAGAGCAGTAACACCTGTGGGTAATACTGCTCTTGCGTTTTTAATATGTAAGCTTTTCATTATTTGTTATATACTCTGATTTCAGGAATAGGACACTTTGTAGCTTCTGCGATGGTATATATAGTAGCGTCCTTGTGGTTCCTGAAGAGTGAGCAGGGAACCTTAGCGGTGATTTCGCCGTGAAGAATTTTTCTAAGCGCACCAGCGTTCCAGTCGCGCGGCATAATCATAATAACCTTTTTAGCCATCATCATTTCTTTCATACCAACGGTAATGCAGTATGTCGGGATAGCGTTAAGGTCTGCACCGCAGTTCATATATGCGTTGATTGTTCTTGTCTCGCGGCTGATTTTAAGCACGCGGGTAGGACGGTTTGCAAATTCTTCGTTATCGCAAATTTCGTCAGCCTCGGGAGGTTCATTAAATGCATAGTGTCCGTTAATACCAACACCACCGAACACCATATCCAATTTACCGTATTTTTTAATGATTTCCATAACCTTTTCGGGATGCTCGGGGTCAGGGAAGATTCTGTTTTCGGGAAGAACGTTTAATTCCTCGTCAACAACATCATAGAAAATTCTGTCCATACCGCCGCGGAAAGAAAGCGCATCTGTCTTGTCGAGATATGTCTTGTCATCCTTAAGATATTCATCCATATTAATAAATACGCAGTTCTTTAAAGAAATTCTGTATTTATTAACAAGCTCTGCAATTCTGAAGTAAGGGCCTAAAGGACCGTAAGGCACAACCATAACGGTGGGTTCACCTTTTTTGTTGTTTTCGGCAATTAATTCAAGCACCTCAATTGCAACCTTCCAGTAAATATCAACCTCTGCGGATGATACATTAAGCTTAATGCTTGAGCCTTTTCCCAAATCTTCGGGTTTAATCAAGTTTACATCTAACATATTACGCTTCTCCTTTAAAACAATGTTTCCATTACTAAAGGCATTTTGCCTTTTAAAATAATTATATAATCTATATAATTATTGTTCAAGGAATTGTAATGCTGTTTTTTAGCACAATTCTGCTATTTGCGCTTGACAAAAAAATATTCGGGGTTTAGAATAAAAACAGTGTCAAGGGGGCGTGGGACATGGAAAATCAAATTATTTATAATTCGGAAAGCGTATTCGATGGCCCGCTAAAGGTGAATTCCTGCGGGATTCAGCACCTCAGTTTAAAGGATTATGATACTCTCAGGAAAAACGGACGGGTTGATTATACATTTCTTTATATACAAAAGGGTAGGGGCTCTTATGAGGTGAATGGCGAAACCTTTAGTCTTGAGCAGGGCGATTTACTCATATATCCCCCAAAAACAAGGCAGCATTTTTCCTTTAAGCAGATTGATGACACCACGAGCTTCTGGTCGCACTTTAGCGGAGAATATTGTGATATGCTCGGTTTAAAGTTGGGCGGGGAACCGGCGAAGATTCATTTTGAGAATTCATCACACTTTGAGTCGACCTTTAAAAGAATGATAACCGCGTGTTATCTCAAGGCAACCCATTGGAAGATAGCCTGCGAGGGATACCAAATGGTGCTTTTGTCGATTGTGGCAAACGAGTTGGCTTCTAATGCTGAAAAAAGTTATCGACTCAATAATAAGGGACTTGAAACCGTGCTGACGCAAATGTATTTTAACCTGCATCTTCCTATTGATATTGATCATTACGCAAAGCTTTGCAATGTTAGCCGCGACAGATTTGCTCACATTTTCAAAGAAAAAATCGGTATGCCGCCATATAGGTATCAACTGAAGCTTAGAATTGAAAGAGCTATTGACCTTCTGCAGAATACGGATATTTCCGTGAGTGAATGCGCGCGGGTTGTGGGTTTCGAAAATGTATCCTATTTCTGCCGTATTTTTAAAAAGGTTACGGGGAATTCGCCTAGTTACTATAAAAAATAAATCCGCAGAAATCTGCGGATTTATTTTTTATAATGATTTGCTTGAAGGAAGTAAAATCATAAAGTTTATTACAGTAATCGTGATTCTTTTCGAATCTGACTTGGGGTTTTTTGGTGATGTTTCCAAAGAATTTTTCTGAAATAAGAAGTTGAACTAAAACCCAAACTGTCGCTTATTTCTTGAATCGATTTGTCGGTAGTATTAAGCATTAAAACCGCTTTTTCACAAAGTGCTAACTGTTTTTGAGTATTAGGGGTAATGTTTCCCTCTTTTTTGAAGAGTTCATATATTGCTGATTCACTCATCATACAATATTTTGCAATATCGCTTACTGAACATCCGTTGTTTTCATATATGTATTTCTTCGCTTTTTCAAACAAACTTTTTTTGCGATGCACATCGCGGTAACAAAGCAGAGGCTCTATTTCCGAAACTACAGAGTAAAAATCACCGTATAAAGAACTGTTGGTTACTGTCGGAAAGAGAGTATTTCCTTTTTGGGCTAAGGTAGGTATATCTTTTATATTATTTTTGGTTTGTTCATCGCAGTCTACTTTTTGCAAAACAAAGTTTTTTCGTTTTGCTTCAGCAAAAAAATGAAAACCCAGGGATTTAAACTGTATTTTATCGCCATACCAATAAGACTGATAAGAGAGACCTTTAGGAATATAGAAAATACCATTCTCATGTATTTCTATGGTAATTTCTTCACTTACAATTTTTCCCGAACCTTTTTCCATAAATGCTAAATAATGGCAAGGACAGCCTACTCGGCGGTCGGTGTAATGATAACCGTTGAGTTTTACTGTGTAAAAATATAAATTTTCGTAGAAAAAATATCATTCATCGCATTTCACCGCTTTTTTTCGTAGTATTTTACCTCTTTTAATATAGGATATCATATTTTATTAATTAATTATTGCAATGATATAAAATTAAAAAAAGTACAAAAAACTAGGGGCGATTTACCACGAAAAGCAAAAATATAGTTTTTATAGAAAAGGATATTGCAAAACTTATTGAAGAGGATGTGCGGGAAGTAGGAGATAGCGAGGTTTTGGTTAAACTTTGTGTTTCTTCTATCAGTAGCGGAACAGAACGCGCAAATCTCACAGGAAGCACATCGGTTTCGATTGCTGCCAAGGAACAGAAGGTTGCTCAATTTCCGAGACGCGGTGGATACAGTTCTGCAGGTATAATTGAGAAAACAGGTAAAAATGTAACAACTGTAAAAGTCGGTGACAGAGTAGCCGTTGCCAACAGTTCACATTCACAGTATATAGTGATGGCCGAAAAAAATGTTTATCCTATTGGCGATATCAGTTTTAGTGATGCGGCACTTTATTTTATATCTACTTTTTCGTTGGCCGCTATCAGAAAATGCCGTCTCGAAATCGGCGAGAGCGCTATCGTTATGGGGTTGGACGTGTTAGGACTAGCCGCATTGCAACTCTTGCGTGCGGCGGGGGCAACACCCATTATTGCGGTGGACCCGGACCCGGAGAAACGTGAGAAAGCGCTAAAAAGCGGCGCGGATTACGCACTTAATCCTTATGATGAAAATTTTGCTGCAACAGTTAAAAAATTGACAGACGGCGGTGCAAAAGTCGGAATTGAAGTGACAGGTGTGGGTGCAGGTCTTAACGGAATACTTGATTGTATGGCGCGTTTCGGCAGAGTGACTCTACTTGGTTGTACAAGAGTTTCCGATTTCACAATAGATTATTACCGCAAGGTGCACGGACCGGGAATTACACTTATCGGCGCTCATATGCCTGAAAATTGTTCTATGGTAGAAGCTGCGGCAATTCCCGAAACATTTGCAACTGCATACTTAAATCTTTTTATTGAGGGAAATATCAAATCGGGCGATACCTTGCTTATGAATGCGGGTGCAAGCGGTCTTGCTTCAGTAATAATACCGATGGCTAAAGCATTTGGAATAAGGGTTATTACCACTGTTTTAACCGATGAAATTGCCAACAACATTAAACATTTAAATGCAGACAGAGTTTTTGTCACAACCAAGGAAGACATAGCAGAAGTTTTGAAAGAAGAACTTGAAAACGGCCATCCTGTTGATGTTGCCATCGACTGTTTGGGTGGAGAAATAATGGGTAAATGTATCCATTATTTAAAACACGGTGTACGTTGGATTATGATAGCAGCGCTTGCGGGTCAAAAAACCGAAATCGACCTTAAAAACATTTATGTAAGGAACGTTCGTATAATTGGTTCAACGCTTCGTTCAAGAACACCTGAAGTGAAGGCACAAATTCTTTCGGAACTTGTTGAAAAGGTTTGGCCAAAGGTTGAAAGCGGAAAAGTAAAACCCATTATTTATAAGGTTTTACCAATAACTGAAGCAGAAACCGCCCACGATATTCTTTATAAAGGACAAAATGTAGGTAAAGTAGTTTTAACAGTTGAATAATATGAGAAAAATCCTGTCAACAATAGTCGACAGGATTTTTGTTTTGAAAGGGTAGCACAAATTTGTTGTACTTTTTATTTTTAACCTATGTGTTGGAACTGTTACATAGTTAAGATGAAAAATTCATCAGTGTTAAACACAAAAAGTTTAACTTGCCTCAAAATCGACGGACTTAGAACCAATTATAAGAGTGTATTTTTCGCCCTTTACAAGTTTTGGGGATGATAAAATAACCATTGCAAAATTTAACTCAGGTTTATGGGAAATAAGCGTTACACCGTTTGCATCTTTTACAGTAATTTGTGTTCCGGCTGTCTGTTGACCGGTCTTTATAGCAATAACACCTTGTTTTGAATCACTGAAACTTTGCGCCATCATTGTAGAACCGCTTCCGATAAATGTGCCACCCGTTATAGTCGCAGATTTATCATAGTCAAGCACAGCTGTATCACCCTGAGTCGGTCCTACAAGCGTTGTATGACCGCCCGTGATTTCTAAAGTGCCGTTTGCATCTATGCCGTCTCCTGATGCCTTAATATAAAGCGTACCGCCTGAAATTTTAATGCTGCCGTTAGAGTTTCCGGACATACCTCCGTGGCCGCCGGGGCCGCCACCGCCGAACATACCGTCACGACCACCAGTGGTGCCGCTTCCGTCTGTACCGCCCGCGGCATTGAGTCCGTCATCACTGGCTATAAGCTTTATATTACCGCCTTTTATATCGATGTGTAATGCTTCAAGACCTTCATAACTTTCCGAGATGTCAATTTGTCCCGCAGTAATCGTCAGCGTTTCTTCTGCGTGGATTGCATCATCACCCGATGCAATGGTAAGGGTTCCGCCACCCACTGTTACCGAAACATCGGAATGCACAGAATCATCGGCAGAATCAATTGTAATATTACCGCCCGAAATAAGCAAACTATTTGCAGCTTTCAAGCCCTTCATACTTGTGCCCGAATCATTGGAAGAAGAACTCTGCGAATAACTTTGGCGCATTCCCGGTCTTCCACCACCCATAAAACCGCCAAAGGAATCGGAATGTTCTTTCGTAGAATTTTTACTGCCTCCGCCGACAAGTAAGTTTATCGTACCGTTTGTTATCTGCATATAGGAACTTGCCGCAATGCCATCACCCTCGGCTTCACCTTTGATGGTTCCGCTCGAAATATAAATAAATCCTTTAGAATTATCATCATTATTTTCGGAATGAATGGCGTCTTTTCCTGCATCAATATTAAGGGTTGCATTAGCGATTCTTATACTGTCGTTAGCGCCCAAGCCGTGTGACGCGGAATTGACAGTATAGGCGCCGCCTGTGATAACCAAATCATCCTTGCTGACAATACCGTGTCCCACAGGTGAAGTCACCGTGAGGGAACCGTTTCCGTTTAGCGTTAAATCCTGTTTGGAGAACAGAGCCGCATCAATATTATTGTCATCAATGGCGGTAAAACTGCCACCGTTAGTGAGTGTGTTCGCAGTTCCGTCGGCAAGAGTTACAAAAACCTTATCGGCTTCAAGGATATATAAAGCCGCTGATGTTTTGCTTGTAATGTTAACTCCACCCAAAACAAGTTGTAATTTTGCGGTATCCTTTGCATCAACAATCAGCATACCGTCACTTAGACAGCCTGATATAACGTAGGTTGCTTCTTCGGTAATAGTAACCTTTGAACCTGAGATTTTTACGCTATTTGAACTGGCAGTTGCAGTGTTTCCGTTAAGTTTAATGGTAACAGCCGCACTTTCGTCATAATCCGTTTTGGTATCCCTGTCCGTGAACATATCTGTACCGTTCTCAGAAAAATCGACTTCTACGGCTTTTGTACTGCTATTACTGTTGTTACCTTCGTCATTATTACTGTTGTTATCCTCGTTATCATTACTGTCAGATATCAAACTGTTATTTGAGTTGTGGGTATTGGTGTTGTTTCCGCTTGAATCTCCTTTATGACCACAACCTGAAAGTAAGCCCAGAACAAGCATCAAAATCAATAAAACAGATAATGCTTTCTTCATAAAATCACCCATTGTATTATTCTTAATTATAATTCTGTACCAACTGTTTCCTGTTTAGACACGGTAATTTCAAGATTTCCGTTGCGGCAGCGGATTTTGTCAATCATTTCTTTTTCACGGGTAATATCGCGCAGCATAACGTTGTAAGTGAGTTTAAACATACTGCCCATATTGGTGCTTTTTACGCGAACAAGGTCGTGTGAGGTTGTAAACTCTGAGAAAATATCATCGAAAATACCCGAGTAATCCAAATCTTCGGGAATGGTAATGGTAAGGGTTTTAAAGGTTGCGGCATTCTTTTTGGTGCCAAAGTCAAGTCGGTTGTAGAGAACGAACATCAGACACAAAACCAAGGTGAATAATACCGCAAAACCAAGGTAACCCATTCCTGCAATAAGACCTGCGCCCATTGCCAAAAATAAGGTGCAGATTTCCTTTGCCGTACCGGGAATGCTGCGGAAACGAACGAGGCTGAAAACACCTGCTACGGCAACACCTGTTCCCACGTTACCGTTTACCAACATAATAACTACACAAACTACTGCGGGGAGTAGTGCGAGGGTTATCACAAAGCTTTTGGTGTAACGGGTACGGTACATATAAGCAAAAGCCATAATTAAGCCAATAACGATAGATGTGCCGAGACACAGCATAAAATCAGTTACGCTGATAACTGTTGTTAAATCGGTATCAAACAGTCCTTTAAATAAATTTTCAAGCATCTTTATTTACCTCCAGCATATTATATGAATTTACCAAATGAGTTTGCGGAAAAATCAGCGTTCTGTACGCTGTTCCGTATTTTGAAAATGATGTTTTAAAAATTTTCTCTTTGGATAAAATCCCGGTCATCCAAAATGGAATACCGCCTGAACATTTTATTTCCATCAGCACCTTTCCTTCGGGAAGGATAGGAGTGCCGTAAACCTCAGATGTAAGCGATAAGTCATCCTGTCTGCAAAGAATGGTATCGTCAAAGGTTACACGAAAATCGGTTCTGTCATTAGAACAATATGCTTCGCGTTCATAAGAAAGAAATACCGTAGGATGAAGTGAGCCGTAGTAGTCCATAAAATAATCAATTTCATTAGAAATTTGGGTGTGTTTATTCGGATGGGTTTCACCCGACAACCACTCCATTGCCGCATCATTCGGCAAAGATATTCTTCGTTTATATACTACGTGTTTAAATTTCTTTTTCAGTTCCACAAATACCGTACTGTCGGATGAAGCCTTACTGTAACTGCGAATTCGAAGTTTTTCCTTATAGGTAGGCTTTTCAATAGAGCGTCTGATAAGCAGATAACTGTCTGTATCATAATAGAGATTGCGGATGGTAGTTCTGCCGTATTTGTCGATTTTCATATACGGTGCCATCGCCGTAAGCACTTTTTCTTTTTGCTCAACAGTTACCATATATTTAATTTCATAGCGTTTGAACACTGTTTGAAAAGCCATAAAATTAAATCCTCCCATATGTTTTTAATAATTATACAACAAAATCATTACTAAAATTTTAATAAATTGAAAATTTTACCTTGCCCAAATCGGTTGAAACTGCCGTTTAGGTTGTTTTCTTCCGCTACGCTCCCCCCCTTGTTCGAATCCCTTCGTATATAGAAGAGAATTTAAAAGGTTGTCAAATTCGATGACTTTTGTTTTTTGGTCTATGTGTTCGAACTCCTACATATTAAATCACGGCAAAGCCGTGTATATCGTCAATTCCGTAAGGAATTGCATATCATCAAAACGAAGTTTTGTATATCATCATTGCGAAAGGTTTCTTGATACACACCTAAAGGTGTGATGAGATACAAGGGCGGAATTTCCGCCCTTGATGATATACACGCTAACGCGTGATGATATGCCATTGCTTTCGCAATGGATAAAAAAATAGACTTGCTTTTGCAAGTCTATTTTTTGGCTGTTCCGAACCATTTAGATGCCACTTTGTTTTTAGAAAAAAAGAGTTAAAAATAGCGATTTTATATTATTTTTCAAAAAATATTTTCAGTTCGATAAATTGGAATTTGAC
>SVPU01000019.1 GCA_015065685.1 Oscillospiraceae bacterium | reverse complement strand
ATATTTCTTTGTGGCTTGGCACTCGCCTCGCCACTTTTTATTGTAGCCCTACTCTTTTTATATTCCCCCAGTAGAACTGGGGGTTTATTTCCACGTCTAAAGACACCAAACAAAAAAGGAGTGGCTTAATGCCACTCCTTATCTTTTTATTCGGCGGGTTTCACAGGAATAATAATCGCTGCGACGATATAGGCTAAAATACCAATGCCTGCAAATAGTGTTAGGAAAGCCCAACCCAATCGTACAAGTGTGGAATCTATATTGAAATACTCTGCTAAACCACCGCAAACGCCACAAAGCTTTTTATCGGTTACTGATCTATATAATTTCTTTTCCATTACAATTCCTCCTAATATTTTCTCTACTAACATTATATATTGTTTATCGTATTATGCCAAATAAAAATGGGAGACACTCTTAGGTGCCTCCCTCAATTTTATTTTTTCTTGGGTTTTTTAATTTTATTGAGCTTAGCGTTGAGTTCAAGAAGTTCTTCTTTTGTGAATTTAACATCCATCATTCCGCCCATAAGAGTGAATAAACGAAGAACGGTAAATCCGCCCATCATACTCATCATTTCTGGACCAACCTCAAAGCCCATTGCCTCAACCTTGCCGTCCTTACCCTTGTTACCGCCCATAAGCTTACCAACAAGGCCCATGAAAATCATCTTGCCCTGTAAGGTACCGATAACATCGCTCATTTTATCATTGAGTGAGAGATAACCTTCGGGTGCATCGATATCGAACCAGTTGAGAATAGCGCCCTTTTCAACAAGTCTGTAAGCCTCGTTAAAGGTATCAACCTTGCGGATAACGCTTTCATCCTTAAAGTCACCTGCAACAGCGACAAGCTTTGTTTCGCCAACATTCTGAACATCAAAATAGAAGAAATGGTCTGCAGCAGCTTTCTTTCCTAATGAAACGCCGTTAGCGAAGAGTTCAACCTCAGGGAGATTAGAATATACTGTTACCTTTGTAACATCTTCAACGCGGTCGATGTAGCGTTTACCGCAAAGATGAACGAAGGGCTCATCAGAAAGCCATGCTTTATATGCATAGAAAGCATCTTTCTTATACTTGCGGTCCATAGTTACAAGGCCCTTATGGTTTTGTCCGTTTTCGCCGCCCTCGTTACGAGCGTCTGCACCGAAATCAAACATATTCCAAACATGAGTTGCCCACATATACTTGCGTGAGAAAAACTGTTTGATAAGTTCTTCATGGTAATATGCTTGATATTCTTCGGTATAATCACCCTGTCTTGGGTCAGATGTGTGCCAATTAAGTGCTTCGCAACCATATTCAGAACAGCCAATCGGGATATTGGGGTGCTTTTTGTGGAAATTATCAAACCAAGGACCGTTCATATCGGTCTCGCCGCCATACCAACCGAAATAGTGGTTGTATGATACAACATCCGGAATCTGGAGATATGGGTCATCAATTTTGCACATTGAAACTGCTGCAATTGTTGTTAAACGGGTTTTGTCCATTTCGTGGCACATATCGTTAAGAATATTATGGTTTTCAAGCAAATCATCATCAGAGCCACCGATACCGATTTCGTTTGAAAGACCCCAAACAACGATTGAAGGGTGATTATAATTCTGAATGATAAGTTCTTTCATCTGAGAAATTGTGTTCTCTCTACCCGCGGGCATATGCTTCGAAATATAAGGAATTTCAGCCCAGATAACAAGACCGTATTCATCACATAAATCATAGAAATATTGGTCATGCTGATAGTGTGCCAAACGAATTGTTGTGGCGCCAACCTCATAGATTAAATCAATATCTTCCTTGTGATGCTCAGGAAGTAATGCATTGCCTATTCCCCATCTGTCCTGATGGCGTGAAACACCGCGCAAAGGATATTCTTCACCGTTTAAGATAAATCCGTTTTCGGGGTCAATCTTAAAGGTGCGGCAGCCAAAGCGCGATGAAACCTTGTCGAGAATCTCGCCGTCTTTTAAAAGTTCAATCTTGGCGGTATATAGATATGGGTCTTTTCTTCCGTGCCAAAGATGAACCGAAGGAATGTTAAGAACAACCTTAGTATCGTTTGTTGTGGTTTCTGCAACAACATTTCCCTCTTTGTCCTCAATCACATAATGCAAATCTTGACCGATTTCGCCATTTGCAACATAGGCCTCAATTTCAACATTAGCATCAGCACCGTTAATTTCGGGTGTGATTTTAAGACCGGGTGTGCCGTAATAATCCAACTCAAAGTGTGAATTATTAACGCAGATGATGTTTACATCTCTATAGAGACCGCCATAGAAGGTAAAGTCTGCCATTTGGGGATAAACTTTATCATTAGCAGAGTTATCCACAGAAATAGCAATAACATTCATTGCTTCCAATGAATCGGTAATATCCACTCTCCAAGTTGAATATCCGCCATCGTGATGAGCTAAATTCTTTCCGTTTACATATACATCTGCGGAAGAATTAGCGCCCCTTATTTCGAGATAATACTTGTCTGCCTCAGGCAAATCCATCTTATTAAGAGCTTTAGCATAAATTGCGGTGCCGCGATAGTAATCATTATCGCCATCCTGACCGTCAATCGCATTCCAAGAATGTGGCAAATTAACGAAATTCCATTTGTTGTCAATAGCGGTTGGAATTTCGGTCGTTTGCTTTGTAAAAGCCCATTTTCTGTTAATGTTAATAACAGTTCTCATTACATTCCCTCCAAAAGAAAAATTCTATACAATAATAATACCAAAAAAGTAATAAAAATTTATAAACAAATTTTAAATTTTACAAAATTGTCCGACCGCTAACGCAATCGGACAATTTAAAATTAACAATTTATTATTCAACTGCAGCATCTGCAACATCAGCAGTATTTACGCCGCGTCCGAGTTCTTCATTCATTTTAGCAAGAGTTTTCTTATCAAGGTTATAAACAACACCCAAACCGATGAACTGAAGAATTGCAGAGAAGAGGAATGTAGCTGCAACTAAATATCTCATATTAACAGCAACTTCCCAAACCTGATTACCTTCATTTGCACCAACATAGCCGAGTGCAACCATTATAATAAGAACAAGTGATGGGCCAATACCCTGAGCTAACTTACGGAAGAATGAGTGAAGTGAATAAACAGTACCCTCTTCGCGCTTACCTGTTTTCCATTCGTTATAGTCAATAGCGTCGCCCATCATAGCCCAAGAAACTGTTGAATAGATTCCAAGACCTAATGAGAAGAACAACTGACAAATAATATAAATCAAAAGATCAAGACCGGTGTTATTAGGCATAACGATGAACAAGCCAAGACCTGCAACTATTGAAACGATTGAACCGAAGGTTGCGAGCTCTTTTTTACCGAACTTAGCAACGCATTTACGAGCAAGTGGTGTGAAAACAACAATCGGAATCATTGCGAACAACTGAACGATACCGGAAATCTGAACATTCTTGAAATAAGACTGGAAGATAACAGTAACTGCAGTTGTAGCACCCTGCATACCGATAAACATACCCATAGCTGCGATTGTAGCACCAACTGCGGGACGGTTCTTAAGGAAGCCCCAGAATGCTTTGAAAACATTGAACTTAGGCTGCTCTTCGTTAAGATTAACAGTTGTATCAACACGGATTTCAGTGTTGCGAATCATAAACTGGAAGCAGAAGAAACCGAGAACACCCATTATAAGTGCTGCGATAAATACGCGTTCGCCAATGAGGTTATTGTTCTTATCATAAATGATGAACGGAAGAATAACCATAGGAAGCATATTACCGAAAATAGAACCGATTGAACGCCAAGCAGAAAGAGAAGCTCTATCCTTAACATCGTTTGAAATTAAGGAAAGAAGCGAGCCATAAGGAACGTTAGCTACTGTGTAGAAAGCATCCCAAACAACATAACCTGCAATAAAGATTATGAACTTAGCCCAAACAGGAGCATTCGGGAACGGTAGGAAGCAACAAGCGCCACCGACAATAAGACCGATTGAACCTGCCCATATGTAAGCCAAGAATTTGTTTTTCTTATACTGATGTCTGTCAGCATCGATAATTGAGCCGATAAGCGGATCATTGATAGCATCCCACACCTGAACAACGATGAGAAGAAGTGCATACCAAAGGTCCATACCCATGAACTGTGTCCAGAATATAGACATTGTGCCCTTGAGTGCAAAGCTCATGTTACAGCCAAGGTCACCTGCTGCATAGGCTACACTGTCGCGTATACCGAACTTACGGTAGCCGTTTGCATCCAATTTAACTTGCTTTTTCATAAGTTAAATCCCCCTAAAAAATTTTTAAAATAAAACGCCAAACATATTATAACTCAACCACAAGCACACCGTGAGTAAAATTTTCATCTTTTTTTGTAAAATTTTTATCTTATAACGCGCAAAATCCTTGATTTTTTAACCAAGATATACTATAATCTAGAAAAAAGGTTGACAAATTTTAGTTTTTTTGTATGAAAGATATAAGGTGAACTATGAATTATCCAAATGAAGTTAAATTTTTAATTGCCACACTAAAGAAGTGCAATCTTCAAACGCTCATTTTAAACCCCTTTGAGCCGATTGATAATGCCGATAATGATTTTACGCTTTTCTCCCTTTCTGATGATATCGATAAGGGAAAAACCTTCATTAGTTTCTTCCCCGATTTAAAACCCAATACTCTTTATAAGTTATCCGATTCGTTTTTCTGCAAATATATCTTTTTATTACTTGATAACACAAAGAATCCATCGGTTTTACTTATTGGCCCCTACACTTCGAATGACTATTCAATAGATGAAATTTATCATATAGCAAGTAGACTTAATTCATCAGCTGTTAATC
The DNA here is from genome assembly GCA_015065685.1 of Oscillospiraceae bacterium. Classification (GTDB taxonomy): domain Bacteria; phylum Bacillota; class Clostridia; order Oscillospirales; family Acutalibacteraceae; genus UBA737. The sequence continues at coordinate 21,179 of SVPU01000019.1, read as the reverse complement.
TTAAAGATATCGAGCATATTTACAGCCGCATTCCGCTAATAACAGAAGAAAACCATATTTTAGCAATGCTTGATACACTTTGCGAGAAGCTTTGGGGCGAAAATAATTTTTCTGTTGTTGATATTAATAAGGATGATGCATTGGCATTTTTTAAAATTGACAATATAAGCCAAAACAAAACCGTTGAAGAAAATATGATTAATATGAAGCTTCTCGAAGAGCGTTATGCCTTTGAAAATGAGCTTTTAGATGCCGTAACACACGGTAAGCTCCACAAAGCAGAGTTAATGTTCACAGGTTTTTCTTCCCTAGCGTTTGAAAACAGACTGAGCGATTCACTCAGAAACATCAAAAATTATTGCATCATAATGAATACCTTGCTCAGAAAAGCCGCGGAAAAAGGCGGTGTTCACCCCGTTTATCTTGATAATATTTCTTCAGACTTTGCAAAGAAAATTGAGGCTCTCCCCTCCACTTCAAAGGCGCCCGATTTTATGCTTGAAATCTTCCGTTCTTATTGCAAGCTTGTGCGCAACCGTTCAATAAACCGCTATTCCCCACTTGTGCAAAAGGCGATCGCTTTAATTGACAGCGACCTAACTGCTGATTTAAGCTTAAAGGCGCTTGCTGAAATCAACAATGTGAGTTCGGGATATTTCTCCACCCTTTTTAAAAAGGAAACGGGAAAAACTTTAACCGAATTTGTAAATTCGCGCCGAATCGAATATTCAAAAAAGCTACTTAAAACCACACAGCTTCAAATTCAAACAATAGCGCAAAATTGCGGAATTCTCGATGTTCACTATTTCACAAAGCTTTTTAAAAAGTCGGTTGGGATGACACCGAAGGAATATAGAGAAAAATAGAAAAAGGATTATACCTTCTATGGTATAATCCTTTTAAAAAATTCCATATAAATAATGTAAAAAAGAAAAAATCCAAATGCTTTCGTACTTGGATTTTTTTCTCTTATCAAACCAAATTATTTGTATTTTTAAAAATTCACACTACTGTTTTATTGTGAATTTTCTAAGGTTTATATTGTCGGAAAACTTAAAACTAAAAACATTACTTTCGTCTGATAAAGTCATTTGACGTACGGTTTTATTTGAATCGTTTGAGCTTATTGAAAACGAAATCACGTTTGTTCCGCCAACATTTAAAGTTACCGGATATTGTGCTAAACTTTCATTCTTGCATTCGGTTTCAAAAATGAAAACACACTTTTTATCTGCATCAAAGGTTAAGTTATATTCTTCACCCGATATAACGTTATCAATAACAGAAACTGTTTCAAATTCATCCTCATTTATGCTTTCATACTTTGGTTTTATACAGCCTGCTAAAACAAATTTCTTAAAAGTGGGAGACTTTAAAATATAATTCAGTATATTCTCTGCGCAATATTGCAAATCTCCTCTTGTAATATACCCTTCTTCAAGTCCCTCAAAAATATTATGCTGTTTTTCTTCAGCCGAATCGCAAACCATATAAATATCATTGTGTGCGCGAACCATAGCTTTGAGATTTTCTCGATAGCCTGACTCACCCTTGCAATTGCATTTTGCCCACCAGTCTGTCATAACAAAGCCCTTATAACCCCATTCTTTTCTGAGTACGGTTGTTGTAAGGTCATAATTTGAAGCACTCCAATAACCGTTTACGGGGTTATATGACGTCATAATTGCAGTGGCGTTTCCTTCTTTTACCGCTGTTTCAAATCCTTTAAGATAAATTTCACGAATAGCTCTTTCAGATACAGCAGCATTACAGTTATTTCTGCTTGTTTCTTGGTTATTGCACAAATAATGCTTTATTGTTGTGGTGCAACCTGATTTACTAACTCCTCGACTTTGTGCCGCTGCAATTTTGCCCGAAAGCAACGGATCCTCAGAAAAATATTCAAAGTTTCGACCGCAAAACGGATGTCTGTGTATATTCATTCCGGGTCCAAGCAAGGCATCAATGTTATATACAAAAAGTTCTATTCCTTCAAGCTCGAAAATTTGCTCTGTGAGCTCATCATCAAAACTTGATGCAAAAACATAACCGTTTGGAAGAGATGTGCTTTTAATATTTCCGCCTATTCTGATACCCGAGGGTCCATCTGTCACACAACAAACGGGAATGCCAAAATTCAAAAGTGAATCAGTAACACCACCAAATGCACCACCGGTACCCACGGTTACTTTAGGACTATCCATTCCCTCTCCACAAACGATGGCTGCTAAATCACTATCGCTCATTTGAGCTATAAATTCTTTAAGAGTATTTTTTCCATCGGCAACGTCTATAAGTTTAATACCTTTGTCGCCTGTAAAAGTGATTGTCTCGGGTCGGCGTTCATCTATTCTTTTATCAATATCAAATTTTCTAAGCGGTACAGGAAGTTTAGTTAACACTCTATTACCGTTGGCGTCGAGCGATGCCGAAAAACGTTCAAATTCCTTTTCAGCAGGCATTATTTGTTCAAGCTTTTCTACAACAACGGTTTCTGTCTGCTCATAAGTTAATATACATTCACTATTTCTTACGCTTGTACCCGCATATATATTATAAGAACCCGCTTCTAAAACATAACAAAATTCATTGCCCGTAACACCGCAATCATCATAAGCAACCATATCGGTAATACAAAAATCTATCTTTAATTCCTGAGTTTCACCGGGCTTTAAATCCTTTGTCTTTTTGTAAGCCACAAGTTGTTTTGCGGGAGTGCCAAGCTTACCGCAAGGCGCACCAAAATAAACCTGAATCACTTCACGGGAGGTAAAGCTTCCGATATTTTTAACACTTGCTGTGATAATAATTTTTCCGTTTTCTTCTTTTGCAGTATATTGGGTTTCAAATTCAGTATATGTAAGACCAAATCCAAAAGGATAACGAACTTTTTCTTTGGCAAATGTTTCAAAATACCTATAACCAACATAGATATCCTCTTCATAAATGTTTTCATTTTCATCGCCAAAATTATTAAAATAAGGATAATCTTCAGCTTTAAAGGTTTGTGTGTCAGGCAATTTTCCGCAAGGACTTATTTTGCCGCTAAGAATATCTGCAAGGGCATTAGCTCCTTCTTGACCGCCTTGCCATACATAAAGCAAAGCAGAAACATTATATTTGTCCACAAATGATAAATCGATTAAATTACCCACGTTAAGAATAATAACGGTTTCTATAAATGCTTCGGTAACCTTTTCTATTATAGAAAGTTCGTCTGGAGTAAGGCGGTAACTTCCTTCGTCATAAGAATTATCTTTATCCTCACCCGCAGTTCTGCCAATTACTATAACCGCAACGTCGTTACGAGCAGCAGCAGCTCTAACCACGTCGTCTTCAAGTGCCATTTCTTTTTGAGACCACGGCTCAGTTGCCCATCCATTACCATTATCATACGGATTATCCTTAATCCATTCCGTATAAAGTTGCACTAATTCTTCATCTAAAATCAAACTTTCATTTTCACGCAAAGAATCTAAAATACAGGGCGGTTTTTCAACCATTACAAGTCCGCCTGACCCCGTGCCGCTTTTAATATATGTTTCCTGTGTTCTTCCAAAAAGGGCAATTTTAGTGTCCGGTTTTAGAGGTAAAACACCATTATTCTCCAACAAAACGCTACCCTCCGCCGCGAGTTTTCGGCAAAGAGGTTGAAGTTCCTTAACCACTCCGGGTTTTACTTCCCAGAGTTTTTTACCTTGAATTTCAATATTTTTGTTAATTTGCATAATAGTTCTTCCCCTTATTATGTAAAACAAATATATTAATTTGCTTTTACATATTCCACCATCTGAAATTTTACGTGTATTATAGCATGAAAGCAACGGAAACGCAATATTTATTACCTATTATTTTTCACTTTTTACTTTCCCAAAATCCCGAATGCGTTTTTTAGTGAAGAGTAAAAAGTGAGTAGTGAAAAAGTAAAATCCCGAACGCTTACGCATTCGGGATTTTTGGAGCTGCTAACCAGAGTCGAACTGGTGACCTCATCCTTACCAAGGATGCGCTCTACCTCCTGAGCCATAGCAGCAAATATTTGCGACTCGATTATTATATCTTAAGTCGCAAATAATGTCAAGCAAAATTTATTCTATTTTTTAATATATTATCTAATACCGTAATTCTCGATAATATAATCCATATCCTTATCGCCTCTGCCTGAAAGATTGATAAGAACTGAGCCGTGGTCCATTGTTTTCGCAAGCTTCATACCGTAAGCCACTGCGTGTGAGCTTTCAATTGCGGGGATAATACCTTCAAGGCGGGAGAGCTTATAGAAAGCATCAATGGTCTCTTCATCATCGATAACATCATATTTAACTCTGCCAATTTCCTGCAAAAATGCGTGTTCGGGGCCCGAAGAAGGATAATCAAGACCGCTTGCAACCGAATAAACGGGTGCAGGCTCGCCGTTTTCATCCTTTAGCATAATACTGTTGAATCCGTGCATAATGCCTTCTGTGCCGTATTTAAGGCTCGCAGCGTGGTCGCCAAGCTTTGGACCTCTACCCAAAGGCTCAATACCGTAAATATCAACAGGGTCATTAAGGAAGCCCGAGAAAAGACCTGCCGCATTAGAGCCACCGCCAACACAAGCAACAATAGCCGAAGGCAAATGACCTGTCATATCAATAAACTGCTCTCTGGCTTCAATTCCCACAACACTTTGGAAATCGCGTACCATCATTGGAAAAGGATGCGGGCCAAGCACTGAGCCAATGCAATATATTGAATCCTTATATTCCTTGCTATAAGCATCAAATGCCGCATCAACAGCCTCCTTAAGTGTTTGAAGACCGTGGGTCACCTCAACAACATTTGCGCCTAAAATCTTCATTCTGGCAACATTAGGGGCTTGTTTTTTAATATCAACAGTTCCCATATAAATATCGCATTCAAGACCAAAATAAGCCGCTGCGGTGGCGAGTGCCACGCCGTGCTGACCTGCACCTGTTTCAGCAATAACCTTTTTCTTGCCCATATATTTTGCAAGCAATGCTTCACCCATACAATGATTAAGCTTATGCGCGCCCGAGTGGTTTAAATCCTCACGCTTTGCATAAAGCTGAACCTTGCCGCCGAGTGCATCGGACAATCTTTCAAGGTGGGATACCGGTGTTGGTCTGCCCTGAAATTCTTTTCTGATTCTTCTGAGCTCTGCAATAAACTTGCGGGATTGGCAGATAGAATAATAAGCCTCGGTAATTTCTGCCATAGCAGCCTTTAATTTATCATCAATATAAACACCGCCGTATTTACCGAAATAACCATCCTTATCGGGATAATTATTAAAATAAGTATCAAAATTTACTCCGTTAAAATTCATAACATATTTCTCCTTAAAATCTTTTTAATGATAAATTTAAAACTTTAAAATTCGCCATCGTTTTACCATTAAAAACATAAAATCTCCTCCAAATCAATAAAAAACGCCCTGCCCCGATTGGGACAAGACGTAAAATCCTGCGGTACCACCCAAGTTGCCTAAAAAGGCCTCTTTCATCTGACACAAAAATATCAGCCGTTTTGATAACGGACACGGTCCCCGTCGGTTACTACTCGCTCACGCTTTCGGCCGCCCTCATAAGTCCATTCACTCTGCATAAGCCACAGCATTTCCACCAACAGCTGCTCTCTAAACACTTAAAAGCAAAGCTACTACTCTTAATCATAGGTTTAACTTTTAATTTATGATAACACCCTTAAAGTGATTTGTCAAGTTTTTTTAGAACTGTTATTTGCCGAGCTCCTTTGTTCTTTTAAAGGAATTCTTAACTGCATTCATCACAGTGCCTCTGAAGCTTGAATTTTCAAGTGTGTGAACACCCTCAATCGTGCTCCCTGCGGGACTGCAAACCTCATCCTTGAGCTGCCCCGGATGTTTACCTGTGTTAAGCAACAATTCAGCAGCACCCGAAAGGGTTTGAGCTGTATATTCGAGTGATTTTGCCCTCGAAAGACCACATTCAACGCCCGCATCGGCCATAGCCTCTGCAAAGAGATAAACAAATGCGGGACCGCAACCGGAAATTGCAGATGCAGCATCAATTAAATTTTCATCAATTCTATCAATTCTGCCGCCCTTTTTCAGTGCATCGCAGAATTCTGCCGCCTCATCCATAAAAACCGCTTCAGAAATGGTGTAAACAATCATACCCTTGCCTTGTGAAACAGGTGTATTTGGCATAATCCTTATTATAGGATATTTTTCACCAAGCATTTCTTCAAGTTTTGAAATTTTAAGACCCGCAGCCATTGAAATTAAAACAAAGCGGTCTTTTCTGCTTTTAAGTATCGGAGCAATCGTTTTGAGTAAATCCTCCATCATCTGAGGTTTAACACCTAAGAAGATATATTTTGCCATTAAAGCGACCTTTTCGGTCTCAGTATATGAACAATCAAGCTCTTCTGCTAAAAGCTGTGCTTTTTTTGAAGAAGCATCAGTGAGTAAAATTTCATCGCCGCTTACAGTTTTGCTTACTGCACGAGCCAGTGCAGAGCCCATATTCCCTGTTCCGATAAATCCAAATTTATAGGTAGCCATTATCTTATTTGTCCATTCCCTTTTATTATATATTTATATGTGTTTAGCTCGCAAAGTCCCATAGGTCCCCTTGCGTGAAGCTTTTGTGTTGAAATTCCCATTTCGCAGCCAAGGCCAAACTCGCCACCATCGGTAAATCTCGTTGAAGCATTAACATAAACTGCCGCCGAATCAACTCTTGAAATAAAATACCCTGCCGATTCATCACTCTCGGTTATTATGCTTTCGCTATGGTGTGTTGAGTGTGCGGTTATATGATTTACTGCTTCAATAACAGAATCAACAACCTTTACCGCCATTATATAATCTAAAAATTCAGTATCAAAATCTTCGGCAGTTGCCTTTTTGGTGTTTATAAACTGCAGAGCTTTTTCATCTGCCCTCAATTCAACCTTATTATTGAATAATTCAAAGAGCTTTGGTAAAAAGCTTTCTGCTATATTTTTGTGCACGAGTAAAACCTCTGCGGCATTACAAACCGACGGTCTGCTGCACTTTGCGTTTTCAACAATTTTAAGTGCTTTGTTAATATCTGCAGTTTCATCAACAAAAATATGGCAAATTCCCGTTCCGGTTTCAATGCAAGGCACCTTTGCGTTCTCTGTGCAAGCCTTAATCAAGCCCTTACCGCCGCGCGGGATAAGCAAATCAACCAAGCCTACCGCTGTCATCAATTCATGTGCACTCTCGCGAGTGGTGTCCTCAACCAAATTGATATAATTTTCATCAATTCCGCACTCGCAAAGGCCAATTTTAAGCGCCTTAACAATAGCTTTCGCGCTGAAAAAGGCATCCTTTCCGCTTCTTAGCACACAAACATTACCGCTCTTAAAAGCAAGGGCTGCAGCATCAGAGGTAACATTCGGTCGGCTTTCATAAATAATTGCCACAACGCCAAACGGCACTGATGTTTTTTCGATAACGATACCGTTTTTATGTGTGGTTTTATCCAAAATCGCGCCAACAGGGTCAGAAAGCTTTGCCACCTCTCTGATTCCGTTTGCCATTGCCTCAATCCGCGAAGTATCTAATTTAAGGCGGTCAATCATAACTGACGAAATTTTATCTTTGGCATTTTCAACATCAACTGCATTTGCGCTTAATATTTCCTCACTGTGTGATACCAAAGAATCCGCCATTAAATTGAGTGCTTTATTTTTGAGCTCGGTGTTAATTGGTGCGTTTAAAGAAACCTTTTTTGCTATCTTTAATAAATCTAAGGTTGAAATCATTAAGCTTTCCCCTTTGCAATAAAGCGTGTTCCAATATCTTTTCCATCAACAATGTCGTAAAGAATGTCGGGGTCATCGCCGTTGGCAATTACCATATCAGTGCCCGACTCGGTAACAATTTTGGCAGCCTTTAGCTTTGTGGTCATACCGCCTGTTCCAAGCCCGCTCACAGAGCCCCCTGTCATCTCCTCAATTTCGGAGGTAATTTCGCTCACAGTATGTAATAAAACAGCGTTATTATCTTTATGAGGGTCGGCAGTGAAAAGGCCATCAATATCAGAAAGAATAATAAGTAAATCCGCTTGCAAGTTTTTAGCCACAATAGCGCCCAAGGTGTCATTATCGCCAATAACGATCTCGGCGGTGGCTATAGAATCGTTTTCATTTATAATCGGAATAGCCCCTAGCTCTAAAAGGCGGCGCATTGTGTTTTCGAAATTAGTTCTTCGCTCATCACATTCAATATCAGCATCGGTAACAAGAATTTGTGCTACAGTGTGATTATATTCAGAAAAGAGCTTATCGTAGATATACATAAGCTCGCACTGACCAACCGCCGCAGCGGCTTGTTTGGTTGGAATATCATCTGGCTTGCCTTGAAGAGAAAGCTTACCAACGCCCATACCTATAGCACCCGAAGACACCATAATAAGCTCGTGGCCTTGATTTTTAAGGTCGCTTATCACCTTACAAAGCTTCTCAACTCTTCTGATATTAATTCTACCCGTTTTATGAGCCAAAGTGGAAGTTCCGATTTTTATAACAATTCTCAATTTGAAATCTCCTATAATGGTTATTATTTTATTTATTATATACTATACCGCTTTAAATTGCTACATTTTTTTACAAAAAAATCAGGGACAAAGCTGTCCCTGAAAATTTAAATGGGTCTAATTGAGAATTTAAAGCTGATTTCCTTATCGTTCATACGATATTCCTCTTCAAGCTCGGGTCCACAAGAAGCAGAGCCTATGCCCGAATTCTTATAATCAATTCGAACATGGGTGTTACCATCCTTCACAAGCTCATCTGTGTGCATAGCTTTGGTTAAATCAAACGAAGAATAATCAGAAACATTTAAATCAAAAGGCGTTTCTGCCACAACCTTAATACCCTCAATTTCGAGTAATTTAGTGTTGTAGTGATTTCCATGCTCTTGAGGTACTACGTAATTCACATATTCCTTATCGGAGCTGCTCTCGAACATAGAAATAGTTGAGGCATTATGCATATCACAGTAACTTTCATAAGGACCGTATCCAAAATACTTAAAATCTTTACAGTTGCCCTCAAGCACCATTTCGAAACCAAGGCGAGGTAACCAAATAAAGTCCGCCTTGATATTTCCGTTTAAAGATACATCAATCTGTCCGTCACCCAAAACCTTAAACTCAATTGTATGCTGCATAAATGGCATATGTGCAACCGAAGCCAATGAGCCCTTAACGGTAACCACATTATCGCTCAACTCACAAGCATAAACCTTTGAGAAGAGAACATCAAGCCTCTCGCCCTCCCAATATGAGCCCCATCTGTTTTTGATTTTTCTATCATTGTCAGTCGGTGCGCGCCAAGCGGTGAGCTTAATTCTTTCGGCCAATTTTTCTTGGCCGTTTATTTTGATGCTTGTAAAGTTACCATATAACCTCGAGAAAGTATATTCAAAATTGTTGCCGCTGAAATAAATATTTTCGCCATTTTCCAAAACATTCGGTTTAGTTTCGCTAACGCATTCATTTATAACACTTGCATTAAGCTCATGCTGTGTGTGAGCCACTTCAAAACCATCTTTAAATAAACGGCAATTAAGATATACGCCATAATTGCACTTAAAATCATGGGGCTCAACATTAATTTCGGTTGAATCGTGAGGCTTAACATCAAGCTTTAATTTCTTTGAAGGCAAAGCTTTACCATCAACCTTAATATAATAAACGAAATCGCATTCATTAAGATTTGTAAAATCATAAAGATTTTTAACCGTTAAAATGCCATTGTTAAAGGTAGTTCTCATCGGTTGGTAAGCTGCCTTAACCTCTAAAGAACCGCTTTTAAGGCTTCTGTCCGAAAAGACCATACCATCACAACAGAAATTGGCATCGTTAGTCAACTCGTTTTTAAAATCTCCGCCGTATTTCTGAACCTCATTTTCGGTTACAACATGGTCTGCCCACTCCCAAACGCAACCACCGATAAGCTTGGGATATTTATTGAACAGTTCATTATAATAATAAACATCTCCCGGTCCGTTACCCATAGCGTGTGAATATTCACAAAGGAAAAACGGTTTTGTATTTTCGGGATTTTGGGCATAATCTTCAACGGATTTAAGGTCGTGATACATACCTGAAACAACATCAACATTTGAGTTATCACCCTTGCGGCTTGCATCTTCGCAGTGAACCAATCTGCCGTCATTTAAGGTTCTCAAATATTTTATCATCGAAACATGGTTAACACCATGACCACTTTCGTTACCGGTTGACCACATAATAACACTGGTGTTGTTAGTGAAAAGTGAAACTGCACGCTGCATTCTTTCAACAAACTCTTTTTCCCACTCGGGTCTTTGGCAAGGCCAATCAGAAGACTCCACATCATATGCATAATAATTAGAAAATCTTTCTGCAAAGCCGTGTGTTTCAAGGTCGGTTTCAAGAATCACATAAAAACCCAACTCATCGCACATTTCAACAAACTCGGGTGTTGGTGGATAATGAGAAGTTCTGACACAGTTAATATTCAAAGCCTTCATAAGCTTTAAATCTGCAAGCAGCTCTTCGTTTGACTGACACCAACCGCGGTATTTACTTGTATCATGGTGGTTAACACCATGAAGTTTTACAGAAACTCCGTTAATGAGTAATTCGCCTTTAGATGAAATTTCGATTGTTCTAAAGCCGATTTTTCTATTGATTATTTCGCCGTTTCTTTCAATTTTAACGGTATAAAGATAAGGTTTTTCGGCATTCCACAAAACAGGGTTTTTAACACAAAATGTAACATTTTCAGCATCATTTTGCTGTGCCAAAAGATTACCCTTGGCATCAAGAAGCGAAATATTTGCCGCTTTATCAACCTTAATTTCAACATTATTGCCGTTAGTTGAAATTAAGGGGTTTACAATATGGTCTTGCGGGCGCTCTAATATGTAACAATCACGGAAAATACCATTAAAACGGATATAATCCTGATCTTCAAGATAACTTCCGCAACACCATTTTAAAACTTCAACTCTAACGGTGTTAACACCAATATTCACAAAATCAGTGATATCATATTCTGCCTGTAAATGTGTGCCTTGTGAAAAACCTACATATTTGCCATTGATAAATAACTTCGCAAGTGAAGAAACGCCCTCAAAAACAAAGTAATGCCTTTGAGCAATATCTTCTATTGTGAATTCTCTTTCATAAACTCCGCAAGGGTTTTCATCGGGAACATAAGGCAAATCACAAGGATATGGATATGCAACATTGGTATAATTAGGATAATCGTATCCATAAAGCTGCCAACAAGAAGGGACCGGGATGGAATCCCAGTCCTTGATATTTTTTTCAACATCAATATCTCTACTAAAATACTTGAATTTCCAAGTACCGTTCATAGAAATATAGCTTGAAACGCCCTCAGGAATATAATAACTTCTCTGCGGCAGACGGTTTTCAGATGTTTTTTGACAATTTTCGTAATAGCGCATAAAAAACTCCTTGATTATTTTCCATAATACTTATATTTGCGTTTGTGGCTTAAGCTACGGTCTCTGTTTTTTGCACTCATTTCATTTACAACCACACCTAAAATCTTACAACCGCCTTTTTCAAGTTGGTCTTTAACATATAATGTTTCATCGATTCTGGGCTTTCCGGGAGATACAACAATAACCGAGCCATCGCAGTGAGCACCAATAACCGCAGCATCAATTATCGGATATACAGGTGGTGTGTCGATTAAAATATAATCATAGTGATTTCTGAGCTTTGAAATTACCTCAGCAAAGCTTTCTGAACTTAAAAGTTCAACAGGATTTGGCGGAAAACGACCGCTGAAAATAACATCAAAATTGGGAATTTGTGTATTATAAAGCACCTGACCAATTTCTGCCTGTCCCGACAATAACTCAGAAAGACCCATAATATTTTGTGTTTTTATTGTTTTTCTCAAAATAACCGATTTTCGCATGTCAGCATCAATAAGCAAGGTTTTTTTGTTAATTTCAGAAAAGCTTCTTGCAAGTTCAGTAGTAACTGTAGTTTTGCCTTCGTTTTCGATGGTTGATGTAATCAAAATTGTTTTGATATCCTTACTGCAGAAAAGCAAATTTGAGCGCAGCGTTTTAAATGCCTCTTTTGTTATAAAAGAATTGGAAACAGAAGTATTAAAATTAACCTTACCCGCAACAGGTAAAATCATATCATCAAAAAGTTCAGCACCGAAATTTTCCATTTTAATATCTCCTTTCAATTATCGTCTTTTAGGTAAACCGTCTCCAGCATATGGCACGGTACCCAAAACAGGCAGATTTAAATATTTTTCAACATCCGAAGATGAGGCGATTTTATTATTGAGAGCATAATTTAAACATACAACACAAAAAGAAACCGAAAGACCTATCAAGAAAGCTAAAATTAGATTTTTACCTACATTGGGTGTGGATGGTGAAGAAGGTAATGTTCCTTTTCTAATAATCTTTATTCTATCAAGGTCGATAAGCTCGGTGATTTTTTCAACCGAAATGTCACATATGGTATCTGCTATTAGTTTAGAATCTTTAGCACTTGGGGTACTCACTGCAATTTCGATAATTCTGGTGCTTTCAGGATTGTTAATTGAAACCGAATTCCTTATATAACCATAAGAATATTTATCTTCAAGGGCATCAGCAACCTGCTCAATAACAACTCTGTCCTTTATAATATTTGAAAAGTCGTTAACCAACAATGTAGAAATTGAGAAATCTGAAGAACTCATATCGTTTGTTTCTTTTTTGGTTACATAGAGTTTAGCCGACGAAACATATTCAGGTGTGACAAAAAGAAAGGTGTAAATTGCTGTTATTGTTACAGAAACTAAAACCATAGACAAAATTATATACCACTTTTTAACGATTTCCCTTACAATCTCAGCAAGTGTTACAGATTTTAAAGTTAAAAATTGTTTGTTTTCCGCCATTTTATTGCCTCCAAAATCGCTACAACATACGATGAATTTATATACTAAAATATAATAACATACATTAACACGTTTTTCAAGGTGGAAATTTAATATTTTTTAACGAAAAAATTTACACCCCACACGCTCAACACAACAATTGCACAAAGCAAATATTCAACAATTGAAAAGTGTTCCTTGAGAAGCAACACACCCGCAAGCACCGTTACAACGGGGATAATATTCGAAAATGAAGCCGATTGAATGGCAGAAACTGTTGTTGTTGAATAATTGTAAAGCAAGAAAGCCAACACCGAAGACAAAACCGACAAATATAGAATTGCAATTAAAAACTGTGGCTCACAAGCGGCTTCAAAAACCGCCGAAAATAGTCCGCTTTTATACTTATAAAAACTCGTTATTAAAAAGCCAAAAAATGCCATCAAAAACATAATATATGTTCTCTCAAACGGTGTATAAACATTTGATATTGCTCGGCTAGAAATATTGAAGATTGCCGCGCAAATAACCGCAAGAGCAAGTAAAACAACACCCAAAGCATAGTTCTTGGTGCCGTCGTTTGAAATTATGCTTATTACAGAAACAGCAATTAATGCAATTATTGTAAATAACAATTGCAGCTTTGTTGGTTTTTCTTTAAGAAAAACGCCCGAAAAAATTGTAACCACAACAGGCACTAAAGCAATAATAACACCCGAAAGTGCAGACGAAACCATAGAAAGCCCATAAAGTTCAAAAATAAAATATAAAAATGGTTGTGCTATTGCCATAACTATTAATCGCGTCTTAGGTTTACCACGAAGCGCAATTTTTTGCTTTGAAAAAAGCATAAAAACATTAAGACTGACAAAAGAAACAAAAAATCTTACGGTTAATATTATCAATGGCTCTGCAAAATTCAGCGCTTGCTTCGAAAAAATAAAGCTGAAGCCAAAAATGATGTTAGCAATAAGAGCCGCAAGAATTCCTTTAGTTGTTTTCTTCAATTTTCTCCCACCATAAAACAAATTTACAAATAAAAATTTACCAACTCTTGCCTCAAAAGTCAATCTTTTCAGCGGTTTTATACCCGAAAAGAATTATTTTGTAGTTAAATTGTAACTTTTTTATGTATTTTGATTAATATTACTTGCAAAATTCCAAAGTTTTGTGTAAAATGTAAGTGTATGTAATTTATAATAATATTATTCGAAAATAAAGGATGTGCTTTTTATGTCTAACCGTCTTTTTCAGGGTGTAATTCACCAGATGCGAGACTCTATCGACCGTACCTTTGGTGTGATAGATGAAAACTTCACTATTATTGCTTGTAGTGAGCTTGGCAAAATTGGCGAAACTCTCCCTGAGTTCACTGTTAACAGCAATGAAATTTCTGTTGTTGCAGGTCTTACTTTTAAATGCTTGGGAACAAATCAAGGCACCAATTATATTGTTTTTGTTGAAGGTGAGGACATTTTAGCATCAAAGTATGCTTCTGTTTTATCAGTTTCCTTCACAAACATAAAATATTATTACGATGAAAAATATGACCGCAGCAATTTCATCAAAAATATTATTCTTGATAATATTCTCCCCGGTGATATTTACCTTAAAGCGCGCGAACTTTATTTTAACAGTGATGTTCATCGCACTGTTATTTTAATCAGATCAATGAACAATCTTGATGTTTCGGTTTATGATATTATCCAAAACCTTTTCCCCGACAAAGCAAAGGATTTTGTTATAAGCATTAACGAAACTGATATTGCACTTGTTAAAGAAACAAAGCCCGGTATTGATACTAAAACCGTTGAAAAGTTGGCAACATCTATTGCCGACACTCTTTCGGGTGAATTTTATGTTCACGTTGTTATCGGAATCGGTACCACAGTTGAAAATCTTAAGGACCTTGCTCGTTCTTTCAAGGAAGCACAAACCGCACTCGAGGTTGGCAAGGTATTTGATACCGAAAAAACTATTGTTTCTTACAATTCTTTGGGAATTGCAAGACTTATTTATCAGTTACCCACTACCCTTTGCGAAACCTATTTGAAAGAAGTTTTCAAACTTGGTTCCATTGAGAGTCTTGACCAGGAAACTCTCTTTACAATTCAGCGTTTCTTTGAGAATAACCTTAATGTTTCAGAGACATCAAGAAAGCTGTTTGTTCACAGAAACACACTTGTTTACCGTCTCGAAAAAATCAAGAAAATAACCGGTCTTGACCTTAGAGAATTTGACCATGCAATTATCTTTAAAATTGCACTCATGGTAAACAGATATTTAAAGAGCAACCCCATTAAATACTAAAAAGGAATGAAATTAACTCAATATGCAACAGTTTTCTAACGATACTGCAATTCACAGAGCCGAGCCTCCAATCATCGAGTTTCGCGGAGTTTCCAAAACATATCCCGGTGGCACCCACGCTCTTGAAGATGTTAATATTAAGATTAATAACGGTGAGTTTGTTTTCGTTGTTGGTTCTTCGGGTGCGGGTAAAAGTACATTTATGAAGCTTATAATGCGCGAAGAAAAGGCCAACACAGGTTTAATTCGTGTTAACGGCTTTAACCTTACTGATATGAAAAGAAAGCAAGTGCCAATGCTCAGAAGAACAATGGGTATTGTTTTCCAGGATTTCAGACTTATCCCCACAATGAATGTTTTCGATAATGTTGCCTTTGCAATGTATGTTGTAGGTGCTTCGGGCCGTGATGTTAGGCGCGAGGTTTCAAAAGCACTCAGCAAGGTTGGTCTTGGCAATAAAGCGCGTTCTATGCCCAACCAATTATCAGGTGGTGAGCAGCAGCGTGTGGGCCTAGCCCGTGCATTAGTTAACTCCCCCGACCTTATTATTGCGGACGAGCCTACCGGAAATGTTGACCCTAATATGTCCTACGAAATAGTTTCCATGCTCACCGAAATCAACAAGCAAGGCACAACTATATTAATGGTTACACACGACCATAATCTTGTGCGCGATTTCCAACACCGTGTTATTATGCTGGATGGCGGTAAAATCGTTGCAGATAATGCCGGAGGTGACCTTTAATGAAAATGGGAAGTGTTAGATACCTAATCAAAGAAGGCATCAAAAGTGCTTGGATAAACCGTTTAATGACCATTGCATCAATCGGTGTTTTGGTTGCTTGTATGACTATAATCGGTCTTGCAATTCTTATTTCAGAAAATGTTTCCAAAGCGGTTGGTAACCTCGAACAGCAGAATGTTGTTATGGCTTATATGAAGGACTATAACTGGGCTTTATATAGTGATAAAGAAGAAGCTGCCGATAATAGTTCTTCCGATGCCGCTTCTGCTACAGAGGGTGAAGAAACCGAAGAACAAGAGGTTGCCGATAAAAACGGTATTAAAGAAAGCGATTATGTTATCCACAACGATGACGAGGCTAAGGCATTGTGCGATGAAATCGCCAAATTGCCAAATGTGGCTGAGGTTACATTTGTTTCAAGTGAAGAAGGCTTGGAAACTGTAAAAGAATCTATGCTTGACGGTCAAGAGGAATATTTTTCCTTCCTTGATGAAGAATATGGCAACCCGATGTCTTGTGCTGCTAAAATCAAAATGAAGGACATGGCACTTTTCGATGGCACAATCAAGCAAATTGAAAAGCTTGAGGGTATTGATGTTATTCAATCACAAGATGATTTGGCAGATAAAATCACTGCCGTTAAAAACGGTCTCGGCGTTGCAGGTGTTTGGATTATTGCAATTCTTCTCATAATTGCTTTAGTTATTGTTTCAAACACAATCCGTGTTACAATGTATAACCGCAAGCTCGAAATCAGCATTATGAAGGCTGTTGGTGCAACCGATGCCTTTGTTAGAATTCCCTTTGTGGTTGAAGGTATGCTCATAGGTATAATTTCGGCAGTTATTGCGGAAGCTCTTCTCTATTTCTGCTACCGTGTTGCAACCGAAACAATTATTTCAACTCTTAATACGACAGATATCGTTAAATATTCCGATATGGCACTCATTCTCTTCTTTGTGTTTGTTGCAATCGGCGTGTTTGCAGGTGTTCTTGGAAGTATTATTATGATTAGCAAATATCTCCGCCACGAAGGCAGCGAGTTTGCTGCAATCTAATTCCCCTATTTCGATTTTCAAGGAGTTACAATGAAGATTAAAGCGTTAAAAATTTTATCATTAATGTTATCATTAGCATTGATAATAAGCGTTTGTTCTTTCCCAATTTCAACCTCTGCCGCCACCGCGAATGAGCTTATAAACAGCATAAATTCGCTTGAGGCGCAGTCGAAAAAATTGGAATCTGAAATAAAGGCTTTACAGAACCAAATCAATTCACAGCAAAAGGTTAAAAAAGCGCTTGAGCAAAAAATTGCGGTTGTTCAAAAGCAGATTGACCTTTGCAACAATGAAATTTCTAAAATCAACAGTGCTATTGATGCTAATAATAAAGAAATCGAAAATAACAATAAAGCAATCGAAAAAGATAAGCTCGATTTCAAAAAGCGTTTACGCGCTATATATATGAGTAACACCGGAAGCAGCGTTCAGTTGCTTCTCGGTGCTGATGATTTTGCAAGCTTTTTGCAGCTTTCTCAGCTCACCGCTTCGGTTTCTGCCCGTGATAAGCTAATGATCGAAAAGCTTGTCGAAGCAATAAAGCAGCTCGAGGTTAAACAAGAAGAAAATAACAAGCTTCTTGCAGAGCAGGTTGAAATTAAAAAGATTGTTTCCGAAAAGCAGCGAGAATTGCAAAAGGAAAACAATCAAATTCAGTCGGTTATTAACTCAATTGATGCGGACCAAACCGCATTAGAAAATCAAAACGCAAACATTGAAAAACAGATTAAAGATTATCAGTCAACCCTTAATTCTATGACCTCTACGGGAGGCACATCCTTCGTTTATGATGGCGGCGCATTTATATGGCCCGTTCCCGGTTATTATAGAATTTCCGCAGGCTTTAAGAGTAACGATGCCGTGCATAAGGGTAAGCACAACGGTATCGATATTGCAGGTGGTGGGATCAGCGGCAAGCCTATCGTTGCCATTGCGGATGGTATTGTAACGAAGTCAAATGCCTCTTGCTCTCACAACTACGGTAAAAGAGGCAGCTGCGGTTGCGGTGGCGGTTATGGAAACTATGTTACCATTAACCACGGTACCTTAAACGGGAACACCTATGTTGTAACCTATGGTCATATGTCTAAACCCGCAGTTAGCGCAGGGCAGGTTGTTAAAAAGGGTCAAGTTATAGGTTATGTTGGTTCAACTGGTTGGTCAACAGGCTACCATTTACATTTTGGTATTGCTGTTAACGGCATTTGGAAAGACCCTATGATTTATTATAAAAAAGTGAATTAAACATTCAAGCCGTTACCGTCCAAAACGGTGGCGGCTATTTTTGGAGATAATATGACTATATTTAAAAGAGTTTTTGCAATTGTTTTGCTGCTTTGTTGGATGACATTGATTTTCTGTCTTTCTGCACAGCCTGCGGATGTTTCTTCGGGCACAAGTGGCAGAATAATTAAAGTGGTTGTTAGCGTGGTTTACCCTGAATTCAATGATTTTTCAGCCGAAGAACAAGCAGAATTTATTGAGCCATTTCAGTTTATAACCCGAAAATGCGCGCATTTCTCACTATATTTTATATTAGGTATATTTGCTTTTTTAACATTCGTTACATATAATAAGCTTGCTCTAATCATACGTTCATATTTCAGCATATTCATTTGTTTACTTTATGCCTTTTCTGATGAGATACACCAGTATTTCATCCCTGGGCGTAGCTGCGAAATCAGAGATGTTTTAATTGACTTTGCGGGTAGTATTTCATCAATCGCAATTCTTTATTTTATTGTATCACTTAAAAATCACAAAAAAGGAAAGAGAAAAATGAGAAAAAAAGAACTGTTTAGGCTTAATGAGGAGCTTTTTGAAAAGGCTGAAAAATACAAGCTTTTATATGCCGACTTAAAGCAAGAAAACGATAGTTTAAAGGCAGAGATTGAGAGCCTTAAATCTGAGATTGAATCACTCAAAAAACCATCCGAACCGATGAAAGCGCTTGAGGAGAAAATCATTATTCAGGCAAACATAACCGATGACACACGCTTCGGTGCGGAAATTATCGGTAAAATAGTTGTCGAAGCCGCAAAGCATTGTAACGCTCTCACCTCTTCAGGTGGCAACGAAAACAAAGAGCTTGTGAATTTAATTCTTGGCAGAACTGAAATTGCGAAAGCAGAAATTTTAAAAATCGTATCCCTCGATTTACCCTTAGAAGAGAAAAAAGAAAAGATAATTTCCGAGCAAAAAAGTGCCGAAGATTACTTTTTAAGTGTTATTGCGCAAAAGGAATAATTTTTCGCTGAAAATTTGTTATTTTTTTGTCATTTCACTATTGTTTTTTGTGTCGTTTTTTGTTATACTTATAAACAGTGTGGACTGTCAATGTCTATAATTTTTGAAAGGGAGTACATATATGAACTATTCACATGAAGTTGAAAATATGTGTCCGCTTGCTAAAGGCACATATCACGGCCCCGCTCCAATTCCGGAGGAAGGCAAATGGGTTCAGGTTAAGGAAGTTAAGGATGTATCAGGTCTTACCCACGGTATTGGCTGGTGCGCTCCTCAGCAAGGAACCTGTAAATTAACCCTCAATGTTAAGGAAGGTATTATTCAAGAAGCATTAGTTGAAACTA
Source organism: Oscillospiraceae bacterium (assembly GCA_015065685.1). GTDB lineage: Bacteria > Bacillota > Clostridia > Oscillospirales > Acutalibacteraceae > UBA737. The sequence continues at coordinate 1,545 of SVPU01000019.1, read as the reverse complement.
TCGGTTGCTCTGGTATGACACACTCAGCTGCTATGGCTTCTGAAATTCTTGTTGGTAAAACAATTCTTGAAGCACTCAACACCGACCTTGTTTGCGATGCTATCAACACAGCTATGCGTGAACTCTTCTTGCAGATTGTTTACGGTCGTACTCAGACCGCTTTCTCTGAAGACGGTTTGCCGATCGGTGCAGGTCTTGAAGATTTAGGTAAGGGTCTTCGTTCACAGTGCGGTACAACCTATGCAACTCTTGCAAAGGGTCCCCGCTATCTTGAACTTGCAGAAGGCTATATCACAAAGATTGCCGTTGATGAGAACGACACCATTATTGGTTACAAGTTCGTTCATCTCGGCAAAATGATGGATATGATTAAAAAAGGTATGGACGCTAACGAAGCTTTGGCTAAAGCTAGCGGACAGTACGGTCGTGTTGATGATGCTGCAAAGCTCATTGACCCCCGTGAAGAATAATTAAGGAGGAAATGAACAATGGCATTATTTGAAAGTTATGATAGAAGAATAAATCAAATAAACGCAGAGCTCGCAAAGCATGGCATTTCTTCCATTGAAGAGGCTAAGGAAATCTGCGATAAAGCAGGTGTTGATGCATATAACATCGTTAAGGGTATTCAGCCTATCTGCTTTGAAAACGCTGCTTGGGCTTATGTTGTAGGTTGCGCTATCGCAATCAAAGATGAAGTGAAGAGCGCTGCTGAAGCTGCTGAAAAAATCGGTGTTGGTCTTCAGTCATTCTGTATCCCTGGCTCTGTTGCTGATGACCGTAAGGTTGGCCTTGGCCACGGCAACCTCGGTGCAATGCTTCTCCGAGAAGAAACCAAATGCTTTGCATTCTTAGCAGGTCATGAATCTTTCGCTGCTGCTGAAGGCGCTATCGGTCTTGCAAGAAGCGCTAATAAGGCTCGTAAAGAACCCCTCCGCGTTGTTCTTAACGGTCTTGGCAAGGATGCTGCTAAAATCATTTCAAGAATCAACGGATTTACCTATGTGCAGACAAAGTTTGATTATTACACAGGTGAGCTCGAAATTGTTGAAGAAACCGCTTATTCAAACGGCGAACGTGCTAAGGTTCGTTGCTACGGTGCCGATGATGTTCGCGAAGGCGTTGCTATTATGCATAAAGAGGGCGTTGATGTTTCTATCACAGGTAACTCAACCAACCCCACCCGCTTCCAGCATCCTGTTGCAGGTACTTATAAGAAGGAATGCATCGAGCAGGGCAAGAAATACTTCTCTGTGGCATCAGGCGGCGGTACAGGACGTACTCTCCACCCAGATAACATGGCTGCAGGTCCCGCTTCTTACGGTATGACCGATACAATGGGCCGTATGCACTCAGATGCTCAGTTTGCAGGTTCTTCTTCAGTTCCTGCTCACGTTGAGATGATGGGTCTTATCGGTGCTGGTAACAACCCCATGGTTGGTATGACTGTTGCTTGTGCAGTTGCAGTTGAAGAAGCTTTGAAAAAGGCTTAAATACAAGGTTTATAGGACTTCCGCCGTAAAAAGCGGAAGTCTTTTTTTTTAT
>SVPU01000018.1 GCA_015065685.1 Oscillospiraceae bacterium | reverse complement strand
GTCTGCCAATTCCGCCATATCCGCATGTATTTATTAAGTTTTGGTGTTTTGGTAGACATTTGGAAGACATCGACCAAAATTAGAGATTTTTGAAATTTAGAAAATCAAGTTTAAAATCTCGTAAAGCCTTGATTTTAAAGGGGTTATGGCTTGTTAGAAAAGAAACGTAAGACTAGATTCACGCAATAGTACCTGAATCTAGCGCGTCTGCCAGTTCCGCCATATCCGCATATTAAATTGTTATTTCGGGCAGCCGCGCCCGCGTGACTCTTGCGGTTACCGAAAAAATTTCGGCTTGGAGCGCCGATTTTTTTCGAACGCTGCGCCTTTTTGACCTTCGCTTCCTCTCACACCGTGAGCGCTTGGTCAAAAACTGCCAGTTCCGCCATATCCGCATATTAAATTGTTATTTCGGGCAGCCGCGCCCGCGTGACTCTTGCGGTTACCGAAAAAATTTCGGCTTGGAGCGCCGATTTTTTCGACCGCTGCGCCTTTTTGACTCTCGCTTCTTCTCACACCGTGAGCGCTCGGTCAAAAACTGCCATTCCGCCATATCCGCATATTAAATTGTTATTTCGGGCAGTCGCGCCCACGTTTAATACTAAAATATTATAGCATAATTAACCGAAAAGTCAATTAAAACTTAAAGGTTTAGAGTGTAAAAGTGTTCATAGCATTACGCTATGAACACTTTAAATATATTACTTTTCATTATAAAACAAATTAATTACTGCTTCTTTAATCGACTCTTCGCTTGGATAAAATTCAACAAGATTATCTTTAATTTCCTCAGTACCTTCAAGCTTATAGATTTCACCGATTGAATAATCTGCGCTCTTCTTTAAAAGGCCCTCAAGTTTTGCGCTGTTACAATCGGAAACAACATAAGAAGAAATGCTCAAATAAGCATTTACGGCGAACTGTTTGTCATCCTTGACTTTCTGTGAAAACTTATCATAGAAAGCTTTAATAAACTGAGTGTGGCGGTTCATACGCGACTTATTAGAACTATCCTCCAAGCCCTGTCTTGAACGCACATACGTCAAGGCTAACTCTCCATTAAGATTAACAGTTTCGCCTTTAACAAGTTCTGAACTAATGCCGGTAAAATCATCAAGAACTGTAACTTCAACGCCACCAATGAAATCTGTGGCAACAGATACAGCATCCATTGTGAATGAAACATAGTGGTTAACATTAACTCCAAGCATAAGTTTTGAAACCGCATTAGCAACATTTCGGCAACTCACTTCTTTTCCGTTACCGTAAGTGTGAGCTAAGGCAATCTGTTTGTTAACGGTTCCAACCTTATCGCCCGCAACACCCAAAACATTAATTTCAGCAATTGTATCACGGTTGATTTGTACTGCATTGCATATTTTCTTATCATTATCAAAAACAAACAAAACAACAAAATCCGACTGCTTATCATTGGTATAGGAATCTATAGAATATGTTTCACCGATAGTATCCAAACCTAAAACTAAAAAGGTTTCAATGTTTTCCTTTTTTTTAAATGTTTTACCGTCATACTCTAAAGTATCTTGACTGATTAATGATTCATCTTCACTGAAAGCAAACCTGTGTTTTTCCCAAATTTCAAGACCGTAAAAAACAGCCGATATCAAAAATATGACAACTAAAACTAAGGCGCAAACCTTAAGTAATAATCTTCTCTTATTAGTTTTTTTCATTTCTGTGGCCCTTTTTCAAAATGATTGAAAGGGATATCAAACCAACAGCAGAAACAACCATTAAAACTATCCAAACAGGATTAACGCCTGCATCGCCTGTTTTGGGAATTTCATTTTTTATAACAACAGCGTAAGTTGCAGAATATTTGGCAGCAAAAGTAAGATGTTTGCCGTTATTTACAACCTTAGCATCATTAACAACATACCACTTACCATCTTTATAATAAATTAAGGTTGCAAAGTTTTCGAGAAGTTCTGTGCCAACTGTTAACTTATAATTATTGTGATTTTCGTGCTCTGTACAACCCACAAAATCGATATAGAACAAATCACTTACTTCCAATAATGAAGGATCGGTACCAAGTTCTTTTAAATCATCAGTTAATGATGTAATATCATCCGTCTTGGCAATTTGATCATAAGCATCTTCAATATCTTCTTTTTTGTCATCCTCAAGTTTGTCACGTTCACCATAAGGAACCACTACAACGGTAGCGGTACAATTATCGTTATTCTCAGAATCAACTAAACTGGGATTTCTCTTGCTGGGGCTATCATAGAAAGCACCCGGGTCTGCAAATGCGGTAACACTTGCTGAAAACACTAAAATAACTGCAATTAAAAGAGCCAATATTTTTTTCATTTCAATGCATCCTTTCATAATGAAAAAGTTTTATTAATTAAATCGAACAACGAAGTAAATCGTTTTGAAATTCGACTAATTGATTAAAATATTGTTTTCCAAATTTTGAAATTATAGCCTTGGCAGCTATATCAAAATTCGGCCTGCGTTTTTCTAGGTCATGACAATCAGAACCTAAAAAATGAATTTTGTCATTATTTAATAGTTTGAAAGCTTTTAGTCTTGAAAACCAACTTTCAAAACATTCTGAATTACACTGTAACAGAATGTCACTATTAAAAATTTTTTCTTGTATTTGTTTAGATTGCATAAACAAATAACGGTCAAAATGAGCCAAAACAACAGTAACATCGCCTAAATTTGAAAGTTGGATTATCTCTTCAACACTGTGCTCAGTCCATCTGGAAAAAGGCATTTCGAGAAGTAATAACCTGTTCTTTCCAATAAAGAGTTTATCCAAATTTTCCATTCGGCTGATACCGTTATAATATCTGACCTCTGCACCTAAAATGATTTCAGGCAAATCAACCGAAAGTTTTTCGGTTAGTGATTTATATGATTTTTCACGGCGTTCTAAAAATTTATCAACCGATTCATCATTCGCATAAAAATGCGGTGTTGCAACAATTCTTTTAACACCTTGAGCCGAAAGCATTTTGAGCATTTTAATACTTTCTTCAATACTTTTGCTTCCGTCATCCATCAATGGCAAAATGTGAGTGTGGAAATCAATCATTAACGGTGTTCCTTATAATTATAGTAACTATAATTCTTCTTATAGTATCTGTAATATCTTCTATAACGGTATCTACTGTAGTAACTATTTCCGTTTTTAGATTCGTTCATAACACATCCGAGAACATTAACATTGGAAAGTTTTAACTGTCTAAAACAGTTTTCAAGTTCATTCTTTTCAGCATAATCTTCACGAATTACAACTAACATACCGGAAATATAAGGTGAAATAGCAACCGCATCGGAAACCAAATTAACAGGTGGAAGGTCAAGAATGATATAATCAAAATGTTCTTTAAGTTTATTCAAAACTCTTTCCATTCTGCTTGAACCTAAAAGTTCTGAAGGATTGGGCGGTAAATCACCCGATGGCATAATATACCAATTGTTAAATAGATCAGATTTAAAGAAGTTAAATTCATCCGCATCTGCATTTTTAAGACAATCAGTAAGCCCTGGACTTGCATTAATACGCATTTTTTTAGCAATACTTGGAATACGAAGGTCTGCATCAATCAATATAACTTTATTACCCGCCTCTGCAAGAACATACGAAAGGTTAACTGCCGTTGTACTTTTTCCTTCTCCGCGCATTGAACTTGTAACACCAATAATTGGACATTTAACATCATCAGGTAAAGTGAATTGCAAATTGGCACGAAGAAGTTTATACTGTTCATTCGCGGTAAATTCCAAATTCTTATGCAAAGTTTTTTGGTTATCATTCATTGAAGCGAAAAAAGATTTTTTTCTAGAATTTCTTTTAAATGCCATATTCATCCACCACCCTTATTCGCCTACAATTAAATCATCGGATTCTTGTTTTTGTACAGTATTGTGCTTTTTATAAGCTTTACCATACTTATAACCATAACTCTTATTACCAATATCTAACAAATCGGGGATTTTTGCAAGAATGGGATAATCATAATTCTGCATAATATAATCCTCATCATGTATAGTATTATCAAGAAGAGCTCTGATTGTAAGAATAATAATTGAAACAAAAGCACCTAACATAAACCCTAAAATTGTATATAAACTTACGCTTGGAGCCACTTTTTGCAAGTTGGGTATAGCAGAATCAACCACCTCCATTGAAGTGCCCTCAACAACCTCAGTTATACGCTGAGGAAGAATAACTGCAATTCCATTAGCAATTTTTTCAGACATATACGGATCGGTTGTTACAACTTCAACACACATCACTTCTGTTTGATTAACAGAAGATGTATCGACCATATTATACAATTCTTTCCAAGAATACGGTGCATCCGTATAATCAATAACCTTTTGTAAGGTTGTGCGGTTTTTCAAAAGAACCTCATGAGTCTTAACAAGGCTTTGTGAAGCATTGATATCAGAAGAACTTAAACTAAAACCAACATCATTAAGCGATAATGAATTATTATTAACATAAAGTAATATTGAAGAAGAATATGTAGGAGTAACTAGAAAAGAAGCATAGCAAAAACCGGCAACAGCGGTAATGACACAAGCCAAAATAACAGACCAAATTCTACTCCAAATATATTTCAAGATATGTACGAGGTCAATTACATACTCACTATTATTATTTTTGGTGTTTTCCATTAAAATATTACTCCTTTGAAAAATCAAATAAAAACACTAGGCATTAAAACCCAAAATACCTATATTATTATAACACCTTAACTTTGAAAAATCAAGGTTAAAATAATTTATATTCAAGATTTTTAAAGACAATATTATCCACATTAAATATATTATAGATATTTATCGGCAAAAAACAAAAAATAAATGAGGCTTTCGCCTCACTTATTTTTACAAGAATTTTAAGTTTTCGACACCTTTTACTTGGAAATTCATTTGTTCAAAATTATTTTCAGTAACTTTTTCGCCGTGAATTACCAAATTTTCAAAGCATAAGTTGTTAATAACACATTTCAAATCATCATCTTTAGGATATGCATTCAAAATAGATGGCGGGATTTCTCCGCCTGTTAACGAAAAATTGCGAATTGCAATATTCTCAATAACACCGCCACCTGTGCCCCAACTCGGGTGATACATATGAGCAATATAGAATAAGTTTTCATCACTATGCTCTGCAAAAATATTTTCGTATGTAATGTTTTTAACAACAGAACTTCCCGCATTATGTATAGAGATTACTGCGCGGTGGAATTTGTTCTCTTGAGTTTGGCGATGAATAACATCAATATTTCGGTAACTGACATTACTGATAGTTGATAAATTTGTTTCATAGCCGATTTCCAAAGAATTACCTCTCGGGCCACTCCAAAGCACACAATCTTCAACAAGAATGTTATAAACATCAGGGTTTCCAAGTTCTGCAGCATCTTCGCCATAAGATTTAATGCAAATACAATCGTCTTCATTTTTAACAAAAACGTGCCTTACCAAAGCATTTTTACAAGAAATCATATCAATACCGTCTGACCAAATTTCGTGTGCTAAAATCTTAACATTTTCAATAACGAAATTCTCGCAGAACAACATTCTTAAATTCCAATTATGCTTACCTATAATTGTTATTCCGCTTACCTCGATATTTTTACTTTTCTCAAAGCAAACAGGATATTTGCGATATTTTGAATCATCTACCCTTTTGATAATACCATTACCCAAAACGCGAACATTTTCAACTTCCTGGGCAAAAATCGCACCATCAACAACTGCACCTTCATCAATGAAAATTACAGTATTTGATTGCGGTGTAATGATTCCTGTTTCATAAAAAGTATCTTTCTCAAAATACATTAAATTGTATCCATCAAAAGCAGAAACGGTTTTAGGCTCATCCGCAAAAATTAAAAGCGGTCTTTCAAGGTCGGAATTTACTTCTAACGATAAATATTCACCACAATTAACTTTAACAGACAAAGAATTTTTATCAATAATATTGAATTCTTTTTTTCTTCTTGTTGGTCTTATATCAATTGTTTCAATTTCATTGGTTGTGAAAATTTTTAAATCCACAAAACTTTCAGTTCTAATCAGAACAAAATCACAAGTTGCTTCTTTAAAAACATCTAATTCGCGCTCACCAACAAAAACGCGATATAAATCTGATTTTTTGCAAAGATAATTTTCAGTCATAATCTTTACCTACTAATCTTTTGAAGTCAATCTTACATATTCATCAAAATAACGATAGCCAAATGTATGAAGTGATTTGGCATTAAAATGCAAATGGTCGCCAAGGTCGGTTAATCCTTCAGCAGATGCATAACCAACATTATTCATTTTTTCAGAAACTTCTTTAATTGCACTGTTAAATTCAGCATAATATTTAAATTTTTCGGCACCGTGATTCACTAAGTATGCACCGAGTTCGCCAACAATAAAAGGAACATTCGGAAGACCAAGGTCGGCACGCACATCATTGATGAATTTTATAAGTTTTTCACCATAAATTTCATAATCGTCGCATTCGGACTCGCCCTGATGCCATAAAATCGCCTTTAAATTTGAAGTGCGCATTGCGATTTTTGCATTACAAATAGCATAATCATAAAGCGCTTGACCTTTCCCCCACATACCAATATTAGTATCACCGTGAGCACAAGGAATAAGTCCTACTTCTGTATCATACTTATCAGCATAACTTCTTGCAAAAGTTTCTGCAATACAAGCACCCGCACGGTCACAATAAGGGTTGATAGCAACTGTAACCGGAGTCCATCTGCCGTGACGTAAAACCTTTATACTTTTCATAGAAACGGGCTCAACTTCAGCAGGGTCGCCGAAACCAACCATATTTGACTGACCAATTAATAAAATAGAATCCATAATATCACCTCATATTATTAAGTGGCAGATAAAATCTGCCACTATTTTTATCTTTGAACTCTGCCCGAAGCGTCTCCGCCCGCAAGTGTTTCAACTTCAGCGCGTGTAACAAGGTTAAAGTCACCGGGAATTGTGTGCTTGAGCGCAGAAGCCGCAACACCAAACTCCAGAGCATCTTTAAAGTTTTTACCGTCTAAGAAGCCGCAGATAGTACCGCCTGCGAAACTGTCACCACCGCCAACACGGTCAACAATCGGGTGAATTCTGTATTCTTTTGAATGATAGAATTCTTTTGTATCTCTTGAATAAATACAAGCCGACCAACCGTTATCAGAAGCAGACTTTGAAACTCTGAGAGAAGAAATCACATATTCAAAATTAAATTTTTCAACCATCTGTTCAAAAATACTCTTATAACCTGCAAGTTCAATTTCACCGCTTGTAACATCAGTTTCACCCGGCTTGAAACCAAGAACCTTTTCAGCATCCTCTTCATTACCGATGCAAACATCAACATACTGCATCAAATTGGTCATAATTCTCTGAGCCTTTTCACTTGACCAGAGTTTCTTTCTGAAATTAAGGTCAACCGAAACCTTAACGCCATGCTTTTTAGCAGCCTTTAAAGCAGCCTCTGTAACTTCTGCCGCTTTATCAGAAACCGCGGGTGTGATTCCTGTGAAATGGAACCAATCAGCACCCTCGAAAATAGCATCAAAATCAAAATCAGCCGCATCTGCTTCTGCAATAGAAGAATGTGCTCTGTCATAAACAACATTAGATGCTCTCATCGAAGCGCCTGTTTCAAGGAAATAAATACCAAGTCTCTCTCCGCCGCGAGCGATGTGCTTTGTGCCAACATTCATCTTGCGAAGGGCCGCAACGGCACAGTCACCTATAGGATTAGCGGGCACCTTTGTAACAAACTCAGCATCGTGTCCGTAATTAGCAAGAGAAACGGCAACATTTGCCTCTCCTCCGCCATAACAAACATCAAATTCATCAGCCTGAATAAATCTTTCGTTAGATGGGGTTGAGAGTCTTAACATTATCTCGCCCATTGTGATTACTTTTGCCATAATTATTTACCCTCCATTTTATCGAGCGCTTCTTTAACAAAGAAACTACCGCCGATAGCAGCAATTTTTTCAAAAGCCAAGAACTCATCAATATTGCTTCTGTCAACACCGCCTGTGGGGATAAATTTAACCTGCGGGAACGGAGCAGATAAAGCCTTGAGAGCTTTTAAGCCACCATAAATATTTGCAGGGAAGAATTTAACTGTGGTGATACCAAGCTCTAAAGCCTGCATAATCTCGGTGGGAGTTACGCAACCGGGATAATAAGGAATATTTCTATCGTTACAGATTTTAGCAACTGCAACTGATAAACCCGGCGACACAATAAACTGCGCACCTGCTTTTAAAGCAGCCTCACACTGTTCAGCATTAATAACTGTTCCCGCACCGATAGACATATCAGGATAATTTTTACAAGCATATTCAATAGCTTCTGCAGCACAAGCTGTACGGAAGGTGATTTCTGCACAGTTGATACCTGAATTTTTAAGTGCAGTTAAAATTTTATCGGTTTCAGAAAGTTCCTTAATAACAACAACAGGAATAAACTTTTCCATAATCATTCTCCTTAATATTTACTTTTAAACACCGCTATAAGCAGAGAAACCACCATCAACAGGGATTACAACGCCGTTAACAAAACTCGATGCATCCTTGCAAACCAAGAACAAAAGTGTTCCGATAAGTTCTTCTGCATCGCCAAAACGGTTCATAGGTGTGCTTCCCAAAATCTTGCCTGTTCTTGCGGTTGGTGTGCCATCTTCGTTAAACAAAAGCTTTTCATTCTGCTTTGTAACAAAGAAACCGGGTGCAATAGCATTGCAGCGGATATTTGTTCTTGAGAAATGCACTGCCAACCACTGTGTAAAGTTTGAAATAGCAGCTTTAGCACCACTGTAAGCAGGGATTTTGGTTAAAGGTGTGTAAGCATTCATACTGGAAATATTGATAATGCTTGCATCTTCCTTATCAACCATATCCATTGCAAAAACCTGTGTTGGAAGCAGGGTTCCAAGGAAATTTAGATTGAAAACGAATTCAACACCTGATTTATCAAGGTCAAAAAAGGTTTTAACCTTGCCGATATTATCTGCATTGAAATATTCATCATCGGTTGTAGCCTTAGGATTATTACCGCCTGCTCCGTTAATTAAAACATCGCATGTGCCAAAATCCTTTAAAATTTCAGTATGTGCAGCTTCAAGGCTTTCTTTTTCAAGAACATTACAAGCATATCCCTTAGCAATTCCGCCCTCTGCCACAATTTCATCAGCATTTGCTTTTGCAGCTGCTTCGTTTAAATCAAGCAAAGCAACCTTAGCACCGCACTTTGCCAATGCTTTTGCAAACATTGAACAAAGAATTCCGCCGGCACCTGTTACAACAACAACCTTGTTCTTAAGGTCAACATTAAAAGGTAATTTCATAAGCTTTCTCCTTAATTTTTCTCAAGTGTTTCCCAAATACCAGCCATATACATTGCGCCCAAGGCTCTGTCATAAAGACCATAACCGGGTTTGCCGGTTTCGCCCCAAATCATTCTGCCGTGGTCGGGTCGTAAATAGCCTTCGAAATCGGTATCGTGGTAAGCCTTCAAAATCTCAACAACATCGAGTGAACCACACTTTGAAAGGTGTGCACTTTCTTCAAAAGAACCGTCATCAAGAATTTTGATATTTCTAACATGTGCAAAGTGAATTCTCTTCATTGCACCGTATTTTTTAACCATTGCGGTGTAATCATTGGCAGTTGTGCAACCAAGACTTCCACTACAAAGTGTTAAACCATGGTGAACGTCATCGTAAAGACTCAAGAAACGGTCTATGTTAGCCTCGTTTGTGATAATACGCGGAATTGAGAAAATACTCCATGGCGGATCATCGGGGTGAATTGCCATATTAACATCGCACTCGGCCGCAACGGGCATAATTTCATTAATGAAATATTTCAAATTTTCCCAAAGTCCCTCTTCGCCCAACTCTTTATAGGCATTGATAAGACCGTTAATTTCATCGGGTGAATATGAAGAGTCCCAACCGGGTAATGACATCTTGGTAGGATCCATCGCATCAACATCCTGCTTATAATAAACAAGAGCATTTGAGCCATCCTCTAAAGGTTGGTCGAGTCGTGAACGTGTCCAATCAAAAACGGGCATAAAGTTGTAACAAATACACTTAACCCCCGCCTTTGCTAAGCGACGGATATTTTCCTTATAATTATCGATATAGAGTTGATAGTTACCGCGTCTGAGTTTAATGTCCTCATGAACGGGAACACTCTCGATAACCTCCATCTTAAGACCTTTTCTTTCAACTTCCGCCTTTAATTTTTCAATCTCCTCAACAGGCCAAACCTCACCTACAGGTACTGAATAAACCGCGGTAACAACACCGTCCATACAAGGAATCTGACGGATTTTTTCGAGTGTTACGGGGTCGTCAACACCGTACCATCTGAAAGTCATTTTCATAGAACAATTTCCTTTCCGTTATTTTTTGCGCTTTTATAGATTGCAAACACCGTTTGCATAGTTTGTTTGGCATCGAGAACAGTAATAGTCTTACCGTTATCATATAAATCCTTGAAAAGAATTTCGTGTCCTCTGCCCCAATAATCTTTACCGACGGTGGCGTTTGAATCTTGTTCAATAACCTCACCATTCAGGAAAAGTTTATTATCAATATATCTTAAAATACCTCTTTCAAAAGTAACTTCAAAAAACGGATTGGAATTCTCACTGAATCCATTTGTTGCAAAGAAGACTCCCCTTGCGCCGTTTTTGAATTTTAAATTAACAATGGCAGTATCCTCTACCTCAATTTCGGGTAAAGTGAAATTAGTTGTCACTGCACTGACAGAATAAACATCTTCGGGTAAAAGGCTGAAATAATCAAGCGTGTGAATAGCCTGATTAATGACAACTCCGCCGCCTTCGGTGGAGTTCTTCCCTCTCCATTCCCCACTGTTGTAATAATCCATATCTCTAAACCAAGTAAGAATTCCGCGAGCCGCCTTAATATCACCCAAGGTTTTATCCACACAAATTTCTTTGAGTTTTGCCACACAAGGATTCACACGGTTTTGGAAAACGGCGCAAATCTTATCGCAACCATCAAGCAAATAAAGTTGTTCAAGTTCTTGCTCGGTCATAACAATAGGCTTTTCACAAACCACCGTTTTACCTTTTTTCAGTGCTTTGGAAATCATCTCAAAATGAAGATAGTGCGGAGTGCAAATATGAACGAATTCAATATTCTCATCCTCAAGCATTTCATCGAAATCATTATACACTATCACATCGTGTTTTTGCAAACATTTTTGGGTGGCAAATGGTTCCACATCGCACACGGCATAAAAGTTAGCGTTTTGAGTTTTGGTTATTGCATCAGCGTGGATTGGTCCGATAGCACCATAACCCACAATACAAACATTTTTCATATTATTCAAAACCTTTACTTTTAAGGAAATTATAGCTTATCTCAAGTGATTTGAATGGGTCGTTTTCAAAATGGTCAGTATCTTGTTCAACAAGCGCCCATCTTGTTCCCGTATCTTCGCAAGCAGCAATTATTTTGTCCCAATCAAGATTTCCGTTACCGATTTCGCCCATCTTCATAGAAGCCGACCAGCCGCTTGTTGGAACAAAATCCTTAAAATGAAGAGCCATTGCGCGTTTACCTAACTCACGAATAACATCAGGTGGGTTTTTACCGCCAATTTGCAGCCAATAGGTATCAACAATAAAGTTGAAAACATCGCTATCTGTTTCATTTATTAAACGGTCATATATTGTAACACCGTTTATTTTTTTGAATTCAAAAGCGTGGTTGTGGTAACCAAAATACATATTTTCCTTTTTTAAGGTTTCGCAAGCCTTATTGATGTTTTTAATGAATTCATTGGGATTGCAACCCTCATCCCAAAACTTTTGAGGCATTGCACCTAGACCGCACAAATCACAACCGAGTATTTTATTATACTCAATGATTTCATCAATATTATTAACAAAATCATCATAACCTCTGTGGCTTGTAACGGCTTGTAAAGAATATTTATCCAAAATTTCGCGCATTTCACGAGCCGCCAAAGGTGTACCCGAAATCTGAACTATTTTATAACCAATGTCCTTGATTTTTTTACAAGTTGCATCAAAATCTTGGATGGTTTGAGTATGGTCAACTACTGTAAAAAGTTGAGCGCCAATTCTTTTATCCATAATTCGCACCCCAATTAATAAGTTCCGGTTGTATCAGCAACAACCTTGTTTACCTTTTTAACAACGGTTGAATTTTTAATCTTTTCCTGTAAAAGTTCGTAATATTTATCATCGGGGAAGTTCTTAACGTCAATTGTTTCACCTGTCCAAGCGCTCAAGTGAATTGAGTTGGAGATTGTAAGTCCGTTAATGCCTTCTTCACCCTTAGCTAAAAGCTCTTTTCCTTCAAGTAAAGCCGCGGTGAAATTCTTCATAATTCCGATATGCTGCTCGCCGCCCGAGAAACTAACGGGAATTTCACAATTCCAACACTCAGGGGTATCAAAAGGCTCGGTATTGATTTTGTTATGCTCACGCTCAGAAATAACATTTCTCTTGAATGTCATACGGTTATTTTCGATAACAATCTTACCCATATCGCAAGCAATCTCAAGGCGGTTAGTTCCGGGAGCCTCACCTGTTGAAGTGATATACTCACCTGTTGTGCCGTTATCATATTCGAAGTAAGCCATTACATCGTCTTCAACTTCAATATCATAATACTTACCGAAAGAAACTTTAGCAAAAATTCTGTCAGGCACACCGAACATCCACTGCCAAAGGTCTAACTGGTGGGGGTTTTGGTTGATAAGTGCGCCGCCTCCCTCGGTCTTCCAGGTTGAACGCCATGTGCTACTATCGTGATAAGCCTGAGGTCTGTACCAATCGGTAATTATCCAAGTGATTCTCTTGATATGACCAAGTTCACCCGACTGCACCATTTTGCGAAGTTTCTGATAAACAGGGTTTGTTCTCTGATTATACATAATACCAAAAAGTTTATCGCTCTTTTTAGCCGCCTCGTTCATCTCTTTAACCTGCTTTGTATAAACGCCTGCGGGTTTTTCAACGATAACATTAAGACCGTATTCAAAAGCCTTTATAGCCATTGTGGGATGGTCGTAATGAGGAACTGCAATAAGAACTGTATCGCAAAGACCGCTCTTATACAAATCTTCATAGTTTTCAAATACAGGAATATTAGGATACTTTTTAACCAAAGCATCTCTTCTGTCCACGTCAATATCACAAACGGCGCCAAGTTCCATACCGGGAACTTTACCGTCCATAACATGGTCCACATGGGAAACGCCCATATTTCCGTAACCAATAATACCAATTTTTACCTTTTTCATTTAGATTCCCTCCGACTATATTTTATTTATAATTTCTAATAAAGAATCGCGCGCTAATGTGAATGTGCCTAATCCACCTTTTGGAAGTTTCAGCATCTTATCATCAACCTCAAGAGCAGCCAAGCCTTCAAAGGTGCCTAAATGCGGTTCAAGACTTATGAAACCGCTATACTCTTTAGCAAAAAGTTTTCTTAATATAAATTCAATATTTCCGTCACCCTTACCTGCGGGAACAACCGCACCGTCAGAAAGTCTTGAATCCTTAATGTGCAGATATTCAACATATTTTTCCAACTTTTCAAAAGCAATCTTTGTGTCCTCATTGCACTGAACGAAGTTAGCAGGGTCGAAAACCGCTTTGAAATTATCACAATAAAGTGTTTCCATTAATTCAAGGCAACGCTCAACCGTGTCACCATAGATATCCTTCTCGTTCTCGTGAAGCAGAACAACATCATTTTCCTTAGCATAAGCAATCAACTGCTTAAGTCTTGCAAAAACTTCCGTTTTTTGCTCATCTGTCCACTCTTCACCGTCAGCGTAGAAACTGAACATTCTGATATATCTGGTATCAAGCATTTTTGCGGTTTTAACAACACGTTTAAATAATTCAAAATGCTGTTTAAAATCATCCGAAATTTTAATTTTACCAATAGGTGAACCGATAGAAGATGATTTGATGTTATACTTTTCCATTGTTTCCTTAAGTTGAACAACTTCATCATCTTTCAGTTCGGAAATGTTTTTACCGTTAATACCACGTGGTTCAAAAAAATTAATTTCAAGTTTGTTAAAAGCCTCAAATTGCTCAATAACATTACTTGAAATCTCATCTGCAAAACCGCTAAGCTTAAATTTTGACATAAACTCACCTTCTATTATCCATATAATACAATAATATCACAATTTTTAAAATTGTCTATAGGAAAAATTGCGGTTAATATTGCAAAAATTGCGAAAATATGTTAAAATTGCCACAGGTGATGTTATGGAAGCTTTATATCAACTTTACGGTAACGAAATTTTGTACCCAACAAACGAACATTTTCATCTTCATGTGCACGATAATTATGAGATTTATATGTTCTTTGAGGGAGATACTAAATACGTTGTTGAGGAGAATGTTTATTCTCTCGAACCTTTTGATGTAATAATCATCAGAAAAAATCAAATGCACAGAGTTTATCACAATTCCAACAAAAAATATTCACGAGTTGTTCTCAACATTTCCCCCGATTTTTTCAAAGTCAACAACTGCCCCGAATATGAAAAACTTTTCATTGATGAAAAAAGTAATATTGGAAACAAAATTGATGCGAAAACGGTTAAAAAAAGCGGTTTATATGATGCGTTTGCAAGACTCAGGCAATATTCAAAAAACTTTACCGAAACTAAAGGGACCATTATCACCGCTATTATAATTGAAATTTTACATATTATCTGCAATATCGATTCTTTTTCAGAGGCCGATATAACAAGTAAACAGTTAAAAGAAATTATTAGTTATATCAGCGATAATATTACCGAAAACATTACACTTGATATGCTTGAAAAGAAATTTTTTATCTCGAAATATCATCTGTGCCATATCTTTCCCAAAGCCACAGGCATTACAGTTCATCAATTCATAACCAAAAAAAGATTAATGCTTGTTAAAGATTTAGTAAAAAACGGGAAAAGTTTAAGCCAATCCGCCACCACGGCAGGTTTTAAAAATTATTCTTGCTTTTATAAGGCGCACATCAAAGAATTCGGTGTTGCACCAAACGAAAATATTAAATAAAAAAGCCGCACTAAAAAGTGCGGCTTAAAATTTATTGAAAAAGAAAAAAGACCGTCTTAAGACGGTCTTGAAATGTTGGCATCTACTTATTTTCCCGGGCAGCTTCCCGCCAAGTATCTTCAGCGCAAGTGAGCTTAACTTCTGTGTTCGGTATGGGAACAGGTGGACCCTCACCGCAATCAACACCAACTGTTGTCGCCTCGAGGCGACTTTGATATAATATCACAACTCGAAGCGTTTGTCAACACTTTTTTTAATTTTTTTTATTTAAATATTCATCGATAGCTTTTGCGGCATTTTTTCCAGCACCCATAGCCTTAATAACAGTGGCAGCTCCCGTTACTGCATCCCCACCGGCATACACGTTTTCCTTGGTTGTTTTTTGGTTTTCATCAACAACAAAGCAACCTCTGCGGTTGGTTTCAATATCGGGTGTGGTTGTTCTGATGAGCGGGTTTGGAGTTGTGCCGAGCGACATAATAACTGTATCTACCTCTAATTCGAATTCAGAACCATCGATAACCTCAGGTCTTCTTCTGCCCGATTCATCCGGCTCACCCAATTTCATTTCAACGCACTCAATTGAAGAAACATAACCCCTCTCATCAGTTAAGATTCTTGTTGGATTAGTGAGAAGCTTAAATTCAATCATTTCTTCTTTTGCGTGGTGAATTTCTTCCTTACGGGCGGGCATTTCTTCCTCGCCGCGCCTATAAATCACATAAACATGCTCCGCGCCCAAACGCTTTGCACATCTTGCGGCATCCATAGCAACATTACCGCCGCCAACAACAGCAACGGCTTTTGAATTCATTATGGGTGTATCATAATCAGGCAAATAAGCCTTCATTAGATTAATTCTTGTGAGATATTCGTTAGCAGAATAAACGCCAACGGCATCCTCGCCCTCAATGCCCATAAACATTGGAAGACCGGCGCCCGAGCCAATAAATACTGCATCATAGCCCATCTCGATTATTTCATCAACCGATAAAACCTTACCGATAACCATATCGGTCATAATTTCAACACCCAATTTTTCGAGTGTTTCAATTTCTTTAGAAACAATTTTTTTAGGCAAACGGAATTCGGGAATACCATAAACCAAAACACCGCCTGCGGTGTGAAAAGCTTCAAAAACTGTTACCTTATAACCGAGCTTTGCAAGGTCGCCGGCGCAAGTAAGACCTGCGGGCCCCGCACCGATAACTGCAACCTTTTTACCGTTTAAAGCAACCGGCTGTGCAGAAAACTCATAGTTTTCCATATAATAATCGGCCACAAAGCGTTCGAGTCTGCCAATGGCAACGCTCTCCCCCTTGATACCTCTTATACATTTTCCCTCACACTGTGATTCTTGCGGACAAACCCTTCCGCAAATAGCAGGCAAAGAATTGGTTTCGGTTATTTTTTCATAAGCCGCTTTAAATTCGCCTTTTGCAACAAGCTCAATAAACTCGGGAATTTTAACATTTACAGGGCACCCCGAAACACAAGGCTTATTCTTGCAATTAAGGCAACGCGCTGCTTCCTTCATTGCCATTTCGGCATTATACCCCAAAACTACCTCTTGGAAATTTTTATTTCTCACAAGTGGCTCTTGTTCGGGAGCCACAACTCTTTTTAACATTGAATCTGACATTAAAGAACACCTTTCATTTTGCAAATATGCTCTTCCTCTTTGCGATAAAGCGAATTACGCTTCATAAGTGAATCGAAATCAACAAGGTGGCCATCAAAATCGGGGCCATCAACACAAGCAAATTTTGTTTGTCCGCCAACAGTAACACGGCATCCGCCGCACATGCCCGTTCCGTCAATCATAATCGGATTAAGGCTAACGATAGTCTTGATACCTTTTTCCCTTGTAACAGAACAAACATTTTTCATCATTGGAATCGGTCCTATTGCGATAACCAAATCATAATCTTCCGTTTCGCTAAGGCGCTTTAAAACATCGGTAACAAAGCCTTTTTCGCCATAGGTACCATCATCGGTTGTTATATAATAATTATCACAAACCGCACGCATTTCAGCTTCTAAAATCACAATATCTTTAGTTTTAAAGCCTGCAATCACATCGGTTTTAACACCCATTTGATTTAGTGCTTTAGCTTGTGGGTATGCAATAGCACAACCAACACCGCCACCAATAACAACGGCTCTTTTAGGGCTTCCAAACTCTGTTGGCATTCCCAAAGGTCCCACGCAATCGGCAATATAATCACCCGCACCGAGCTGTGATAAACGCTTTGTTGAATAGCCGATTGCCTGAACAGTTATGGTAACACTGCCCTTTTGGCTATCAAAATCCGCAACAGTTAGCGGAACTCTTTCGCCCTTTTCATCGATTCGCACAATCAAAAATTGACCGGGCTTTACTTTTTTTGCAATAAAAGGCGCTTCGATTTCCAAAGAAAATACAGAATCGTTAAGAACCCTTTTCGCTAAAATTTTATACATTTTATCCCTTCTTAAAAGCGGCCTTTAAAGCCTCGATTTTATCGATTTTTTCCCAAGGAAGCTCAATATCAGTTCTTCCCATATGTCCGTATGCCGCTGTTTGACGGTATATCGGATTACGCAATTTCAAATTATCAATAATAGCCGCAGGGCGCAAATCAAACACTTCATTCACAATCTCTGCCAGCTTTTCATCAGATACAATACCCGTACCAAAGGTGTCAACCATAACCGACATTGGTTTTGCAACGCCAATAGCGTATGCAATCTGAATTTCGCACTTTTTTGCCAATCCTGCCGCTACAATATTTTTTGCAACATAGCGCGTAGCATATGCGGCGCTGCGGTCAACCTTAGTGGGATCCTTACCTGAGAAAGCACCGCCGCCGTGGCGAGCATAACCGCCGTATGTATCAACAATGATTTTTCTGCCTGTAAGACCGGTATCCCCCTGAGGACCGCCAATAACAAAACGACCTGTTGGATTGATATAATACTTTGTATCATCATCTAACAACTCAGCAGGAATAATTGGTTTAATAACATTTTCCAAAATATCCTTGCGAAGAACCTCAAGGTCAACATCGGCAGAATGCTGACTTGATACAACAACAGCATCAACCCTCGTGGGCACGCCGTCGTTATATTCAACAGTAACCTGGGTTTTACCGTCGGGTCGCAAATACTTTAAAAGCCCCGATCTTCTAACCTCTGTAAGTCTTCTTGAAAGCTTGTGTGAGAGCGAAATTGCCAAGGGCATCATTTCCTCGGTTTCATCACAAGCAAAGCCGAACATCATACCTTGGTCTCCCGCACCGTGAAGATTGTAAACATCATCGGCGCCATCTTTATATTCAAGAGAATTATCAACACCAAGAGCTATATCTGCCGACTGCTTATCAAGCATAACAGTAACCTTACAGGTGTTACCATCAAAGCCCTCATCGTCCCCTGTGTAACCAATTTCAAGAACAGTTTTGCGAACTATTTCTTCGATGTTAACGTTGGCGGTGGTTGTTACCTCACCCATAACATTTACAACACCTGTTGAACAAAAGGTTTCACAAGCAACTCGAGCATTCTTATCCTGCGAAATTATGGCATCTAAAACCGCATCGGAAATACAGTCGCACACCTTATCGGGATGGCCCTCTGTTACAGATTCAGATGTAAATAAAAATTTTGACATTTTAACTTCCTCCAAAATAAAACCGCCTCAAAAGAAGCGGTTAAAATAACCTCATCTTTCGGTAAAACCGCCGGAATTGGCACCTTAAAGTTTACCTTTAGGTTGCCGGGCTTCATAGGGCCGGTCCCCTCCACCACTCTTGATAAGGAACATATTTAATTTCAAGTAATTATAACACTTGCAAGTCAGCTTGTCAATAATTTTAACCGAATAATTCGAAACCGCCATCCAAGAAAAACAATATAAATAAAACTGTTAAGATGATTATAACTAATGACACTATCAAAAGCAACAGCGATTTTACTGAAAATTTATACTCAGTTGACATATTTGTTTCAATTGCTTTTGCTTTTCTTAAAATGTTAATAACAGGCTTATAAATTATAAGCGTTAGCGCGGTGTTGATGATTGATTTTGCCAGATTAAACGGCAGCAACAAGGATGGTATTAAATTGAGCACATCTTGCTTACCAACGCCCATATAAAAAGGTGTTATAAAATAATTCGCAATCATCATTATTGCAGTAACTCCGATAACCGAAGAAACCGCCGCAACAATAGCGCCCGAAAAAGATTTCTTGAGCTTATAAATAAGACCAAAAATCAGTGCAAAGCTACCACTTGAAATAAAATTCATTATTAAACCGTAAAAACCGGTATCGCTGATTGATAAAAACTCAAGTAAAGCAACAGTCAATGCAGAAAAAATGCCATAAATCGGTCCGTTCATAAGGCTTATTACCGCGATAATTGCATCTTTGAAATCAAAGGTAAGGAAACTTACCTTAAACTTAAAAACAAAAGTGAACAAGAAAGCAATAGCGGTGAAAACCGCAGCCAAAGTTATTTTCTTTAAATTTTGGTTTTTCATAAAACACCTCAAAAAAGCGCCCTGCCAAAATATGACAGGGCGAAAAAATACTCTCAGATTTCTTCTTTCATCCAGACTTTAACTGTCGGCCTTGGAATTTCACCAAGTCAGCCAAAAGGCTCGCGGGCTATACCGCCGGTGAGGATTTACACCTCGCCCCGAAGAACAACAATATATTACAATTAATTTTTTATTTTGTCAATAAGACATTTAGATAACTCTAACCTTGATTACGCCATCAATAGCCATAATTTCATCTGCAACGGCCGCTGTATCGGCAGCGCCGATATCGAGCAAGGTGTATGCATAGTCCCCGCGAGACTTATTAAGAAGGTTTTCTATGTTAACACCGTCTGCTGCAAAAATACCCGTGATAGCTGTGAGCATATTAGGAATGTTCTTATGAATAACACAAATTCTATGCTCGCCGCTTCTGGGCATTGTAACTTCAGGGAGATTAACAGAGTTAACGATATTACCGTTTTCGATGTAATCAATAAGCTCCTTAGCAGCCATTGAAGCACAGTTATCCTCTGATTCGGGTGTTGAAGCTCCCAAGTGAGGGATTGCGATAACACCATCAACATCGAGCACATCATCGGTCGGGAAATCGGTTACATAGGAAGCAACCTTGCCGGACTCAAGCGCCGCTTTTAATGCAGCATCGTTAACAAGGGCTGCACGTGAGAAGTTAAGAATACGAACTCCATCCTTCATTTTTGCAATTGTTTCGGTGTTGATAAGATTCTTTGTTGAATCTGTTAGCGGAACGTGAATTGTAATATAATCACATTTAGCATAGATTTCATTTATATCATTAATATAAACTGCGTTATGATTAAGATTCCAAGCAGACTTAACAGACAAATATGGGTCATAGCCGAAAACGGTCATACCAAGGTGGTTAGCAGCATTTGCAACCATAACACCGATTGCACCAAGACCAATAACACCGAGAGTTTTGCCCTTGATTTCAGGGCCTGCGAAAGCACCCTTGCCTTTTTCAACAAGCTTGCCAACTGCATCGCCCTCGCCCTTTAAGGTTTTAGCCCATTCAATACCCGAAACAACACGACGTGAAGAAATTAAAAGACCTGCAATTACAAGTTCTTTAACTGCATTAGCGTTAGCACCGGGAGTGTTAAACACAACAATACCCTGCTCACTGCACTTTTCAATCGGGATATTATTAGTTCCTGCACCTGCGCGTGCAATAGCCTTTAAGGTTTCGGGAAATACTTCATCATGCAAAGCGGCAGAACGAACAATCGCACCATCTGCATTCTCTACTTCATCGCCGATTGTGTATTTATCATCAAATACCTCAAGACCGCTTTTTGAAATTTTGTTATATGTTTTAATTTTAAACATTATGCATTTTCCTCCTCGAATTTCTTCATAAACTCAACGAGCTTTTCAACGCCTTCAATAGGCATAGCATTATAAATAGAAGCTCTCATACCGCCAACACTGCGGTGTCCCTTAAGGTTAACAAAGCCTGCTTTTTTAGCTTCCGCAACAAACTTAGCATCAAGCTCTTCGTTGCCTGTGATAAAGGGAACGTTCATAAGAGAACGGTCTTCAGCAACAACAGTGCCCTTGAAGAGTTTGGAATTATCAAGGAAATCATAGAGCAATTTAGCCTTTTTCTCATTAAGCTCCTTCATAGCTTCAAGTCCGCCCATTTTCTTAATCCACTTAAATGTGAGACCTGCAATATAAATTGCATAGCAAGGAGGTGTGTTGAACATTGAGCCATTTTCAGCGTGTGTTACATAGTTAAGCATTGTGGGAGTAATATCCATAGCATTACCAATAAGGTCTTTGCGGATAATTACAATTGTAACGCCTGCGGGGGCAACGTTCTTCTGAGCGCCTGCATAGAGCACACCGAATTTTGTAACATCAATAGGCTCTGATAAAATGCAACTTGAAATATCAGCAACAAGCGGAACATCTCCCGTATCAGGAAGAGTGTTATACTTAGTACCGTAAATTGTGTTGTTCATACAAATGTGAACATAGTCAGCCTCGGGGTCAAAATCAGCAGCGGTGGTTTTTGGAATATAGCTAAAGGTCTTATCCTTTGAAGATGCAACCTCTCTTGCAGCACCGTAACGAGCAGCCTCTTTATAAGCCTTATTAGCCCACTGACCTGTAATAATAAAGTCCGCCTTGCCGTTCTTGGTCATAAGATTAAGAGGAAGCATTGCAAACTGTGTTGATGCACCGCCCTGCAAGAAAAGAACTTCGTAATTATCGGGGATGTTCATAATCTCTCTGAGGTTAGCCTCTGTCTCATCAAAAATTGCCTGATACTCTTTTGAACGGTGAGACATTTCCATAACAGATTGACCACTCTCACCAAATTCCAACATTTCTGCAGCAGCAGTTTTCAAAACCTCTTCAGGAAGCATTGAAGGACCTGCACTAAAATTATAAACTCTTGCCATAATAGATTACCTCCGTTTTATGTAAAAAACTAATATGTATCCTATTATATGCAAGAGTTTTCTCATTGTCAATAGTTTTGTTAAAATTTTGTCAATAATTTTTAATATTTTTTGTATTTTGTTTAAATCTTTGTTATTTATTTAACAATGTAGTCTTTTATCACATTTTGGGGCTCACTTTTAAACGAGATTTCCTCTTTGGTTTCGGGATGATGAAATGTTAAAGAATAAGACCAAAGCCCTAAGCTATCAAACGAATCTTGAGCACCATACTTTCTGTCCCCTACAAGTGGCAGCCCGCGAGAAGCAAACTGAACTCTGATTTGGTGTGTTCGACCTGTGTGCAATAGAACCTTTACGATAGAAAATTCTTTGTTTTCAATGCTGATGGTGTTAATAAGCTCATATTCTAATGAAGCTTTTTTTACCCCTTTCCTTTCCCGCTTTACAACATAGCTTTTATTCTTTGTGCTATCTTTAAAAAGCAGGTCTTTTAAAACCGCACTTTCTTCTTGCGGTTTTCCGTGAACGAGGCTTAAATATTCTTTTTTAAAATTGCCGCTCGTTATTTCAGCCGATAAGAATGCTGCGGCAGCTTTTGTCTTAGCAAAAACCATCAAACCCGCAGTTTGCTTATCGAGTCTGTGAACGGGAAAAATTTCGCCTTTGGTTTCTGACTTCAAGAGAGAAATCATAGTTTCTCGCCTAGCACTTTCACTTTGCGAAATAATACTTTCGGGTTTAATACACACTATAATATGTTCATCTTGAAATATAATTTTCATAGGAATCCCCTGTTAAAACCACAGGACTGTCCTATAGACAGTCCTGCAAATTATTACTCTTCATCGAACATTTTTTGAACTCTGCCGATTTTTAGAATCATACGCAATACGCGTTCAGCACAAGCCGCTACCTGCTCGCGTGAAAGCTCACCGTTATTAAGCGCTTCTTCAACTTCGTCAACATAGCCAAAACTCATCTTTATATCATGTCCGGCTTTAAGCTCTTTAATATGTGTAGAATCGTTCCACCAGTCAGTCATAAAACAGCCGTCCCAATTCCATTCATCACGTGGAATCTCAGTAATCAAGGTGTAATCTTCACAAACCTTAACATCGTTAGCATGATTATAAGAGCTCATAATAGCGCCGGGATTACTTTCTTTAACAGTAATCTCAAAACCCTTAAGGTAAATTTCGCGCAAAGCTCTCTCAGAAACTCGGCTGTTAGACTTAAGACGCTCATACTCGGAGTTGTTCACTGCGTAATGCTTAACAACAGGCACAACACCCTTAGACTGAACACCTTTCACATAATTTGAAGCGATCATACCTGTAAGGTATGGGTCTTCGGAATAATAAGTGCTAACTCTACCACCCGCGGGATTACGGCAAATATTTATGCCGGGTCCTAAAAGATAATCAACACCATAATAAACACATTCCCAAGCAATTGATTCACCGTATGCACGGGCAAGGTCTTTATTGAAGGATGCAGCAAGAACAACTCCTGTAGGATAATAAACAGGTGATTGACCGAATTGTCTTAAACCGACAGGACCATCTGCAGTTTGGCAAGGAGGAACACTTCTTTCCCAAAGCGGACGGGTACAACCAACATCTCCGGTCATAGTATAATTTTCCGGTGTGCCCGAAACCAATGTTGCAAGTTCACGGTTTGAAAGTTCTGCCATTAAATCCTTCATAAGTTCAGGATTTTTATAAACATCAGAAAGCTGCAAACCGCTTTTAACAATATCGGTGGTTTTTTCCATTCTTTTGGGAAGCCAAGATGGATCGCGCGTATCAACATAAATACTCATGTCAACTTTTTCATTTACGGTATTACTGTTACTCTTTTTGAGAATAATTTCAGCAATATCGGGGGCAGGAATGGTATTAAGAAGTATTTTAAGATATACATAACCCGAAGTTAACTTAATTTGGCCGCCTTCAACTGTTTTAAAGATTCGTTTTTCGCCTTCGTTATAGGTCTTTTCCATAGTGTTATTGCTAAGCGGTTTAACAATATTAGAAGCAAGCATAACAATAGCGCTTGAAAGTGGGCAGTCTTCACCAAAATAGGCATATTTAAACGCAATATCATATATGCCTTCTTCTTCAATATCAAGTTTATAGGTTGCATACATACCCGTCAAAACAGCGCCCGAAAGACAAGTTCCGCTATTACCGAAACCATCATCTTCAAAGTTTTCAACTTCAGCACGGAAACTTGCTTCATATAAAGTTTCCGGATGAATAACCACTGCACCATTTGGATGAACATTGGTTATATGCTCTATTTTCTTGAAAGCAACTGCATCAATTTCAGGTAACTTTTGAAGTGCGGTAATGGTCAATTCAAATTTTGAAATAGGAATATTAATTTCTAAAGAATTATCTTCTAAAACTTTGAATTTTTTAACCTTAACACCGAGCATTTCAAATTCGGCACAGTTTGAAATATCAACAATTTCTTCGCCCTTAACGAACGAAACCTTATAAGTACCACCCGCAGCAGACAAAAGTTTAATCGCAACCGATTCGCCAACCTCGAGTTCAGAAAGGTTTTTGATTTCGCAGTTATAAGCATTTGAAATATTGATTTTTGTATCGCTTGTTGCGCTAATTCCGAAATGTTGATCTTTACCTAAATCAAGCTGTGGCAACTTTTCATAAGTTCCATGTCCTGTAAGACGGTCAGGAAGAGTTGTTGCAATTGAATGACAACGACGGATTACTCTATTTTCGGGTTGGTTGTGAACACCGATTTGAGTAAGCTTGTTCATGTCGGTACCCAAGAAAATCTTATAATCGCCCTTTTCCAACACAAAGCAGGACTTCTCACCCAACGCGCCTAAATCATCATAAGATGCCATATCGTCAACATTAAGGCTAAATTCAAGAACTTGGCTCTCGCCCACTGCCAGAACATCGGTTTTCGCAAAGTCGAAAAGCTGTAATTTCGGTGCGCAAAGCACGGCACCATCCTTAGCTGTTGGTGCGCCAAAATAAACCTGCAATACTTCTTGGCCTGCCATACCACCGATATTGGTAATTTTAGCAGAAATGTCGATTTTGCCACTTTCGAGTGAATATTTCACATCATCAACCTTGAATTCGGTATAACTCAAACCACAACCAAACGGGAATAACACATTTTCATTCGCGCCGTCAAAGGTTTCAAAATAGCGGTAACCAACATAGATATCCTCGCGGTAATCTTGGATAATACCACCGCCGTGCTGACCGAAATTAGCAGATGATGGATAATCTTCATAACGCTTTGCTATAGTGAGCGGTAACTTTGCAGAAGGGCTGATTTCACCCTTTGCAATTTTACCTAGTGAATCTGCGCCAATAACGCCAAGGTAGTTAGTATAAATAATACCATCGATTTTGCATTCATCTAAGAAAGAAAAATCAATACATGAACCGATATGGAGAACCAAAACAACCTTATCAAACACCGACGATACATTTTTAATCATATCGAGTTCAATATCGGTAAGATAAAAATCACCGTCAACAATTTCCATATCAATATTTTCACTGCTGAAACGTGAAAGAACAATAAAAGCAGTATCGGCACCGCGGTCTTTAACCTCTTGC
This sequence comes from Oscillospiraceae bacterium, assembly GCA_015065685.1. Taxonomy (GTDB): domain Bacteria; phylum Bacillota; class Clostridia; order Oscillospirales; family Acutalibacteraceae; genus UBA737. The sequence goes on along the minus strand of SVPU01000018.1, from coordinate 6,272 downwards.
GCTAGAGAAAGCGGAACTTCCATTTCAGGATCAGAAGCTCTTGCGGTAAATATAAGGTTAGACTCATAATCATCATCGAGCCAATTCATATAAGTTTCGAAAAGCTCTTTATCAACATTAACACCTTGGTTTATAAGACCTTGCGTAATATTAATTGTTTCTTTTGCAACTTTAACGCCCTCTCCGCCTTTTTGAGCAGTGATTTGTGATGTTCCGAAAACCGCAACCTTTCTATCCTTAACAGGTAATACATTATTGTTATTTCTAACAAGTACGATACCTTCGGCGGCAACCCTCTTCGCCAACTCAAGACAATCGTTTTTGTTCTCGAATTTTAAATTTTCATACATAACATACTTCTCTCCCAAAATTAGATTTTTGCTTTTATTGCCATATTGATTTTTTCTCTCAATTCAAGCAGATAATCTGCAGAATGCGGATATTTTTTAAATGTAATAGGCTCAATGTCTTTTTCCATTAAATCAATAACATAATCTTTGCCGTAAAGTTCTTCGCAAAGTTTAAGTGCTCTGATATCCTGAATTGCATCATAGAACACAAGTAATCTATATGATTCCCAAGGCTTTTTATCGGGACCCGGATATACCGAGAAGGTATCTCCCGAAGGCGCGAAATATTCACCGTCTGTACTCATATAAGGGTTTAATTTAGCATAAGAGAACTGGTTGTTATAGTAGTTATATCCCCAATGCAAGAAACCGTCAATATCATACTTATAAAGTTGTGTACCTATTATTCTGTTTCTGTAAGAAGGCATTGAAAGGAATCTGTTGGAAACTTCTTTACACTGAACACAGCAGTAATAGGCCCATAAATCAGGCACCTTGTTTTCAATAAAAGGCTCAATATGGTCGGTTGCGGGAACAGGTCTTGTTACTGCGCCCGAAGAATAGAATTCATAATCAGATAATGCATCAATTATCGGGTAACCCTCGAGTAAGTCGGCAACAATTGCTTTTGCTTTCATATAGCCTTCAAGTTTTTCACCTGTGGGCTCATCTGAAATATGGAACCAACAGCGTTTATCGGCACCGTCAAGACTCTTCATATATTGGAGCAACTCAGGAATAAACGCTTTTAAAAACTCGGCATATTCTTCCCCTGCGGCATCAGTTTCCCAACCGAATATTTTCTTATATTCACCGTCAACCGTTGCCATAATTTTAGGTGCTGCGTGTGCTCCCCACTGAGTGAAGAAATGAGCAATCTCAAAATATTCAACACCGATTCGGTTGCACATATCAACCCATCTGCCAAGAAGCGAGAAATCGAATGAATATTTACCGTTTTTCTTTTCAACTCCCACTAACTGTGTGGTTGTTCTCTCACCACCTATATATGTATCAAGAGCGGGGGTAAAAACAGGTGTCAAGAGCATATTTATACCGTAACGAACGGCGGTTTTAGCAAAGTTTTCAATAATCTCAAAATGTTCATCAGAAAATGCTTCTGTTCCATAGTAATCCATTAAACAGTCGGTATAAAACCACTGTGTAAACTTTAATTCCTGCTTTGGTAAAACCGCATCAATTATTTCGAGATTGAACGTTTCGGTATGTTTGGTATTAGGCTCTTTTTCTTCTGTGAAACAAAGTGTTATGGGATAAACGCCTGAGGGGACCTCCCCCTTTGTATCAACCTCAATATAAAGACTCTTTAAATTCTCACCAACCGCGAGTCTGCCGTTCGATTCAAGAGGCTGTAAAATGTCTGGATAGAGCCCCGGAGTTTTACGCAGATAGTTATCATCGCACCACGGATATGCCGCAAACTGAACAGGAACATATTCTAATCTCCATGCTTTAACATATTGCGAAATTTCCGATTTGATGGAAAAGTTAGCATATATCTTTTCATCGGTTGCTTCGCCTTGGAAAGCAACTGCAAAATGGAAAAGTTCATTTTTAAAGCAAGAGGCATTTTTATATTCCTTTTTGTTGTCAATACATTCATCCAAGAAGCAATTTTCTAAAGAAGAAACAAGTTTGATTTTCATTTGCTACACCTTTAATTAAAACATATATTGTATACAGTAAAATTACCAATAACTACATACACGGATATTGTAATGTAAATATCAAATTTTGTCAACACTAAATGAACGAAATAATCGATCTTTTTTTCCAAAAATAAAGTTTTGCTAAAATGTTTGATTTTTTTGTTTGAATATGCTATCATATAGGATAAATAATATACTTTAGGAGACGATATAAGTGTTTATTTCAAACGATATAAAATATATCGGTGTTAACGACCATAAAACAGACCTTTTTGAAGGACAATATATAATTCCAAACGGCATATCTTACAATTCTTATGTGATAATTGATGAAAAAATCGCAGTTTTTGATACTGTTGATGCAAAATTCACTCGCGAATGGTTAGATAATCTTCAAAACGCTTTAAACGGCAAAGAGCCAGACTATTTAATCGTGCAGCATATGGAGCCCGACCATTCTGCTAATATTCTTAATTTTATGCAGATTTATAAGAACGCCACCATAGTTGCCTCTTCTAAAGCATTTGCAATGATGAAAAGATTTTTTGGCAATGAGTGGGAAAACTCACGAATAATCGTAAACGATGGTGATAACCTAAGTCTTGGTAAGCACACCTTAACCTTTTATACGGCGTCTATGGTGCATTGGCCTGAGGTTATTGTTACCTATGACAACTTTGACAAGGTTCTCTTCTCTGCTGATGGCTTTGGCAAGTTTGGTGCTTTAGATGCTGAAGAAGACTGGGCTTGTGAAGCAAGAAGATATTATATTGGAATTGTTGGTAAATACGGCGCGCAAGTACAACAGCTACTTAAAAAGGCAGCTACCCTCCAAATAAATAAGATTTGTCCCCTTCACGGACCTGTTTTGGATGAAAATCTTGATTATTATATCAACCTATATAACATCTGGTCATCATATGAGGTTGAAAGCGAGGGAATTGTAATCGCATATACCTCGGTTTACGGCAACACCAAAAAAGCGGTCGAAATTCTTGCTGAAAAATTAAAGGAAAACGGTTGCCCTAAAGTTGTTGTTAATGACCTAGCCCGCTCAGATATGGCAGAGGCGGTTGAAGATGCTTTCCGTTATGGAAAATTGGTTCTTGCAACGACCACCTACAATGCAGAAATATTCCCCTTTATGCGCGAATTCATCAATCATCTGACCGAACGCGGCTTCAAAAACCGTTTTATTGGGTTTATTGAAAACGGCAGCTGGGGACCCATGGCAACAAAGGTTATGAAAAAAATGCTCGAGAATTGCAAAAATCTCACATTTGCGCAAAATGAGGTAACTATTTTTTCAGCACTTGATGAAGCATCATCTGCACAGTTAAACGCACTGGCAGATGAGCTTTGTAAGGATATTTAAAATAAATCAAAGCTAAGGAGTGAAAGTTATGAAATACGTATGCAACATCTGTGGCTATGTTTACGATGAAGCTATCGGCGATCCCGATAACGGCATCGCGGCAGGTACAAAATGGGAGGATTTGCCGGAAGATTGGGTATGTCCTCTTTGCGGCGTCGGTAAAGACGATTTCTCAGAAGAATAAAATTTTAAGGCGGTAGGAAATCCTACCGCCTTTTCTTTTAAACTGTTATTCTTGCAAGACCGCAATTTTCACTCATTGCTGTAAGTTCAACTTTTTCTTGGTCTTTTGCAGGTCTTACTGCAATTCTTATTTTACCCATATACATTTTTCTCTCAGGTAAAATCACATTGTTATGGTCGCAATTATCCGAGCCTGTTCCCACAATCACCGCGGGTGAATTAACCGTAAATTTCACAAACTCTGCCGCATCAGGAACAACTCTTCCCTGCTCATCCAAACATTCACAGGTAAAGAGTGCAAGGTCTCTGCCGTTAGCCTCAAATTCGTTATCTAAAGTAAGTCTTATAGAAACGGGTTTACCGGTTGTAATTCTCTTATGCTCACAAACCTCTTTGCCGTCTATATAACCTTTAACAGATAACTCGCCTGCTTCATAAGGCACATTCCACTCACCGTGACCGTATTTTTCAATTTGTTTACGGCCGATGCTCTTACCATTTAAAAAAAGTTCAAGTTCTTCACAGTTGGTGTAAACAGTAACGAGAATATTCTGTCCCTCAAGGCCTTTAAAATTCCAATGCGGAACAATGTGTGCCACAGGTTCTTTTGCCCAATAGGCCTTCATAAGATAAAATGCGCCTTTTTCATATAAGAAAAGGTCAATTAGTCCTGATTTCGAGCAAATCATCGGCCACAAAGCCTCACCTCTGTGCTCAACCGCATCCCAGATATATTGACCAAAAACATAAGGACGTGCCATAAGGTGTTTCCAAGTGCTTTCTCGGCCCAGGAAGAAATCGCTGATATCGAAATCTTTGTCCCTTGCTCTGCCGAAATCATTAGTTGGATAGTGCCAATCGCGAACACTTGGACACGCCGCACATTCAGAAGCAAAAATAAGTTTATCGGGATATTGTTCGTGAACAGTATCATAAATTGAAGTGTTATAGTTAATTCCAACAACTTCGCAATAATCATAAATTGTGCATTTGTCGGGTGTTCTGTCAACTGCGGCAGTAATAGGTCTTACCTTATCAAACTTTCGGATATGCGCCGCAATGGCCCTGTGAAGCCTTCTGCCGACATCTGTAACATGGTAATATTCTTCGTTACTTGTTGACCAGAAAATAACGCTTGGGCGGTTTCTGTCCCTCTTAACCAAGGATTCAATCTGTTCAAAAGATTCCTTGCTCGTTTCAAACCAACGTGCCTCATCAAGAACCAAGAATCCCATTTCATCAAAGGCATCCATATAAGCCTCTGTTTGTTGATAATGGCTTGTTCTGTAACCGTTAGCGCCCATTTTCTTGTAAAGCGAAACCTTATATTTAGCAACATTTTCGGGAACTGCAAGACCTGTGATACCGAAATCCTGGTGGGCACAAAGTCCCTTTATAAACTCTTTCTTACCGTTTATAAACATTCCCTTGTTAGCAATAAACTCAACCGTTCTGAAACCGATGCGGGTGAAATTATAATCAATCTCTTCCCCATCTTTAAACAATAAGGTTTTAATTGTATAGAGATTCGGGCTCTCGCAGTCCCAAAGAAGCGGATTTTCAACAACACAACCATATTCGATAGTTGCTTTTTCGCGTTGTATAATCGAACCGCTTCCTTCGGCAGTTGCAACACAGTTACCGTCTTTATCAAGCACAAAACTCTTTAAAGAAATATTAACATCTTCGTATTCATCGTTAACAACTGTTGTTTCAAAGTTGATTTTCCAACTGTTCTCACCGATTTTTTTATAAGGCGCATAAACACCCCACAGGTCAATAGCAACAGGGTCAGTAATGGTAAGGTGAACGTTACGGTAAATACCGCCGCCTTGGTACCACCAACCTTCCCATTCATCAGGAACGGTATACACCGCAATAATATTTTCCTTGTCATAATAAACATTATTGCTGATGTCAATCTCAAAGGTGTTATAGTTAGAGAAATTGTGGTACATAAGACAACCGTTAAGATAAACGGTAGACTTACCTGCTATACCGTCAAATCTTAAGGTTATACGTTTGTTTACACTGCCCTCAGGTAATGTAAAATGCTTTCTGTACCAGGCATTTTCATATTTTAAATAACCCAAAGCATTGTTTTCGTTTTCTTGGAGGTCTTGCTGAACAACATAATCGTGAGGAATTGTAACTTCCACCCAGCCCTCGCTCTTGAGTTCGCCAACTGCACCGCCGGGGTCGGGATTATCAAGATAATTGTAAGCCGCAGGGCCTGCCAATTTTCTCTCGGTTTTACTTTGAGAATAAACGGGCGCTTTAGTCACAGGTCTGTGTGCTTCAATATCGCCCCTGTGAAAAAGCCAGTTGTTGTTTAATAAAATTTCATTACGCATAACAATTCCCCTTTAAAAACAATTAACTACTTGTATTAAACCTTTAAAACCACAAAATGTCAATACATTTTCTATAATTTATTATAAAATTTACTTTTATCCTTGTCAAACAAAACGAGTGAAACGTTTTAATTTAGTGAAAACGAGTGTGATAGCAATAGGAACTGCTTTGGGATAAAAAGAGAACAACCGCAATCCTAAGATTACGGTTGTCCTTGGCGGAGACGGCGAGATTCGAACTCGCGGGGGATTGCTCCCTAACTGATTTCGAGTTCTATTTTATTGCTTGTGTTCATTGAAATACACCTTCGTTCAACCGCACTAAAAAGCGGATGAAAAA
>SVPU01000017.1 GCA_015065685.1 Oscillospiraceae bacterium | reverse complement strand
CAGGTAGCACAACAAGAGTATATCAGTATGTAAAGGTTGAAAAGAACGCCACATACAAAGTCAGTGCCGATATTATAAGTAACGGTATTGGCGGTTTGTTTTTTGATGCAACTTCTGTAGCAGAAGCTAGCGGTCAAGTCACATCACAATCAAAGAATACTATTTACAGTTATATGAGTGCTATAGCAACACTCAACGAATGGGTTAATGTTGGCGGTGAAGTTTATAGCGGGGACAATGAATATATCTTAGTTGTATTTACATTCTTTGGTTCAAAAGATGGAAAAGTATTACATGTAGATAATGTTGTTTTAGAAAAAGTTGCTTCTTCAAATACTTCGAAAAATCTTGTTTTAAATCCTGGCTTTGAAGGTGGTTTAAGCAATTGGAAAACAATGGGTTCACCTGCACCGGCTGCTACAACATCAACTGCTAGTGAGGGTTCAAAATCAATCATAATTAACGGCACTGCAGGTAGTACAACAAGAGTATATCAGTATGTGAAAGTTGAAAAGAATACTACATACAAGGTTAGCGCTGATATTATAAGTAATGGTATTGGTGGATTATATTTTGATGCAACTCCAGTAACGGAAGCTAACGGTGAAGTTATATCACAATCACAGAATCATATTTTCAGCTACATGAGTGCAATAGCAACACTTAATGAATGGGTTAATGTTGGTGGTGAAGTTTATAGTGGAGAAAATGAATACATTCTAGTTGTATTTACATTCTATGGTTCAAAAGCAGGTAAAGTTTTATATGTAGATAATGTTATTGTTGAAGAGAATGAACCTTCTTCTAATCTCATTTTCAATTCCAGTTTTGAAGGTGGTTTAAGCAATTGGTCAACAATGGGCTCGCCAGCACCTGCGGTTACTGAATCAACTGCTAGTGATGGTTCAAAAGCTATCGTAATTAATGGTATTGCAGGTAGTACAACAAGAATATATCAGTATGTAAAGGTTGAAAAGAATACCACATACAAAGTTAGTGCTGATATTATAAGTAACGGTATTGGTGGATTATATTTTGATGCAACTCCAGTAACGGAAGCTAACGGTGAAGTTATATCACAATCACAAAATACTATTTACAGTTATATGAGTGCTATAGCAACACTCAACGAATGGGTTAATGTTGGCGGTGAAGTTTATAGCGGGGACAATGAATATATCTTAGTTGTATTTACATTCTTTGGCTCAAAAGATGGAAAAGTATTATATGTAGATAATGTTGTTTTAGAAAAGGTTGCTTCAAACTCCGATTCGGATTTTGTTGTAAATCCTAGTTTTGAAAACGGATTAAGTGGTTGGGGTGTAAAGGGTTCACCTGCACCGGTTACTACAACAACTGCTAGTGAAGGTTCAAAGGCTATTGTAATTAATGGTATTGCAGAAAGTGTAACAAGAGTATATCAGTATGTAAAGGTTGAAAAGAATACACAGTACAAAGTTAATGCTGATATTATAAGTAACGGTATTGGTGGTTTATTTTTTGATGCAACTTCCGTAGAAGAAGCCAATGGTGATGTAATAGCGCAATCAAAGAATACTATTTATAGTTATATGAGTGCTATAGACATACTTAATGAATGGGTAAATGTTGGCGGTATTGTTGCCAGTGGAGACAATGAATATATTTTAGTTGTGTTCACTTTATTTGGTGCAAAAGCGGGAAAAACAATATATATAGATAATGTTACATTTGAAAAGGTTGGTACTGGAAACTCAATAGTTTATAATAGCGAGTTTAATGATGGAAATCGGTTCTGGTCAGGTGATGAAGATTTCTTCAAGGTTGATACAACTGCCGATAAAGATGGCGGTGCAGCACTTAATATTAAATCAAGTTTCCATAAAGTTTTTTCTCAAGAAGTTAAATTGACAGAAGGAAATTATAAATTAGATTTTGATTATAAAGGGACAATACCCGAAGGTAAAATTTTCTGGGGCATTGGTAAAGAGGAAACAACTCTTTCTACCCATAAGGCAGTTATTACACAATCAGTACCGAGTGCTTCTGATTGGACTCATTATTCAGTAGTTTTCAATGTTGCAACTGCATATAAATCAGCTTATTTTATGCTTCAGTCAACAATAGGTTGCGATGTTTTAATAGATAATATCATTCTTGAACCAACTGAAGAACCCGCAACAATTGCAATGGAGGTAAATCGTGCTTGGGTTGTTGGTCCTGTTTATGAAAACTTGGCTGAAATGTTCCTTGGTGCTCCTGTTGATGGCAGTTCAATGTTGCTTAATGGTGACCTTACCACAACAAGTAGTGAACCTTATAACAATGCAATGAATTATATAGCAACCGATAACGATAAGGACGGAGTTTCTTGTGTGAAAATTGTTAGCGGTGGAACAGATGTGTCTCACTATAGTGATTCAGCTATTAAGTTAGAAGCAGGCTCTAAAGAAGAAATTATTTCTATTCCTTTAAAACTCGAACCCAACAAAACCTATTGCTTTGGTTTTATGGGTAAATCAGTTGACTATTATGCAAAGAATGGCGAATTTACAAGATTTACTTATGGTATTGCTGATGGCTCAACAGGTAATTACCTTACCGTTCAAAATGTTGGAAGCAAAACTGACCACAGTTGGAAGCAATATCAAGATTATTTCCAATTCTTAGGAATTAATGATAATAAATGGCACTGGAATGCATATTCATTCAAAACAAACGACCAAACTGACTTCTATTTACAATTCCGTGCAACTCATGCAACAGTTTATTTAGATACACTTGCTGTTTGGGACCCTGTATATTCGAGTACAGTTGTAACTAACTCACCTTTATCTACAATAGAGAAAAGTGTTGAATTTATAACCGACGAACCTAACTATCTTGGAATTAAAGACGGTGGAGTAAACTTAGTGGAAAACTTTAACTTTGAAGATGCGGTTGATTCTTATTGGTCTGATAGTTCTAAGTTTGTTAACTACATGTATGGTAAATCACTAAATATAGTTGACACAGGCGATTCAGTGCAAGGCGAAGCATTCTACTATGAACCCGATGTTTTATATCCACATAATATTTATTATTTCAAGTGGATAGATGTTGAACCTAACACTGAATATACTTTCTCTGCTAAATATGCAATCACTAAAGTAGGTAATGGTGGTTTCGGTCTTGTGAACGGCTATAATGCCGCAGGAATTGAAAGCACTTGGGATTCTAACGGAAATGTAATTTCTGAAAACCAAATGTATCCTACCATAATTAAGGAATATTCATTCGGCGAAAATAATTATCTTGAAGACCAATCCTGGCAGACAGTCGGTTTCACCTTTAACTCTAAAGACCTCAACCGTGTTGGTATTTTCGTGAAAGATAGCGGCGGTACTGCTTATATGGATGACTTCCGTCTCTTTAAAACAAGTGACGGCGCACTTCTTGATTCGGTTTCGGATGATTTCCCGAAAAAATTCGAACCCAATAAAGCAGGAATAAGCGTTGAAGATGAGTTCGCATTTGGATTTACATCTGGCACTAAACTCTCTGATGTTGTTGCTTCTTTCGAAAATTCTCAATACATCAAAATTTATGATGCAAATAAAAAGGTTGTTACAGACCTTAACAGATTAGCAGAAACAGGCATGGAAATCCGTCTTATAAACGGACCGCAAATCGCCGCCCGTGCTAAAATTGTGATTAAGGGTGATGTTAACGGCGACGGTCTTGTTGATGCTAAAGACGTTGAAGCAATTATTAAGCATTTAAGTTATGAAAAAGTAATTGAGAATGATATTTATCTCGAAGCGGCCGATTATAACAACGATGGCAAAGTTAATATTTATGATACTAACTTTAATGCCAATGCTGCTAAAGAAGGAAAGTCAGATTTCGTTCTTACAGGTCCTGATAAGTTTGCAGTTGGTGATGAGATTGAAATTTCACTTCTTGCAAGTGAAGATAATCTCCGTGCTTTAAACGGTAAACTCAAATATAACAAGTCTGCTTTAACATTTGTATCTGCGGCTCTTGATGTTTCGGGCAACTGGGTATTGTCAATTGATGACGATACTACTGCTTCGGAAGTTAATTTCTATGCAGCTGATACGACTAAGAACAGTGGCAGCGAAAAGGGTAAAGAGATTATAACCTTTACCTTTAAGGTTGGCGAAGTTCAGAAATACAGTGATATTAAGTTGCAGTTGGCAGAACTCTTCTCAACTTCGGGTGCAAATCTGCTCTCATCTGCAGAATATCTCTGGACACCCGGTAAAGTTCCGCCTACAAATACTGATACTAATACCGGTACTAACACAGGAACAAATAGCGGAAGTTCAACCGGTTCTCAGACAACACCCGGCGGTCCTACCGAGCTGGTTGTTAAGGCTAAGAACAGACTTTCAGAACTCAGACTCGACGGCATTAAGATTTCACCAGAGTTTGACCCTGAAATCAAGGAATACACCGCAACCGTTCCGTTCAGCGTTGATAAGGTTAAGGTTATCGCAGTTGCAGAAGATGAAAATGCAACTATAACAATAGGTAAAACCGACCTTGAATATGTTGGTAGAAACTCGGTAACAGTTAAGGTTGTTTCTGAAGACGGACTCCAGAGAACATACAGAATTATCGTAACACGCGAAGCACCTGAAAAGAGTGCAAATACCGATAACGATGTAAGTTCAGGTTTACCGATTTGGGCAATTGTTCTTATTGCAGTTGGCGGTCTTGTGGTTTTAGGCGGTGCAACATTCGTAATAATTGTTATTGCTAAAAAACGCAAGAAAGCATAAAATATTCTAATTAAATTAAAGATGGACTGCTGATTTTCAGCAGTCCATTTTTCAGATAACAAAAAGCAGATATCATTTTAAAGATATCTGCTTTTAAACTTATTCGCCTGAAACTTTAACTGTAGCACCTGATTTTGATAAAATTTCTTGCCATTTCTTTGCAAAAGGCTTTCCGTTTGGAATATCATCCTTTTGTGATTTACCGAGCCTTCGTGATTTTTCAACACCTAAATTATGGTATGGCATAATCTCGGCATACATAATTTTGTCTTTGATATTATACAGAAATTCTTTTAATAATTCCAAGTCCATTTCAGAATCATTCATTGTGGGAATTAAGGGAATTCTGATAATAACCTTCGCGTTGTTCTCAAGTAGGTATTCAAGATTTTTATGAATCTTGTCGGTAGGAACTCCTGTGTTTTCTAAATGTTTCTTGGAATCAATTCCCTTTATATCGAAAAGGAATATGCAGTCGAGTTCGTTTGCCTGCTTGTAAAATTCATGGCTTCCGCTACCGCAGGTTTCTATTGCAGAATCAACGCCATTTTCCTTTGCTTTTCTGATAAGTTCCAAAACGGCATCGGGTTGCGCCGAAGGTTCACCGCCCGATACGGTCATACCTCCACCCGAAGACTCGTAAAAGTGTTTGTCTTTTACAACTTCTGCCAAAATTTCATCAACAGAGGCGGTTTTACCTACTATTTCATTAGCGAAATTAAAGCATCTTTGGATACAGTTACCGCACAAAACACAACGGGAACGGTCATAAATGATTTCACCGCTTGGGGACATTTTTCTCGCCGCACAAAAACCGAGGCACCTGCCACAAGAGGTACACCTATCTTTTATAAATAAAAGTTCGGGCCCTGTTTCCTGTGATTCGGGGTTATGGCACCATTTGCACTTTAAGGGACAACCCTTTAAGAAAACAGTGGTTCTGATACCCGGACCGTCGTGAATACAGAATTTTTGAATGTTGAAATAAGATAAATTCATACTTCTCTCTTTTGGATATCCTTTTACATTGTAATATGGCTTGTTCTTGCAATAACGTTGTCCTGAAGTTCGGGGGAAAGGTCAATAAATCGCGCACTGTAACCGCCGATACGAACAATCAAATTTTTATGATTTTGCGGATTAACCTTCGCATCAAGCAAATCTTCAAGGGAAACAACGGTTATTGAAAGTTGCTGACCTTTTTGACCGAAATATGAACGGCAAAGCGCTACGAATCCATCTTCACCTGCTTCGGAATTAAACATCTGCTTATCAAATTTAAGATTAAGAATGAATCCACTTGCAGGAAGCGTATGGTCAAACTTAAGGCAAGAATTCATAAGTGCCGTAGGACCGTTAACATCCTTACCCGGTGTTGAGCCAATTGAATCGGCGATGATATACTCATCTTTTCTCTTGCCGTTGGGGAAAGCACCAAGAGTTTTTGCATAGTTGGCGGTTCTGTTAAAGGGCGAACAACCGCCTGTGAAATAACCGCCACGGCGTGTGGGGATAGTTCTTAAATAACTATTGAAATGGTCAACAACGCCTTTGGCAATTTCATCAACATAATCAATGTCGTTACCAAACTTGAGGTCATTATTTTTAAGAAAATGATGCAATTCTTCATAACCCTCAAAGTCTTTTGAAAGAGCATCAATGAGTTCTGCCATTGTGAAACGCTTTTCCTCATAAACATATTTCTTTATAACTGCTAGAGAATCGGCAGTTTCGGCAATACCTTGCGCTAAAATCTGTCCATGACCGTAAATAGGACCGCCCTGCTTATAGTCAAGTCCCTTTTCGATACAACCCTCAATAAATGCCGAACGGAACGGGTTGGGCGCTTCCTTTGCAAACAACTCCTGTGCAGCATTTGATTTTGCAGTTGCAGTATCAATTAAGTGGTCGAGTTGCTTAATAACTGCCGCATAAAATTCATCATAGGTTTTAAACTCGGTGGGGTCACCCGTCTTAATTGATAAATCCTTTTGTCTGTAAGGTGAGTAGCCATTAAATAAAACATACTCAACCGCTTTTGCAAGGAAAACTTCGCCATCTTCTAGACCCATATGGCTTTTGCCCTGAATATCAATCTGATTACAACCGTTCATAACATAACGGTGAGCATCATCGGTTGGGATTTCCAAACTCTCAAGGGCAGGGCAAACAGCCTCATCATTATAAATTACGGGCAAACCGCAACCCGTTGCAATTGCTTTGTGTGCGGCGCGTAAGAGTTTTTCGGGAGTGTTTCTATGAACACGCATTGTAAGGTTGGGTGTTCTGTATGCCGTTTCGGCAGTAACTTCGAGAATTGCATAGGTGAGGTCGTTTGAAAGGTCATTCCAATTTTCATCTGAGCCCGAAATACAAAGGTTCATTGTTCCGCCGAGTTTGTGGAAAGCTACCCACAAGTATCTAAGGTACTTCTTAGCCTCTTTTTCATCGGTTACCTTCCAGAAATCATACATATATTGGTCGAAATGTCCGGGAGCATCTCCGCCTTCTATACGGAACATCATAAAGAAGACTATAACTGCCTCAACGAAGTCTTTACAAGGTTTCTTTGGAGCGTGGGAGAAGGTGCGTTTGATATTATTTAGCATCTCGATATGTTCTTTTTCTGTTGCGGTTTTGAGCTTTTCATCTGCAAGATGATAAAAACGCTCGCCGAAAATATCAATCGCCTCTAATAACATAATTAAAGAATCATAGAAATCATCTTTGCCGGGGTTGAGTTTTCTATACTTTTCAACCTTTTCTCTATAACCGTCTGTTCCATAGATGGCTATATCGGCATATTTGGGAACACAGTGGCCCATCCAATATCCTGCCCAGATGTCTCTTGCGGCTTCGTGCTCTTTTTGTTCTTGTGTGAAACAGTCCCAAAGACAAGTTTCGTGCTTGAGATAAGGCCAAACCTTTTCTTTAATAAGCAATAATTCTTCTTTGTCTTCAGGGTTGTTTTCTATAATTTTATTCAACACTTCAGAACGGCAATTCACGCTGTGTGAATATAAGAATGAAATAGCCTGCGAAGCCACATTGATTTCTACCATACCGTTATCAAGGGTAATATCAATAGGAAGCTCCTTTGCACAGTTTATAAGACCTGCGCCGATTTTTACTGCTTTGTTTTCGCTCTCGCAATTTACAAATCCGCGACCAAAGGGTTCCAATTTTGTCTTGAATTCATACATTAAAATCGACTCCTTTTCCTGAAAAGGTGATACTGAATATTTCAGTTTTTGAACAATAAAAAAGTTATCATTGTTCACTTTGAGTTTAACACAACGGAAAATAAAAGTCAATTAAAAACAGCCCTTAAACAGGGCTGCTTTCAAAAGAAGATAATACAGTTTTAAAATTTTGGAAAAAGGTAAATATAGTTATAAAAATCCAACCTAAAAACCAATGCTAAAATATGCTTTTGCAGAAGATTTTACATTGTAGTGTGGCTTGTTCTTGCTATAACATTGTCCTGAAGTTCGGGGGTAAGGTCGATAAAACGAGCACTGTAGCCACCGATACGAACAATAAGATTTTGATGATTTTGCGGGTTAACCTTAGCATCAAGCAAATCTTCGAGAGATACAACGGTGATTGTGAGTTGTTGACCTTTTTGTCCGAAATAAGAACGGCAAATGGCGGCAAAACCGTCTTTGCCCGCATCTGTGTTAAACATTTCCTTGTCAAATTTGAGATTCAGGATAAATCCGCTTGCGGGAAGGGTATGGTCAAATTTAAGGCAAGAATTCATTAGCGCAGTGGGGCCGTTGACATCCTTGCCCGGTGTACAGCCGATTGAATCGCCAATAACATAATCGTCCTTCTTTTTGCCGTTGGGTAATGCGCCGATAGTTTTGGCATATCGTGCAGAACGGTTAAAAGGCGAACAACCGCCTGTGAAATAACCGCCGCGATATGTAGGAATAGTTTTGAGGTAACTGTTGTAATGGTCAACAACACCTTTGGCAATTTCATCAACATAATCAATATCGTTGCCAAACTTGAGGTCATTATTTTTAAGGAAATGATACAAATCTTCGTAACCCTCGAAGTCTTTTGAAAGGGCATCTACGAGTTCTGCCATTGTGAAACGCTTTTCTTCATAAACATATTTCTTTATAACCGCAAGAGAGTCAACCGTTTCGGCAATGGCCTCTGCTAAAATCTGTCCGTGGCCATAAAGCGGACCGCCCTGCTTATAGTCAAGACCCTTTTCGATACAACCCTCGATAAAGGCTGAGCGGAAGGGGTTTGGCGCCTCTTTTGCAAACAGTTTCTGTGCAGAATTTGATTTGCTTGTTGCAGTATCAATAAGATAATCAATTTGCTTGATTACTGCCGCATAAAATTCATCGTAGGTTTTAAACTCAGTAGGGTCACCGGTTTTCAGAGCCAATTCCTTTTTCATATAAGGCGAATAACCATTGAAAAGGGTATATTCAATGGATTTTGCAAGGCATACTTCACCATCTTCAAGACCCATATGGCTCTTGCCCTGAATATCAATCTGATTACATCCGTTCATAACATAACGGTGAGCATCTGCACTTGGAATTCCCAGACTCTCAAGGGCGGGACACACTGCCTCATCATTGTAAAGAACGGGCAAACCACAGCCTGTTCCAATGGACTTGTGTGCCGCTTGCAACAACTTATCGGGTGTGTTGCGGTGGCAACGCATTGTAAGGTTAGGGGTATTGTATGCAGTTTCGGCGGTAACTTCAAGAATTGCATAGGTGAGGTCGTTTGAAATATCATTCCAGTTTTCATCCGAGCCTGAAATACAAAGGTTCATAATATTGCCGAGTTTAAAGAATGCATCCCAAAGGTATCTCAAGTATTTTTTGGCTTGTGTTTGGTCAGTTACTTTCCAGAAATCATACATATACTGGTCGAAATGTCCGGGAGAATCGCATCCGTCAATCTGGAACATCATAAAGAACACAATAACCGCCTCGGCAAAGTCTTTACAAGGTTTCTTCGGAGCGTGGGAGAAGGTGTGCTTGATGGTCTCAAGAATTTCGATATGCTTTTCTTCGGTTTCCGTTTTAAGCATTTCATCTGCAAGGTGGTAAAAACGCTCACCGAAAATATCAATGGCATCCATAAGCAGATTTATGGAATCATAAAAATCATCTTTGCCTGGGTTGATTTTTCTGTATTTTTCAACCTTTGCTCTGTAACCGTCTGTTCCGTGGATAGCGATATCGGCATATTTGGGAACACAGTGACCCATCCAATATCCTGCCCAGATATCCATTGCTTTTTCGTGCTCGCTCTGGCGCTTTGTAAAGCAGTCCCAAAGTTCTGTTTCGTGTTTGAGATATGGCCACATTTTTTCCTTTATGAGCAGTAACTCATCTTTTTCTTCGGGGGTTTTATCTATAATTTCATTGAGTAGTCCCGAATTACAGGTCACGCTGTTGCCGAATGAAAAGGAAAACGCCTGAGAAGAAATATTAAACTCGGGCATACCGTTGTTAAGGTCAATGTTTAGTGGGAGTTCCTTTGCGCAATTTATAAGACCCGCACTGATTTTTACTGCTTTGTTTTCACTTTCGCAGTTAACAAATCCGCGGCCGAAAGGCTCTAATTTTGTTTTAAATTCAAACATTAAATCAACTCCTTTTAATTAGAAAAATATAAATTATAGATATTATCTTTCATTTTGAGTTTAGCATAGTAAATTCTTGTTGTCAATTAAAAAAAGAGTGATTCTGAAAATCTGCTAATGGAGTCAAAAAAACGGCGAAATTAGTGAATAAAGTTAAAAAATCATTTTATAAAATTTATTTTATCGGCGAGAAAACTAAAAACCTCGGAGCACGAAAGTTTTTGCTTTGATGTGTCTTCGGAAAAAACAATAATTACATATTCGGGGTTTTCGGCGGGGAAGAATCCGCAAAACCACCCCTGGCAAATTTCCACTCCGTTTACATATTTTCCTGTTTGCGCAGTAGCGGTTTTTCCTGCGGCCGAAACGGTTTTGGGCCTTGCGCTTTCGCCCGTACCTTCCGATAAAACACTTTTCAAATAATCCCTTAACATTGCCGCAGTTTCTTTATTCATTACTCGTGTGGGGGAGGAACTTTCATATTTTTCGAAACCTCCGTTTTTTACGGTACCTTCCACAATAGACGGAACGGAGTAACTGCCGTCCGAGGCTATTGCACAGTAAAGAGTGAGCATTGAAACAGGGGAGAGAAGCAATTCGCCCTGACCTATGCTAAAATTGGCGAGATAAGCATCATTTCTAAGGGAAACTTCACTCGGCAAATTGCCTGAAGAAGTGTATATTCCGTCACATAATTTAAGGGGTTTTCCAAAACGAAGATTGGTGGCGGTGCTGTGGATTTTTCCGCTTCCGATTTTTATTGCGTAGTTATAAAAATAAGTGTTGCAAGAGTTGGCAATTGCAGTTCTCAGGTTCATAAACCCGTGGCCGCTTAACATATGGCATTTAAAAAAACGGTCTATAATTTCTGTTTTTCCCGTGCAGGTATAACAGTAGTTATCAAGATTTGATTCAATACCCGCAATAGCCACACAGGGTTTAAAAACAGAACCGACATTATAAGCGTTTATCGCACGGTTTAAAAGCGGCGCTTCTTCGCTGTTTAAAATTTCGGATATTTGGTCGGTATTAAAAGTCGGTCGGCTGACACAGGCTCTTATTTTGCCTGATTTTGCATCGGCAACAATTATTGCACCTTTTTCGATATTTTCACTCACTGTTTCCGTAATGGATTGGATATTAATATCCAATGTGGTGATAACCCCGTTTGATGCCGCCGCAGAACTGTTAATCACAGTTGGCTCTAACCCCTCAAGCAGTTTTCCTTTGCCGTCACATTCATATAAAAAGCAAATCTCATCTTTAATGGTTAATATATCGTTGTAAGCATATTCAATACCCGACATTCCGTTCAAATCATTATCTGTGTAACCGATAATGTGGGTGACATTATCTTGTTCTGAATGTTCATAAACTTCGGTGCAGACAATACCATCGCAATCAATAAATTCGGGTACTTCGCAAAGTACGGGCTTTTCGTGTTTTAAAGCCGAAAGCACCGCCTCTAATTCATCACCCTCTAAAATGTGGCTGATTGCAGTTATTGCACGAGGAGTTGGCGAAACGGCAGCAATTATTTTTTTGGATTTGTTGGTGAGCGGAATATTGTTGCAGTCAAATATGGTTCCGCGCTGTTTACCAACGCTCAAGTTTAATCTGTTTTGATATGTTTGGGCAGTAGTTAAATCGTTCGATACTATTTTTGCAATTCTCAGAATACTGATTAAAAACAAAAAACAAATAACAAAAAAGCAAATCGCACTTCTTTTGGAAAAGGTTTTAAAAAATAAAATATGATTGTTCAATTTATCACCCTTAAATATGTTTTGTCTAAATATAATTATTGACTTAAAGTCTTGAATTTAGTCTTTTAAAAGTTATTTAAAGGTTGAATCTTTTAATTGTTTTTGGTATAATCAATTTGAATATGAAAAATAAAGGGAGTTAATGTTATGCCTAAGGTTTATTTATTAGCACACACCCCAAATCCTGAGCATACTGTTGCGGCTGCAGCAAAACTTTGTTACAGCAGTTCAACCATAAGTGAACTAAATGAAAATTTAACCAATGAAAAGGCGGCTTCATTTGTTGAAATGCTTTCTAAAATTGGACATGAAAGTCCTATTGAACATGCAAGTTTCACTTTTGGTATTGAGGGCGTTTCGCGTGCTTTATTGGCGCAGATAACAAGACACAGAATGGCATCTTTCTCGGTCAAGAGCCAGAGATATGTCAGAGAGGGCGCTTTTGAATATGTAACTCCCCCCGAAATAGAAGCAGAGCCTGAGGCTTTGGAAATTTACAAAGAGATTATGGCAGAAGACCAAAGGCGGTATGACCGTTTGGCAGAAATTTTAAAGAATAAGCACATCAAAACCTTTATGGCAGAGGGAAAAGATGAAAAAACGGCAACCCGTATGGCAGAGAAAAAAGCAATAGAAGATGCGCGTTTTGTTTTGCCTAACGCTTGTGAAACCCAAATGGTTATGACAATGAATGCCCGTTCTTTACATAATTTCTTCAGACACCGTTGTTGCGCAAGAGCACAGTGGGAAATTCAGGATATTGCTAACCAGATGCTCGAATTGGTATCAGCAGTAGCGCCTAACCTTTTCAAAAATGCGGGACCGTCTTGTGTTAGCGGTCCGTGTCCTGAGGGTAAAATGTCCTGCGGAAAAGCAAAAGAAATGAAAGAGTTTTACAGGAGACTGAAAAATAATGGGTAAACTTATAGTTATAGAGGGGCTTGACGGTAGCGGAAAGTCCACCCAGTTAGAACTGTTAAAGGCTAATCTTGAGAAATTGAACATCGATTGCAGAAGTGTTTCTTTTCCCGACTATGAAAGCCCTTCAAGCAGTTTGGTTAAGATGTATTTAGGCGGTGAGTTCGGTAAAAAACCGGGTGATGTTAACGCTTATGCCGCCTCGGTTTTCTATGCGGTTGACAGATACGCTTCTTTCAAAGCAAAATGGGGAGAATATTATAACAACGGCGGAACGGTGGTTTCGGGAAGATATACAACCTCTAATGCGATTCACCAAGCATCAAAATTAAGCGCAGATGAATGGGAAGATTATCTCGATTGGCTGTATGATTTCGAATATAACAAAATCGGAATTCCAAAACCTGATAAGGTGATTTTCCTCGATATGCCTATTGAGGTTTCACAGAAATTACTTTCTAAACGTTATGAGGGTGATGAGAGCAAAAAAGATATTCACGAAAGTGATACCGAATATCTTAATAATTGCAGAAAGGCTGCGGTTTTCACAGCAAATTATTCGGGATGGACAACCATTTCTTGCGCAAAAAGCGGAGAGGCGAGAAGCCTTGATGATATAGCAGAGGATATTTTAAAAGAAGTTCTCAAAATATATGATGGAGAATAAAAATGGTTTATATATTTTTGGCAGAAGGCTTCGAAGAATGCGAAGCATTAGTTCCGCTTGATATATTAAGAAGAGCGGATATCAAGGTTAAAACTGTTGGTATTGGTGCTAAAGTTATTGAAGGCTCACACAAAATAAAGATTGAGTGCGACCTTATTGATACCGAAGCGACAACCGAAAATTTAGAAGCGGTTATACTTCCCGGCGGAATGCCCGGCACAATAAATCTTGAAAAAAGCGAAACTGTGCAAAATTTTATTGATTTTGCCGATAAAGAAAAATTACTTTTAGCCGCAATTTGTGCGGCACCGAGTATTTTGGGCCATAAAAATTTATTAGTTGGCAAGAAAGCCACCTGCTTTTGTGGCTTTGAAAAAGAACTTTTGGGCGCTGTTGTTTCACAGGAGAAAGTGGAAGTTTGCGAAAATATTGTGACCGCATACGGCGCGGGCGCAGCGTTTGAGTTTGGATTTGCAATTTTAGAAAAACTCAAAAGTAAAGAGTGTGCAGAATTATTGAAAAAACAAATGAGATACATTTGAAAGGACTAAAAAATGAACGAAAACAATGTGAATTTTCAGGGCAATGAAAATGATGATGATTTTATCATCGGTAAAGGTTTTGCGTTGGATGAAAATGAAGAGTTTTTAAAAGATAAGAAGAAAAGAAAAAAGAAAAAGAGCGGTTCGGCCATAAAAAGCGTGATATGGATTGTCTCTATTGTTGTTGTCTCTGTAGGACTTGCTTTTGGTATAATCTATGCCGGTGCTGATTTCACGGGTATAGGTTTTGGCAGAGGTGAAGACTGCGAAATGCAGATAGAAATGGGCACTCCTGCATCGGTTATTGCAGAGAAGTTAGAAGAAACAGGCTCGGTTAAAATTCCGATTTTCTTCAGACTTTACAGCAAACTCAAAGGGTATGACAGTCAGTTTAAATATGGTTATTATAAGTTTAATACCGAGGCGGGCTATGAGGCTATTGCGCAAATGCTTATAAACGAGGGCGCAAAGGCCGAGAGCATAACTGTAACCATTCCCGAGGGAACAGGCATTAAGGATTATGTTAAAAATGTTAACGGAGAGAATGTTACTGTGCCCGGAATCGGAACTTTGCTTGAAAAGGCGGGGGTTTGCACAAAGGCAGATTTCTTCAGTGCTTTGGATACGGTTGATTATGATTCAAAGCTTCTTAAAAATGTGAATGTGGGCAAAACCTATTATGAGTTAGAGGGTTATCTTTTCCCCGAAACCTATGATTTTTATTCCTATGATTCCGAAGAATGTGCACAGTTTGTTGTTGAGCGTATGATAAGGGAAAGTGAAAAGCGCATTACCGATGCTATGTTTAAAAGAGCAGATGAAATGGGCTATTCTATGAACGAAATTCTCACAATGGCTTCAATCATTCAAATGGAAGCAGGAAAGAGCACATCTGAAATGGCCAATGTTGCGGCAATCTTTTATAACAGATTAAACAGCGATGATTTTGCAACGCTAGGCTCTTCACCAACCTGCTATTATGGAAAAGCATATAAAAAAGATGACGGAAGATATGATACCTACAAAATAAAGGGTCTGCCTCCGGGACCGCTTTGCTCACCCGGAATTGATGCTATTAAGGCGGCGCTTTATCCGAGCGAGATGGATGGATATTTCTATTTTGTTACCGATAGCAACGGTAAATTCTATTACCACAAAACCTACAGTGAACAACAAAAGACAATAAAACAGTTACAACAGGGAAATAATTGGGTTTATGAATATTTTGACTAATGAAAGCATTCCCGAGCTTTTAAGCCCTGCGGGCGATTTAACAAGGCTTAAGGCGGCGGTTGATTACGGCGCCGATGCGGTTTATCTTGCGGGGGAAGAGTTTGGAATGCGAACTGCCGCCACTAATTTTGGCGAGGCGGATTTAAAAGAGGGCATTGAATATGCCCACAAAAACGGAGTTAAGGTGCATATAACCTGCAACACAATTCCGCACAACAGCGAAATGCCAAGACTTCCCGCATTTTTGGAAATGATTGATTCATTGGGTGCAGATGCAATAATTGCTTCGGACATCGGAACAATGACACTTGTGAAAAAATATGCACCTAATTGTGATTTGCACATATCTGTGCAGTCGGGCATTTGCAACTATGAAACCGCGCGCGCATTTTATGATTTCGGCGCAAAAAGAATCGTTGTTGCGCGTGAGCTATCGCTTGATGAAATTGCAGAAATCAGAGCGAAAACGCCAAGAGATTTAGAGATAGAAGCCTTTGCTCACGGTGCAATGTGTGTGTCATTCTCGGCGAGATGTCTGCTTTCGAGTTATATGACGGGCCGAGATGCCAATAGGGGAGACTGCGCACAGTCTTGCCGATGGAGTTATTCTCTTATGGAGGAAAAACGCCCGGGACAGTATTTTGACATCACCGAAACCGATAAAGGCACTTATATTCTTAATGCTAATGATATGTGTATGGCAGAGCATCTCGATAAAATGGCTGCCGCAGGGGTAGATAGCATTAAGCTTGAGGGCAGAGCAAAGTCCCACTATTATACTGCGGTTGTAACCAATGCCTACCGCGGCGCGCTTGATAGCCTTTTGGATTATAATGGCGAATGGAAATGTCCCGCTTGGGTAATGGAGGAGCTTAATAAAATAAGCCACAGAACCTATTCAACGGGATTTTATTTGGGTCAGCCAAACGGTGCTCAAACCTATGCTAATGCGGGATATGTGAGGGATTATTCGGTTGCGGCAATTGTAACGGGCTATGAAAATGGCATGGTTACGGCAATACTTAAAAATAAATTTTTAAGGGGTCAAAAATTTGATTGCCTTGAGCCAAAGTCGGCTCCCTTTACATTGGTGGCGGATGAGTTGTTTGATGAAAAGAATAACCCAATAGATTCGGCACCCCACCCGATGAGCATAATTAAAATTCCATTCGAAAGACCTATAAAATCAGGTGCTTTGCTTAGAATGGAAACGGTATAAAAAGCCGAAATATAATTTTGAAACTGTAAATTTTCGAGTGGTACTGTGAGTGTACCCCGTCAAAACTCCCATTCTCTTGTGAGGACGGGAGTTTTTCTTTTTATCCATTCACTTTACACACTCTTTTTTATTCCACAACAACAAAAATTTAAAAATAATAAGTGAGAAAATTAGGCGAAAACGCGAGAAAAGCGGAGAAAACAGGAGATTACAAACTTTAAATTAAAATTTTGAAAAAATAGTGTTGACTTTGTGTTTTGCTTGTGGTATGATATTCAAGCTGGCTGTGGGGGAATTATGTTTTCTTACCACACATAATAATTTACGGAGGATGAGAAATATGTCAACATTTATGGCAAAACCTACTGATATTCAGCGTAAATGGTATATAATCGACGCTGCTGACAGACCTTTAGGTCGCACAGCTGCTAAGGTTGCGGATATTCTCAGAGGTAAAATTAAGCCTGAGTTTACTCCCCATGTTGATTGCGGTGACCATGTTATCGTTATCAATGCTGATAAAGCAGTTTTAACAGGCAAGAAGCTTGAAAAGAAATTCTATCGTCGTCATACAGGTTATGTAGGCGGTCTTAAAGAGGTTAAATATTCAATCCTTATGAAGACCCGCCCCGAACTTGCTATGGAACTTGCAGTTAAGGGAATGGTTCCCGATACTACAATCGGCCGCAAGGCTCTTACAAGACTTCACGTTTACAGTGGCACTGAGTTTGCACAGGTTGCTCAGAAGCCCGAAAAGTATGAATTTTAAGAAGGGAGACAGAAACAATGTTTGAAGCAAAGCCTTATTTCTACGGAACAGGCAGAAGAAAGAGTTCTGTTGCCCGTGTTCGTGTGTACAATGGTACAGGTAAAATCACAATTAATGATAGAGACATCGATGATTACTTTGGTCTTGAAACCTTAAAGCTTATCGTTCGTCAGCCCCTTAACCTCACAGGCACTGTTGACAAGTTCGACATCGTTTGCCGTGTTGCAGGTGGCGGCGTTACCGGTCAGGCTGGTGCCATCCGCCACGGTATTTCACGTGCTCTTCTTCAGTACGATGCTGAGCTCAGAGCAGAACTCAAAAAAGCAGGTCTTCTCACTCGCGATCCTCGTATGAAGGAAAGAAAGAAGTACGGTCTCAAGGGCGCTCGTCGTGCACCTCAGTTCTCAAAACGTTAATTTTATTTCGTTTTTTTACAAGCCTTGTGGAAACACAAGGCTTGTTTTTTTGCACTCCTCGCGCTCGCCGTGGCACTGACTGTGCCCGTCCCCTCTGTCGCTTCGCGACATCTCCCCATACTATGGGGAGTAACCCCAGTTCTCAAAACGTTAATTTCATTTCGTTTTTTTACAAGCCTTGTGGAAACACAGGGCTTGTTTTTTGCATAGTAAAACTCCCGAAACCATAATGGTTTCGGGAGTTGGGTTTTTTATTACTCGCTAAAGACTTCTCTTAAAACTTTCATTTCTTCTTTTGTTGGGGCTTTAAAGGTTTGTGGCTCCAATCCTATTGCTCTGTATTTGTTCTCCCCCATTGCGTGATATGGCAAAAGCTCAACCAAGTCGGGCTTTCCATGTGAATAAAGAAATTCCTTTATCTGATTCATTTCTTCCACACTGTCATTAACTCCTGCCATAACGGGAATGCGAATACGAATTTTTGCGCCGAGTTCTAAAAGCTTTTTAAGATTTTCTAAAATCAATTCATTTCCAACGCCAACATAGGTCTTGTGCTTTTCGCTGTCAAAAATCTTAAAATCATAAAGAAACATATCGGTATAAGGCAAGATTTTTTCAAACCTTTCGAAATTCACATGCCCCGCGGTATCAACTGCGGTATGTATGCCGTTTTCCTTGCATTTTTTAAGAATTTCTAAAAGAAAATCTATTCTGAGCATACATTCGCCGCCCGAAAATGTTACGCCGCCGCCCGAATTTTCATAAAAAAGCTTATCCTTTATAACCTCTTTTAAAACCTCGTCTACGGTATATTCCTTGCCGCACACCTTACGAGCTTCTGCTGGGCAATACATTTCACATTTGCCGCACAAATCACAACTTTCAAGCTTATTTGGACATTTTTCCAAACACTTGCCGCAGCCTGTACACTTATCCCTGTAAAACATCATTTGAGGCTCAAAGCTCTGACTTTCGGGGTTATGACACCAAGCACATTTTAAGTTGCAGCCTTTGAAAAACACTGTTGTTCTGATTCCTGGGCCATCAACAAAAGAGTTGCGCTGGATATCAAAAATAGTTGCTGTAAGCATTTTTATTCCCCCAATCAATAAGTGTAATTAAATATTTCTTTTAAGTCTTTTCTTATACTTTCAAATTCACCATCAACCAATTCTGCTCTCGCAAAACGGCCAAGCATTGAAATGAAATTCTGAGCCGGTGAGCTGAGTAAATGAACGCCTAAAAACACGCTGATTTCATTTTCCATATCAATCGCTAAATAAGAACAAGCTGTACCCGCCCAACCAAAATCGGTATAGCGTTTGTCTCCCTTAGGGCAGCGCACACCCAAACCATAGCTATAGCCTGTAAGGTCTAAATCAGTATAGGTTCGCTTTTGGTGGTCGCTCAAGCGGTCGGTCATCATCAATTTAACAGTTTCGGGTTTGAGCAATTTATAGGTGCGTACACCCTCCAAAAATTTGACATAATCATCCACCGTGGAAATACAACCTGCGCCACCGCTGGCATATTCGCTACCCATTTTATGAGTATCAATCTTCCTGCCCACATTGACCGCTTTGCCATTTTTAAACCTATATTGAGGAGAAATGGTTGTCAGCTCACTATCAGGCAGCATAAAGGTTGAATTTTCCATTCCGAGCGGATCGAAAATATTTATTTTAACATACTTCTCAAATTTTTCACCTGTTATAACCTCAATAAACGCCGCTAAAACATCGTGGCAAAGGCTATATCTCCATCTGTCCCCCGGTTCAAACTGCAACGGTTCTTTAGCAAGATATTTCATAACCTCTCGGGTGGGACATCTGCCGTTTGTTTCAGCCACCGCCTTTTTAAGCCACGGTGAATAATGGTCGTAAGAAAATCCGGCTGTCATTTCAAACAAATGCTTAATTCTAATCGGATTTTCTGCCGGTTTTACGCCGTTTTCTGTAATAACAGTCATCTTCTCGAATTCAGGCATATAGTCCGACAGTTTATCCTCAAGCGAAAACAACCCTTTTTCCCATAATTGCAACGCCGCAACACAGGTGATAGGTTTTGAGCAAGAATAGATATCATATCTTTCCTTGCCGCTTACTTTAATCTTGTTTTCAATATCGCTATAGCCGTTCATATAGCGGAGAGCGCATTCTCCGCTTTTATAAACCGCCAAATCAAAACCCGGCACACCGAGTTCTAAAAAAGAATCGCAATATTTTTTTATATATTCAAACATACTTTCTTCCCTTTATTGAGGTACCCGATTATTCGTAGAAGTTTCTTGAAAGAACCTCTTTCTGCCAATCGGGTGAAAGACTTGTGAATTTTGCAGAGAAACCGCAAACACGCACAATAAGGTCGGGATACTTTTCAGGATGCTTCTGTGCATCAAGAAGCTGTTCCTTTGTGGTGCAGTTAAGCTGCAATGATTGCATTGCAGTGCCTGCGCAGGCACGTAAAAACGCCTCGCAAATATCGAGTGTCATATTATTTGAAGACATAATGATATTAACAACGCTGTTAGCACCCATTGATTCATTATCTAAAGCAGCAAAACTGTTTACAACACTTGTTACAGACGGAATCTTCTTGAGTCTTGAAGGAGTAAGGCCCTGAGAAATGTATTCGCCGTTCTTTCTTCCGTTAGGTGTAGCACGAGTTTTTTCACCCCACCAACGAATCTCGGTATATGTGATATGTCCAAGATGAACTCTTCCACCATAAGTACCGGTCATACCACTTAGGTAATTATGAATATCATCATTAAGGCGACGAGCCAAAGTGTTTGATTCTTCGCTGCCATCACCCCAACCGGGACAATGCTTTGCTTCTATCTGCATATCCTCATGGCCTTCCCAGTTGTTTCTAACTGCTTCAAGGAACTCTTCTACAGTGTATTTCTTTTGGTCAAAACAAAGTGTTTTAATAGCAAGTAATGAGTCCACAACTTCAGGGAAACCAATGCAAAGCAAGAAATCATCATAATATTTCATACCGCCGTTGCAATAGTCTCTCTTCTTTTCAATACAGCCTTGCATTGTACTTGAGAAAATCGGAAGTGGTTCTACCTTATCACGAATTTGACCGCCAAGAGTTGAAACACGAATTCTTTCTTTGAACACCGAGATAACATCTTCGAAAGCTCTTGCATAAAGGTCTTCAAAATCCTTTGCATCATCAAAGGTTTTAAGGTCAAGACCAACATATTCCATTTTTTCATAATCCTTATGAACCGCATATTCAAAAGGCTTTAAAATGTTAATGTAAGAACCGTGGTCATATTTTTCAGTTCCCTGAGTGGTAACATCCCAACAACCCGTGGTAAGATAATCGCGTGCTTCTTCAATAGTTCTACCAGCTTTTATAAGAGCAGGGATTGTTCCATCGTCATTCTGCAAAAGAACGGTACTTGTACCTGAAATTATAGCCTTATTAACTTCGTCTAAATATTCTTTAGGTGAATTTTTAGAGAAACGGCATTTAATTTTAGGGTAGATAATTTTTTCTTCTCTTGTAGCCTGAAGGAACATTTTTGTAAGTTCATTATAAACGGGTTTGCCTTCTAAATCACAACCGCCGAGAACATAGGTGTTTTCAAGCTCGTGGTCAGAATAACCAACCATCTTCATATCGTGGTCATAGTGAGTATCCCAAACGATAAGAAATCTGGTAATAAGGTCATAAGCCTCTTCTTTTGTGAGAGTCCCGTTTTCAATATCATTTTTATAGAAGGGATAAAGGTCCACATCAAGTCTACCGAAGCTGTTAGGACCAACACCATCCAATGTACCGAGACCTCTTCTCATAAATGCGAGCGTACAAAGTGCTTCATAGAAGGTCTCAGGTTTTTCCCAAGGCACTCTCTTAGCAGTTTCATAAAGCATTGTTAAATACTTTACTTCATCATCGGTCTTAGCGGTTTCTAGCATTTCTTTCGCTTTATCAGAGAACTTCTGAGCTACTTTTTTAAGGTTTAACATACCGCTGCACACTGCATTAAGGAAATCGGTTTCATCGCCTTCCTTTGCGGTTTCAAGACCTTTTTTAGCAGCCTCATAAATTGAAGAAAGTCCACCCTTTAATATAGGACGGTTATCAAGCGCATAGTGCTGACCAACATCGTTATACGGTCCGCAAATCAAATATAAACCTTCATCGCCTTGGCGGCATCTTAATTTCCAAAGTTCAGGGTCTTGGTCGATAAAAAGGTGTTCGTTCTTAAAATATGTCCATCCGCCGGGATGAAAATCACCCCTTGAACTACGTGAACCATCACTACGGCCTACAATAGTACCTGTTTCATGATAAAAAGGTGAATTTGCAAAAACAACAGGCTCAAACATATCGGCAATAACTTCATACTGAAGCATCTTCATCTGATAGGGGTTCATACCCTCTTTGTAGAGTTTATCAATTTCGGGCATACATTTTTTAAAGAACTCATGTGAAGTATCGTCCGATTTGTAATAATAAAACGATTTGAGTTCTTCTCTTAAGGTGTTATGTGTCATAATAGGAAGCCTCCTTTTATTATTTGAGTTCATTTTAACATTCATCAATTTGCTTTACAATGCAAATAAAGGAAATTTGTAAAATAAGGAAATAAATATTTACAAATTCCCACCTTTGTGTTACACTTGTTTCAGAGGTGGAAAAATGCAATTCGAAAATTTAAAGCTCAAAAGCATTGAATGCGGTATAAGAATGATGCCTGAAAGCAACCATTGGATAGTAAAAAACCGAAAATTTCACATTATTGGTGTGGAACTAGGCGGTATATCCGTACACGATTTTGGTTTCGATAAATTTATAACAAAAAGAAATTCTCTGTTCTTTTATAATCAAAAGGATGACTATGAGGTTAACATTGAAGAGCGTGGTGAGTCCTTGAGCGTTCACTTCACCACATACGAGGATATCGAAACCGATTCATTTTGTATTTATGACGGTGCCACACCCGAAATAATCGCCTTGTTAGATAGAATTATAACCAAATGCTCTGTTGCGGGCGGAAACGACCTCAAATTATATGAATTGTTCTATCGCTTTTGCAATGCTACCGAGGCCGCACGCAAAAAAACCTATTCGAAAAGGGACATACGAATGGCCGACGCAAGAGATTATATGGACAATCACTTCCGTGAAGATGACTGCCTCGAAAAAGCGGCAGAAGCCTCAGATGTTACGCGTCGCCGTTTTAATGACCTTTTTAAAAAGTCGGTTGGTATCACGCCAAACAGATACATAGTAAGACTCCGTACAGAATATGCAAAGCAGCTGCTTGCTGCCACCACCCTTTCGGTTTCAAAGATATCAGAAATGTGCGGCTTTGCCGATATTTACTATTTTAGCAAAACCTTTAAAAAGGAAACAGGACAAACGCCAAGTGATTACAGAAAGGATTTATAAATTGAGGAAACCGTTCTGCTTTTTATCCTTAATCTTTTATAACTTCTACAAAAAAACAAATTCCCGAAACCAACATTGATTTCGGGAATTATCTTATTTTTTAACCTTTACCGTAAACTCTTTACTGCATCTTGGACACACAGTTTTATGAGTGCCTATTCTGTGTGGCAGCTTTAAAATCGCCTTGCACC
Organism: Oscillospiraceae bacterium; assembly: GCA_015065685.1. Taxonomy (GTDB): domain Bacteria; phylum Bacillota; class Clostridia; order Oscillospirales; family Acutalibacteraceae; genus UBA737. Next base: position 9,459 of record SVPU01000017.1, on the reverse strand, counting down.
TCGGACATTTTTTATAGACATGGCATTTATCAAGCTTTCTTTGGTTATAAAGCTCGATTTGCCTTTTAAAAAGGCTGGTTTTTTCGCGAAACCATCTGTTTTCGCGGCGCCTTGCTTCAAAATTTCGAGAAAGAAAACGGAACAATGCATAAAAAACCAAAATATACACAAAGACCTGCAAAATCGCCCAACGCAAAAATATATTAATTAGCGATAGCACCGCGGCGGCAAAAAAAATCCAATAAAACAATTCATCTGTGCCATAGCGCCCACTCATAAATTGCATTAATCTATATCTGAAATTCATATAGTCCCCTCCTTAATAGGTTACACTTTAATTGTAGCACATTTTGTCTTGAATTTGTTAATAAAGGTTAAATAATTTTGTTTCACACAGTGTTTTGGGCACAAAAAGTTTGACTTTTATTGTAACATAATCTATAATATATATACTTTTTATAATGGGTTATTGTATGTCGATTATTATGAATTTAATTAAGGAGGAATTATGCGATTATTAGCAATTGGCGATGTTTGCGGAGCTGCAGGCTGTGAATATCTTCGCAAAAAGCTTCCTTTAATAAAAAGAGAAAATCATATAGATATTGTTATTGTAAACGGCGAAAATTCAGCCGATAATAATGGGGTTACACCCTTTAGTGCCGAGCATATTTTTACATCCGGTGCCGATGTTATCACGGGTGGCAATCATTCTTTAAGGCAAAAAGAAATTTATGATTATCTCGATAGCAATAAACCGATTTTACGACCGCACAATATTCCGAACGCCGAATTCGGAACAGGCTACAGGCTTGTTGATTTTGGAAGCTTTAGTTTAGCGGTTATCAATCTTTCGGGTATAATTTATCTTGAAAAACTTGAGGCAGAAAATCCTTTTCTTGCTGCCGATGAGTTGATTGAAAAAGCAAAGCGGGATGGCGCTAAGGTCATAATTGTTGACTTTCACGCCGAGGCCACAAGCGAAAAACGCGCTTTGGGGCTTTATCTTGATGGCAAGGTTTCAGCCGTTTTCGGAACACACACCCACATTCAAACAGCCGATGAGCAAATCTTCCCCAACGGTACGGGTTATATCACCGATTTGGGTATGACCGGTCCCAAAAACTCGGTTTTGGGTGTTAAAAGCGATATTATAATCAATCGGCTTCGAAATAACGATTTATCGAAATTTGTCTTTGCCGAGGGCGAATGCATATTAAACGGATGCATATTCGATATTGATTTGCAATCCGGTAAAACCACCTCAATAAAACGAATAAGTTTATAATGGAGATATTATGAAAATCAAAAAAGTTTTAGCCTTTATGCTGGTTACGCTTTTGATTGTATCATTCTGCGGTTGCAAAAAAAATCCGCCGGAAGCATCCTCCACCGATTCGGAAACAAGCGAAGATGCGCCACAGCAAAATCATTTAACTCTTCTTTATTCCGCCGCAGATACATTCAATCCGTATACCGCCAAAACAAATATAAATATTGAGCTTTGCCATCTGTTATATGAGCCACTGATTGAGCTTGATAATAAATTCAATGCAGTTAATGTGTTGGCAAACAGCGTGGAAACTCAAAACAATAAATGCACAGTAACAATTGGTGAAGCCAAATTTTCGGACGGCTCTTTTGTTACGGCGGATGATGTTGTTTATTCTGCAAAATTAGCGCTCGAGTCCGCAAACTTTGCCTCAAAGCTTTATGAGGTTACATCGGTTTTGGCAGCTGATAGTAAAACAGTTGTTTTTAATCTTTCAAAAAACGACCCTTACTTTAAAAATCTGCTCGACTTCCCCATTCTTAAACAAGGCAGTGATAAAATCACAAACTCAGACAGTGTGGTTTTGCCACCCATCGGTTGTGGAAGATATAAGCTAAACGAAAAAAATGATGGACTTGTTTTAAATGAAAATTATTTCGGCAAAAAGGGCAATATAACCCAAATCAAGCTTATAAATGCGCCGGACAGTGAATCGGTTGAGCATTATGTTTCGGTCGGCGCCGCAGATATTTATTATAGCAGCACAAGCGACCAAAGCATTATTCGAATGAGCGGAAATAAATTCGATATAAACCTTAATAACCTGGTTTATATCGGAGTTAACCAAAATTTTGGTGTTCTATCACACACAGAGCTCAGACAAGCGCTTTCCTCAGGTATTGACAGAAGCAGTATTTGCCAGAATGCATTTTATAACAATGCGTTGCCGGCAAAAGGCTTTTTCAGCCCCGTTTGGAATGAAACAAAATCTATTCAAAATATACAAATTAACGCCGCTTCACAAATAACAGTTGAGAATTTACAAAAAATAGGATATAATAGTTTAAGCGGCAATGGTAAAACGCTCAAGCTTACCATGCTTGTGAATTCTGAAAATCGAACCCGTGTTGCTACTGCACAGCTTATAGCAGCGCAACTGAAAGCTTACGGAATTGAAATTCAGATAATAGAAAAAAGCTATGATAAATATTTGGAAAGCTTGCAAAACGGTAATTTCCAGCTCTTTTTGGGTGAAATAAAGCTTACTGAGAATATGGATATTTCCCCCATGGTAACACCCAGCGGCAGCGCGGCTTTCGGAATAAAAACCGCTACCGCAGAAACCGCGGATGAGGGCTTGGAAAAAACGGCTTCAGCCGCAGATGTTGTTAACGGCTTTTATAACGGCAGCACATCCATTCTTGATATAGAAACCACCCTACAAACCGAAATGCCGTTCATCCCTATTTGTTATAGGACTGGTGTTCTTTTCTGCAATGAAAAAATTGAGAATATAAAGAGTTACTCTGCGAGTGATATTTATTCTTCAATTGACTCATATATTTACAATAGTTAACAAAACACAGGAGGATACTTTTTATGATCGCTTATGAAAACAGATTAGGTAAAATCGATATATCCGAAGCTTATCTTTCAAAGCTTATCGGCCACGAGGTTACTTCTTGCTTTGGCGTTGTTGGAATGGTTCCAAGCTCAAATAAGCAAAAGCTCCTCAATAAATTTTATAAAAGCGAACCGCTTGATACAGGAATCAAGGTTTTAGGCAATACAGATGGTGTAATTGTTGAGCTTCATATTGTTGTAACCTACGGTATGAACATAAACGCTATAGCCGCAAGTATTACCGAGAAGGTTAAATATGTTGTTAAAGAAACAACAGGGATAACCGTTAACAAAGTTGTTGTTAAGATTGACGGTATCAAGGAATAACCGAGGGTTTAATAGTTAAAGGAGTGTTTCAATTTGATTAACGGTGATATATTGCGTGATGCGATAATTTCCGCAACAAATAATCTCGCAAATAACCGAAAACAAGTAGATGACCTTAATGTCTTCCCCGTTCCGGATGGCGATACAGGTACTAATATGTCGATGACTCTTGCAAACAGTGCAAGAGAGCTAGAAAAATTAAGCGGTGCTACCGCAGGAAAAGTGGCTTCTGTTAATGCTTCTGCACTACTCAGAGGCGCACGCGGAAACTCAGGTGTTATAACCTCGCTTCTATTCCGTGGCTTCGCCAAGGGAATGGAAAATGATGAATTCGTAACTGCCGAGAACATTGCAAGAGCCTTAACACTTGGTGTTGAAGCTGCATATAAAGCAGTTATGAAGCCAACCGAGGGTACAATTTTAACCGTATCCCGTGTTGCAAGCGAATATGCAAATCAAGCCTTTAGCGACGGCAAGAGCGAAATCGAGGTTTTCGAGGCTGCTATTGAGGGCGCTGAAAAGGCTCTCGCAGAAACTCCCGAGCTTCTCCCCGCTCTTAAAAAAGCTGGCGTTGTTGATGCCGGCGGTTATGGCTTTGTGCTTATTCTAAAGGGTATGCTTTCTGTTCTTAAGGATGGCGTTATGATTAACTCTGCCGCATCCGCTTCAGAGCCTGAAGAAGAGCAAGAAGAAGGCTTTAACGCTGCAGGTGAATTTGAGGGTGAAATCACCTTCACCTATTGCACCGAGTTTATTGTTAATCGCGATAGCGAATGTGAAAAAGAGCCTAACGAATTGCGCCTTTTCCTCGAGACTATCGGCGACTGTGTTGTTGTGGTTGATGATGAAGAAATCATTAAGGTTCATGTTCACACAGACCATCCCGGTAATGCAATTGAAAATGCACTCACCTTCGGACCGTTAGTGCATCTCAAGATAGAAAATATGCGTGATCAGCACGAAAGAGCAAAGCATGATGCTGAAACAGCTCGCAAAAAGCCCGCAAAGAGTGCCGACCGCACCGAAACCTTCACACCTGTTGAGCCGACCAAGCCTGTTGGTTTTGTATCTGTAAGCGCAGGCGTAGGACTTGAAGAGTTGTTCAAGGATTTGGGCGTTGATACCGTTGTTTCAGGCGGTCAGACAATGAATCCCAGCACTGATGATATTTTAAAGGCTATCGAATCCACCCCTGCCGAAACTGTTTTTGTTCTCCCTAACAACAAAAATATTATTATGGCTGCGGAGCAAACCATTCCAATTAGCACAAGAAAGGTTATTGTGCTTCACACACGCACAATCCCTCAGGGCATTACCGCAATGCTCACCTTCGACCCTGACAGCGATAATGATACCAATGCTATCGAAATGGAAAAGGCGGCAGAAAGAATTGCCACAGGTCAAATAACCTTTGCCGCAAGAGATTCTGAATTTGATGGCCACAGCATTAAAAAGGGTGAATTAATGGCTCTTCTAGGCGGCAAAATCACCTATGTTGATACCGACCTCGAAAGAACTGTTTTAAAGCTTTTGAAACAAATGATTAAGCGCGACAGTCAGTTCGTAACCGTGATTTACGGTGAGGATGTAACCGATGAGCAAGCAATGGCTATTGAATCTCAAATTCAGGAAAAATATGGCGATAAGGCTGAAATTACCGTTATAAACGGCGGTCAACCTGTTTATTATTATATTATTTCGGTTGAATAATTCAAAATCCAATTAATTTACTTTAATAGGAGTGTTTCTCAATGATAACAGCTACTACCGATATTCAATATCTAAAGGGTGTTGGTGAAAAGCGTGCTGTTGTTTTGAAAAAACGGGGCATCGATACCATCGGTGCCCTTTTGCGTTATTATCCGAGAGCGTACCTTGATTGGACAAACATAACACCAATAAGCGAGTGCTCCTTTTTTGAAAATTCTTGTATCAGAGCGAAAATTATTTCACCCGTTGAAACTAAAAATACGAGACGCGGTATGACAATTTTCAAGGTTTTGGCCGAGGATGCCTCCTCTCAAATTGAAATAACGCTTTTTAACCAAAAATTCCTTGCCGAAAAATTAAGGCTTGGCAGAGAATATCTTTTTTACGGAAGGGTTACGGGCAATTTTTACATAAAACAGATGTCTTCACCGCTTGTGAACGAGGCTTCGTTTGCGGGGGTTGAGCCTATCTACCCCGCTTCTCACGACCTTTCCTCAAAAACCATAAGCAGATTGATGAAAAATGCATTGTCCTCGCTTAAAATTCCAGAGACTCTCTCAGAGCAAATCAGACAAAGAAATAATCTTTGTGATATTGATTTTGCTCTGTGGAATATCCATTTCCCAAAAACCACCGAAGCGCTTGAAATCGCAAAGAAAAGGCTTGTTTTCGAAGAGCTTTTTGTTTTGCAGGCAGGGCTTACATTCCTTAAAAAGAATTCACGCGGAAAAACCGCTTGCGTTATGGAAAAGAATTTCCTTAATGAATTCAAAGCACTTCTCCCCTTTGAACTCACAAATGCTCAGATAAGGGTTGCGGAAGAATGTCTTGCAGATATGAAGACAGGCAGACCTATGAACAGACTTATTCAAGGCGATGTTGGCAGCGGAAAAACCGCGGTTTGTGCGGCGCTTTGCTTTAATGCCGCCAACAACGGTTATCAGTCAGCCTTGATGGCGCCAACCGAAATTTTGGCCGAACAGCATTATAACACAATGCTCAATTTCACAAAATCCACGGGAATCCGTTGCGGATTGTTAACGGGTGCCACCACAAAAAAGCAAAAAACGATAATAAAAAACGCCCTTAAAAACGGTGATATTGATGTTATAATCGGCACTCACGCGCTTCTTAGCGACGATGTTGAGTTTAATAATTTGGGACTTGTTATAACCGATGAGCAGCACCGTTTCGGCGTTGCGCAAAGGGGTAAATTATCATCCAAGGGCGAAAATCCGCATACACTTGTTATGTCGGCAACGCCTATTCCAAGAACTCTTGGACTTATTCTCTATGGCGACCTTGATATCAGCGTTATTGATGAATACCCCAAAGGCAGACAGAAAATTGAAACATATCTTGTAGATTCTTCTTATAAGGCAAGAATCTACAATTATATAAAAAAATTCTTAAACCAAGGCAGACAGGGTTATATCGTTTGTCCATTGGTTGAAGAAAACGAAACTCTCGATATAACCAGTGCTACTGAATATTATGAAGCATTAAAGGGAAATGAATTCAAAGGCTATTCTTTAGGACTGTTGCACGGCAAAATGCCTTCTAAAGACAAAGACAAGGTTATGCGAGAGTTTGCAAACGGGAATATTCAGTTGCTGATTTCCACCACCGTTATTGAGGTTGGAATTGATGTTCCAAATGCCGTTATTATGGTGATTGAAAACGCCGAAAGATTCGGCCTTTCACAACTTCATCAGTTGCGCGGCAGAATCGGCAGAGGCGAATATAAATCGGACTGTATACTTATTTCCGACAACAGTTCTGATGATACTAAAAAGCGCTTAGAAGTTATTAAAAGCACGGCCGATGGCTTTAAAATCGCCGACGCCGACCTCGAACTCAGAGGTCCCGGTGATTTCTTGGGCTCGCGCCAGCACGGTCTGCCCGATATGAAAATCGCCGACCTTTTTGCCGATAGAAAAATTCTTAACCTTGCAGGCAGAGAGGTGGAATATCTCCTTAAAAACGATCCACACCTAAAGCGCGAAGAAAATCTTGCCTTGAGAAAAGAAATTGCCGCTTTATATAAAAATCTTAACAAAAATTAGAGGTGCTTTATGTTCAAAGAAATTTCTGCTAAAGACGTTAAAGATAATTTGATAAAGGCCATTGCAGACGAATGGATGCTAATTTCTGCAGGGGATGAAAACGGTTATAATATGATGACTGCCTCTTGGGGTTTTGCAGGTGAAATGTGGGGTAACGACAGTGTTATCGCAATGGTAAGACCTCAGCGTTACACAATGGAATTTATTGATAAAAATGACTATTTCACCTTGAGTTTTTACGGTGATAACAAAGAAATCCATAAAATCTGCGGCTCAAAATCGGGCAGAGATGTTGATAAAACCGCTCTCGCGGGACTCACCCCTGTTTTCAGTGATGGCACTGTATATTTCGAAGAAGCAAGACTTATTTTCATTTGCAAAAAGCAGTATGTAGGTAAACTCGAGCAGCAAAATTTCACCGATAACGAGCCACTTCACTGGTATAATGATGATTTTCATAATATCATAATAGGAAAAATTGAAAAGGTTTTGGTAAAATAAAATGAAGTTTTTAATTGCATCTGATATTCACGGCTCAGCGCATTATTGCGAATTGTTACTTAAAGCCATCGAAGAAGAAAAAGCAGATAAAGTGCTTTTACTCGGAGATATTTTATATCACGGACCGCGCAATGATTTACCCTTGGAGTATGCACCCAAAAAGGTTATCGAAATGCTTAATCCCTTAAAAAATAAGCTTTTGTGCGTTAGGGGTAACTGCGATACCGAAGTTGACCAGATGGTGCTTGACTTTCCCATTTTAGCCGATTATGCAGTTATTCCCGTGGGTGATAAAATTTTATACGCAACCCACGGTCATAAATTCGGTCCCGCTACTCCACCTCCTTTATCAAACGGCGACATTCTGCTGAACGGCCACACCCATGTTCCAAAATGTGAGATAAAAGAAGATTTTATTTATATGAACTGCGGCTCGGTTTCAATTCCGAAAGAAAATTCCTTCCACAGCTATATAACACTCGAAAATGGAGTGTTCTTGTGGAAAAATCTGTTAACACTCGAAACTTATAATAAGTTCGAAATTGAATAAAAATATAAATTTTGCCCGTATTAAAATACGGGCATTTTTTAATGATGAGAATATTTTGCCGATAAGCGTTAAAATTATTATTAAATATAATTTAAGGATTGATTTTATGGCTTATAAAATAGGTAAACGAACTATCGGCTTTGATAATAAACCAAGCATTTTAAGCTATGCTTCAGTTGTGGGCAAAAAAGAACACGAGGGCCCGTTATCACAGGAATTTGATTACCACATAAACGATAGCTTTTTCGGTGAAGAAAGCTTTGAAAAAGCTGAAAGTAAGCTGCAAAAAACTGCAATAGGAATCGCCCTTGATAAAATAGGGTTAAAGGCAGAAGATATTGACAATATTTTCGCAGGAGACCTGCTAAATCAGTGCATTGGCAGTTCTTTCGGCCTTAGAGAATTGGGTATTCCTTTTATCGGTCTTTACGGTGCTTGCTCAACCATGTCGCTCTCAACCGCTCTGGCTTCACTCTTTATCGATAGCGGCGCCGCCGAAAAAGTAATAGCAGTTACTTCTTCCCATTTTTGTTCTGCAGAAAGGCAATACCGTTTTCCTCTCGATTACGGCTCACAACGCACTCCAACCGCTCAGTGGACGGTTACCGGCTCAGGCGCTCTTGTTTTGGGCAAAGGTAAAAATAAGCCTTATATAAATTCCATCACCTTCGGCGAAATCGAGGATTACGGCATAACCGATGCTAACAATATGGGTGCGGCAATGGCACCTGCTGCTGCCTCTACTCTAATTCATTATTTTGAGGATACAGGTACCACTCCGCAAGATTATGATGTTATTTACACGGGAGATTTGGGGTATATCGGCACGCAACTTTTATATGAGTTGACCGATGAAAAGGGTGTTGACCTTCGTTGTAAACACAGCGACTGCGGCAATATGATTTTCCGCCGCGAAAGTCAGGATGTTCACGGTGGCGGCTCGGGTTGCGGTTGTAGCGCATCGGTGCTTGCTTCATTTATTATGCATAGGTTTGAAGACGGCAACTTTAAAAATATTCTGTTTATGTCCACAGGTGCGCTTCTTTCCCCAACTTCTACAATGCAGGGTGAGAGCATACCCGGTGTGGCACATTTGTTGAATATTAAAATAGACGATGAATTGTCAAACTAAGTGCAACATTTAGAGAAAGAAAATGCAAATAAATCAACTGGTTTTTTGAAACCTAAAACTTTCTTAGGCCTGGCGGTGATCAACGCCAGGTTCTTTTTGTGTAACGAATACTACAGGCACCGCTGGTAGTATTCGTTACACAAAAAGAAAAAACCGAAACACCCAAAAGGGTATTTCGGTTTTTTGGTGACCCGGACGGGATTCGAACCCGTGTTACCGCCGTGAAAGGGCGGTGTCTTAGGCCTCTTGACCACCGGGCCGTTGGTGGCTGTAATTG
>SVPU01000004.1 GCA_015065685.1 Oscillospiraceae bacterium | reverse complement strand
AATGCCATAATGGACTTTGCCAACAAAATACTTCCTGCTCGCTACGAGCAACGATATATTTTCGGGAGTGCCTTTTCTTCTCTGACCAAAAAAGGAAACGGTTTTAGGGTATATTGCAAACATCAAGACAAGCACCTAAAAAAATCAGAACGACTTGCTATGGACCCAACAATCCGTTTTGAATTCCAAATGAATAGAAAGGCAGCAACCAGGATTTTCGGGTTTAGGCCAAATCTTCATCAGATACTTACTAACCAGATTACCATTGAACTTGTTTGGAACAGACTACTTGATATATACGGTCTCAATAAGGATATTGTTACACGAGAAGAATTGCATCGAATTGCAATAGAAAATATCTCTCAACCAGCATTGAGAGAAACATTAAAACAAATGAATGATGCCCCATCATTTGACAATAAAGAACACAGACAAAAACAACTTGCCGTAACCCGCAAGTTCAAATCGCTCGGAGTATGCCCCTACTCCTGTGAAATCCCCCTCACGATGAAAAAGAATGTTTGCAACACGATAATTAGACTTAGGAAGGCGAAACGGATATGGAACAATACAGCAAACACCAGACCTTACAAAAGCAGAACCATTACAAGAGATATACCCAGAAATACAAAGTGGTATCTCGACAGTTCATAGGTTCTTTAATAACATACATTCACTTTACTTTTGGGGTTACAGTTAAAGATGAATTATACCGCAAAGTTCAAGACTATTTTTCCTTACTTTTCAGAAAAATTATTATATTTTTTTCAAAGAGTAAGATGTGATAGTCTATTTCGTCATGCTCAAAAGAATTTCTTGACACAAAAGCAAAAATTGCACATCATTAACTTAACGGTGTGCATTAAATTCTTTTCCGTTTCTCCTATGTGCATAGGAGTGTATAGAAAAATCTATAAAATGAGATTATCTACTATTTCAATTTCTCCTTAATAATGTATATTAGCAAAGATAAAATAAATGGAATTAGCCTACCTATAATGATAATATGTAGCATTGATTGCCGTACTTTCGAACTGTTGGCACACCGTCAGTTCGCAGGTACGGCAATTTTTATTTTGGAATTTTTTAATAAAAGTTTTGTAATTCGCACGATTGCCAAGGCTCAAAAATGAAATCGGCACTAATTTTATATGTTTTCTTTCACGGTTAAAAACTGCTCGAAAAATTTTTAAAAAAACTACAAATTATTTTTGAGAGACGAAAACCCAATGTTTTTTCAAAACTTCAAATTCAGAAAGTTTTTCAATATATACCATAGCGAATTTTGAGAGATGAAACTCTGGATTTTTTCGCAAACTATACCCTTTGAAAACCCTAAAAAGTTTTGAAAAAAGGCACTTTGACAGTGTTTTTTTGTTGCTGTATACTGTGTTCACCGCAGCACCGAAACGAGATGTAATGTCTTTCTCGTTGCTTGCAGAATTACCTAAAACTATTTGAAAATCGAAAGGAGATTTTTTATGAAGAACAATTGCTTATCTATGGCAGTACCAGTGGTCGCTCCCGAACATAAGGTGATGCTCACAATCGAAGAAACTTGTGGGGTCTTTGGCATCGGAGAACATACAATCAGAAAACTGGTTCAAAGCAGACCCGATGCAGAGTATCTTTTCCGCATTGGAACTAAAACCCTCATCAAGAGAGTTCTCTTTGAAAATTACATCATTAAAGAAACCGAACTACATTACTAAAAGGAGGTATCATTGTGAAACTCAATCTTGAAGGAATGAAATTCAACAACCTAACCGTAATTGCTCCTGCTGGCACTGACGGCCGTCAGCATCGCCTGTGGGAATGCAAGTGTGATTGCGGTGCAACAACCTATGCAACAACAAGTGACCTACGAATGGGGCACAAGAAGTCCTGTGGATGCTTAAAACGGGTATCCCATGCAAAGGACATCAAAGGTCAGCGATTTGGAATGCTGACTGTTGTCAAGCGAGCAGGAACAAACAAGCATCGCAAAGCACTATGGCGATGCAAATGTGACTGCGGGAAAATGACCACAGTATCCTCTGTGGACCTTGTGACAGGCAACACTAAGTCCTGTGGTTGCCTTGGGCAAAACTTTGCCAAGCGAAATCTAATGAAAGGTGGTTATTGGTATGAGACATTACAGAAGAGATAACAAGGGTAGATTTTTGCAAGTTGGAGAGTATCAGCGAGCGGACGGTCGTTATATGTTCCGTTATCGTGAAAGTGCCAACAAAATGAGAGTTGTTTACAGTTGGAGATTAACCGCAGCAGACCCACAACCAAGGTATGCGAGGCCCTGTAAACCGCTTCGTGAAATAGTAACTGAAATTTATCGCCAGAAAGGAGTAATGTAATATGGCAAGAACAATTTTTAAGGATAATAAGGGCCGTACTCTCCGTGAGGGTGAGCGACAAAAAGATGATGGCAGATATGAGTATCGCTATCGTGATATTTACGGGATTATGCGAAGTGTTTACAGTTGGAGATTAACCGAAGCAGACCCGCAGGCAAAAGGCAAAAAGCACTGTAAATGTCTTCGTGAACTCGAAGCAGAAATCAAAAAGGATTTGCACGATGGCATTGATACCTTTTTGTCCAAAAAGGTTACTCTCAACGAGCGATTTGATTTATATATGAAAAGCAAAATCAACCTCAAAGAGAGCACTGCTTTGAATTATCGCTATATGTATGATAAATATGTCCGTGATACTCTTGGCAGATTAAACCTTGCTGACATCAACAAGTCTAAAATGACGACATTCTATATCACTCTTATTACAGAAAAGGGTTTTCAACCAATTACGGTCGATAATGTTCATACTGTGTTAAATCCCGTATTTGCTGATGCAGTTGTAGATGACATCATCCGCAAAAACCCCTGCACAAAAGCAATGGAGACTGTGCGAGCAATGCCAGGGTGGAATGACCCGCACAAAATCAAGGGTATGACTTGTACCGAACAAAGAAAATTTGTCAATTGTATGTTATCCAACGATTGCTTTTCACGGTGGGTTAATGTCATAACGGTTTTGTTAGGAACAGGTTTGAGAATTTCCGAACTCCGTGGACTGACTTGGGATGATTTAGACTTTGAAGGTGATGGATGTATCCACATAACCAAACAGTTGATTTACCGAAAATGGTCCGATGGTAAGTGTTATAACAAAGTCAAGTCTGTTAAATATACAGCAAGCGAACGAACCATTCCTATGGAACCCAAGGTGCGTGAGGCACTATTAGCAGAAAAAGAAAGGCAAAAGACACTACCGCACAGAAATATCGTTATCGATGGTTATTCTGATTGGGTTTTCCTTAATCGATACGGCTTGGTGCTAAGTCCTAAAAGTGTGAATGATGCTATTGATAGCATTATTAGCAAGTATAATGCCGCCGAAAAGGAAAAGGTGTCAAATGAAGATGAGAAGCCTAAACTTTTGCCTCATCAAACGAACCATATGCTTCGACACTCCTATTGTACCCGTATGATTGAGAAGTGTTGCGAGCCTAATAGTGGTATTGATGTAAAGATAGTCCAATATTTGATGGGACACAATGATGCAAAAACCACCTTGGACATCTATGCGGATGTCCACGAGGAGTTTGTTAAGCAGACAATGTCCCGTTTTGCAGGAGAAATCTATTTAGGTTAATTTTTGGGTGGACTATTTTCCGTCCACCCATCCTTCTTCTTTAACCCTTAAAATAGAATATTATGTGGGCGATAAAAAGCACCACAAAATATTCTTAAATTCATCCATTATCTTCTTTATGAATTATGAAAAGAAGTTGGGAGGGTGGAAAGAAAAAAGCAGGTATCAAATCGCTTTGATACCTGCTAAATCTTTAATAAGTTCTCATAACTTTTCAGGAAACCTTTGGGTTCCGTGGGTAAATCGTGGGTAAAATGCTTTATTTAGCACTTTCAAAACCCCGAAAACCCGCATAAATAAAGGGTTTTATTAGTCTAACGGCTTCATTGTTGGGAATAAGATTACCTCTCTGATAGTATCAGAATTTGTGAGCATCATTACTGCTCTATCAATACCAATTCCCATACCGCCTGTTGGGGGCATACCGTATTCCATCGCAGTTAAGAAATCCTCGTCAAGCATCTCTGCCTCATCATCACCGCGGTCGCGAAGCTCAAGCTGCTTCATAAAGCGCTCGCGCTGAACAATCGGGTCATTAAGCTCTGAATAAGCGTTTGCAAGCTCGCTGTGGCACACAAAAAGCTCGAATCTTTCAGTAAGTCTCGGGTCTTCGGGTGAAGCCTTGGTTAAAGGAGAAACCTCAACAGGATACATTGTGATAAATGTGGGCTGAATGAGCTTTTCTTCAACTCTTTGGTCAAAGCAAGCATAAAGTGCGTTACCCCAAGTTTTATCAGCAGTGTCTGCAAGCTCAACTCCGATAGCCTCGGCAGCAGCTACAGCCTCAGCATCATCAGAAATAGCGCCGAAATCAATGCCAACATATTCTTTAACTGCATCAACCATTGTAAGTCTGCGCCAACCGGGTGTAAGGTCAATCTTTTCGCCCAACCACTCAACCTCATAAGTGCCGTGAATTTCTTTAGCGGCACCCGAAATAATGCCTTCGGCAATGTCCATCATATCGTGGAAATCAGCATAAGCCTGATATAACTCAACAGTTGTGAACTCTGGGTTGTGCTTCGGGTCCATACCTTCATTACGGAAGATTCTGCCAATTTCATATACCCTATCCATTCCGCCGACAATAAGTCTCTTAAGCGGTAATTCGGTTGCAATTCTCATATACATAGGTATATTAAGAGTGTTGTGATGTGTAACAAACGGACGGGCAGCAGCACCGCCAACGATTGTGTTAAGTACAGGAGTTTCAACCTCGATATAGTTCATATCATCGAGATATTTACGCATAAATTTAATAAACTTGGAACGAACAATAAAATTATTCTTTACATTGTCGTTCATTATTAAATCCACATATCTCTGGCGGAATCTTAAATCGTTATTTGTAAGACCGTGGAATTTTTCAGGAAGCGGAAGAAGAGATTTCGAGAGCAATTTTATAGATGTTGCATGAACAGAAATCTCACCTGTTTGGGTTTTGAAAACAAAGCCCTCAACGCCCATAATATCGCCGATATCCCACTTTTTAAATGCAGCATAAACATCTTCGCCAACATCATCACGGCGAACATAAAGCTGAATTTTACCGCTATTATCCTTAAGACCAACAAAGCTTGCCTTACCCATTATTCTACGTGCCATAATTCTGCCCGCAATTTTAACGGTTTTGCCTTCGAGCTCCTCGAAATTTGATTTGATATTAGCTGAATCGTTATCAAAATCAAACTTGGTGATTAAGAAGGGGTCATTCCCTGCCTCCTTCATATTTGCAAGCTTTTCACGTCTTATTCTTAAAATTTCGTTTAATTCCTGTTGTTCATCAACAACCTTAACATTATTATCTGCCATTTCAAACTCCAATCACAGTTAAACAAAAAATAAATTACTTTGAGATTTCCAAAATCTTTAATTTAAATTCTCCGCCGGGTGCTTCGATAATAACCTCATCGCCGATTTTTTTGCCAAGCAAAGCCTTGCCAACAGGTGATTCATCGGAAATTTTACCGCTTCTGGGGTCTGCTTCGGTAGAACCAACAACGTGATATTCACTCTCATCGCCGAATTCTTCATCCAAAACCTTAACCTTAACACCAATAACAACAGTTTTGGCTTTACCCTTAACATCCTCTATAATTTCAATATTCTTAAGCATTGCTTCAATCTCAACAATTCTAGCTTCAATCTTAGCCTGCTCATTTTTTGCTTCATCGTACTCACTATTTTCCGAAAGGTCACCGTATCCTCTGGCTACTTTAATTTTTTCCGCAATATCTGCGCGTCCCTGGGTCTTAAGTATTTCTAGTTCTTCCTGAAGCTTTTTAAGTCCGTCGTCGGTGATTTTAATAGTTTTAGCCATAAAAATACCTCTTTCAAATTTATAATCATGTAAAGACTATTATATAATTAAATACATAATATGTCAAGTTAAACTTAAACGCCTAAAAATTCAAAGCGTTTATAAATTTTACCATCGCGCTCAACGGTTTCATTCCACATTGAAGCGGGCCTTACCCAAAGGTCGCCTTGGCCGTATAACGCGCGGTAAACCACCATTTCTTCTAAGGTTTCTGAATTTTTGGCAATTGCAATCACCTCATATTCATTTCCTTTAAAATGTTTATATTTGCCAAGCTTGATATCACTCATTTTCTACTCCATACTGTAGGGAAAATATAATCCCTGCAATTTTTCGCTTTTTATTCCGCAACACATCAATTTAAAAGTCTCTTCTTCATCCTTGCCTATTTTTTCGGCAAGCTTTAAAAAATTATCCTTCGGTTTTAAAATAGGTGTAACTTCTTTTGCCGCTTGTGCCGAAAAAGCATTGAACCCGATTTTTTGATAAAACCCAATCAAAGCTTGGTTTGCGGGCCTTAAGATTATAGGCTTATTGCTTTCAAGCATTAGTCTTTTAATCAGTGCACTCATATAGCCTTTTTTTCGAAATTCGCTTTTGGTTGCAGCGGCAAAAAGATAGATTGCATCCTCTGCCCCGCCATCAAAAATAATTTCACAAGGCAAAGCAAACAGCATAGAAACTACCTTTTCATCAACAGCTTCAAGCCTGCAATATTCGAAGCAATTTTCAAAAAAAAGATTTTCAAATTCTAAATCGCCGTCACCAAAGTTTTCATTATAAAGCAAACGGCATTGTTGAGTAATGTTCATTATTCTTCCTTCGGCAAACAAATATATTTTTTAAGCAGTATTGTGGGTTTATAAGAAAGCTTCGCCTTGCGCAGCCCTTCAATTCCCATATCATCCTCACGATTAAGCAGTTCATAAGCCGATAATTCGTTTTTCGCAAATTCTCGGTTAATCACGGCATATGCCCCGGGATATTCCAACAACGCTTTTTCAAAGTGGATATCAAACACTCGGCTGTTTATAGCAGTACCCAAAGTGAAGGCAACAACCTCATCATCAATAAAAATTGCTCCGCCCAACACATTTAGCTTTTCCATATTATCTAAAACCGCGTTAATACCCTGCTTTTCGCACTGCATTTGAAAATCCATTCGCTCAGCGTTTTCAAGATACCATTTTTCAGCACAGCGTTTTACTGCCGACATATTATCTTCAGTAATTTTCTCATATCGCCAACTATATTTTTTTGAAAAAGCGCTGATGTGATTCCGTTTGCTATGGTATTTTTTGCCGCTTAAATTTGCTAAATCAGATTGCAGATAAATGTAATCATAATAGTCATTATCTTCCGAAAAAACATATTCATCCGCAAAATTTTCTTTAAACCTCGTAAAATTTGGGCCCTCTTGGACCCAAATTTTTGGCTTTTTACCGCCGCAATATTCTTTTATTAGTTTAAAGCTCTCCCTTAAATCGCAAGAGCCCATCGGAATGCTGAAAATTTCTTCTTCTCCCTCACCGGACTTTATAAAAAGCACATTCTCATAAACGCAAACCATATTGCTATAAACCTTTTGCCAAACAAACAAATTTACGAATGCGTTTTCACAAGAAAGCTCTTCATTGTCTTTGAAAAATCGCTTATAATTTTCAGCATCTTCTATTTCAATTTTTTTAAATTCCAACATAAAATTCCTGAAATTTCAGTTTATTGCTCCCCACTTGTTGTGTTTTCCGCCGATGACTCAGTAGATTGTTCAGTCTCTCCGCTTTGCTCCTCTTTAGGCTCAGTGCCGGGTTTGCCGAGCAATTCACCTGTGTGCGCAGTGCAAGAAACGGGAACATTACTCTTTCTATACCAACCAATAGCCTTTTCGGGACAAGCATCGGTTGCAAGCTCACCCGTTGCGGTGCAATAATATTTTTCTTCTGCATAATTGCTATCGGAAAATTCTTTTGTTTTAAGTCCCGAATGAATTTTCGACATAACATTACCCCACATTTTAAGGGCAATACCGCTATGTCCCTTCGGAATGGGTTGTTGAACCTCGTAACCGCACCAGCAAGAAGCAATATAATAAGGTGTTCCACCAACGAACCAAAGGTCATTCTGGTCGTTAGAGGTACCTGTTTTAGCGTATATCTTCATATTAGGAATATAAGAAGCCGCAGCCTTACCCGTACCGTTACCGCCGTAAACAACAGTTCTAAGCAAATGGTTCATAACTGTTGCAGTATCTTCACTTATAGCCATTTTGGGTTGAACATTTCTTTCGAGCACAATTTTACCCTTTTGGTCAACAACCTTTGTGTAAAGTGAAGGCTCATAATAAAGACCGCCATTGCCGAAAACTGCAAATGCAGCGGCAGATTCCATTGTATTTAAACCGCCGTTTGTACCGCCCATTCCAAGCGGTGAAAGGTTGATATCCTCAGCATTGAGCGTGGTTATTCCCAATTTTCCTGTTAAGAAATCATATGAGCTCTGAGGAGTCATCTTATTCACTAGGTAAACAGGAATAGTATTTACAGAACGCTCCAAAGCATACTGAACGGTAATATTTCCCCAATATGAGTTGTACCAGTTTTTAGGGGTCCAACCATTATAATTGGTCTTAGTGTCATTAACAAGACTTGAATAGGTTATTAAATCCTGCTCAATTGCCAACGCATATGCGGCGATGGGCTTCATTGTTGAGCCGGGCTGACGAACAGCATCAATCGCACAGTTAAAGCCGCGATTAGTGGTTTTTTCACCAATTCCGCCAACAATCGCCTTGACATTGCCCTCGTAATCCATAACAGTGATACCGCCGGTCATTAGCTTACCGTCTTTACCCTTGATTGCATAGGTATCAGAATCAAGAAAAACATTTTCGGCGATTTCCTGCATCTTTGTGTCAACAGTGGCGTAAATCTTAAAGCCACCGTTATAGAAAAGCTTATTTGCGTGGGCAGGCTCATAGCCATATTCTTCGGCTAAATCGTTTGAAACCTGTGTTATGAGCGCATCAATAAAATATGAATTAACGTTGTTTTGGTTGAGCACCTTTTGCTCCGCAACAACATTAAGCTCCTCACTAAGAGCCGATTCATACTCTTCCTTAGTAATATAGCCTTGGTCATACATCTGATAAAGAACACTTTCTCTGCGTTCCTTGTTATTCTCGGGATAAGTATCAGGTGCATAATAAGAAGGACTTTTTGTTATTGATGCTAGTGAAGCACACTCTGCTATGGTTAAATCCTTTACAGATTTACCGAAATAATAGTTGGCTGCAACCTCAACACCATAGGTGCCGTGGCCCATAGGAATGGTATTAAGATAGCATTCAAGAATGGTATCTTTGGAATATTTACCCTCTAAATATCTCGCACGCATAATTTCGCGCACCTTACGGCTTGCCTTTTGTGAGCGGTCATCAGTAAGATTTTTAACGAGCTGCTGAGTTATTGTTGAACCACCTTGGCGGGATGAATAAATCGGAACAAACTCGTTGATAAACGCGCTGAAGGTTCGCTTCCAGTCAATACCCTCGTGCTCAAAGAAGCGCTTATCTTCAATGGCAACGAAAGCATCTGCCAATATTTGAGGAATTCCCTCATATTCAGGGTCTTTATTATCAATAGCAACCTTATCGTAATCTATCCAAATTCGGTTAAACTCACCGTGAAGACGGCGGTATTCCTTATAATTACCCGTTCCGTCATCAACATAAACAGTTGTAGTGTAATTAAGAGAATTTTCCAAATCTTCATCCATTGTGCCATCTACCATAGTAAAGGCATAGAACATAAATGAGCCTACTACTATGCTCACGGTTATCATACCGATAAGGAAAACTGTTAAAACAATCTTCAAAATGCTTTGTTTTTTTGAACTAGGCTTCTTTTTCTTTGGCTTTATCGGTTCTTCCTCAGCGCGAAACGAAGAAAAAGAATTAAGGTCAAAGGTGCTGGCACCCTCATCATTTAAATTATTATGATTATCATAGCTGAAAATTTCATTATCATCAAAATTGCTATTTTCTGTATTGCTATTTATATTCTTTTCGTCCATAATAGTACCTCCTATAAAAGCATACACAGTTATTCTACCATATTCATCTAAAAAAAGCAACTTTTATCGAATAATTCACAAAAAGCAACCTATCAAAAGGTTGCTTTTCTTTGTTTATTCAACTGTTACGGACTTTGCAAGATTGCGTGGTTTATCAATATCGCATCCCTTAGCCGCCGCCACATAATAAGCAAACAATTGAAAAGGTATTATCTCAACAGAGGCGGTAAAGAGGTTATGTGTTTTAGGGATATATACATTTATCATTGCTTCCCTTTCTATTTGTTTATTCGCTTTTTCAGAGCAAGAGAAAACCACCGCGCCTCTAGCCTTCACCTCTTTAATATTGCTGAGCATTTTTTCGAACAGCCTCTCAACACCGCAAAGCGCCACAACAAGCTGATTATCTTGCACTAGCGAGATTGTTCCGTGCTTCAGTTCCCCTGCAGCATAGGCCTCTGAATGAATATAGGAAATTTCCTTTAGCTTTAAAGAGGCTTCTAGTGATACTGCATAATCCAAATTTCTGCCGATATAAAACACAGAAGCAGCATCCTTATATTTTGAGGCAGTTTCTTTTATAGTTTTTTCGCATTTTAAAGCTTCTTTAACAAGCTTTGGCAGTTTTATCAGTTCCTCAACCGCCGCATTCAACTCTTCTTTTGTTGCGGTTTTAAGCCTTTTAGCCGCCCAAACAGCAAAAAGATAAATAACCGCTAACTGTGTTGAATAACCCTTTGTGGTGGCAACGGAAATTTCAGGTCCCGCCCAAGTATATAAGACACCGTTAGAAGCCTTCGCTATTGAGCTTCCAACCACATTAACTATTGATAAAACAAAAGAACCGCGCTTTTGCGCTTCTTTTATGGCGGCCAAGGTGTCGGCAGTCTCCCCCGACTGACTAATTGCGATTGTTAATGTTTTTTCGTTTATGACGGGGTTACTATATCTAAATTCGCTCGCAATATCCACTTGAGTAGGAATTCTAAGCATTTCTTCAAAAACATATTTGCCTACAACACCCGCGTGATAAGCCGAGCCACAACCGATAATTTGAATTTTTTCAAAGCTTTTCAGTTTTTCTTCATCAATACAGAAATCCTCAAAATAAACCTCGTTTTGCTTTATTCTGTTTTTAATTGTTTGCTCAATAGCGTTTGGTTGCTCCATAATCTCTTTGAGCATAAAGTGGTCATAACCGCCCTTTTGCGCCGATTCAACATTCCAATCAATTTGTGAAACTTCTGATTTGCAAGGTTTACCCATTTTATCGGTTATAATAATTTCGTGGCTGATAATAAATGCTATTTGCTCATCCTCAAGATAAATAACTTTTTTAGTTGTAGGAACAATTGCGGTTATATCTGAGGCTATCACATTTGCATTTTCCGAAACACCGATTATAAGGGGACTAAAATTTTTAACAGCTATAAGGCAATCGGGCAAATCGCTGCAGAGAATTCCTAAAGCATAAGAACCTTTGAGTCTATCCACAGTTTTTTTCACGGCTTCTTTTATATCGTTTTTATAATATTTTTCTAATAAATGGGCTATAACCTCTGTATCAGTCTCACTTTTAAAAGTATAGCCTTCAGCCACTAATTCTTGCTTTAAGCTCTGATAATTTTCGATAATGCCATTATGAACAACCGCAAATTTTTGGGTTTCACTCAAATGCGGATGTGCATTTAATAGGTCGGGCTTACCGTGGGTTGCCCAACGGGTATGCCCAATTCCTAAATTACCGATAAGCTTTTCGGTTTCTTTTGTTTTTAAATCTGCAACCCTCTTGGTTGTTTTATTAACAGTGAATTTATTGTTGTTTAAAACGGCAATTCCTGCCGAATCATAACCTCGGTATTCAAGCTTTTCGAGGCCGCCAATTAAAAAATCAATTGCTCTATCATTGCCAACAAACCCAACGATTCCGCACATATTATCACCTTTTAATACAAATTATATATAATATTTTTTTGCAAAAACCGCCGATTATTCTAAACAAAAAAATAAACCGACAGTCTAAACGACTGTCGGTCAAAAAATTTAAATATTAAACACCGAATTTAGCAACATTAAGCTTAATTCCAGGGCCCATGGTTGTTGCGATAACGCAAGATTTGATATACTGACCCTTTGTTGCTGCAGGCTTAGCTTTAATGATGGCACCCATAAGTGCATCAAAGTTTTCCTGAAGCTTTTCGGGACCAAATGATACCTTACCGATAGGACAGTGGATGATGTTTGTTTTGTCAAGACGATACTCAATCTTACCTGCTTTAGCTTCTGTAACTGCACGAGCTACATCAGGTGTAACAGTACCAGCCTTAGGAGTAGGCATAAGACCACGAGGACCTAAAACCTTACCCAAACGACCAACGACGCCCATCATATCAGGTGTTGCGATAACAACATCAAAATCAAGCCAGTTATCATTCTGGATTTTAGCAACGAGTTCTTCAGCACCAACAAAATCAGAGCCTGCTTCCTCAGCTGCTTTAGCATTATCACCCTTAGCAAAAACGAGGGTTCTAATTGTTTTACCTGTTCCGTTCGGAAGAACAACAGCGCCACGAACCTGCTGGTCAGCATGACGAGAGTCTACACCGAGACGAACGTGAATTTCAACCGTTTCATCAAACTTAGCAGTACCGGTTTTAACAGCTACCTCAACTGCTTCGTTAACATCGTAAAGCTTACCGGTTTCAATAAGCTTTGCGCTTTCATTATATTTTTTTCCGTGTTTCATAACTTTACCTCCCAATAAGTGGTTAAATCGGAATTTTCCTCCCACAAGAGAGAATTAATCGACTACTTCAATACCCATGCTGCGTGCTGTACCAGCTATCATACTCATAGCGGATTCGATACTAGCTGCGTTAAGGTCGGGCATTTTTGTTTCTGCAATCTTCTTTATCTGCTCTTTGGTAATTTTGGCAACCTTAGTTTTATTAGGTGTGCCGGAAGCACTCTCAATACCGCAAGCCTTTTTAATAAGAACAGCTGCGGGTGGAGTTTTAGTGATGAAGCTGAATGAACGGTCTGCATAAACGGTGATAACAACCGGAATAATAAGACCAACATCATTCTTTGTTCTTTCGTTGAACTCCTTTGTGAACGACATAATGTTTACGCCGTGCTGACCGAGAGCAGGACCTACCGGTGGAGCCGGTGTTGCTTTACCTGCAGGGATTTGAAGTTTAATGTAACCTGTGATTTTCTGAGCCATTTATTTGCACCTCCATTATTCGTGGTAACAGCATTTGAAAAATGCCTGGCGGAACGGTCATATTCCGTCCCTCCCACCGTGACACTAAAACCTGTGTCGGGGTTGGGCTTTCGCCCTTAAAATCAGCAAAATTGCTAATTAACCTAAATTAATCTGCCAAAGAAATCTGGTCAAGTTCAAGTTCAACCGGAGTTTCTCTGCCAAACATTGAAAGAACTACGCAAACACTGTTGTTTTCAGTATCAACTGTTTTAACAGTACCGCCGTAACCCTCAAGCGGTCCGCTGATAATCTTAACATTATCGCCTTCCTTGTAACCAACCTCAACGCTGTGCTTTTCAACGCCTAAATTTGCTACCTCTTCATCTGTGAGCGGAACCGGTTTAGAAGCAGGACCCACAAATCCCGTACAACCGCGGATGTTTCTAACTACATACCAGCTATCGTCAGTTACAATCATCTTTATCATAACGTAACCGGGGAAAATTTTGCGTTCAACTTCTTTTTTCTTATCATCTTTAATCTCAGTAACGATTTCGGTAGGAATCTTAATCTCTTGGATAAGGTCTTGCATTCCGCGACTTTCAACCATTGTTGCAAGATCGCTTGCTACCTTGTTTTCATATCCTGAATAGGTATGAACGACATACCATTTTGCTTCTTTAGCTTCAGACATACTTTACCTCCAAAGAAATTATAACTTCCAGAGCAATCCAAGTAACTTACCGAGACCAAAGTCTACTGCCCAAATTAAAGCGCCAACTAATAAGCAAACGATAAGAACGATGATTGTGTTCTTAACAACATCTTTAATTCCGGGCCAAACAATCTTCTTAACTTCGCTCTTATAATCTCTAAAGAAACGAACAACTCTCTTGAAAATTGTGAGCTTTTCACCGTTTGACTCTAAAACCTCGATGTAATCATCTAACAAGAGATGTGCTACTGCTAAAATTGTGAAAACAAACAAAGCAATAACGAGGGCCCAAGCAAATGGTGTGTGAGTAAGCTCGGTAATAGAATTAATATCTATCGGGCGAGTATCAATAAACTTCCAAGGATTATGAAGCTTAATAACAAGCATATAAACCGAAGAGATTATTCCCAATGCCGGAACTGCATAACGGATTTTCTTTGATTTGAATGATAATGCACTCAAAACAAACGCAAATGCAGTAACTAGGAAGCAAAAGAGAATATCGGCAGATTTTGCCATATCATATTCAGTTCCTGCGATTGTTACCTTGCTACCGAAAGCTAACTGTGCAGCAACAAGACTTTTACTGCCGCTGTCACCTAAAACAAAATTAGCAAAATCGGTAAAGAAGAGGAAGAATGAAACTGCGCCGAAAACTATTACCAAAATACGTAGAATTTTATTAACAGTCTTCATTGTTCTACCTCCCTACTTTGTTTCCTTGTGTAGGGTGTGCTTTTTGCAGAACCTACAATACTTGTTCATCTCAAGCCTGTCAGGATTGTTTTTCTTGTTTTTCATTGTGTTGTAATTGCGCTGTTTACACTCAGTACAAGCAAGTGTAATTTTTACTCTCATAACGGCACCTCCCGCTTTACGGAAATATTTTTTGCTTTTACTCTAACTATTGTAAAAGTAAACGCCTCCCTCGGTTTGGTGATGTATATGTACCATTTCACTACATATTGTGGCAAAACGAAAAGCAACATACAATATACATAAAACACCAAACAAATCGGTTCAATTGCAAAAAAAAAGAACCTCTCAGAGGTGATAAGATTATACCATATATTACCCATAAGGTCAAGCATTTTTTCAATTTTTATTTTAATAAAATTTAAATGCCCTACCTCAGAATTTTCACTAAGATAGGGCCGATTTTTATTTCACTAAAGCAAAATAAAGAATAACGATTATACCGAGAATAATTCTATAGTATCCAAAAGCTTTGAAATCGTGTTTGCGGATGTATGATAATAAGAATTTAATTGCAAGAACTGAAACTATGAAAGCAGTCAACATACCAACCACTAAAATTGCGAGTTGAGCACTGTCAAACGTATTACCATCGGCAAAATACTGAAGCACCTTTATTGCGCTTCCGCCTACCATTGCAGGAATGGATAGGAAGAATGAGAATTCCGCTGCAGAGGTTCTTGAAAGGCCGAGAAGCACGGCACCGAGAATTGTCGAGCCACTTCGCGAGGTTCCGGGAACTAGTGCCAAGCACTGAATAAGTCCAATAAACAAGGCTGTGCGATATGTGAGCTTATCCAAATTCTCAATTTTTCCCTTTATTTTCATACTTTCAATGATAATAAAGAGAACGCCATAAACTATAAGGGCGCCCGCAACAACATAAGCGCGCATATTGCCTGTTAGCATTGCATCAATTTGGTCATCAAACAAAATTCCAAGTATTGCCGCAGGAACACTTGCAAGCAGAATCTTAAACCAAAGAATAAAACGGTCTACATATATGTAATTATTGCAAAGTTTAGAAAATGGCTTATTTTCATTCTTGAAATACGGAGCAACCTCAGTCTTTTTTAAGTGGAAAGGCCAGAGCTTGTTCCAAAAAAGAATTATAACCGCAAGAATAGCGCCCAACTGAATAACAACTAAAAACATATCCATAAAGGCTTTGGATTGGTCAAGCTTGATTAGCTCATCAACCAAAATCATATGTCCCGTGCTGCTAACGGGAAGCCATTCGGTTATTCCCTCAATTATACCGAGAATAATAGATTTTAAAATTTCAATCATAATTCCCCTCCTTAAATATTAACATTTTAATATTATTATAATGGTGTAGGTTAGGCGAAACAATCTTGTTTCGACAAACTACAATCATTATAAAAGGGCTGATAAAATTTATCAACCCTTTTCTGTTTATTTGCCTATCATTTCTTTGTAAAGTCTAATATATGAGTTGGCTGAGGTTTTCCAGCTGTTATCACACTTCATTGCGCGTTCCTTTAATATCTGCCAGCCCTCTTTGTCTGCATAGCCCTCAAGTGCACGCCATACAGAATTCTGCATATCGTGTGCATTGTAAGAATTAAAGGTAAAGCCGTTACCCAAACCATCGCCACTGTCAGTAATTGTATCGTTAAGACCACCGGTCTGGCGAACAAGCGGAATTGTTCCGTAACGAAGCGCAATCATCTGTGCTAAACCGCAAGGCTCGCTTTGGCTTGGCATAAGGAATATATCTGCGCCCGCATAAATCTTGTGAGCAAGCTTTGGTATAAAGCCTAACTTGAAAGCAACCTTATCGGGATATTTCTCAGCCATCTCACTAAAGAAGGTTTCAAACTCCCATTCACCCGAGCCTAAAATTACAAACTGAACATCGGTTGCAAGAATTTCCTCAAACACGCACTTAACAAGGTCAATACCCTTATGCTTTACAAGGCGTGTAACCATTGCAATAATCGGTGTGTCTGCTTTTTCGGGAAGTCCAACCTCTTTTTGCAGCATCTTTTTGTTATAATCCTTACCGCCTATATCATCAAGCGAATAGTTTTTATAAATCATCGCATCGGTTTCGGGATTATAAACCTCGCAGTCAATTCCGTTAACAATACCCGTAAGCTTATAAGTGAACTGCTTGAGAATACTGTCAAGCCCGTGTGAATAATAAGGGTCGAGAATTTCTCTTGAATAGGTTGGTGAAACGGTTGTAACCTTGTCAGAGCACTGAATTGCACCCTTCATAAAATTAATACAATTGTCATATTCAAGCAAGCTTTCCTTACCATCAGGCAAGCCTAAAACATCGCCAACAAGCTCTCTGCCATATTTTCCCTGATACTGAATATTATGAATTGTGAAAACCGTTTTAATGTTTTCATAGAATTCTTCCTGCTTATAAAAACAGTCATAATAAACGGGAATCATAGCGGTCTGCCAATCGTTGCAATGGATAATATCGGGTTTAAAATCAATGTGCGGTAACATTTCAAGCACAGCGCGCGAGAAAAAAGCAAAACGCTCTGCATCATCGAAATGACCGTATAGCCCTTCCCTTTTAAAATAATATTGATTATCAATGAGATAATAAATCACACCGTCAAGATGAGCCTCGAAAATTCCGCAATACTGCCTTCTCCAAGAAACAGGAACAGTTATACTGCAAACAAAGGTCATTTTTTCACGAAGCTCTTCCGAAACTGAGCTATAAAGCGGTAAAACCACTCTACAGCCCACAAATCTCTTTCTAAGGGCTTTTGGAAGAGCGCCCGCAACATCGGCAAGTCCACCCGACATTGCAAATGGATAAGCTTCACTTGAAGCATATAAAACTTTCATTATTTACTCCTTTTGGTAGAGCGAATAATCCGAACTCCGTTTTAAAAAGGCGGATTATTCGATCTACCCTAAACAACTTCATTTTTCTTAATAAAGAAACGCTTTTTAGCGGTTCCCTTAAGTATCATTTCTTCTCCGATGACCGCATTTTTATCTGCGATAACATTATCAAGCTGGGCATTGGCGCCAACCTTGGTTTCTTGCATTAAAATACAGTTTTTAACAACAGCACCCTTTTCAACCTTAACACCTCTGAATAAAACGCTGTTGATAACCGTGCCCTCAATCACACAGCCCGCCGCGATAAGACTGTTCTTAACCTGTGATTTTGTGCCGTAACGAGTAGGCATATCATCACGGGTTTTAGTGTAAATCGGTCTTTCTCTGTTAAAGAGCTGCTTTCTGATTTCGGGGTCCAGCAAATCCATACTTGTTTTATAATAACTGTCAGTTCCGTTCATAAAGGTTACATAACCGCTATGCTCAAATCCGATTATTTTGAGTTGTTTCACTTTATTCGCGAGAACCTCTCTGTTAAAGCTTACAACATCATTATCATGTGCTTCTTTAACAAGGCTTAAAAGCAATTCTCTAGAAATAATAGTGTAACCAATGCTATAGTTAACCTGTTCATCCTTGCCGCCATCCAGCGAGATACCGGTAACAACATTATAATCGTTCATTTCAAGCATCATTGTTTCGCCGTTGTTCACGGGAATGTTGCCCTTATGATAAATAAGAGTGATATCAGCTGAATTACCAATATGGGTTTCAATTGCAGAAGAAATATCAACATTAGCGAGAACATCGGCATTGCAAAGCACTATATATTCACTCTTGCAATGCTTAATGTAATCCATTGCACCATAAAGTGCATCTATGGTTCCGTTATATCTCCTCGCACCGCTTGTAATATAAGGCGGCAACAAGAAAAGTCCACCATTTCTGCGGTCTAAATCCCAATAAATTCCGTTACCGATATGGTCCATTAAGGAACGGTAATTTTCTTTGGTTACAATGCCAACGCTCTTTGCACCTGCGTTAACAAGGTTTGAAAGAGGAAAATCGATAAGGCGGTAACGAGCGCCAAATGGAACCGATGCCATTGAACGACGCGATGTTAATTTCTTTAGCAAATCATCGTTAACATTTGCAAAAACAATACCCGCAACTGCTGAATTAATCATATTTTCTCCCCCTCTTTCACATTTTCAGTTATCATTTTATTGGCGCCGATTTGCGCTTTTTTACCAACTGTGAGATTATCGCCTATAACTGTAATACCCCAATCCTTTGTGCCAACAACAGCAGGGTCGCCGCCAATATCAGCGTTTTCATCAACTGTAACATTCTCAGCAATTATTGAGTAACGCACATTAGCGCCCTTTTTAATAACTGCACCTGGCATTACAAGTGAATATTCAACCGTTGCGCCCTCTTCCACTGTTACATTTTCAAAAAGAATTGAATAATCCAATTTACCGTGGATTTCGCAACCGTCGGTTATAAGCGAATTTTCAACAACTGCACTTTCTGAAATAAACTGAGGTGGCATTGCATTTGTTCTTGAATAAATGCGCCAGTTCTTATCGGAAAGGTTAAGGTCAATCTTAGGATTAAGCAAATCAAGGTTAGCATCCCAAAGTGAGTCCACCGTTCCAACATCTTTCCAATAATCGTTAAAGCGGTAAACCTTTAAAAGTTCGCCCGCGTCTAACATTGAAGGAATAATATTCTTGCCGAAATCGTTTGAAGAATCGGGCTTTGCTTCATCTTCAGTAAGATACTTTTTAAGTTTATCCCAACTGAACACATAAATACCCATTGATGCCAAATTACTTTTCGGCACAGCAGGTTTTTCTTCAAACTCATATATCGTTCCGTCTTCTCTGGCGTTCATAATTCCAAAGCGTGTTGCCTCCTCAAGAGAAACCTCAAGCACAGCTATGGTACAAGCCGCACCATCTGCCTCGTGCTGATTTATCATCTTGGAATAATCCATTTTATAAATATGGTCGCCCGAAAGAATAAGCACATATTCGGGATTATAACGCTCTATAAACCCAAGATTCTGGTATATTGCGTTAGCAGTTCCTTTATACCAATCTCCACCCTTTTGGCTCTGATAAGGAGGAAGAATGTGAACTCCGCCATTTGTTCTGTCTAAATCCCAAGGCTTGCCCGAGCCTATGTAATCATTAAGCTCCAGAGGCTTGTATTGGGTTAAAATACCAACCGTATCAATTCCCGAGTTAGAGCAGTTGGACAGCGGGAAATCTATAATACGATATTTTCCACCGTAAGGCACGGCGGGTTTTGCAATTTTGCTTGTTAAAACACCGAGGCGGCTACCCTGACCGCCGGCGAGTAACATTGCTACACATTTTTTATTCTTCAACAAAAACACTCCCATTGATTAAATTATAAAGAGCCAAAACACACTTTTATATAATAATTATATCAACGTTATAATCTCATTTCAAGCGTTTTTTGTGAAAAAACTGAAATTTCGGAAAAACTTTTTGCGCGTTTTTTGGTTAAAATTTACAAAAATAGCCTTTTTTCTTGCTTTAATACGCTTTTATCACTTTATTTTTAAAAAATTCCGATTTTGAATGTCGGTTTTGTCAAAATACTTTTTTACTATTGTAAATTTACCCAATTAGTGTTAAACTATATATAATTTATTAAACGTTATTTTATTATAAGGGGTTTTACTATGAACATAATGGTTATTGGCTGTGGTAAAATAGGAGCTACCATTCTTTCTAATCTCGTTGCTGAAGGGCACGATGTTGTTGCAGTTGATAATAATCCCGATGTTATTGCCCAAATAACCAATATGTATGATGTTATCGGTGTTTGTGGAAATGCAACCGATTGCGAAGTGCTTGAAGAAGCAATGGTTTCAAAAGCCGAATTGGTTGTTGCTGTTACAGGCTCTGATGAATTCAATATGCTCAGTTGCTTTCTTGCAAAGCGAATGGGTGCACAAAACACTATTGCCCGTATCAGAAACCCCGAATATAATGACCGAAGCCTAGGCTTTATGAAGCAGCAATTAGGGTTAGAGCTTGCTATTAATCCCGAGCTTATGGCCGCAAAAGAACTTTACAGTATTTTAAAGCTCCCCTCTGCCGCTAAAGTTGATACCTTCTCGGTTAGAAATTTCGAGATGATTGAGCTTAAGTTAAAGCCCGATTCTGTTTTAAACGGAATGAAGCTTATGGATTTGCGTTCAAAATTCAACGCTAATTTCCTTATCTGCGCAGTTCAACGCGGTGATAAGGCTTATATCCCAGATGGTAACTTCAAATTAGAGAGTGGCGATAAGATCGGTCTCACCGCCGCTCATAGCGAAATTTCAAAGTTGCTTAAAAAGATGGGCATTTTGCAGAAGCAGGCAAGAAATGTTATGATTCTTGGCGGAAGCAGAACTTCTTATTATCTCGCTAAAATGCTAACATCCTCAGGTAACTCTGTAACAATCATTGAAAAGGACCCGAGGCTTTGCGAGGAGCTTTGCGAAGCTATTCCAAAAGCGGTTGTTATTAACGGCGATGGCGCTCAGCAGGAGTTATTATTAGAAGAAGGCTTGAATTCGGTTGATGCCTTTGTTGCGCTTACAGGTATGGATGAAGAAAACATTCTCGTATCTTCCTTTGCACAGTCTAAAAATGTTCCAAAGGTTATCGCAAAGGTTAACCGCGATGAGCTCATCCCCTTAGCTGAGCATTGGGGTCTCGATTCATTTGTTTCACCAAAGAAACTTATCGCTGATATTTTAGTTAAATATGCAAGAGCGCTTGAAAATTCTGCAGGAAGCAGTGTTGAAACGCTTTACAAAGTTATGGATGATAAGGTTGAGGTGCTTGAATTTAGCGTTAAGTCTGATTTTCCCAAGCTTAACATTCCCTTTAAGGAATTAAAAACCAAGCCCGATACCCTTTTTGCAGGAATTATTCGCGACCGCAAAACAATTATTCCCACCGGTGAAGATATGCTTCTCAGTGGGGATAAGGTTATTGTGTTGGCAGCTAATCAGCGCATAAACAACCTTTCTGATATTTTAAAATAAGGGTAAATGCTATGAATAGAAAAATAATTTTGTTTTTAGTTGGAAGAATTGTTCTTTTAGAATCCGCCCTTTTGGCGTTGCCCTTGTTGTGTTCGCTTATTTATGGCGAAAAATGCACCTTTGCTTTTTTAATTACAATTGCAATTGCCATTGCAGTTGGAATCGTCCTGACATTGCTCGGTAAAACCACAAACCGAACTTTTTTTGCAAAAGAGGGCTTTGTGATTGTGGCTTTCGCCTGGATAATGCTATCTATTATCGGTGCTCTTCCCTTCACTTTAAGTGGATATATTCCCTCTTTTATAGATGCTTTTTTTGAAACTGTAAGCGGCTTCACCACAACCGGTGCTTCAATTTTAACAGATGTTGAAGCGCTTCCCCACGGTCTTCTTTTCTGGAGAAGCTTCACTCACTGGATAGGAGGTATGGGAATTCTTGTTCTTGTTATGGCAATTGTTCCCACCGATACAGGCAGGTCTATGCATATTATGCGTGCGGAAATGCCGGGACCTATTATTGGAAAGCTTGTTCCGAAAATTAAAACCACAGCTAAGATATTATATCTGATCTATATTGTTCTTACAGCACTTGAAGTAATTTTCTTGCTTTTTGGAAAAATGTCATTATTCGAAAGTCTCGTTTATTCTTTTGGAACTGCGGGCACAGGCGGTTTTGGCATTGATGCTGACAGTCTCGCAAGCTACTCCCCTTATAACCAATGGGTAATAACCATATTTATGCTTATTTTCGGCATAAACTTTAATATTTATTTCCTCATTCTCTCAAAAAAATTCGTTTCGGTTTTAAAGAGTGAGGAATTGTTGACATATATTATTATCGTATTGGTTTCTATCGGCGTAATAACAGTAAACGTTATGCACAATTTCCCAACCTTCTCCGAAGCTCTAAGACATTCCGCTTTTCAGGTTTCTTCAATCATCACAACAACAGGTTATTCAACTGTCGACTTTAACTTATGGCCTTCGTTATCCAAAGCCATTCTTCTTATTTTAATGTTTATAGGTGGTTGTGCAGGTTCTACTGCCGGCGGTATTAAAGTTTCAAGAATCGTGCTGTTATTCAAATCAATGGGTTCTAATTTAAAGCATATGCTACATCCGCGTTCAATTGAATCTTTCAAATTTGAGGGAAAAACAGTTAAAAAAGAAACTATTAATAATGTGGGTTGTTATTTAGCTATATATTTAGTATGCCTTTTTGCTGTTTTTCTTGTGATTTCATTTGACCCATTTGATTTCGAAACACACATATCTGCAGCATTCGCTTGTTTTAACAATGTTGGTCCGGGTTTTTCTGCAGTTGGTCCGCTTAGCAGCTATGCCGCATATTCTCCTCTTTCAAAGCTTGTGTTATCTGCCGCAATGCTTTTGGGTAGACTTGAAATATTCCCAATGATTTTGCTTTTTGCACCGTCGGTTTGGATTAAAAACAAGGCATTAAAAAAACAGAGGTAATCAAATGAAAAGCTGTTGCGAAAATTGTGCTAATTATATTTACGATGATGAGTGCGATTGCTATTTTTGCGATGCCGCACTAGATCAGGATGAAATGGGAAGATTTATGACCAGACAAACCGAGAATTGTCCATATTTCAATTTTTATGATGAATACAGTATTGTTCGAAAACAAAATTAGAGGTGTGAAATGATTAAAATTTATCTTGTGATAAGTGCCGCACTTATTCTGATTCTAAACAATTTTTTCAATATCCTGCAAGAGCCTTATTCTTGGTGGCTAGTTCCCGTTTTGCTTATTGGATTTGTGCTTTGCTTTGTAATAATTCAAATGCTTATTTTCCTCTTTGCAATCCTTGCGGGTAACACCAATAAATCTGCTGATAAGGGCGATAGGTTCTTTCGCTTTATGGTGAAAATTTCGCTCCCCATTATTATTGCTTTGGCTCGTGTGCAGATAAGAACAGAGGGCACCGAAAAGCTGCCCGAAAATAAACACATGATGTTTGTTTGCAATCATCAGCACGATTTTGACCCAGTTATAATGCTGTCAACCTTCCCCCACGCTGACCTTGCATTTATCGGCAAAAAAGAGATATATGTAACGATGCCACTCGTTGCAAAAATAATGCACAGGCTTCATTCTCTGCCAATTGACCGTGAGAACGACCGTGAGGCTGCCAAAACCATTATTCAGGCTATTAAGCTTATAAAGGATGATGTTGTATCAATCGGAATTTTCCCTGAGGGTTATGTAAGCAAAAGCTGTGAGCTTCTCCCCTTCAGAAACGGTTGCTTCAAAATTGCAATGAAGGCAAATGTTCCGATTGCGGTTTGCGTTATTAACAATACACAGTCATTACCAAAAAGAATCTTCCGAAAAAAATCCGTTGTTAATTTTAAACTGCTTGATGTTATCTACCCCGAACAGTTCGAAGGTATGAACACTCAACAGCTTGGCGATATTATCCACGAGAAGATGGAAACCGCCCTAAAGCAAATGTTAGAAGAAAATTAAATAAAATAAAATTTAATGCCGACTGTCCTGAATTTGGGACAGTCGGTTTTTTATAATGAGTATAAAGCCGAAAGAAAAAATAATAAAAAAATTGTCAAAAAATGCTTGACAAATGCAGTTTCATTCGGTATAATAAGCATAACGAACATTTGTTCGGTGGAGGTAATGATATGACATTTGGATTCACATTAAGCACAATTTTTGAGGTTTTATTATTTGCCGCAGTTGTTTGGGGCATCTTTAACGAGAAGAAATTAATCGCTTTTGAAAAGCGCATTTGTGCATCTTTTAAAAGGCGCAAATTTAAGGTTGTTGAATCTCAAAACTGTTTTTACAAGGCATCTTAAATTTATGAAACTTCGCTAGTATATTATACAAGCCACCCCTCATACCTTTTAAACGGAGGGGAATTAAATGAAGCTTTTCATTATCACAAAACGCAGGCTAATGCTCTGCGCTTGTTTAGTCGTAGCATTAACAGTTATTGTTGCAGGGTCGCTGAGCGCCTTTGCCGCGAGTGAGCGCCTCTTACCTATTTACTGCGTCGAAACTGATAAAAAGCAGGTTGCGATTTCATTCGATGCAGCTTGGGGAAATGATGACACTGAGGATTTAATCAAAATTTTAAAGGAATACGATGTTCCTGCAACCTTTTTTGTTGTTGGTGCTTGGGTTGATAAATATCCCGAATCGGTTAAAGCTCTTTCGGATGCCGGTCATCAGATTCAGAACCACTCAAACACCCACCCGCATATGCCGCAGCTGTCGCGCGAGCAAATGAAGAATGAAATTGAGAGTTGCAATGAAAAAATTGAAAGGATTACTGGCAAGTGCCCCACCCTTTTACGCCCACCTTATGGAGATTATGATAACGCCTTAATTGAGGTTATGAACGAGCTAAAAATGTTCACAATTCAGTGGGATGTTGATTCTCTTGACTGGAAAGACAATGCCACACCTGAGAGTATTTGCAAAAGGGTGACGAGCAAGGTTAAAAACGGCAGTATCGTGCTTTTCCATAACGACGCCGACCACACACCCGAAGCACTTCCAAACATATTAAAAACCCTTAAAGACGAGGGGTATGAGTTTGTGTTTATAAGTGATTTGATTTTAAAGGATAATTACGAAATAAAGCACGACGGAACGCAATGCAAAAGAACCGATGGTGAATAGCCATCGGTTCTTTTAGGTAATAAGTAAAAAGTAATAGTGAAGAGGTTCGGTGTGCCTTACGGCACGGATATAAAAAAGGAGACGAGAGAACCATCCCCTGTCTTTTTCTAATGTAGCCGTCTTTTTCAATTTTACCTATTGAATAAATAATCTAACGAAACCTCTAAAATTTTTGATATTGCATCAATTTCAATATCAGTTACAGCGCGTTTGCCATTCTCAATACGAGAAATCGAACCGCGACAAGTATACACAGCCATAAGTTCCAACTTTTCGGATAACTGTTTTTGGCTATATCCTTTTTTCTCACGCGCTTCTTTAATTCTATCGCCAATAATATTTAATTGTTCGCCATCAATAATTCTTTTCATATTTTCATCTCTTTTGTCTTGATTTTGGACAAAAATAGTTTATACTATAAATAAGAAAAGTATGTCCTATTGGTAGGACACGGAGATGAAAATATGAAATCTGTAGTTTTTATAGGCCATAATGAATGTTATTCTATGTCTACCGATGACTTAAATAAAGCTATTATCGAATGTATCAAAAAAGGTGCAATAGAGTTTTTCAGTGGCGGTCAAGGCGGTTTTGACAGAACTAGTGCTACTGCAGTTTATAACTTGAAAAAAGATTTCCCTCATATAAAAAATATTTTAGTAATTCCCTATTTATCGTTTAATATTTTTAGTGAAGAAATTTTTGATGAAATAATTTTTTCTGATGTTTTTGAAAAATATCATTATAAAGTCGCAATACCACAACGCAATAAATATATGGTTAACCATTCTGACACCGCAATTTGTTATATTAATCATAACTGGGGAAATGCCGCGAAAACTTTTAAATATGCAAAAAAGAAAAATTTAAATATTATTAATCTTACAGAATATAGCGAATAAATTTTAACGGGCGACCCATGGTCGCCCGTTAAAATTTATTCAACATCAATCAGCACACAAAACTGTTCCCTATCTTTAATTTTCTATTGAAAGTTAAATTCGGTTCCAACCGGAATTTTACCAACAATGGCAAATGTTGCTGGAGATTCAGTAACACTCAAAGTGTTTTCGTTAATTCTTCTAAGAACCAGCTTGTTGCCATCTAAATCCAAAACGGTAACAATATTATTATCTTCTGTAACATCGCCGAGAGTGTCGCCATCGCCTCTGCCGATATAGTATTCTTTACCCTCTAAAACCACATAGGATTCAGAATTTTCATTTCTAATGTCTTCCTGAAAATCCGGAGGAAGCTTCGAAAATGGATCGCCAAATCCTACAGACATTCCGAATTCTTCAGAAGACTTAATAAAAGTGGCAGATACATCAAACAAAGTGTTATCACCAACAAATCTCGCAACCCAATGACCGTTTTTCTGAGAAATTGCGGTGTATTTGGGCTGATAATTCTCATCGTGTGCACCGCAAATTGTGCACATTCCCTTGTTGAAGCGATGTTGCAATGCTTCGCCTACGGTTATACCACAGTCAACACACTTTGCGGGGGAAACACAGGTTGCCGACGCAAAAATATGCTTATGCTTGTTCTCGGGTTCCTTATCTGTTACCTTATCATTTTCAGTTTTTTGATTATTATTATCTTGGTTTTTATCCTCAATTTTGTTGTTGGAATCATCCTCTTTGAAATTAGGCTCAGCATCCTCGGTGCTAACAATTATATCAGCTTTAGTACTAACCGAAATCCTAAGACCCAAATCCGCAGCAACCTTATTCGCGGTTGAGGTTGATTTTGATAAAATATCCTCTGTTTTAACTTCATCGTTTTTCTTTTCAACCACAGAAAATTCAACAGTGGCATCTGTCTTAACAAAACCATTGTCATTTGCCTTTGAAATGATATTATTAATTACCTTTTCAAAATTCTGATTAGCTATTTTTATATCATCCGAGAAGGTTTTTGCATCATCGTTAAGTGGCTCAATAGCTAAAACATTACCCTTAGCATCAAGATATAAATTAAACTCGGGGTTGATTTTTATGTATAAAACCGTTGCGTAATTTTCAGGCTTTACAAAATCTTCCGACTGACCTGGAACACTACTGTCTGACGAAGTGTTATTTTTTCCGCATCCTGCGAAAGAGAAAACTAATAAAAGTGCTAAAAACAATGCTATTATTCTTTTCATTTTTACATCTCCTCAAAAATTTTAGCTCGTTTAAACTAAATTTATTATAACTTTACAGACTCAATATTGCAAGATTAATTATTGCCTAACTGCCAAAAGCTGATAGCCGCAGCGGCTGCAACATTAAGCGAATCGACATTGTGATGCATTGGTATTTTAACGGTTAAATCGCAATTTTCTATTGTTGATGCACTAAGTCCATCACCCTCAGCGCCAAAAAACAATGCGATTTTTTCGTTTTCGCGCAGTTTTTTATCGTTAATATTAATGCTATTATCTTTAAGCGCTAAAGCCGCCGTTAAATAACCCTTTTCTTTCAAAAATTCAACCGCATTTTCGGGTGTGGGAAATGTTTCTTTGGGAAAAAATGCCCACGGCACTAAAAAAACGCTGCCCATACTAACCCGCACAGTTCGACGATTAAGCGGCTCACTGCAATTATTAAAAAGCAAAACCGCATCCATTCCCAAAGCGGCGGCACTGCGAAAAATCGCCCCAACGTTTACAGAGTCGCTAAGTCGCTCAAGCACCGCAATTTTTTTTGCGTTTTTAAGCACTTCCTCAAGTGATTTTTGCGGTGGTCTTTTCATTGCACAAAGCAAACCACGGGTTAGCTCATAGCCCGTCATAGAAGATAAGACCTCGCGCGGTGCGGTAAAAACAGGCACATTCGGGCAACGGGCAATAATATCCTTACCAATTCCCTCAATTTGCCGTTCCTCCATTAAGAAACTCACCGGCTCAATTCCCCTATCAAGCGCCACATCTATCACCTTAACGCTCTCGGCAATAAAAATATCATCCCTTTTAAGAGCAGAATCCTTAAGAGAATGAAAAACCGCGAGCTCAGGCGCATTAATATTTTCAAATCTAATTATATTCGGCATCTAACTCACCATGTTTTAAAATTATAAAAAAACTGCTATTGTTCAATAAGAACAACAGCAGTTTAAAAGCTTAAAATTAATCCTTCTTGAAGAAACTCATAACATCGCCGTAAGCCTCATCCTCATCAGCAGAATTGCTAAGGAAAGAAGCTAAATCGCCTGTGTTATCCTTCTTGTCATCTCCAAGGCCTGTTGCAACAACAGTAACACGGATTGTATCCTCAAGAGTATCATCAAGCTGAGAACCCCAAATGATGTTTGCATCGGGATGAGCCATTTCTTTAACGATAGAAGCCGCCAATTCAACCTCTTCAAGACCGATATCCTCAGAACCTGTGATGCTGATGATAACACCGCGAGCATTTTCCATTGAGGTTTCAATGAGAGGACTGTTAATAGCAGTTCTTGCTGCCTGTTCAGCCTTATCGCGACCTGTTGCGATACCAACGCCCATGTGAGCATAGCCTGCATCCTTCATAACAGCCTTAACGTCAGCAAAGTCGAGGTTAACGAGAGCTGTTACATTGATAAGCTCAGAAATGCTCTGAACGCCCTGACGGAGAACATCGTCAGCAATGTCGAACGCGTTCTTGAATGTGATTTTCTCTTCTGAAACGAACTTAAGACGCTCGTTAGGAATAACAACAAGGCTATCAACCTGCTCGCTTAAAGCAGCAATACCAGCTTCAGCCTGAGTCATACGTCTGTTACCTTCGAAAGCGAAGGGCTTTGTAACGATACCAACAGTTAAGATACCGAGTTCTTTAGCAATAGCAGCAACAACAGGAGCAGCACCTGTACCTGTTCCGCCGCCCATACCTGCAGTGATGAAAATCATATCAGCATCGCGGATAGCAGCTGCGATTTCATCGCGTGATTCTTCAGCAGCAGCACGGCCGTTATCGGGGTTACCGCCTGCACCCATACCTGCAGTTGTTTTATCACCAATTTGGATTTTCTGATTAGCTTTAGATTTAATAAGAGCCGCCTTATCGGTGTTGATTGCAACAAACTGAACACCTCGAACTCCGGCGTCAACCATGCGGTTAACAGCGTTTCCTCCTCCGCCGCCAACTCCTACAACTTTAATTTGAACAACATTTACCTGATCGTCTGCATACTCGAATGGCATTTTAAATTCCTCCGTATTTATGTAAAATTCTTTATTTGCTGAACATATATATTGATATTAACATATATTTTTTTAAATTTCAATAGTTTTATTACAATTTTGTAATTTTTTTATTTATTATTCATTTTTTTCGACAAAAGTGCCCTGTGGTTTGTCATTTATCCACATATTTAGGTTGATTTTTCCCGTTTTTTCGGGAGAAATACTATCAATCATCGCAGAGAGGTGTTTAATTTTTTCTTCTAAGTAGTTTTCGCTTCCGAGTTGCACCTCAAATCTTGAGTCAACAAAAAGTTTTATGTTAACCTTATCGCTAACATCAATTCTATTTAAATCGACATCGCTCTCTTCTGAAAACCCAGTTATATTTTCAATCAAAGTTTTCTCTTCGGAGCTAAAAAATATAATTTCGCTTCCCACTCTGCACTTAATATCACAACCGCTAACCGTTAAAAGTTTTTCGGGTATTTGCTCACTCGCTTCTAAAACCCAACCGCTTTTATCAACCGTGTAATATAACCCTTCAAATTCATAAACTGCATATTCATTAGCATCGGTAACCGTTAGCATTAAGGTGCCGGGTAATTCACGCTTGATTTTAAGATTTTCAACAAATGGCAATTTTTCGCGCAGTTTTTTAAGAACCGAAGGTCTGCTCACACTAAAGAGATTATCGCCAAGCGAAATATCACTCGCTTCAATAATTTGCGCATCGGTATAAACCGCGCTGCCGCTTGCAACTATTTTTTCTATTGGAAAAAATAATGTAAAGCATAAAACAACGCCCAAGCAAGTAGTAATTATTATCAAAGAAAGAAACAGCACAATCAGTCTTCTTTTTCGAATTCTTTTTTGCCGTTCGATTCTTTTTCTTATGAATTCATCGCGATAGTCTTCCCTTTTCAAGTTACCAATCCTTTATTTATCTGTAATAAATATCTGCACCTAATTTTTTAAAATTATCAACCAAATTTTCATAGCCGCGCTCTATATGACCGATTTCACCTATAACCGTTGTATCCTTCGCGGCAAGGCCTGCACACACAAGCGCCGCACCGCCACGCAAATCAGTGGCTTTACAGGGCGCACCCAAAAGCTGCGAAACACCCTCAATAACCGCAATTTTGCCCTCGGTTTTGATTTTGGCACCCAGCCTTTTGAGCTCATCAATATATCTGAATCTATTCTCAAAAATATTTTCAACAAACATTGATGTGCCATCTGCCAAAGTTAGCATTGAAATAATTATGGGCCCCGCATCTGTAGGAAACCCCGGATAAACAAGACTTCTTATCTTGGGCACACGCAAAAGTTTATCCCCACGAGAAATCTCTAAGGAATTTTTATATATCTTAAGATTACAACCGCTTTCATAAAAAAGTGAGAGCATCGCCATCATATGAGATGGCATTATATCGTTAATTACAATTTTTCCGTTTGTCATAACAGCCGAGGCCATATAAGTAACTGCTGCTATGCGGTCGGGAATAATTGAATGCTCTGTGGCGCTTAATTTTTCCACCCCGTGTATGTAGACAGTGTCCGAGCCGGCACCGTATATTCTTGCTCCCGCGCTGTTCAAAAAATCCGCAAGGTCGCTAATTTCAGGCTCTTTTGCAGCGTTATGTATCACTGTCATTCCCTTTGCCTTAACCGCCGCTAAAATTATATTCTCTGTGGCACCCACACTTGGAAAGCTTAAATTAATTTCGGCGCCGTACAAGCCTTCTGGGGCATCACAATATAAAAAACCGTGTTCTTCTCTTATGCAAACGCCCATTTTATTTAGTGCCGACAAATGCAAATCTATAGGTCTTGGTCCCAATTCGCAACCGCCGGGGCTGCTAATCACCGCTTTACCTGTTTTGCCAACTATCGCACCCAAAAACACAACCGATGAACGCATTTCGCGCATAAGGTTTTCGGGAATTTTATAGTTATTCATATCAGAGCTATCAACCGAAACGGTGTTACCTTGCCGCGCACACTTACAACCCAACTGCTTTAAAATTTTAATTGAAGTATTAACATCGGATAAATCGGGACAGTTGTGCACATGGCATTCTTTATCGCAAAGTATTGTCGCGGCAAGAACGGGTAAAACGCTGTTTTTAGCACCTTGAATATTAATTTCACCCGAAAGTGCTTTAGCGCCGTTAATCACAATTTGAGACATTTATTGCACCTTCTCACAGTATTAATCACACAATTCATACTATGCGAAAATGCATTTTTGGTCACGCTTTTGTATAAAGTCGCATTAATGTTTGATAAATTCTTTCATTTGCATCAATAATTGCGTTTTTATAAGCCGCATCGGACATTTTAGAAAGCTTGGGTTTATTCTCAATCAAACCGCTTACAACCTCTATTAGTTTTTCGCCCGAAAGGTCTTTTTCTTCAATTATTTCTGCTGCACCCGACCTTTTTAAAGTCATAGCATTATGGAATTGATGATTCTCTGCAACATAAGGCGATGGAATAAGTATTGCGGGCTTAGAGCAAGCTGCAATTTCACCAAGAGTGATTGCACCCGCGCGGCAGATTACCAAATCCGCAGCCGCCATACAAACATCCATATCAGAAATATATTCTCTGATTGTAATCATATCTGAAAGCTTTTCCTCACCCAAAGCAGAGATAAAATCATTATATCCGCTTTTTCCCGTTGCGTGAATATGATAGAACTTTTCAGAATTATTATGCCATTTAATAAGCTCGCAAACCGACTCGTTAACACGCATTGCGCCTAAAGAGCCGCCAAAAGAAAGAATTAAAGGTCTGCTATCAATACCCAATATTTTTCTTGCTTCTTCCTTGCTCATTTTAAGCAATTCTTCTCGTATGGGGTTACCTGTTATAATAGGCTCATTTTTAAGGTTGAGATGTCTTTTAGCCTCAGGCATTGCAAGCATAACTGCATCTGCATTAGGGGCTAACATTTTTGTTGTAACCCCGGGGAAAGCATTCTGCTCGTGAATTGCAGTTTTAAAGCCCATTTTTTGCGCCTGCTTTAAAACGGGACCGCTAACATAACCACCCGTGCCCACAACAATATCGGGGTTAATTTCACGAAGCAATTCTTTTGAACGAATTGATGAGGTTACAGCCTTTTTAACTGCAGAAATATTTTTAATTATATTCTCGGGTGTGATTTTGCGCTGAAAACCCGCAACATCAATTGTATGAAAATCATATCCCTTTTCGGGCACAAGCTTTGCCTCTAATTTCTCTGCGGTGCCGATATAACTAATTTCAGCATCGGGGTGGCGTTCTTTTATATACCCTGCCACCGCTAAAGCGGGATTAATATGGCCCGCCGTGCCGCCTCCTGCAAAAAGAATTTTCATATAAAATCACTCACCCTTCATTAAACATTCTCGCTATTTTTCTAAATTTGTCCCTCGGGAAATAGATAGAACAATTCCCATTTCAGCCAAAAGAATAAGTAGCGATGTTCCGCCATAGCTAAAAAACGGAAGACTGATACCCGTGTTTGGAATCGTATTTGTTACAACCCAAATATTAAGAAGCGCTTGAAGACCAACCTGAAAGGTGAGTCCTATCGCCATTAAAGAGCCAAACTTATCGGGCGCATGCATTGCAATTGTGAATCCGCGCCAAACGAGCAAACAAAATAAAAGTATTATAACCACTGCGCCGATAAGGCCCAGTTCTTCACACACTATTGAAAATATAAAATCGTTATGAGGCTCGGGAACCCATAAATATTTTTGTCTGGACTGTCCGATTCCTCTGCCCAAAAAACCGCCCGAACCAATAGCGAGCAACGACTGAATAGTCTGAAAGCCTTTGCCCGTTGCATCTGCCCATGGGTCAAGCCAATATTTTATACGGTCTGAGCCGTAACTAACGGCGCCCGAAACAATTAGACCAACAACACCTGCTACACCCACACCAAGACCGCCGAAAATGTATCTTTTGGGGAGTCCGCCCACAATAAGCAGAACAACGCCAATGCAAAAAACAAGCACGGTTGCCGAAAGGTGCGGTTCAAGAACGATTAATCCGCAGGTTAGCACGAGCACAACCAACAAAAAGGCAATAAAAGAAAACTTTTTAACCTCTTTATAATTTGAAGCAATAAGCGAAGAAAACAACAGAATTATAGAAAGCTTCGCAAGCTCTGACGGTTGAAAGTTAATAGGACCTATAACCAACCATCTTTTAACATCCATTCCGCTTACCATAGGAGGCAGAATTAAAAGTACTACGAGCATCGCGGTTACTAAAAAGAAAAATATCCAAGCGAATTTGCGCCAAAAATGATAGTCAATTCTTGAAACCAAAAGCATTAGCACAACACCCACACCGCCAAGCACTGCTTGCCGTGTTATAAACTTATAGCTATTACCGTAATACTCAAGAGAATATGCATAGCTTGCAGAAAAAAGCATAACAAGGCCAATAGTTAAAAGAATTAACACAAAAGATAAAAAGGTTATATCCATTTTACCGGAATTGGCGCGTTTTTCTTTTTTTATAGCCTTATTCCCTGCCATTTCGAATCCTCCGTTTAAAATTTAACTAAAATCTAAATAAAATCGGTAGCATTGCAATTATGCATCCCGCAAAAGCAATCAGTGAGAAAACAAAAACGATTTTCTCTTCAGACCAACCGCACATTTCAAAGTGGTGATGCAAGGGTGCCATTTTGAATATGCGTTTCTTTGTTTTTTTATAATATGCCACCTGAATAATATCAGAAAGCGCTTCAAGGAAATATGTGCAACCTGCGAAAATGAGAAGTATCGGTCGGCCAATTCCAAACGAAAGTGCAACAACCATACCACCTAAGAAC
The DNA here is from genome assembly GCA_015065685.1 of Oscillospiraceae bacterium. GTDB lineage: Bacteria > Bacillota > Clostridia > Oscillospirales > Acutalibacteraceae > UBA737. Next base: position 101,693 of record SVPU01000004.1, on the reverse strand, counting down.
ATTGAGCCTGTGTCGCCCATAAATACCTTTGCGGGCTTTGCATTCCAACACACAAAGCCAACACAAGCGCCTGCTAAAGCCGCTGAAAGCACACTGAAGGTTAAGTTATAAAGAATACCCGCTGCTAGCATAAACGCACAGGAAACCACAAGTGTTACTGTTGAAGCCAAGCCGTCAATACCGTCTGTTAAATTTACGGCATTTGTAAAGCCATAAATAAACATAAGAGCAATCGGCCAGAACAAAAGGCCAAAACCGCTTGTGATATCAATATCGCCAATAAAGGGGATATTTGTGGTTTTCATTCCGCATAAGAATAATGTTAACAAATATAATGCAGAAACAAGCAGCTGCATAAAGGTTTTTTGAAGAGCGGTAAGTCCTAAATTTCTTTTTTTGACAACCTTAACATAGTCATCCATAAAACCAATACCACTCATACAAAGCGCCATAATAACACCCGCAAGTAACTGAGTTAATTTTTCCATGGTTTTGAGTTCCATAGAAAATTTTCCGCCAATTATTGCAGAATATCCAAAAGCAATACAAACCGCCAATAAAACCGCGGGAATCATCATAATACCGCCCATTGTGGGGGTACCCTGTTTTTCTTTGTGCCAATTAGGTCCAATATCAAGAATAGTTTGCCCAAAGTTTAACTTTTTTAGGTAAGGGATAACAATATAGCCCAATCCCCAACACACCAAAAAGCCTATTAATGCAGCAATAACAGCGCTTAAATCTTTCATTTATGCCACTTCCTAACTGTTTTAAAGTTTGCCTAAAGCTTCGGCAACTACTTCCCTTTCATCAAGATGAATTGTGCCGTCAGCGAGTATCTGATAGGTTTCATGTCCCTTACCCGCCAATACTATTATATCATCCTTTTGTGCGGTTGCAATAGCATATTTAATCGCATCTATGCGGTTTTCAATAACCTTATAGGGAGTCGGAGTGCCTTGCATACCCGCCAAAATATCATTGATTATTTCTGTTGGGTTTTCAGTTCTTGGATTATCGCTCGTAACTATAACGAAATCTGCGTAATGCGCCGCAATATCCCCCATCAAAGGTCGCTTTGTTTTATCACGGTCTCCACCGCAACCGAAAAGAGCAATCAAACGGTTTTGTTTACACTCTCTAAAGGTGCGCAAAATATTTTTAAGTCCATCAGGTGTGTGGGCGTAGTCAATAATAACAGTAAAATCCTGTCCAAAATCAACAGTTTCTGCCCTACCGCTAACACCGCTTGATTCGGCAAGCGCGTTTGTAGAATCGCTCAAAGAAATACCTAATTGCTCTGCGGTGCAAAGCGCACACATTGAATTGTAAACTGTGAATCTTCCGCCAGTGTTAACCTTAACATGCTGAATTGTATTTTCATTTACAAGCTCATATTCAACCGAAGTGGGTTTATAGTTAATAGCGTTAGCGCTATATGTTGAATCTCCGTTAATCGAATATGTGATAATATCACATTCCAACCCCTCAGCTAAGGCCTCATAATATTCATCATCCTTATTAAGAAGGGCGGTTTTACACATCTTAAAGAGCTTTTTCTTTGCTTCAAGATAATTCTCCATTGTAATGTGATAGTCTAAATGGTCTTGTGTGAGATTAGTGAAAATTGCAACCTCGAATTCAAGGTCATAAACACGGCATTGGTCAAGCGCGTGCGAAGAAACCTCCATCACTGCATAATCGCAACCCTTTTCTACCATATTGGCAAAAAGTGAATTAAGCTCATATGCACTCGGTGTTGTGTTTTTGGCGGCAATAATCTCCTCGCCAATCATATTCTGAATTGTGCCGACAAGACCCACCTTATGTCCCTTTGCCTCAAGGATTTTCTTTAACATATAGGTAACAGAGGTCTTACCGTTTGTTCCCGTAACACCAACAAGCTTCAGCTTTTTGGAAGGCTCATGGAACCACTTTGCAGACATTTTTGCATATTCCGCATGGGTGTCTTCAACGATAATTTTATTTGGTGCATTTACATCCTTCTCTGCAATAATCACAGCAGCACCCTTATCGAGTGCTGACTGAACAAATTTGTGTCCATCAGCCTTAGCGCCGTTTATGCAAATAAATGCAAAGCCTTCTTTGACATCGCGCGAATCACAAGTAATGCCTGTGATTTCAATTTCGCCCATTTTCACATCACATTCAATAAGATTCTTAAGTTTCATTTTTTCTCCTTTCGAGGAATAAACACAAAATTCCAAAGTAATACATTAACCGTCAACCGTAGTATCATCTCTGAAATAAACCGAAACAATCGTTCCCGCATCAACTGTTTGACCGGCATCTATGCTTTGTCTGTATGCCTTTAGTCCTGCAGAACTCGTATTGCCCGAAAATTCTATATTCACACCGGCCTTTGCCGCCGCTTTATTAACCTCTGTAGCTGTAAGTCCAATAAACTGCGGAACAGTAACCGTTTTCTGCGCAGAATCATCTGTATAAAGAATAACCACACCGCCCGTGAGCACTTGATTTCCAGCCTCGGGCAGCTGCCTTATAACAGTTTCTCCCGAACCCACAATCTGATATTCAAGCTTAGCGGCTCTAATTTTATTTTTTGCATCTTCAATGCTGCTGCCCGAGGTTTCGGGAACGCTTACCGTTAACTTTTTATACTCCTCTTCCGTGTAACTTGCCTCATAACCAAGATAAGGCAGAACGTCGGTCATAATTTTTGAGTTAACAGGTGCCGAAATCACACCGCCGTAATACTTATCGCCTTTTGGCTCATCCAGCATTACAAATACCGCGATTTCGGGGTTCTCAACAGGGGCTACCGAAACACAAGAACCGATGTAGAGGTAACTGTCGCCTGTTGCCTGAATTTTCGATACCTTTTGTGAAGTACCTGTCTTTGCGCCTATATCGTATCCTGCAACCAAAGAGTTTTTCGCGCCGTTTTCTGCTACATAATACATAAGTTCGCGCAAGGTTTTTGAGGTTGTTTCAGATATTACCTGACGCTTTGTACTGCTTTCGATGGATTTTACAGTCTTTCCATCCTGATCGAGCATTTTTTCAACCAAATGCGGTTTCACAAGGTAACCGCCGTTAACACAGGCCGAAACTGCCGATAAAAGCTGAACGGGTGTTATGTTAAAGGTTTGACCGAACGAGCACGAAGAAAGCTCGACAGGACCCATATTCTCTTTTCTATGATAGGTTGACATTGCCTCACCTGGTAAATCAATTCCGGTTTTTTCTGCAAAACCAAATGCATTAAAATACTTCGAGAAAGTGTTAACGCCAACCAATTGACCAATTGTTATAAACGCGGGGTTGCAAGAGTTTGAAATTGCTTGGGAAAGATTTTGTGAGCCGTGTCCCGTTCTTTTGTGGCAATTATAATGCTGACCCGCAATAGTTGTTCCGCCATTACAATAAAATGTGTTGTTATTGTTTATGAGATTTTCCTCAATCGCTATCGCTGCGGTTATAAGCTTGAAAACCGAGCCGGGCTCGTAAGTATCGGAAACCGCCTTGTTACGCCATTGGCGGTTTAAAAGATTTGTTCTGAGTTCGTTTTTTTCTTCTTCAGTTTGAAGTGCCTCTATCAGCTGCATATCTGAGGTTGAAAGCTCAAATGGACTGTTGGGGTTAAAGTCGCCTTTAACAGCCATTGCCAAAATAGCGCCCGTTTTAACATTCATAACCACCGCGGTGCCGCGTTCTGCAACCTTGTGCTCTTCAATAGCCGCCTCTAAATATTTTTCGGCGGTGTATTGAATATAAGAATCAAGTGTTAACACAAGCGACTTACCCTTAATCGCTTCTTCTACCCTCTCATAAGTGAGCGGCATATCTGTTCCCGCAGCATTCTTTGCAGCCACAACTCTGCCTGCGATACCAGTAAGCTCGTTGTCGTAATAACTCTCAATTCCACCAAGACCTTGGTCATCAGAACCAACAAAGCCTAAAACAACCGATGCTAAATTATCGTTTGGATAATAGCGTTTTGTGGTTTCATCAAGCCCCACATATCTTACAAGCTCTAAATCCTCATACGCTTCATTTGAGAGGAATTTTCTAACCTCATCCGCAACGGTTTTTTCAATTTTTTTCTTAACTATCACATAATAGGAATTCTTTTCGGTATAACCATAAACTGTGTCATAATCAACGTCAAGAATCACCGATAAATTTTCGGCAATTGTTTTCTTAACTGTTTCTTTAACAGCCTCATCCTTCAGCTTGTGAATTCCGTTAGGTGTGATATATACCGTCCAAGCTGATGAGCTTGTTGCCAGGGTTTGCATATTTCTGTCATAAATATCGCCGCGAGGCGCAGTTATGAGGCTATCATAAAGCTGTTGTTCAGATGCCTCGTTCTGATATTTTTCACCGTTGATTATCATAATATCAACCAAACGGTAGCTTGAAACCAAAGAAAGCGCAAGAACTAGCACCAACATAACTGCAACTATTCTGGTTATCATTTGTTTACCCGGTTTTAATGCCAATTTTCACGCCTCCGTTCACATTCAATATATACCCGAATACGAGAGTCGAAAAATTCAACTCTCGTATACCCAAAAATATTATATTAATCTAAATTTTCGTTTATTACTCACTAACAAAGCTACCGTCCGATGTTATCGCGGCATTTTTATCGTTCACTCTTATATAGGTAACATTTTCCTTTTCAGGTTTCTTCATTCCGAGTTCAGTAGCCTCAACCTCAAGGTTTGCATAAGAGATTCGGCGTTGCATTTCCATCTCGAGCGCAGTTTTTTCACTGTCAAGCTCAGCAATAGCCGATTTCATATCATTGATTTCAGAGTTAACCTCGTTAATCTTTAATCTTAAGGTTATGTTTCCGCATAGTGCCGCCAATATAAAACAAGCACACAAAACTAGCGTTAAAGGCACAGAAAGCGCCTTTGTTGCTGCGGCTTGTCTTTTCTTGGTTTTTTGGGCCACGCGCGGCATCGCAACGATATTATCCTTTGTGTTAGGAGCATAAGCGGGCTTTGGCATAAACATTTCAAAATCATATGCCAAGTTATCATTATAATATTTTAAATTGTCCATATTCTTTTGCTCCTTTCTTTTTAGTTGCCAAAATCAAAACATTTTGGCTAATTCTTTATTATTACGCGAAGCTTAGCACTTCGGCTTCTTGGATTTTGTGCTATTTCCTCTTTCGAGGGTTCGATGGGCTTTCTGCTGGCGAGTCGGCCCCTCGGTGTTTTTCCGCAAACACAAACAGGAAAATCGGGCGGGCAAACACAGCCGGTGCAAAATTCTTTAAAGCTTTGCTTCACAATTCTATCCTCAAGTGAATGGAAGGTTATTATTGCGAGAATACCATCCTTTTCAAGCAAATCAAAGCATTTTTCAATTGCCTCGGTTAAAGCGCCAAGCTCATCATTAACCGCAATTCTTATTGCCTGAAAGCACTTTCTTGCGGGATGACCATCTCTTCTTGCAGCGGCCGGAACGGCAGATGCAATAATCTCTGCTAATTGGGTAGTTGTTTTAATTGGCTTTTCAGCTCTTCTTTTAACAATTTGATTTGCAATTTTAAAAGAAAACTTTTCTTCGCCATATTTAAAGAATATATCAGCCAATTCCTTTTCGCTGTAATTATTAACAATATCTTCGGCACTTATTCCGCTTTGGCTCATTCGCATATCAAGCGGGGCTTCCTTATGGTAAGAAAAACCGCGCTCGGCAGTATCAAGCTGATGCGAAGAAACGCCTAAGTCGAGCATAATTCCATTAACCTTCTTAATAGAAAGTTCCGATAGAACAGAATCCATCTGACTAAAATTGCTGTTAATAACCTTTGCTGGCAAACCTTTGAGTCTCTCAGTGGCAATTTTAACTGCATCGGGGTCGCGGTCAAGCGCTATAAGCATTCCGCTTTTAAGTTTCTTGGCAATCTCTATAGAATGCCCTGCCCCACCCGCAGTACCATCTACATATATACCGTCGGGCTTGATATCAAGTGCGCCCACAGTCTCATTCAATAACACAGATATATGTTCAAAATTCATAATTAAAAATTGAGCTCTTCCATAACAGCACTTATTGATTCAAGAGTGTTGTTATTATTTTCTTCATTCCAGATGTCCGCATTCCAAATTTCAAGGTTTGTATCCATGCCGATAATATGAACCTCTGTATCGAAATTTGCATATTCTCTCAAAACAGGCGGAACCAAAATTCTTCCCTGTGTGTCAAACTCAACATTGAACGCGCCGTCATATAAGAAGCGCTTAACATTACTTGATTTGCTGCTCGGCAAGGTGCCGATTTTTTCAACCAAGCTGCTCCATTGTTCTTTTGAATAAACACAAAGGCAGCGTTTTCCATAAATACCGCGGCAAATTATAAAGCTTTCGCCAAGCTCTTCTCTGAAAGCAGATGGGATGAAAACTCTACCCTTTTTATCAATTTTATGATCGAAGCCACCAAAAAGCATAGAATTTCACCTCCAAATTCACCACTTTAAAACATTTCTATGTATTTTTGATACACTTTGCACCACTACAATGCTATTATAAACCCTTTTTTTATAAAAATCAAGGATTTTTTTCAAAAATACAATTTTTTAATAAATAAACAAAAAAACGGGCTCTGATTTGCATAAAACATACAAATCAGAGCCCGTTAAGGCTACTATTAAATTTTAATTTTTAATCGAGTCTTTTCAAAATCTCTTTGTTTTGGGAAATAATATGTCCCGTTCCATATATTAAATATAGGAATATGAGTGAAATTACTATTCCAATAACAAGAACACCCACAGCCACGGCCAAGAACATCTTATCAAGCAAAATCAGAATTGCCGCAATTGCCGCAAAAACCAAAAACACACAAATTGAAACAATAAAGGCTATAACCTTTATCACTTTATCAATATTTTTGAAAGAGCCCTCGGCATATTCTTTTGAAAATGATTTTTTAGCTTTGGTGGAATATGAAGCAATATCCTCAAATACTACTTCTGTTTTTTCTTTCTTACTCAAAGTCTCTCAACTCCTATTGTAACGCTTTCACCGTTGATATCCCATTCTTTTACAAAGCCCTTAACCTCTCCAACAACAAGTGAATCGGCAAGTGTGTCGGAAGAAATATCAGCCGCCTTCTTTATAGCAATATCAGTAACCTTTGTGCTGCCGCTAATTGTAATAGCAATATGGTCTGTAACATTGAAGCCTGCTTCCTTACGCATTGTTTGAAGCTTGCTAACAAGTTCACGAACAAAGCCTTCTTCAACAAGCTCTTCGGTAAGAGTTGTATCAATAGCAACGGTTATTCCCCTATCACTTACAGTGAAGAAGCCTTCCTTTTGTTTTGCTTCAATAAGCAAATCCTCAGCAGACAATTCAATTTCACCGATAGAGATATTAAGCTTGAGTACACCATTTGCATCAAGCTCGGCCTTTGCGGCAGAACCATCAATTTCGGTAAGAATATTTCTGATTTCGCCTAACTGCTTGCCGTATTTCGGGCCTAAGGTTTTAAGCTGTGGCTTAAAGCTATAGGTTACAAAGTTACCAACATCGTTAGTAAATGAAACATTCTTAATATTAAGCTCATCTCTTATAATATCGGTGTAAGAATCTTCTAACTCGCCCTCAAGCTGAACATACATCTCAGCTAACGGCTGACGGTTTTTAAGGCTTGAACCATTTCTTGCAGAACGGCCAAGAACCACAATTTCGAGAACCTTTTCCATCTGTTCTTCAAGCTTTTCATCAATTAAAGCTTCTTCTACCTTCGGGAAATCGCAAAGGTGGATACTTTCAGGTGCAGAAGAATCAAGATTAACAACAAGATTCTGATAGATATTTTCAGCCATAAAAGGAATCATCGGAGCGGCTGTTTTTGAAATTGTAACCAAAGCGGTGTAGAGGGTTAAGTAAGCCGCAATCTTATCATCGGTCATACCCTGAACCCAATAGCGCTCTCTGCCACGTCTTACATACCAGTTGCTCATTTCATCAACAAAATCCTGCAAAGCACGGGCAGCCTCGGGAATACGGTAGTTACCGAGGTTTTCATCAACTGCCTTTACAGTTGAATTAAGACGCGATAACAGCCACTTATCCATAACAGTGAGCTCGTAATCACTAATATTATATTTAGTGGGGTCAAACTTATCTATATTCGCATAAAGCACATAGAAAGCATAGGTATTCCAAAGAGTACCCATAAACTTGCGCTGACCCTCTGTTACGGCTTTATCATGGAAACGGTTGGGAAGCCACGGAGCAGAGTTAGTGTAGAAATACCAACGAATAGCATCTGCGCCGAACTTTTCAAGTGCATCAAACGGGTCAACTGCATTACCCTTTGATTTACTCATTTTCTGACCGTTTTCATCTTGAACATGTCCGAGCACTATAACATTCTTATAAGGTGCTTTATTAAATATCAAAGTTGAAATGGCAAGTAATGAATAGAACCAGCCTCTTGTCTGGTCAACAGCCTCAGAAATAAAGTCTGCCGGGAACTGCGACTCGAACAATTCCTTATTTTCAAAGGGATAATGGTGTTGTGCAAAAGGCATTGCACCCGAGTCAAACCAGCAGTCAATAACCTCAGGCACTCTGTGCATCTGCTTACCGCACTTAGCACACTTGATAGTAACGCCGTCGATATAAGGTCTGTGAAGCTCTATATCTTCGGGACAATTATCAGACATCGATTTAAGCTCTTCAATACTGCCGATAGAATGCATATGACCGCATTCGCAGGTCCAGATATTAAGAGGTGTTCCCCAATATCTGTTTCTTGAAATACCCCAATCCTGAACATTCTTGAGCCAGTCGCCAAAACGGCCCTTACCAATACTTTCGGGTATCCAATTAATAGTATCATTGTTGCGGATAAGGTCATCCTTAACATCGGTCATCTTGATAAACCAAGATTCTCTCGCATAGTAAATAAGCGGAGTATCGCAACGCCAACAATGCGGATAATCGTGTTCAAATTTGGGCGCATCAAAAAGGAGTCCCTTTGCATCCAAATCTTTAAGCACCATTGGGTCAGCATCCTTAACGAATGTGCCAACATAAGGAGTTTCCTCAGTGAGATTACCGCTTCCGTCAACAAACTGAACAAACGGCAAATCATATTTTCTGCCAACCTTGGCATCATCTTCACCGAAAGCGGGTGCAATGTGAACAATACCCGTACCGTCAGTCATTGTAACATAACTGTCGCAAGTGATGAAATGACCTTTTTTGTTCTGTCTTTCGCAAACAGGCTTCACAAAATCAAACAAAGGCTCATATTCCTTGTGCTCAAGGTCTGTTCCAACGAATTCTTCTATGATTTCGTATGCAGCGGTTTCTTCAGTTGCTAACTTACCAAGCACCTTATCAAGCAAAGCCTTAGCCATATAGTAAACATAACCATCGTTTGCTTTTACCTTGCAATAGGTTTCATCGGGGTTAACGCAAAGAGCCACGTTAGAAGGAAGTGTCCACGGAGTTGTGGTCCAAGCAAGGAAATAAGCATCCTCACCCACAACCTTAAAACGAACCACCGCACTGCGTTCTTTAACATTTTTATAGCCCTGAGCTACCTCGTGTGAAGAAAGCGGAGTTCCGCAACGGGGACAATAAGGCACAATCTTAAAGCCTTTATATAAAAGTCCCTTTTCGAAAATCTGCTTTAATGCCCACCACTCAGATTCAATAAAATCGTTATGATAAGTAACATAAGGGTCATCCATATCGGCCCAGAAGCCAACAGTCTTTGAGAAATCTTCCCACATTCCCTTATATTTCCAAACGCTTTCTTTACAGTGGCCAATAAAGGGGTCAAGACCATATTCTTCAATCTGCTCCTTACCATCAAGACCCAAAAGCTTCTCAACCTCAAGCTCAACAGGAAGACCATGTGTATCCCAACCCGCTTTGCGAGGCACCATATAGCCCTTCATTGTTCTGTAACGCGGAATCATATCCTTAATAACGCGGGTAAGAACGTGGCCTATGTGTGGCTTGCCGTTTGCAGTGGGTGGGCCGTCATAGAACACATAAGGCTCGCCCTTGGCTCTTGACTCGATACTCTTTTCGAATATCTTATGCTCTTCCCAAAACTTTTCTATTTTCTTTTCTTCTTCAACAAAATTAAGATTAGGTGAAATGTTGTTATACACTTACACTTTCTCCTTTCAAACCAAAAAACAAATCAAAAGCACCTCACCCAGAGGTGCTTTTTAAAAGACCTTAAATATTAATCCTTTGTTGTGGGAATCTGCTGCTTTAATGCTGCGCGTGTTTTGCGAACTTCACCAAGGTTAGCGGTGAGTCCCTCATCTGCACGGCGCATAATATCATCAACAAAATCCTGAGCAGCTTTTCTCATTTCGCGGCTCTTTGTCTGAGCAGTTGCAATAATCTCTGCAGCCTTAGCCTGAGAAAGCTTTACGATTTCTTCCTGAGCTACCATAGCCTTAGCTTTTTCTTCAGCATTTCTGATTATTCCATCAGCTTCGCGTTTAGCGTTTGTGATAATGTCTGCTCTGTCAGCAACGATTCCTTTAGCCTGCTTAATTTCAGCGGGAATGTTGAGACGAATGTCATCAACCACAGCTCTTAACTTTTCGATATCAACAAGGGTCTTTTTGCCGGGAATTTTAATGCCGCTGTCAAGAACTTCGTCAAACTGTTCTAGTAATTCATCAAGTGTCATTTTTTCTTCCTCCAACCGGTTTTACCGGATTTATTATTTTTTAATTCTTTCTATAATATCCTGCATAATCACTTGCGGAACAAAGCTTTCTATATCTCCGCCCATTGAGGCAATTTGCTTAACCATGCTTGAGCTGAGATACATATTTTCTGCCGCCGTTGTGAGAAACAGGGTTTCAACATTGGGATTAAGTTTTTTGTTTGTGAGCGCCATCTGGAATTCATATTCAAAATCCGACATAGCTCTAAGACCTTTTATAATTGCGGTAGCACCAACCTCGGCCGCATAATCCGCAAGCAAACCATCATAATGCACAACCTCAACATTTGAGAGATTGGTTATGCATTTCTTAATTAGCTCTACCCTTTCTTCAGGCTTGAAAAAGCAATTCTTAGAAGAATTACTTGCCACAACAACAATAACCTTTTGAAACATTTTAGAGGCTCTTGTTATAATGTCAAGATGGCCTTTTGTTACGGGGTCAAAGCTTCCGGGACAAAGTGCAATATTTTCTTTCATTAAAAATCACCCTTTCTGTAAACGGTGATTAAAATCTTACCGTAACGATAAGTGCGCCATATTTTTAAACCGCCGATTTCCTCATCCAACACAACCTCGGGCGGATGCTCGCACACAACGGTTGCATAATCGCTGAGCAACGGCAAAACAGCCTTAATTGCGGGAACTAACAGCCCCTCGTTATAGGGTGGGTCTAAAAACACGATATCAAAGGTTTCCCTGCTCATTGCACAATAGGTTGCAAAATCAGAACGCACAACCCGTGCCTTGCCCTCAAAGCCGCAAGAAGAAACATTTGCGGTTGCAGTTCTAACAGAAATAGCCGAATTATCAACCAGCACCGCCGACTCAGCACCGCGGCTTAAAGCCTCAATGCCAAGCTGACCTGAGCCTGCGAATAAATCCAATATCCTTCTGCCTTCAATATCAAATTGCAAAGCGCTGAAAAGGGCTTCCTTCACCTTTTCGGGAGTAGGTCTCACATCACGACCCTCAGGTGTTATAAGTCGCTTACCCCTTGCAGAGCCTGTAATAACTCGCATCTGTATCACCAAAAGAAATAATATAGGCATAATATATCTATAATACCTTATATATTATCACACTAAACACCTTGTTTTGTCAATAGTTTTTTTAAAAATACTATTCAAAACCCCAAAAACTAATTTATCTTTTCTAAAATTTCAAGTGATTCCGAATAAATTTCCTTTGTTTCCTTTTTATTTTCCACAGTCGTTCCTTTAATTCTTCTCAAAGAAATTTGCAAATCCTGCGGCAAAACAGGGGCTTCTTTGTTGTCAACAGCTTCGTAGAATTGGCTTTCAAGCTTAATACTTTTTTCAAATATGCCGCCCTCTATTCCGATGTTTTCTAAATACTCCATAGCCTCACTATCGGTTATGTAAAGCACCGCTTTACCGTTACCTGCCAAGGTTGTCTGCAATTTTTGAATAATGGCCATATCATAATCGGAGGCTGTTGGCGATTTATTTATACTGCAATTAATTATTTGCACCTGAACCTCGCCATCGCCGTTAATATCTTCGGTTACATTCTCAAAATATTCGGTTATTTTTTCCAGTCGGGTATCTTGTATCGGCTTATAGGCAAAATATACGATTTCCATATCGTAATTAGTTCTGCCTGCGCACTGTGTGATACTTATGCAAAGAAAAACCAAAGCCAACAAAATAGCAATCGTATGCCACTTATAATGAAACCAAAAGTTCTCCATTTTTTCGTTGAATGTTTTGGGTTTATATTCTTCTTTTACGGTTGAAGCCTGTTCAATCTCGCCGTTTTGCATTTGTTTCAGCTTTAAAAATTCTTCACGGGCTCTTCTTTGTTGCTCAAGCGTTTCATTTTTTCTTTTTTCTGCCATTTTAAACACCTTTTAATTATGATAAAACTATTTTAACATACACATTTTCCATTTTCAAGTAAAAGAGAATATAGTGTAGTATTGTGTAACATTATACACATAAATGTATTGACAAAAGTTTCTATTTAAAATAAAATTAAAGCATTGAGGTGTTTATATGAAGCATATATTTATAGTTAACCCTGCTGCTGGCGCGGCAGATGCAACCGAATATGTGAGAAAATCCGTCTTGGAATCGGGCATTGATGATTACGAGATTTACACCACAAAAAATTCGGGTGATGCCACAAATTACATAAAATCATACCTTGACACTCACAAGGAAGAATGCCGTTTTTACTCTTGCGGTGGCGATGGCACCTTAAACGAGGTTGTTAACGGTGTTGTCGGTTATGATAACGCAAGCGTAACAGTCTTTCCTTGCGGCAGCGGAAACGATTTTATTAAATATTACGGCTCGCACAAGGATTTTTCAGATATCAAAGAGCTGTGCGAAGGCATAAACCAAAAAATCGATGTTTTAAAGGTTTGCGGGAAATATGCAATTAATGCCGTGCATTTTGGACTTGATACCGTTGTGCTTAAAACTATGCTCAAGGTAAGGCGCACACCTATCATCGGCGGTAAAAATGCCTATTCAACGGGCGTTGTAACAGCACTCGTAAAGGGTATGAAAACCGCTTGCCGAATTGTTGCCGATGGCAAGCAAATAGGAAAAGACAAGCTTCTTCTCTGCACCCTTTCAAACGGCAGATATGTTGGCGGCTCATATAAATGCGCACCGAAATCGCTCAATGATGACGGCCTGATTGAGGTTTGCCATGTTAATCCCCTTTCCCGTTTCACATTTTTAAAATTAATGAATATTTATAAGCGCGGCGAACACCTTGATAACCCAAAATTCGAGCCTTATATAAATTACACCAAAGCAAAAAAAATCGAAATTTTCGGTGGCGACGGATTCTTCATTTCAGTAGATGGCGAGCTTGTTGATGTTAAAAACTGCATTGTTGAAGTGATGGAAAAAGCCATTAATTTCGCAGTGCCAAAAAAACTTTTAAAGCAAAAGGAATTTGCTTTAAATTAAATTTGTTAAAAAGGATACTCTAATGGATACTAAAACTTTTGAAAAGCTATTGCTTTCAGTTCAAAAGCCCGGTAGATATTCGGGCGGCGAAATCAACAGTGTTATTAAAGATAAATCAAAAATCGATGTGCGTTTTGCATTCTGTTTCCCCGATACCTATGAAATTGGAATGTCGCATCTTGGAATGAAAATTCTATATTCCCTTTTTAATTCCCGTGAGGACATTTGGTGCGAACGCGTTTTCGCGCCTTGGGAAGATTTTGAAAAGGTTATGCGTGAAAATAATATTCCCCTTTTCGCTCTCGAGAGCCGCGACCCTATAAAAGATTTTGATTTTATAGGCTTTACCCTTCAATATGAAATGGCATATACTAATATGCTTAATATGTTAAACCTTGCAGGTGTTCCCTTAAGGTCTTGTGGGCGCGACGATTCACACCCCATCATCGTTGCAGGCGGACCTTGTGTTTGCAACCCTGAACCTATTGCAGATTTTGTTGATATTATTTTCTTGGGTGAGGGCGAAGAGGTTGACCTCGAGGTTATTGACCTTTATAAAGAATATAAAAACTGCGGCAAATCTAAGCAAGAATTTTTAGAGGCTGCCGCAAAAATTGAAGGCGTTTATGTACCATCATTATATAACATTGAATATAACAACGATGGAACAATAAGCAAAATTGAAAGCTTGAAATCAGCGCCCAAAACAATAAGAAAGCGCATTATAAAGGATATGGATCAGGCTTATTATCCCGACAAATTCATTGTTCCTTTTATTGAAATTGTTCACGACAGAGTTGTGCAAGAGGTTTTCCGCGGCTGTATAAGAGGCTGCCGTTTCTGTCAAGCAGGGTTTATTTACCGCCCTGTTAGAGAAAAGAGCTCTGATACTGTAAATTCACAAGCAAAATGCCTTTGCGAAAACACAGGTTATGATGAAATTTCGCTTTCTTCGCTCAGCACAAGTGATTACCGCGAAATCGAGCCGCTTCTTAACAAACTGCTCAGTTGGACAGATAAAAGCCATATAAGCCTTGCTCTTCCCTCTCTTAGAATTGATAATTTTTCTGATGAGATGCTCGAAAAAATCAAACACATCAGAAAAAGCGGACTCACATTCGCACCCGAAGCTGGCACACAAAGGCTCCGTGATGTTATAAACAAGAATGTTACCGAAGAAGAAATTCTAACGACCTGTGCCACTGCTTTTGCGGGCGGCTATACATCGGTCAAGCTATACTTTATGTTGGGTCTTCCCACAGAAACCGATGAGGATTTAAAAGGCATTGCCGATTTAGGTCAAAAAATCGTTAATTTATATTACAATATGCCCAACAAGCCGAAGGGCAAATCGGTTTCGGTTTCAATAAGTGTTTCAACCTTTGTTCCAAAGCCGTTTACCCCCTTCCAGTTTGAGCCTCAAATTACAGAAGATGAAATTCGCAGAAGGCAAGAATATTTAAAGTCCTGCATAACCACAAAGAAAATCTCACTCAGCTATCACGATTCTGCCACAAGCTTTCTTGAGGGTGTTTTGGCCCGTGGCGACAGAAGGCTCGCCAATGTTATTGAAAAGGCATATTCTCTGGGCTGCAAGTTTGATAGCTGGACCGAATATTTCTCATTAGAAAAATGGCTTGAAGCATTTGAATCTTGCGGTGTTGACCCCGCCTTTTATGCCAACAGAAAGCGTGAATTCAGCGAAATTTCACCTTGGGAGCATCTTGATTACGGCGTAACCAAAGAATTCCTGATTCGCGAAAACGAGACCGCACATTCCGAAAAAACCACTCCGAACTGTCGCGAAAAATGTGCGGGCTGTGGTGCGTCTTGCTATGGGGAGGGTGTTTGCTTTGAGAAACGTTAGAATTTTTTATAAGAAAAAAGGTGCTATGAAATTCGTTTCGCACCTTGATATGAATCGTTTTATGGCAAGGCTCATAGCAAAATCCAAAATCCCCGTGTGGTACACCGAGGGCTTTAATCAGCATATTTATATGAACTTTGCAGTTCCCCTTTCCCTTGGTTTTGAGGGGCTTTACGAAATTCTCGATATTAAGCTTATTGATGATAATTTTTCGAATGAAGAATGTCTTAACTCATTAAAATCGGTTGCAACAAAGGATATTGAGTTTTTTGCAACCAAAGAGCCTCGGCTTAATATGAAAGAAATCGGTTTTGCAGAATTCGAATTAGAGTTCGATGAATTGGATGCAGAAAAGCTTAATGCATTTTTATCGCAAGAAAGCATTTTTTGCGAGAAAAAAGGTAAAAAAGGAAAGGTTAAGGAAATTGACCTTATTCCTAAAATAAAAGAATATTCCATAACCGAAAACAAGCTGAAAATTTGTCTTGTTGCAGGCAGTGAGGATAACCTCAACCCCTCGCTTGTAATTGAAACCTATTTTGCACAAACCGAAACGCCGCCTTGCTTCTATTCGGTGTCCCGAACACAAATTTTAACTAAAAACGGTGAATTATTCACATAAAAAAGTGCAGTTTAAAAACTGCACTTTTTTTGTTTTATCTTTCAACAACCTGTGATATTAAATTGTAATCATTTGTGAGGATAGTATCAATACCCATTTCAATAAACTTCTTGGTCTCTTCCACATCATCCGACCAGAAAACATTGCATCTGATACCGTGCGCATGAGCCTTATCTATAATTTCCTTGTTAAAATAAGGCTTATAAAGCTGCACCTTTTCGCAGCCAAGTTCGATAGCACGTTCAACTATCTCCCAAGGTCTGTCCCCAAGGTGACCAACACAAACCGGTATCTCGGGCGCATATTTTTTAAACTGTTCAATCTGCAAATCGGTTTCGAGCATAAAATAAGCATGCTTTTCACAGTCATATTTTTTAAGAAGCGCAACAATTTTCTTCATATATTCTTCGGGATAATATTCGGAATATGAAAGCGGTTTAATATGTATATTCATTATAATCTGACCCGAAAACTTTTGAAGAATTTCTTCAAAGGTAGCAATATGTAAGCCCTTAAATTTTTCGCCGAATTTCACACCGAAATCATAACTCTTAAGCTCTGCTAAGGTATGTTCAATAATAAGCCCATTACCTGTGCTCACTCTCTCAAGCTTATCATCGTGGCAGGAAACTATTTCACCGTCAGATGTAGGCCATAAATCAAATTCAATCTCCTCTGCGCCCATAGCTATCGCCGCACCAAAGGCGGGCATACTGTTTTCGGGCGCTATTGTGCTAAAGCCTCTATGAGCGCAAACTCTCGGATACGGCATCTGCTTATCACCCATTACTATAGATGGACCCGCTATACGATATTGCCAGGGCTTTCTGCCAAATTCAATATATTCATAATGCGCAGCATCGGGATTTCCAAAACCCGCAGGCTTTAAATACTTCTCATTCGGGTCAAACTCGGCTTCCGCTTTACCGAATTTGCCCCTCATATTAACGAGCACCTCGCCCTTTGGCGATACAATCATACTAGCGCCGCAAATATTCGAAGTTTCGCTGAAGCTAACCGAAGAGCGAATAACATAAGCATTTGTGTTGTAGCTCAAAAAACGGCACATAATTTCAATTGCATCGTGGCTATCGCTTCTCTGCAAGGAGCAACCGATTATAATGTCAACCTTTTCTCTCGCAATTCGGGCAAACGCCTCATAAAAATAGAAATCATAGCAGGTCAAAAATCCATAGCGAATACCATCTATCTCTAACACATAAGGCTCTGAAAATTCAAAGGTATAATCAGAATCAAGCCTTAAAACATTAAGCTCAAGCGGTGGCAAATGCTTTTTGAAATATTTGCCAACAAGCTCGCCGTTTTTATTGTAACAATAGGTTGTGTTCCTATAGCCGCTTTCTTCTTTTGATAGTGCATTCACAAAAACATTAGCCTTGCACCTCTTTGCCGTTTCAACGCACTTTTTAAGCAAAGTAGCAATATATTTTTCGTGATAATATAAGGTTTCCTCGAGTGTTGAGGTAGCGCAAGGAACATCGCTATATTCCGGTAAAACGATTATATCAACCGTTTCATCACACTCATCGAGTTTCTTAAGCTTAAATTCAAAATATTCATCCGAAAAGCTAACATCGTTTGAATATGGCGGTTGAATAACACAAGCCTTCACAATTTACACTTCTTTCAAATTAAACGGTTAAATAATATTTGAGCAAAGATTCTAATAATGTGTCTCTATCAAACTTTCTGATGAGATTTCTTGCATTATTGTGAGTTGTAATATAAGTTGGGTCTTCTGAAAGAATGTAACCCACAAGCTGATTAATAGGATTATAGCCCTTTTCCTTCAAAGCATCGTAAACAGTTATAAGCACATTTCTTATTTCCTGCTCGTTGCGGTCGCCAATAGAAAAAGTCATCGTTCTATCATTCATATATAACACCTCTTAAAATAAATTATACTATTATTTTATATTGAAATAGGAAGAAATTCAAGAATTATTTTCGAAGCTCTGCACCGATAGATTCAAGCTTATTTATAATCTTTGAGCTAACCTCTTCAATATCCTTGTCGCTTAAAGTGCTGTCCTGTGAACGAAGCCACACACTATAAGCCACACTCTTCTTGCCTTCGGGTATCTGAGCGCCTTGATAAACATCAAAAAGCTCGATTTTCTCAAGCAATCTTCCAGCCCCACTCGAAATTGCTTTTTCAATATTTCCAACAGGAACATCACTATCAACAAGCATTGCAAAGTCACGCTCAACTGCAGGGAATTTCGGAAGCGGCTTATAGGTTGTTTTTCTCTTTTCAATGCCGAGTAAAACATCAAGCTTAATTTCAGCAACATAAATCTTTTCTCCGATTCCGTAAGCAGCGGCAACTGTGGGATGTACCTCACCGAAAGTACCGATTACCTTGTTATTTGCCTTAACAAGCGCCTGTCTTCCCGGGTGGAGATAATTTTCATTGCTTCTTTCATACTGAGTGTGTGCACCCAAAAGCTTGCATATTGCCTCAATCATTCCCTTTAAGGTGAAGAAATCTTCGTTCTCACCGTAAATACCGATAGACATTGTCGGCAATTCTTCGGGCTGTTCTGTGAGCGGCAATGCTTTTGGAACAAAGCGTTTACTTATTTCGAAGAATCTTCCCTCGGTAATCTTCTTGTTTATATTGGTAGCAAGAACAGTAAGCATACTTGTTGTAAGCTGAGTTCTCATGGTTGAATATTCATCACCCAAAGGATTGATAATTCTAATTTGATTGCGGCGCTCATCGTTTTCATCTAAAAGAAGATTATCGATAGCCTTTGATGCAATAAACGAATAGGTTGCAATCTCAAAAGCACCCGCACCGTTTAATAGCTTCTTGATTTTATCGGTCTTGATGCGCTCGGGTAAAAGCTTACCGCGAACAACCGTGCCGCGCATAGGTGTTCCTATGATATGGTCATAACCGTAAATTCGCATAACCTCTTCAGCAAGGTCGGCTCTTCCCTCAATATCATCACGGATAGAAGGCACTCGGCAAGTAATTTCCTTGCCGTTAATAGTTGTAGCAAGCCCCAAAGAATTAAGAATTGAAACGATTTTTTCATCAGCCACCTCAACGCCGATAAGCTCCATAATTTTATCAGTGGTAACTGTGATAATTCTATCCTCAGGGAGTCCCTCATTGCAGTCGATAACGCCATCGATAATATCACCCGCATCAAGCTCATAAATAAGCTGCAATGCGCGTTCTGCGGCATATTCAACATTTATTATGTCAACACCGCGCTCATATCTTCCGCTGGCTTCTGTTCTGATACCTAAAGCACGGCCTGTGTGGCGAATATTATCTCTGCGGAATTTAGCAGATTCCAAGAATAAATCCTTGGTGTCATCCTCAATTTCACTCTCTCTGCCGCCCATAATACCTGCAAGGCAAGAGGGCTTTTCGCCATCGGCAATAACAAGCATATCCTCGGTTAAGCTATAGTCTTTGCCATCGAGTGTGGTGATAGTCTCCCCTGCTTTTGCGTTTCTGACAATAATCTTTTTATCAGCCAAATCATTGTAATTAAATGCGTGCATAGGCTGACCTGTTTCAAGCATAACAAAGTTGGTGATATCAACTATGTTGTTAATAGGTCTCATACCCGATGCTAAAAGTGCTTTTTGCATCCAGACGGGCGATTCTTTAATTCTCAGGTTTTTAACAACTCTGCCGATATAACGCGGACAAAGGTCATAGTTTTTTACCTCAACGCTGATGTAATCCTTAATATCTCCGCCAACGGTTTTATATTCGGGTTTGGGCGCTTTAAACTCAGTGCCGAGTACAACACCTATTTCCTTTGCAACACCGAGGAAACAGTTACAGTCAGGTCTGTTGGCGGTGATTTTAAAGTCGATAATATAATCATCTAACCCTAAAACCTCGCGCATATCTGTGCCAACGGGATGTGTTTCCTTAAGGATGAGAATTCCGTGAACAGATGCGCCCTCATATTCAGCCTCTGTAAGACAAAGCTCTTCACCCGAGCAGAGCATACCGTGCGAATCCACACCGCGAAGCTTACCGCTCACAATATGCATTCCATTAGGCAAATAACTGTCATCAAGTGCGGCGGGAACAAGGTCCCCCACCTTTATGTTCTGTGCACCTGTAACGATTTGAACAAGCTCGCCTTTTCCTATATCCATCTGGCAAATCTGCAAATGGTCGCTGTTTTCGTGTGGAGCCAATTCTGCAATTCGTGCGGCAACCACATTTTTAAGGTTTTCGCCCTGCTTTTCAATGCTCTCAACCTCAAAACCCGCCATAACCATACGGTCGCAAAGTTCTTCAACAGGAACATTTATATCAACATAATATTTTAATGCTTTAAGTGAAATTTTCATTTTTTCTTCCTCCGTTCCTGCTTTTTAGAATTGGTCAAGAAAACGCTTATCGTTTTCGAATAAAAGTCTGATATCGCTTATCTTGTAGCGTGTGGTTGTGAGTCTGTCGAGACCGATACCAAACGCAAAGCCCGAATATTCTTCGGGGTCAATTCCACAGCTTCTTAATACATTCGGATGAACCATACCTGCACCCAAAATTTCTATCCAACCGCTGCCCTTACAAACACGGCAACCCTTACCGCCACATTCTGAACAGGTAACATCAACCTCAACAGAAGGCTCTGTGAATGGGAAGAACGAGGGGCGGAATTTAACCTTGGTATCGCTTCCGTAAATTTCGTGTGCAAATTCTTCGAGAACTCCTTTAAGGTCGCACATAGTAACGCCCTTATCAACCACAAGACCCTCTATCTGATGGAACACGGGTGAATGTGTTGCGTCAACCTCGTCGGCTCTAAACACACGGCCGGGACAAATAACACGGATAGGCGGCTTTCTTGTTTCCATAGTTCTAATCTGTGCTGCAGAGGTCTGAGTTCTAAGCAAAAGATTCTCTGCAAGATAGAATGTATCCTGCATATCGCGTGCGGGATGGTCTGCAGGAACATTAAGGCACTCGAAATTATAATGGTCGGTCTCAACCTCGGGACCATCAACCACATCAAAGCCCATTGACTGAAAAATGTTAATCATATCATCGAGCACAGTGTTAAGCGGATGAAGCTTGCCGGGCTTTATAGGCTTTGCAGGCATTGTTATATCAATGGTTTCTGCCTTGAGCTTTTCCTCAATTGCCTTTTTCTTTAATTCATCCTTTTTATCGGCAATTAAAGCCTCAAGCTTTTGTTTTGCCTCATTAACCAGCTGACCCATAACAGGTCTTTCTTCAGGAGAAAGTGAACCCATTTGCTTTAATATTGCGGTGAGTTCGCCTTTTTTACCCAAATATTTAACTCTGATTTCTTCGATTTCTGCTTCATTTGAAGCAGCAGCCACAGCTTCACTTGCTGCAAGGCTGATTGAATTTAATGCTTCTTTCATTACATTTCCTCCAAAAAAATAAACTCCGCCAATTATGACATTTATCATAACAGGACGAAGCTAATAATTCTCCGCGGTACCACCCGTAATTCTCGCTCAAAGAGCAAACACTCTCGCAACCTTTAACGGAGTTACCCGTTAGCACCTACTAAAAGTTCAGCGCCACTGCTCAAAAGGGAACTTCGGCAAGTTAACATCTTACATCTGCTTACAGCCCAAGGCAGACACTCTCTTAAAGGTTAAAATTGCTTACTTTCCTTTGTCAACGCATTTAACAAGAGTATTCTACCACCTTTTTTCACTTTTTGCAAGTATTTTTATAAAATAATATATAAATAAAATAACCTTGGCTCGTGCAATGCAAACCAAGGTTAAAAAATCATTTTAAAATTTGTATTTTATCTTTTGTGAATCCCCTCTGAATCCATATCATAAAGTTCTCCCCTATCATCCTGATAGAGTCTCAAATAATCAATACAAAATTCAATAGGTTCAGTTCTGTCTTCAATAGGCGGAATACGATAAGTAGAACCGTAAAGCATACTAAATATGAAATAAATAGGGGTATGGCAAAGTGCCAACATTGGATTTGTAATATCAACGCGCCAATGGCATACACCATCTACCGTAAACTCAACAAATTCAGGTGTCCAAAAATATCCAAAAGTATGAAATTCATCACTGAACCGTTTTCCGTTTTCAAGAACTTTGATTTTTTCATCACCATCACTTTCAAGGAAAGTTAAACAATGACCACGTTCATAGTTTTTATCTTTCCACCAAGCATGAATATTACTGTAAATTTTGCTGTCATCACCAAACATTTCGGCAACATCTATTTCAGAATTCACCTTTGAACCCTCATATTCCGATTTCATCCAGAAACCCATCCAAATACCCGGTCCTGCAACAGCAATTTTTGCTCTTGCCTCAGCATATCCATACTTATAACAGAATTTTTTAACTTGCACGATACCACAGTTATAGGATTTTTCGCCATTTTCGTCCTTATCAATAGAACCTTTTATCACCATACATGAATCTTTAGTGAAAATATTTTTTGGGTTTCTATGAATTTTTCTTCCGTAGTGACCAACTTCACAATTCCAATCAACCTTTTCCCACACATCAGGGTCAACATCCGGTCCGTCAAAATGGTCTTCAAAAACTAATTTATATCCATTTTTAAGTAAATCTTCGTGAGTTAGCTTCATTATTTTACCTCCTCATAGAATTTAACATATTCAATTATAATTTCACAGGGCAATTTTGTATTTTCATCGCACGGTTCAATTTCAGGACGATTAATACCGAGAGAAATATTAAGTTCTCCCTCGGCATCAAAGACAACAAATATCGGGTGACTTATGTCAATACGCAAACATTCTATACCATCCACATAAAATATACCTTCTGTATTTGTTTGCTCATAACCAAAAATATGCCAATCATCCGAAAGCGTATCATCACTTTCAAGAGGCGGATAAAAACTAGGCCAATTTCTAAGACCTGAATGCAAATATTTATTGCCACGTCTACCATGCTCGGTATCGCAATAAGCCTGCATTTCAAAGAAAATCTTACCTTTGTGCTCAATGCCTTTAACTTGCGCAAACTCAACACTTGCAGAAGCGATTTTATTTTGAAGTTGTAAATATATTTTCGGCCAAATACCCGGCATATTTTTAGGGAGTTTTGCCTTAACTTCCAAGAGACCCTTGCCAAATTTTCTACCTGTATACTTTATAGCACTACCACTAAAACCTTCATTTTCCTTATCGGCTTTAAGGATTAATTTGCCTTTTTCAAATGAAACATTTTCTTTAGAATAGCGAGCAACAATGTCACCACTAATTTCCCTTTCTTTTTCATCAAAAAACAGCAATTTTGTAAGTCTATCACTTTTAGTATCATTTTTAACAGTTTCGCTGCTTTCAACAATTTCCCAACCCGAAGATACATTTTCAAAATTTTCTTCAAAAGTTAATTTATATTTTTTATTCAAGGCAGTCACTCTCCCTTAATTTGGTTATTTTTACTTTATCATATTTTTTCCCATTTTACAATAGAAAAAAACCACTTTTTAATGGCTAAAAGTCACATTTAAAACTTTTTGCAAGTGTTTTTGTAAATTAAATTTTTATATTTTGTATTCCCATTCTCGTAATACAAGTTTGGGTTATTTTTATTTACTTATCAGTTTTTTTGTGGTATACTAATTATTAAGATTTTAAAGCGTGGTGAGAACAAATGGACAAGTTTATTTTACATTCGGCTTATAAGCCAACTGGAGACCAACCTGAAGCGATTGAAAAATTGGTTGAAGGCATTAACCGTGGCGATAAAGAACAAACCCTGCTGGGTGTTACAGGCTCGGGTAAAACCTTTACAATGGCGAATATTATCGAAAAAGTAAACCGTCCAACCCTCGTTCTCGCTCATAATAAAACCCTCGCCGCACAGCTTTGCAGTGAATTCAAAGAATTCTTCCCTGAAAACGCGGTTGAGTATTTTGTATCCTATTACGATTACTATCAGCCCGAGGCTTATATCCCCGGGACTGATACCTATATTGAAAAAGATTCTGCAATAAACGATGAAATCGATAAGCTCCGCCACAGCGCTACCTGTGCTCTATCTGAGCGCCGCGATGTTATAATTGTGGCTTCGGTTTCTTGCATATATTCACTCGGTAACCCTATTGATTACAGAAATATGGTAATATCTCTTAGAACGGGTATGCAAAAAAGCCGTGATGAGCTTATTATGAAACTTGTTGACCTGCAATATGAGAGAAACGACATTAATTTTGTGAGAAACAAGTTCAGAGTTCGCGGCGACACGGTGG
Source organism: Oscillospiraceae bacterium (assembly GCA_015065685.1). Classification (GTDB taxonomy): domain Bacteria; phylum Bacillota; class Clostridia; order Oscillospirales; family Acutalibacteraceae; genus UBA737. The sequence goes on along the minus strand of SVPU01000004.1, from coordinate 77,289 downwards.
AAATCTTCCCCGCATATTCACAAGAAAATGCCGTGAGAATTGAATTCTTCGGCGATGAGATTGACAGAATTTCCGAAATAAACACTCTAACGGGTGAGGTTAAAGCATTACTTTCACACATTGCTATCTACCCCGCTTCGCACTACATTGTGCCGCAAGATAAGCTTGAAGAGGCCTTGACCGAAATTAAAGAGGAAATGGAAGAAAGGGTTAAATTCTTCATTGATAATGAGCAACTCATTGAGGCACAGAGAATTCGCCAAAGAACCGAATATGATATTGAAATGCTTCGTGAAATCGGCACCTGCAAGGGTGTTGAGAACTATTCACGTGTTTTATCTCGCAGACCCGCAGGAAGCACACCCTCTACCCTGCTTGATTACTTCCCCGATGATTTTCTGCTTTTTGTTGATGAATCGCATGTAACCTTGCCGCAAGTGCGCGGTATGTTCGGTGGAGACAGGGCAAGAAAAGAAAACCTTGTGCAGTATGGCTTTAGACTGCCCTCTGCATTTGATAACCGACCGCTTAATTTCGAGGAGTTTTATTCTCACATAAACCAAGCGGTTTTTGTTTCGGCAACGCCTGCCGATTTTGAAAAGCAGCACTCTGCTCAAATTGTGGAGCAGGTAATCCGCCCGACAGGTCTTTTAGACCCCGAAATTTCGGTTAGACCTACCGAGGGTCAAATTGACGACCTTATCTCCGAAATAAACGAAAGAACCGCCAGAAATGAGCGTGTTTTAATTACAACACTCACCAAGAAAATGGCCGAAGACCTTACAGAATATCTCGAAAATGTAAATATTAAGGTGCGTTATATGCACTATGATATTGACACCATTGAAAGAATGGAGATTATAAGAGATTTACGCCTTGGCGAATTTGATGTTTTGGTTGGTATTAACCTTTTGCGTGAGGGACTTGACATTCCCGAGGTATCGTTAGTTGCTATTCTCGATGCCGACAAGGAAGGCTTTCTCAGAAGCGAAACCTCACTCGTTCAAACTGTTGGCCGAGCCGCAAGAAATGCATCGGGTCAGGTTATTATGTATGCCGACAGTGTTACAGACTCTATGTACAAAGCTATAACCAAAACCGAGCGCAGACGCTCAATTCAGCAAAAATATAACGAAGAAAACGGAATTGTTCCCAAAACAATTTCTAAAAATGTTCACGATATAATTGAAATTGGAACAAAGGTTAAGAATGAAAAGAGCGTTTCAAAAATGTCTAAGCCTGAGCGCGAGGCTGAAATTAAGCGTTTGACTGTAGAAATGAAGCAAGCTGCAAAGATTTTAGAATTTGAACACGCCGCTTATCTCAGAGATAAAATCAACAAACTCAGAAGCGGTAAATAATTATCTTTTTAAAAAAGCCAACACCAAAAGATAGATTGCGATGATGAAAAGCGAAATATTGGTTTCCCCTTTTAGCATTAAAAAAATGCCAACTAAGGTTATACTTATCGCAATAACAACAGTGAATATTTTAACGGTTATTTCTGCCTTGTTTATCCCGTATTTTGAGGCTATGAGTGAATAAACTATTGTGCCGCCGTCTAGTCCTTTTACGGGCAAAAGATTAAAAATCGCGATTACAAGATTAAGCAAAGCATAATAAAGCACAAGCTCGTTGCCAAAAGCCTTAAAATTAAAATAAAACACCAAAAAAAGCAGTATATTAACAAGCGGGCCGCAAATGGCCACCGCCAAATCATTCTTATAGCTTTTAGAGAAGCCGTTCACAATTTGTACACTTGCGGGAATAAGCCTTATTTGTTTTGGCTCGTTATCGGTTGCCCACATAACAAACAAATGCCCGAGCTCATGCACAAACACAGCGAACAGTGTGGGCAATATCAACCCCGTTCTGTCGGTAGCGAGCATAACCGTGATTACTGCTGTGAACAGAAACGACACATATATTTCGGTGCCAAATAATCTGAATTTCATTCACCGCTTCCCCATTCACCGATTACTTCGTTTATATCAGTATCACTGCAAATATACGCTGAATAAAAGCTTTCGAGCTTTTTATAGGTGGATTTAAAAAAATATTTTATCACTACAACAGAGGTTAAAATTATTAAAACACATATTCCTTGTGTGATAATTATGTTTGCAAACTGCGAATTTTTATTTTTCATAATAAACACAACCTTTTTTAAAATATATTATTTTTTAGGATGATATTATGCCATTTTTACCAATCACAAAAAAAGAAATGCTGAGCCTTGGATGGAGCGAGCCTGACTTTATAATTGTTACAGGTGATGCTTACATAGACCACCCGAGCTTTGGAACGGCAGTTATTTCAAGGGTGCTTGAGGATGCAGGCTTTAAAGTGTGTATTATCCCCCAACCGCGCAGTAACGATGATTATATGCGGTTTGGAAAGCCACGCCTTGCATTTCTTGTGAACAGCGGCAACATTGATTCAATGGTGGCGCACTATACTGCAGCTAAAAAACGCCGCAGTGACGATGCTTACACCCCTGGTGGTAAAGGCGGTGCAAGGCCCGACAGAGCCGTTACTGTTTATTGCCAAAAGCTTCGTGAATTATTCGGCAATGCGCCGATTGCTATCGGCGGAATTGAAGCCTCTCTTCGCAGATTCGCACATTATGATTACTGGGATGACTGTGTTCACCCCTCTGTTCTTATTTCTTCGGACGCAGACCTGCTTATGTATGGTATGGGCGAAAAGCACATTGTTGAGATTGCCAATAGGCTAAATATGGGTGAAAACATTCACGATTTAACCGATATTAAAGGTACCTGCTATAAGGTGGAAACCAAGGATTTTTCTGCAATCAAGGGCGTTTGCGAATGTCCATCGTTTGAACTAGTGCGAGGCCAAGACCAAAACAGCAAAAAGCAATATGCTATTTCTTGCAAAATTCAGCAAACCGAGCACGACGCCGTAAGAGGCAGAGCAATTATTCAAAAACACGGGAGATACATAGTTGTGCAAAACCCGCCTATGCCACCTCTTAACACGCAAGAAATGGACAAGGTTTATTCGCTTCCCTATATGCGAAATTATCACCCCTCATACGAAGCACTCGGCGGCGTTCCCGCCATAGAAGAGGTTAAATTTTCAATCATTCACAACCGCGGTTGCTTTGGCGCTTGCAACTTCTGTTCGCTTGCCTATCATCAAGGAAGACAAATTTCGGTGCGCAGCCACGAATCTGTTATAGAAGAGGCTAAAAAAATCACCGAAATGGATGATTTTAAAGGGTATATTCACGATGTTGGCGGACCCACTGCCAATTTCCGCTCCCCCTCTTGCAAAGTACAGCTCAACAAAGGAATGTGTGCGGATAAAAAATGCCTTAGCCCAACCATGTGCCCCGCAGTTAAAGTATCGCACAGCGATTATTTAAAGCTTCTCAGAGAATTGCGTTCTTTACCCAAGGTTAAAAAGGTGTTTATCCGCTCAGGAATCCGCTTTGATTATTTAATTGCTGATAAGGATGATGAATTTTTCAAAGAACTTGTTGAGCATCACACAAGCGGTCAATTAAAGGTGGCCCCCGAGCACTGTTCAGACAATGTTTTGAAATATATGGGCAAACCCTCCTTCAAGGTTTACACCGAGTTTGAAAAGAAGTTTTACAGTCTTTCAGCGGCAGCGGATAAAAAGCAGTATTTAGTGCCATATCTTATGTCCTCTCACCCGGGAAGCACCTTAAACGATGCAATTGAGCTCTCGCTCTTCTTAAAGAGGAACCATTTGCATCCCGAACAAGTGCAGGATTTTTACCCCACACCTGGAACGGTTTCTACTTGTATGTTCCACACAGGGCTTGATCCTATGACAATGAAGAGTGTTTATGTTCCAAAAACACCTCAGGAAAAGGCTCAGCAACGAGCACTGCTTCAGTATTTTAAACCCGAAAACCGTCAAATTGTGTTATCGGCGCTAAAAAAAGCGGGCAGAACTGACCTTATAGGAACGGGTAAAAACTGCCTTGTGGCACCCGATAAGCAAAGCACAAGCCCTAAGTTACAAAAGAAAAAGAAAACCATTCGCAATATTCACAAGCCCAAGAAAAAATAACGCAAAACCCTTTAGGATTCGCCCATGCCCCGTAGGGCAGTATTTCCTTAAAAATGTGAAATTTTTGCACAATAATGTGTAAACCCACCAATACGCGACAGCGTTATTGGTGGGTTTTGCCTTTTCTTGTACTAAAAATTTTCATTTTAAGGTGCTTCGCAGTTTCGTAAGAACTATAAATTTCCTGTATTTAAGCCACAAAACGCAGAAAGGCTGTCGCCTTTCGAGGCTTTTGGCAACAATACGGGGAATTTTGTTCGAGAAACAAATACTTCCCTACGGGGCGTGGGCGTCACCTAAAGGGTTTATTTTATACTGCCTTTTCAATTTGTTTTTTAAGCTTGTTAATTATTCTCTTCTCAAGGCGGGATATATATGATTGCGAAATTCCCAAAGTGTCCGCCACTTCCTTTTGAGTGTATTCATCATATCCGTTCATTCCGAAGCGCATTTCCATTATTTGTTTTTCTCTAATTGGTAATTTTTCAACAAAGCCCTTGAGCTGAAAGCGTTCATCCTCAAGCTCAACACCTCGGCAAACCTCATCATCATCGCTGCCTAAAATATCCGAAAGCAACAGTTCGTTGCCATCCCAATCAATATTAAGCGGCTCATCAATCGAAATTTCATTTTTATGCGAAGATATTTTCCTTAAATACATTAAAATTTCGTTTTCAATACACCTGGAAGCATAGGTTGCAAGCTTTATATTTCTATCGGGACAAAATGTGCTGACCGCCTTTATTAAACCAATTGTGCCAATAGAAATCAAATCCTCGAGATTTACTCCGCTCATATCGAATTTCCTCGCTATATAAACAACCAAGCGCAAATTATGTATTATCAGCTTATCTCTCGATTCATCTGTATTCTTGCTAAGCAACGCGTATTCTTCTTCGGCACTAAGCGGCTCGGGCAGAGTTTCGGGGCCGTTTATATAAAAAATGGGCTTTATAAACCCCAGCTTATAAAGAAATTTATATATTAAAGTAACAAATCTCATAACTCTCACCAATCCGACTTTAAAATTTGTGGGTTTAAAATTGCGTTGTAATCTTCATTTAAAGGCGTAACAGCCGCCGCTAAAATCGGTTTTTTAACTTCTATTTTTTTGCCGCCGTTTTCAATCAGAGCACTATCGCACCTATACCCCTCGAGCAGTCTTTCACCCGAAACCGTGTTGCAGGGCACTAAACGAAAACGCTTTTTAATTTCTGTTTTATCCATCTCGTTTTCATTAAAGAGCTTTTTAACAATACCTTTTTCCGCAATAATTATATCTGACTTTCCAAACACATCGGTAATGCTGTTGCCCGTATCAACAATAGCGTTAAGTTTAATACTTTTATTTTCGCTCATCACAACAACACTGCATTTCGAACTGAATTTTGCTGTGCGCGAAAAGACTTTATAAAGAATGTTGAAAACGATATACGAAACCACCGTAAAGCCGACTAAGACAAGAGGTGAAATGTTAAAATAAACTACCGAATTATGTATAACCATTCCATTCGGCTTAAAAATATGCCAAAGGGCAGTCATAACACCCGCATAGGCGCAGGTCAAAACAAATAAAACCGACATCGCTTTAAAACAACGCTTTGCGCTTTTAAGGCCGAACGCCACCCAGCTCATTATAAAACAAACCGCTATTTTAAAAATTAATTCGCCTAAAACCGTGGTCTTGGGTAAAAATATGTAAAGTGAAGAAACTGCCCCCAAGAAAGCTGAGATTAAAACTCTTATGGTTTTGGGAGAAAAACCGATAATTTTATCTGTGGCAAGCAGCAAAAAATAGTTAACAATTAAATTAACAAGCACTAAAATATCGGCATAAACAATCAATTTTCTCTCCCCTTTTTAATAAAGTATATACTATTATGGGTGAAAAAAATGTCGTTTCGCGAAATAAAAAAAGGTTGCATCCTATCGAATTGATGCAACCTTTAATTTTTAACTGTTTGGTTATAAAAATTTTTGTATTCTCTGAGCTTTCCCCGATAAATTTCGTTGGTGTTGGGAATACTCAAAAAGTGAATCGGTTTAATAATCATTGGCAAGCTTTGTGCCGCTAATATTTCATTTTTAATTAGAATATCTCTCACAAATTCAGAGCAATAATAGTGGTTTTCTTTTATTAGCGTTTTTTTGAAAATCGCAAAGAATAATGCTAAATAATTATAGTGGAATTTTTTTCTGTCGGCTATCATTTTATTTATTTCTTGCTTTATGGCATCGTGTTTTTCTTCACCAATATCAAGCGATAAAACAATAACCTTAGTGTTGGAAAAACGCTTGAATGTTCCCCATTCTGCCGATTCTTCAACAAAACCGCCCCAAAACGGGTTATAAGGATTCATTCTGCCAAAGGAATACATACAACGCAAATCCCTTGTAAGCCCGAGAGAAACATGATTATAATCAGCCCTTGTTATCAGCTTTAAAATTCGCGATAAAACTGTCCCCGTCTGGCTGATTACAATATAGACACTGTGTTCCACAATAATTTTCACCACCAAATCAAAGTAATTATACAATAATTTCTAAACATTTTCAACTATTTTGTAAAATCGAGTCGAACGTGAATTTATTTTCATATTTTAGCAATTTGGTGGAAAGGTATAAAAAGAAATTCTTTTTAGGAGGAAACTTAAATGAAACAAAAAATTCTCGCTCTTGTTGTCGCAATGCTCAGCGCTATTTCGTGTCTTAGCCTTGCGGGTTGCGGCGAAAAGACAAAATCAAGTGTTTATTTTCTTAATTTCAAGCCCGAATCCGCCACTGTTTACGAAGAAATCGCGGAAAAATATAAGCAAGAAACAGGCGTTGAGGTTAAGGTTGTAACCGCGGCAGCCAATAATTATGAACAGACCTTAAAATCAGAAATTGCAAAATCCGATGCCCCCACAATCTTTCAGGTTAACGGTCCTGTTGGTTATGATACTTGGGATGACTACTGCCTTGACATTAAGGACAGTAAGCTTTATTCGTTCTTGAGTGATAAGGATTTAGCCATTAAGGATGATGGCGGAGTTTATGCCGTTCCGTATGTTGTTGAAGGCTATGGAATTATTTATAACGATGAAATTATGAAGCGTTATTTTGCTTTACCCAATAAAAAAACCGACATTACAACTGCCGAAGAAATAGACAGTTTCGAAAAATTAAAGGCCGTCGTAGAAGATATGACCGCCAACAAGGAAAAGCTTGGCATTAAAGGTGTTTTTGCTTCCACCTCACTTGCCACCGGCGAAGATTGGCGTTGGCAAACCCATTTGCTCAACATTCCCCTTTATCACGAATTCAAAGAAATGGGTAATGATATTGATGTTGCTCTCAGTATGCTTGATGCAGATGAAGTTACCTATAAATATTCTAAAAACTTTGAAAATTTATTCGACCTTTATATCAATAACTCAGTAACCTCCAAAAACCTTTTAGGCTCGAAATCGGTTGCCGATTCGATGGCAGAATTCGCCCTTGGGGATGCTGCTATGGTGCAAAACGGCAACTGGGCATGGTCGCAGATTTCAGGTGTTAAGGGTAACACAGTTAAGGCTTCTGATATAAAGATGCTGCCACTTTATATGGGCATTGAGGGCGAAAAGGGTCAAGGAATATGCATTGGCACTGAGAACTATTTCGCCATAAATAAAAATGCCGACAAGGAGCAGCAGGAAGCATCCTTAAAGTTTCTTGAATGGTTATTCTCAAGCGAGACAGGTAAAAAATATGTAACCGAAAGTCTTGGATTTATAACCCCTTTTAACACCTTTTCGGAAAACGAATTACCTGATGACCCGCTCGCCAAAGAAATTTCACGCTATATGAAGGATGAATCGGTTGAAAACATTCCTTGGGCATTCAGTGCTTTCCCAAGCGATGCATTTAAAAAGGATGTTGGCTCAGCACTTCTTGATTATGTTCAGGGTGAGAAAAAATGGGAAGATGTTAAGAAAATTATACAAGATAAATGGAAGAGTGAACGCAGTTAATGAATAATCCGATTAAGCGATGGTTTCCGATATTTGTTATCCCAACCCTCGTAGCATTTTTAATTTCTTTTGTGATACCTTTTATATCGGGAATACTATTATCCTTTACGGAATTCAGAACTGTTAGTGATGCCCAGTTTGTTGGCATTTCCAACTATATAAAAGCATTCACACAAGATTCAACCTTTCTTTCATCTCTTTGGTTCACTGTGCGGTTTGCGTTGGTTTCTGTTGCAAGTATAAATATTTTTGCGTTTTTACTCGCGCTTATGCTGACTCGCACAGTGCCAGCAACAAAGCTTTTCAGAACCGTGTTTTTTATGCCGAATCTTATAGGCGGTATCGTTTTGGGCTATATTTGGCAGGTTATAATCAACGGTGTGCTATACCGCTTTAACTATTCTATAACATCCAATTCTGCTTTTGGTTTCTGGGGACTTGTAATTATGATGAATTGGCAAATGATTGGTTATGTTATGATAATCTATATTGCGGGTATTCAAAACATCCCAAACGATATAATCGAAGCTTCGCGCGTTGATGGCGCAGGGCCTTTCACAACGCTGTTTCGGGTTATTATTCCATCGGTGATGCCCTCCATTACCATTTGTCTGTTTTTAACTATCACAAACTCATTTAAAATGTTCGACCAAAACTTAAGTCTCACGGCAGGTGCCCCCGCAAACAGAACTCAAATGGTGGCGCTTGATATATATAACACCTTCTATTCTCGCACGGGCTATGAGGGCGTGGGACAGGCAAAGGCGGTCATTTTCTTTCTGATTGTGGCTATTATTGCATTTGTTCAGCTGAGAATAACGGGCAAAAAGGAGGAAGAAGCTTAAAGTGAAGACAAGTTCCTTTGATAAATTTTTGTTTGTTATATTGATAATTTTATCAGCATTTTTCATTTTTCCCGTTTTTATCGTGCTGATAAATTCATTTAAATTAAAGTTTTCCATTGCCGCAACACCCTTTATGCTGCCAACCGATGAAACCTTTATTGGTATTGAAAATTATATTGAGGGTGTTAACAACACAGGGTTTTTATCGGCTTTTGGCTGGTCGCTTTTTGTAACGGTGCTCTCGGTTGCGGCAATCACAATATTCACTCCGATGACTGCTTGGTATATCATCAGAGTTAAAAATGCTTTTACCTCTATTCTCTATTATTCACTTGTTTTTTCAATGATAGTTCCCTTTCAAATGGTTATGTTCACAATGTCCAAAACCGCCAATGTTTTGCGGCTTGATAACCCCATTGGCATAATTTTTATCTATCTTGGATTTGGTGCGGGACTCTCAGTCTTTATGTTTTCGGGGTTTATTAAAAATGTGCCTTTGGGGATTGAAGAAGCGGCAACCATTGATGGATGTAACACTTTAGAGCTTTTTTGGAGAGTGGTTTTTCCGATTTTAAAGCCAACTGCCATAACCGTTGCTATTCTTAACACTATGTGGATTTGGAACGATTATCTTCTGCCCTATCTCGTTATCGGTAACGATTATAAAACCATTCCGATTGCAATTCAGTATTTAAAGGGCGGCTATGGCTCGGTGGATATGGGAGCCTTAATGGCAATGCTTATGCTTTCAATCATCCCTGTGATAATTTTCTATCTCTCAAGCCAAAAATATATCATTAAAGGGGTCGCTTCGGGTGCAATTAAAGGATAAAAAGCAAAAAAGAGAAAGCGGCATTTTGCTTAGCATTACCGCTCTGCCCTCAAAGCACGGTATCGGTTCCTTGGGTGAAGAAGCCTTTCGTTTTGTTGACTTTTTAAAGGAATCTAACCAAAGCTATTGGCAGCTATTACCTCTCTGCCCCGTTGGCAAAGGTAATTCACCTTATAGCTCGGTTTGCTCATTTGCAGGCGAAATTCTTTTAATTGATATCAAAAAGCTTGTTGATTGCAAGCTTCTAAAGCAAGAGGAAATTCCCGAATGTGAATTTTGCCACAAGGTTGATTACACAAAGGTTCGTTTATTTAAACTGCCGCTTTTAAAAAAAGCGGCAGAACGTTTTGATAGCGAATCCCCACAGTTTAAAGAATTCAAAAAGAAAAATGAATATTGGCTCGAAAGCTTTGCATTATTTATGGCCATAAGCGAATTCTATCCCGCACCCTTTTATGATTGGAGCACGGGACTTAAATACCGCTTTCCAACTGCACTCGAGCTTTTTAAGGAGAAGCATCGAAAGGAAATTCTCTTTTATGAAATAACGCAGTTTTTATTCTTTTCGCAGTTTGAAGAGCTTAAGGATTACGCAAGGCAAAAAGGAATAAAGCTTATCGGCGATATCCCGTTTTATGTATCAGAAAACAGTTCGGATGTGTGGAGCAACCCAAATTGTTTTTTGCTTGGAAGAAATATGAGACCAGTTTTGGTTGCAGGTGTTCCGCCCGATATTTTTTCAAAGGATGGGCAGCTTTGGGGCAACCCGATTTATGATTGGGAATATATGAAGACTGACGGCTTTCTTTGGTGGAAAAACCGCCTTGCCCACAATGCGAGGCTTTACGATGTTATAAGAATTGACCATTTCAGAGCATTTGCCGATTATTACGTTATACCCTCGCACAGCAAAAATGCTCGTTCGGGAGAATGGCAAAAAGGGGTTGGAATGGAATTCTTTCGTTCGGTGCGCGAAATTATAAATAATACCGAAATCATTGCTGAAGACCTTGGTGGCGAGACAGAAACGGTCAAAAAGTTGGTCTTAGAAAGCGGTTTTCCTAATATGAAGGTGCTTCAGTTCGCATTTAGTTCTGACCTTACAAACCAATTTCTGCCTAGAAATTTCAATGAGAACTGTGTTTGTTACACAGGAACACACGATAACGACACCTCAGTTGGTTGGTATGAAAAGGCAACCCAAAAAGAAAAACTTATGTTTCAAAATTTGTTATCAGACAAGCCCTACAAAAGTGTTGCACATAAGCTAATAAAATACGGTATGGAATCGCCTGCGCGAATCGTAATAATTCCCTTGCAGGATTATCTATCTCTTGATTCATCCTGCAGAACCAACACCCCAGGCACCGATAACGGAAACTGGGAATGGCGTTTTAAAAGTGAAATGCTTAATGATGAATTGACTCAAATAATAAAAGGGTTATCAATTGGTAGAAACTAAAAAAATCCCGAAAATTTCGGGATTTTTTTAGTGTTACATATTAAAAATGAGTCGGTCGATAAGCCGAGTTCTGTCGTGGACGGTTATCTATCTCGACGCGGGATTGCTCCCTGCGCTCAAGCCGCTTTTCGTGGCACATCGGGCAAATGTATAGCCACAGTTAGCGTTGCTCCAAATAGGGTTTACAGGGTCTCGACGTTCCCGTGAGACCGGTGAGCTCTTACCTCGCCTTTCCACCCTTACCGTATAGGCTATGCAAAGCATAATCAAGGAAAAATTCCAAGCAATACGGCGGTATATCTCTGTTGCACTTTCCCTAAGGTTACCCTCGGCGGCCGTTAGCCGCTATTCTGCCCTGCGGGGCTCGGACTTTCCTCAGATATTTCTATCCGCAACCGCCTAACCGACTCAACAGTATTTTAACACAACTTAGAGACTGTGTCAAAATAATTTTTTTGGAATAAAATATATTGTTTGGAGGGAGAAAAATGCAAAATTTTAACAATAAATACTTTTTAGCCGCAAATTCCTGCGAGGGATTTATTTCAACCTTTAACGATTATTGCGGCCTTAAAAACGGTTGGTTTACCTATATAATTAAGGGTGGCCCCGGCACAGGAAAGTCTTCGTTTATGAAATTTCTTGCTGCAAAAGCTGCCGATAAAAATATTGAGGTTGAGCTTTTTCCTTGCAGCAGCGACCCCGATTCGCTAGATGCTATAATCTTTCCTCAAAAAAAGATAATGGTGTTAGATGGCACCGTTCCGCATACTGTTGACCCCATCTTCCCCGCCGTTAGTGAAGAAATACTTAATTTTGGTATGTTTTGGGAAAAGCATTTGTTAACCGAAAACAAGGATAAAATTATTAAAGCCACCGAAAAAAATAAATTGCTTCACAAAATCGCTTCTAAATACCTATTAACAGCAGGCAATCTTTTAAAAAGCAATTATAATTTAGCGCTCGGCTTTACCGATAAAAACGCAGTGCAAAAATTCGCAAAAAAGCTTTGTGATAAATATATTCCAAAAGCTCACGGAGCTTCAAACGAGGAAATTCGTTTTCTTTGCGGAATAACGCCCAAAGGCATTGTTTCGTTTGCAAATTCAGTGAATGAAAAAGCCAACACACAAATAATAATTGAAGATAAATTCGGCTGCGCTTCAAATATTATAATGAATACCATCAGAAACACAAGCATATTAAACGGCTATGATATTATAACAATTAAAAATGCATTGTTACCGAACACAATAACCGACCATATAATTATTCCCGAGCTTTCCCTTGCCTTTGTGCGAGAATATGAATTTCAGCATTTTTCCAATGATGGCAGACGCATTCACGCAAGAAGATATACCGATATGCAAAAGCTTAAAAACCACAAAGAACGATTAAATCTTAACCGTAAAATTTCCAAAGAGCTGTTGCTTTCTGCGTGCGAGACATTAAAAGAAGCTAAAGCAGCACACGATGATTTGGAAAAGTTTTATATCGGGGCGATGGATTTCACTCGCCTTACCAAATTCGCAAACGACTTTGCAGAAAAACTTTTTTAATTAATCAACCGACAAGCCACCTTTTTCATATATTTAAAACAACAATATATGAAAAGAGGAACTGCTTTGTTTAAACTATTACTGGAAATTGCTTTAGGTCTTTATTATTTCGCACTGCACGTTACGGGTGCAGGTTCTTTTCCGCCGCCGCTTTCTGAAAAAAGAGAAAATGAGCTTCTAATGAAAAGCGAAAACGGTGATATAGAAGCCCGCAACACCCTTATTGAGCATAATTTAAGATTGGTTGCCCACATAGTTAAAAAATATTATGCAACAGGTGCCGAGCAAGACGACCTTATATCAATTGGGACTATCGGTTTAATTAAGGCCGTTTCAACCTTTAAGGCCAACAAAGGAATCCGCCTTGCAACCTATGCGGCGAGGTGTATTGAAAACGAGATACTTATGTTTTTCCGCAATCAAAAAAAGGTGGCGCAGGATGTTTTTATAAGCGACCCGATTGACACCGATAAGGATGGTAACACCCTAACTCTTATTGACATTATTGCTGATAACAAGGATATTGTTGAGGAAATTGACACTAAACTGAAACTTGAAAAACTAAAAGACATTCTTGAATCCACACTCGATAAACGTGAATATGAAATCATTGAAATGCGGTATGGTTTGAACGGCAAAGAAGAACTGACACAAAGGGAAATTGCCCAAAAACTTTCAATTTCACGAAGTTATGTATCACGAATTGAAAAATCAGCACTAATGAAACTTAGAAAAAAATTTTAAAAAGGTGTGTGGAGTTTTCCACACACCTTTCAGTCTTTACCTATTTGCTTTTTCTTTTATTTTCACGCTCGCGGTCATAAATTTCTCTTATGAAATTATCGACTTCTTCTCTTGCCTCTTTTGAAAATGTTCTGATGAGTTTTACTCTTTCAGTTTCTTTTCTTGTGAGGATAATATCCGAAACAGCGGGTTTCGCGATTTGAGGTTGCGCTAAAACTGTCGGGTTTTCATCTTCGTTAGATACATAACCGTAAAGATATTTAGGGTCAATTTCAAGAGCATAAGCAATATCGAGAACACGCTGAGCGGGAATATTTCCCATTCTCTCCATCTGAGAATAAGAACTGCTTACCATACCAATCTTTTCGGCAAGTTGTGCTTGGGTTAACCCCTTTAATTTGCGATATTTACGTACATTCTCGTTAATTATATTTGCCATGCTTTTTTAATCCTTTCACCAATTTATTGTTCTTTTTACTTGACTTAAAGTTACTTAATTGATATAATCAATAAGCAGAATTTTGCTGGAGTGGCTCAGTTGGTAGAGCAGCTGATTCGTAATCAGCAGGTCGTGGGTTCGAGTCCCATCTTCAGCTCCATTAAACCTTTGGCTTTGCTAAAGGTTTATTTTTTTATCTTTTTTGTCAAATCCTGTCAATTTACACACTTATTATATCAAAATTCCCTTGTGATAGTCAAGCAAAAAATGAGGAAAAAATCATTTTTCAAACTGACTTAAAAATTCGGCATAAATCGTTTCAAATTGATTGAAATTAAGGTCGGAATACCATTTATCGTTTACAACTTTATCAGCAAACTTTAATGCCTTTTGCGGATTTTTCTTCTCCAACATTTTCAAAAGTTCGTAATCTTCAACACCCGCGCGCACCATTTCAAGCCTCACACTGCCAATTGGCTCATTTTTATAAGGATAGATGATATTCGTGTCCCCTGCGGGTAGTTCATCCCCATCAAAATAAGTTTTAAAGAAATAATCAGAATCAGCATCTTCCGGTATTTTATGGTAGAAATTTTCCGAATTGCAACAAAATCCCCAATGCAAATAACCGATTGAATCGGTTTTAAAATTAAGCCAATGAATAAATCTGATTGATACAAGCGGCATATCTAAAAACCGATTAAAATACGGTGCAGTGGGCCAACAACAAGTGTATAACCAAAACTCTTTGGCATTTTTACACGCTTCATCATATTCTTTTTTGTAAAGTTGATAATGACGTGTTGGCGGAATAGGAATATCAATATATTCACAAACCTTAGGAGTTAGTACCGCATCGATAAGCGGGATATCAGGTATTTGCTCTTTAACAAATTTACAAAGTTTGATATATTCTTCCAAAAAGGCTTCTCTCGGCTCATCAAATATATGCTGAACTGTTATTTCGCGCCAACCCTTAATTTCAAGGAATGAATATAACTGTTTTAAAAATTCTGCAATAAACTCAAAACTGTCACGCGTATAAAGTTCTGACAAATCAAATCGATTTTTAAAAAACCTATAAATTTCCCTCAGATGCATAATTTCTATGAATTCATAGCCCATATCAAGATGCATTTTTATATATTTTTCGGCATTTTTAAAATCAAAAATATATTTGCCTTTAATAATTTCGCAATCAAAAAAATCAGCTGTAACGCAAATGTAATTTTGACCCGAATAAATACCGAGTCTTGCCATTTTTTCCAAAGTGTCCCAATGTTTTTCATCAAAAGGCTGGAAAGCGTAATCGTAACTGCTTGGAAATGTCCAGTTTATTAACTTGAAACTTTGCTTTTTAGGAACAGCAACATCAAAAACTCTAAGAGAAACAAAAGCAATTTCTTTATTGTTGTTGTTATTTACTTCAATTTTTATGTTATATTGCCCCGCCTTTAGTGACTCAGGTATTTTAAAACGCACAAAAAGTGCTGCTTTCCCCGAGAAAACAGTTTCGTTTTCAAATGGTTTCATTGGGTCATAAACTATAAAAGGTGCTTTTCTGGTGAAATATTTTTCTAATTCTTCTACTGTTCGTTCCTCACAATCCAATGGTTCTTGGCGTGTAGAGTTTTTCCCAACCTTAACCTTTAATAATTGGAATATATCGGTTTCTAACTCATTTCCATCAAAGGTGGTATTGATTTGGAGTTTACCAACACAATCGCAGACCAAAATTTGAACAGCGGCATAAGAGTTTTTTGCCGCCGAAACAGAAATACGATTTGTTTTAATTTCAGAATCGGGATATAACCATTCGTGTGCCGAAAAAACGCCAAGTTTCATAACTAAAACCACCTAACTTTTATTCTTGGCTTGATGATATCATAACCAAAATACATTTTCAAGTGTTTTGGTTGAAAAAGTAACACATTTAGTTTATAATATATTACAGTTCTTTATTTTCTTTTAAAATCATATTTTGAAACAGTATATTATATAGGTGATTTTATGATTTTTAAAAGAAAAATATTAACCGTTACCGCACTGCTTATTTGCCTTTCAGTTCTTTGCCTTATTTCTGTACGAGAAGATACATCTTTACCTACTCAGTCTGATTTTAAAGACCAACCACAGATAATAATTGATGCAGGCCACGGCGGGTTTGACGGCGGCGCTGTAGCGTATGACGGTACGGTTGAAAAGGATATCAACCTTGAAATCAGTAAAACACTTGCTGAATTTTTAGAACTTAGCGGGTATAAAGTTATTATGACAAGGGAATCCGATGTTTCGACTGATGATGTTGAAACAGATAAAATTTCCACGCGCAAAAAAAGTGACCTTAAAAACCGCCTCGAATTAATGCGAGATTATCCCGATGCAGTATTTGTGAGCATTCACTTAAATAAATTCACAACCTCTGCCGCAAACGGCTCTCAGGTTTTTTACAGCGGAAAAACCGAAGGCTCTAAAATTCTTGGAAACTTTATTCAAAGTTCCATTGTAAATCGATTGCAACCCGAAAACACAAGGGTTAACAAGCAGGCAACTTCGAGCACATATGTTTTATATAATGCAACCATTCCCGCAGTTATTGTTGAATGCGGATTTTTAAGTAATAAGGCAGAGCTCGAAAAATTAAAGCAAGAAGAATATCAGCAAAAAATGGCTTTTTGCATTTATTGTGGAATAAATGACTATTTTTCAAATATAAAGGAGATTTAAAAATGGCAGCTAAACAAAAATCGGTTTTTGTTTGCAGTGAATGTGGATTTGAATCGGCAAAATGGCTCGGCAAATGCCCGGGTTGTGATGCCTGGAACACGATGGAGGAGACTCTTGTTTCCGCCACCAAGGGCTTCCCTACTGCGACAGCCTCGTCGGTTTCTCTCGCGTCAGCCAAACCACTTTCAGAAATAAGCCTTGCCGATGAGCCGCGTTTTGTAACAGGAATTTCAGAGTTGGACCGTGTTTTAGGCGGTGGAATAGTGGGCGGCTCAGTTGTTTTGCTCAGTGGCGACCCCGGAATCGGAAAATCCACTATCTTGCTTCAGGTATGTAACGCTTTGCAGAAAAAGCTTAATATTCTTTATGTTTCAGGCGAGGAATCTGCTATGCAGATTAAGATGCGTGCCGAAAGACTCGGCGTTGAAAGCGATAGTGTTTCTATTATGACCGAAACCGATATTATTGCAATTTGTGAATATATTCACTCGACAAAGCCCGACCTTGTTATGATAGACTCAATTCAAACAATGCACCACCGCGAACTTTCATCTTCCGCGGGAAGCATTGTTCAGGTACGTGAATCAACCAATCTTTTGCTTAAAACGGGCAAAAGCCTTGGTATTCCGATTTTTATTGTGGGACATGTTAACAAAGGCGGAGATATTGCGGGACCCAAGGTTATGGAGCACATTGTTGATACGGTGCTTTATTTTGAGGGCGAGAGAAACCAGTCTTACAGAATTTTACGCGGTATTAAAAACCGTTTTGGCTCAACAAACGAAATAGGCGTTTTCGAAATGACCGAGGCCGGTCTTTGCGAGGTTGAAAACCCCTCTGCAATGCTGCTATCGGGCAGAATGAGCAATGTTTCGGGCGGATGCATTACCTGTGTTATAGAGGGCACCAGACCCATTTTAGCCGAGGTTCAGGGCCTTGTAACTGCTACGGGCTTTGGTAATGCACGCAGAACAGCCACCGGTTTTGATTATAATCGATTAAATCTTTTGCTCGCCATTTTAGAAAAAAGGCTTGGTCTTTTCTATTCAAATTTAGATACCTATGTTAACATCGTTGGCGGTATGCGCCTAGACGAGCCTGCAGCAGACTTAGCAGTTGCATTAGCGCTTGTTTCGGGTCTTCGTGATATACCGATAGATGAGAAACTCATAGCCTTTGGTGAAATCGGTCTTTCAGGTGAACTCCGTTCTGTTCCGAGGGTGCAGGCAAGACTTAACGAAGCTGCTCGCCTTGGATTTACAAGATGCATAATGCCAAAGGCTTGTTTAAAGCAAATTACCAACTGCCCCGATTCAATAGAAATTATCGGAGCAGCAAATCTTGCCCAGGCTATTTCTGTTATCAAATAAGGACTCCACAAAATATATGCAATCACTGGATGATATATTAACCGTGCCGCATTTTTCGAGATAGCAATAGCCCTCAACTTGATATTTGCAATTATTTGAGCATTGAATTAAACCCACTCTATCACCTCAATCGGTTTTATTATTTAATTAAAAAGAAAAAATATTCTAAAAAATTAACCCCTGTGGCACTTTAATTGCCACAGGGGTTGAATTGTATATTTTTTTATTTTATAGAGCCTGTTAAGGTTTCTTTTTGAATTACATCGTGTGCGCCGCCCTCGATAATACTTGTTGAAGAAACAAGTGTGAGCTTTGCCTTCTTTTGTAATTCAGGGATTGTGAGCGCACCGCAGTTGCACATTGTTGATTTAACCTTGCTGAGTGAAAGGTTAACATTGTCTTTCAAAGTGCCCGCATACGGAACATAAGAATCAACACCCTCTTCGAATGAGAGCTTCTTATCTCCGCCCAAGTCATAACGCTGCCAGTTACGAGCTCTGTTAGAGCCTTCGCCCCAATATTCTTTATAATAATTTCCGCCGATGGAAATCTTATTTGTGGGACTCTCATCAAAACGAGCAAAATAACGGCCGAGCATCATAAAATCAGCTCCCATAGCAAGAGCCAGGGTCATATGATGGTCGTGAACGATACCGCCATCTGAACAAACGGGAACATAAATACCTGTTTCTTCAAAATACTCATCTCTTGCAGCACAAACATCAATAAGTGCGGTGGCCTGTCCTCTGCCGATACCCTTTGTTTCACGGGTAATACAGATAGAGCCTCCGCCGATACCAACCTTAACAAAGTCAGCACCTGCTTTTGCGAGGAATAAAAATCCCTCGCGGTCAACAACATTACCTGCGCCAACCTTTACTGCATCACCGTATTTCTCGCGGATAAAGCTGATTGTTCTCGACTGCCACTCGCTAAAGCCTTCAGAAGAATCAATGCAAAGAACATCTGCACCCGCATTAACAAGAGCAGGAACACGCTGTTCATAGTCGCGCGTGTTAATACCCGCACCAACTATATAGCGCTTTTCCTTATCGAGCAACTCATTTGGGTTTTCTTTGTGAGCATCGTAATCCTTGCGAAAAACAAAATATTTAAGATTCTGATTCTTATCAATAATGGGCAAAGAATTAAGTTTATTATCCCAAATAATATCATTAGCTTGCTTTAAGGTTGTGTTTTCATTTGCCACAACAAGCTTTTCAAACGGAGTCATAAACTCCTTAACCTTAATATCGGTAGACATTCGGCTAACTCTGTAATCGCGACCTGTTACAATACCCAAAAGCTTGCCACTTGAAGAGCCATCAGAAGTAACCGCTACAGTTGAAAATCCATTTTTAGCCTTTAATTCTAATATATCTGCCAAAGTGTTTTCGGGAGTAACATTAGATGCACTGACAACAAAACCCGCTTTGTAGGATTTAGCGCGTGCTACCATTGCCGCCTCATCTTCGATAGACTGCGAACCATAGATAAACGAAACGCCGCCTTCACGTGCGAGAGCTACTGCCAAACGCTCTCCCGAAACCGACTGCATTATAGCAGAGGTCATGGGAATGTTCATTGTAATTGCAGGCTCTTCGCCTTTCTTGAACTTAACAAGAGGTGTTTTAAGGCTGACATTTGCCGGAACACATTCGGAAGAAGAATAACCCGGAACAAGCAAATATTCATTAAAGGTGTGAGACATTTCATTAAAGTAATAAGCCATATTTTAAGTCCTCTCGATAATGGGAATTAAGCCTTGCCAACAGAACCGAAGAGTTCCATCTTTTCCTTAACTGTTGCTTTAATGGCAGAAACACCGTCAGCCAAAAGCTTTCTGGGGTCAAAGCCTTTTCCTTCAAGGTCTTTTCCGGCTTCTATATATTTACGTGTAGCTTCAGCAAATGCCAACTGACATTCAGTGTTAACATTAATTTTAGAAACGCCTAGGGAGATTGCTTTTTTAATCATATCAGCAGGGATGCCTGTTCCGCCGTGAAGAACCAAAGGCATATCGCCTGTGAGCTTTTGAATATCATCAAGTGTATCAAAGCTAAGGCCTGCCCAATTTGCAGGGTATTTGCCGTGAATGTTACCAATACCTGCTGCGAGCATTGTAACGCCGAGGTCTGCAATCATTTTGCACTCGTTGGGGTCTGCAACCTCACCGCTGCCTACAACACCGTCTTCTTCGCCGCCGATAGCACCAACCTCTGCCTCGAGAGATAAACCTTTTTCTTCGCAGATAGCAACCAATTCCTTGGTTTTTGCAATGTTTTCTTCAATCGGGTAATGTGAACCATCAAACATAACAGAAGAAAAGCCTGCTTCGATACATTTCATAGCACCGTCATAACTGCCGTGGTCAAGATGAAGAGCCACTGGAACAGTAATACCGAGCTCGTTAATCATGCCGTTAACCATACCAACTATTGTGGTGTAACCGCACATATATTTTCCTGCGCCCTCTGAAACACCGAGAATAACAGGAGACTTAAGCTCTTCTGCAGTTTGAAGAATTGCTTTGGTCCATTCAAGGTTGTTTATATTGAACTGACCAACCGCATATTTACCTGCTTTTGCTTTGTTAAGCATTTCTTTTGCTGAAACTAACATTTTATATTCCTCCAATATAATTATTACTCTATATTGTATAACATTTTATATGCAAAATCAAGGTTAATTTTTAACAATAGAAACGCGAAAAAGCCAATCTTTTTAGTAAAAGCGTTATTCTTTGTTCGATATTAACAAGGGCTCGTAGAGAGCAATGTCTTTCTTAGATGAAACCACCGCATTCAACACAATCCTATCTCCCTCATTTATAAATTGTTTATCGGTGATTTCATATCCGCTTTCATATTCCTTTTGAAGCTTTTCATCAAGTCTTTTTTCGAGTATTTCATAAACCCTTTCCTGGTTATTTTTAACCCTTATTTCATCCACAAAGCGAAACTCTCGTTTATATAATCTTATGGGTAAATTTTCACCTAAAAGCACAAGATTTTTAATTTCTGTTTCCGAATTATAAGGCTTTATTTCCGAGCCTAAAAACAGCGGTATTTTCACGGTAAAAATTTCTAAAACACACTTTTCTTTTTTATTTCCATTT
Organism: Oscillospiraceae bacterium; assembly: GCA_015065685.1. Lineage (GTDB taxonomy): Bacteria > Bacillota > Clostridia > Oscillospirales > Acutalibacteraceae > UBA737. The sequence continues at coordinate 56,130 of SVPU01000004.1, read as the reverse complement.
TCTGTTTTGAGTGTTTTATCAAAAGGTTCTTCAAATGTCAGAGTCTCGCTCGTTTTAGCAAAAATTTCGCCCGTTGCTCTTACAAACCTTGTTTCACTTGCGTTTTCCATAACGCCCGACACTAAAACATCACCTTTTTTAACGGTATCCCCCACCTTTACCAAGCAATTGCCAACTGTAACATCAATTCTTTCGATAATGCCGTCAGAATCTGCTTTTATGTTACCTGCGGTACTGTTATCTTTTTCCTTTTCTTTTGTTTCGGTAACATTAACTATTATTTTACTACCCTCCACATTGATGGAAGCCCAAGCAAGCCCCTCGACCTCGAGTAACAGCTTTTCGCGGTTTATTTTAGGATTGATTGAGGATGCCCTGATACCCTCTTTAATTCCGATTTGCTCTAATGCATAAGAAATTTTTTCGGTTTCCACCCTTTTGTTGCCAACAATTTCAACCGACCAAACAAAGCCCGACATCACCTCGATAAACAAAATAAAAAATATAAGCCCTAAAACAATACCAATTCTTTTTTTATAGCGTTCAATCTTGAAAGGCAAACCCTTTTTGTGTATTATATGAACCTTTATACCGCTACCCTTAATTATTTCTGGGAGTTTTCTAAAACCGGAAACTAAAATTTCACATTCAATCCCCTCTTTTTTAAGGCGGGAATTCCAAATGGAAATTCTGTTTTTTGCCGTGAAATTAAATATTCTCTCCACATATTCGCCATAAAACAGAACAGTTAAATATCCTCTTAAAAATCTAAAAATTGAAAGCATTAAACTCACCTAAACACAAAATTCAATTGAAGAAAGTTCTCCTTTAACGGTTATGAGATTATTTTCAAAAAACACAATTTGCATTTCACTTCCGCAAATAATTAAATTTCCCCTTTGCAATTTCAATTTTATGTATGTATCGGTATACTCGTTAACCTTAACACAACCGTCTATATTAAGCTTTTTGTTTGAAAAAATTTCGGTATAGGTTTTGCCCAACAAATCATTATCGAAAACCTCATCGAGATTTGAAAAAAGATTCCATTTAACCTTTTTCTTTTGTCTTTCAATTTTAAGTTTCTTTGCCAACACACACAACTCCATTCCGCTTTAATTTTATGAAACAATCATTATAATAATTCACAAAAGCATATATATTAACAATTAACCTTTAGGAATTGATGTTATGCGTTTTAAAAGAATAACTAAAATTTTGCCGATTTGCTTGGTTTTGGCATTTATTGTTATGATTATTTTAAACCCCCAAGTTTGCAAAGCGGGGGTTACCGAAGGGATTTTGCTTTGCGGAAGGGTTGTTATCCCCTCACTTTTTCCTTTTACTGTTTTAGTTATCTTCCTGCTTAAAATCGGTCTTGCAGATAAGTTAAGTTTCTTAAACCGACTAACACAATTTATTTTAGGTCTTAATGCTAACGAGTTTTTTGTTATGTTTATGTCCTTTGTGGGAGGTTACCCTATAGGCGCAAAACTTATAAATGAAGCGGTTAAAAACAGTAGTATCTCACCGCGCAAGGCCAAAATTATGCTTAATTACTGTGTTAACGCAGGACCCGCTTTTATAATCGGCGCGATTGGAAATGCTATTTTAGGTGCTAAAATTTTAGGGAATATTCTTTTTGTAAGCCATATCCTGTCATCTTTACTTATTGCCATGTTTTTTCGTTTTTTCAACAAGTGTGAGGAAAATGAAAAAAGAGTTAAAACCATTAGTTACAACATTGCCGACAGTTTTACACTTTCGGTTTCAGATGCCGCCGCTTCTATGATTTCAATTTGCGCTTTTGTGATATTTTTCTTTTGCGTTACCGCATATCTCGACAGTTTCGCGGCTGAAATCCCATTTTTAAATTCACTGGTTTACTTTTTAGAAATCACAAATGCTGTTAATCGGTCGAACAACCTATATTTTATCTCGTTTCTTTTGGGCTTTGGCGGAATAAGTGTGTGGTGTCAGATTTTCTCCTCTGCCAAGGAAATCAAGGTGAACTATACACAGTTTATTTTGTGCAGAATAATCCACGGTTTAATAAGCAGTTTAATAACATACATTCAACTAAAAATTTTCCACATAACCGTTCCCACCCTTTCGAATGGCAAGGTTTTCTCGTTTTCATATCTTCATTCAACCCCCTCGGTTACGATTTCAATGGTTATAATGTGCCTCGTTTTTATTCTTTCATTAAAAAAAGAAAAAAGTATTGGAAAATTACTTTGTGATATGGTATGATATAAGTAATAAATTCTTAATCGGAGAAAGAAAATGGCTAAAAAACTGTTTAATAAAAAACTATCTCGCCACTGCGAATACTGTGTGCACGGAACTGCATCGGAGTATGCTAATGAGGTTCTGTGCAAAAAACACGGAATTGTTGAAAAGCAAGACTCGTGCCGACATTATACCTATGACCCCCTCAAAAGAGAGCCAAAGAAGATTAAAATTGAAAATAACTTCGAACCGCAAGATTTTTTGCTTTAATTTCAATTTTTTTATTGACAAAATGCCTTTTTGTGATATAATGTATCTTGTTCGTATGGTGGATGTAGCTTAGTTGGTTAAAGCGCCAGTTTGTGGCACTGGAGACCGTGGGTTCGAGTCCCATCTTCCACCCCACAGCAAAAAGGCTTTGGCGAAAACTCGTCCAAAGCCTTTATCTAAATTTAATATTATGACACATTGGGGTGTCGTCAAGCGGTAAGACACAGCACTTGTGCCCTGCTGCATTCGTAGGTTCGTCGAAGCGACGAAAAAACCGCGTCAGGTTTTTGAGACTGCGAAGTCTCGAGCAGTGAGATTTTTTCGGTAACACTCGCAGTGTTCGAAAAAAGCCACAGCGCAGAGTACCCTGCCACCGTGGCAGGATTCATAAAAACAAAATTCAATATTGGGGTGTCGTCAAGCGGTAAGACACAGCACTTTGACTGCTGCATTCGTAGGTTCGAATCCTGCCACCCCAGCCAAAAAATAAAACCGACCTTTTGGCCGGTTTTATTTTTTGGTTTAATTGTACAGGATGAGAACTGTAGGTTCATCGAAGCAGCATAAAAACCGCGTCAGGTTTTGAGTCTGCGAAGTCTCAAGCAGTGAGATTTTTTCGGTAACACTCGCAGTGTTCGAAAAATCCATAGCGCAGAGTACCCAGCCCCCGTAGCCAAAAACCCCAAGAACATAGCGTTCTTGGGGTTTTACTCTTTACCTGTTACTTATTTACCTTTAAAACTTAACCCAACTACGATTAATCACTTTTCTGCGCACATCTTTAAAATCTTCATCACAATTCCAGAACATTTGCGCATTCAAAGCGGTTGGATACCAAATCCCACCTGAGAACATACCTGCTAAACACATATTTGCTTTACCATTTGTTTTCTCTTTAATGTGCTTTGTCAACTCATAAGCATACTCACCGTTTTCAATCCATTCCACAGTATAAAAACGCCAAATTTCATTTATGAGTTTTATATCTTGCTCCATGGTTTTTCTGTTCATTTTGCCCATGACATAATTATTGGGCTGATGAGTTACACGACCCCTTGACCAATCCATTGTGAGCATACATTTATAAACAATGCCAACGTCTCCGCTATCTCTTAAATCTAGGATTTCATCTGTAAAATTATGCTGAGATTTAAAATCTTCCAATGAATCAAAATCGTAATCACCAATCAGCGGCGCATTATACGGGAATTTACCACAATTTTCCCACACAATTTCAACACGGCTGTCTACATTTGCAATATCGTTCATATGCTTGCAAACTGATGTTGCATGTAGACCAAACTGAATATGTAATTGAGGATTTTCTCTTAGAATTTCATCGGCAGTCATATTAACTAACTCGGTTACGGCTTGCGAGATTCTCACACCGTTTATTGTATCATCCGATAATTCAGTGAAGGACTGGAAATATATTCCGTCGCCCTTAACATTTTTATAAACTTTGTTATATTCTTCTAAAATTGAATTTTTAAGAGCATTCAAATCGGTTATATCGGTTTCTTTGCAGTTGAAACCCCAGCCCCATGCAAATCCCCACAAAACTTCAATACCGTAAGAATGTGCGCAATCAACAATATCGTCTGCATTAATAGGTAAATAATCATTCCAAATAATAACTTGGTTTAGTTTTAATCTCGCCAAATTAGCAAAATATTCTTCATAATCGTTTATTGGATGACCCCAAGTGAACACACTTCTTGTTTTAAAAGAAGGTGAGGTTGAAATATAATAATCCGGAAGTTTATGTGTAAACAGTTCGTTTTTGAGGTGAATACCATCAAAAAAAGGAGTGGCTTTCGCAAAATAATCATCAACAAAATCCACCGCAGCATAAAAGACCTCGGCAGAAGAATCCCCGCACAGTAAAGCCAATTTGTAATCATTGTTATACGGATTATCTATAACTTTAACAGCATAACCTTTTTCTTTAATTTCTTCACGCTTAAAAAACTTTTGTAAAACGGAATTTTTATCGTACGTACCCAAAACTACAGCATTAGAATCTTGGTAAGAGTTTTCATCAACACAAGCCAATGAACGAAATGAATATATACCGCTATCTCTCAAAACATATTCGCCGAGTTCGCCGTATATTAATTCAACCGCTCTTTTTTCAGCACCTTCATAACAAGAATAAATAACTTTCCAATTTTGCATTTCAAATGCCTCCTTTTTAATTTTAATTATATCAAAAACTACAAAAAAAAGTTATAATATAATGATATATAAACATAATTTTTCGAAACAAATATTTTTAGTTGTAAAATTATTTATTCTACAGTATAATTGTAAATATAATAGTTGAATATAGAGACAGGACTTTAAAAAATGAAAAAAATCGAAATAGCACAAATATATGATTATGACTTTTCGGTAAATGTTATCAACGTTTTAAAATATTTGCCCACCAGAATTGATTATTTCAATTGTATCGGAAATCCTAAAACCTGTAATATACTGATTTACCTCAGTGGATGCAAGGCTAAATACACCTTAAAAAACGGCGAGCAAATCAATGTTCCTGACGGAAGTATGATTTATACTCCTGTTAATTCTGAATACATAGTTGAGTTTTATGATTTCGAAAACGATAATTCCTGTACACTGGGAATAAATTTTCTGCTTTATGATAAAGAAAATCAACCCTTTGTATTAAACAATAGTATTGAAGTTTTCAATGCGGATAACATTAACTATAGTTCACTTTTTGAAAGCATAACCAAATACGGCGAAGCAAATATTATATGTCACAGTAAAATAAAGTCAATTATGTATGAAATTTTGTTTAGAATAAGCGAATATTTTCACAAGGATAATTTTGATAAATACCGCAATATTTCAAAAGGAATTATTTATTTAGAGCAGAATGAAGAACAAAGGCTTAAAATTAATGAAATTGCAAAACTTTGTAATGTCAGTGAAGTTTATTTCAGAAAACTTTTCAAAGAATATTCCGGTATTTCGCCCACTGAATACAGAAACAACAACAAAATTTGCAAAGCAAAAAGTTATTTGAAAAATAACGACCTTTCCATTTGTGAAATATCAGACCTTTTAGGTTTTATAGATGTTTCATATTTTATAAAAGTTTTCAAAGAACGGACCGGTATAACCCCAAAAGAATACCGAAAATCATTTGAAAACAAATCAAGAGATTCTTTGTTTTAATTTATGGTATTTCAGTGCAATTAAAAAACGCAGTTCATTTTGAACTGCGTTTTTTCTATTTATACATTTTCTTAAACGGTTTTTCGAGCGCAAAATATAGTGCCACGCCGCCGATTATTGCAAGGCCTGCATTTATAAGGGTTGAGCCTTGTGCAAAAACAGCACCCATAAACGCGGCGGATAAATTAGAGCCCGCCAAATTAAACTGCACTGTTTTCCAAGCGGTTTCACCCACGATGTTAACAAGCATTCCGCAAACCGCGGCAACGGTTGCCGAAGCATAGGAGTGAGACAGTTTTATTCCCTCAAAAGCAAAAACAATACATAAAATTCCAATCACTGCGAAAATAGGAACTAAAACAGCACTCTTGCCGACAAAAGCGTGGTTCTGTATGAAAGTATGTATAACAAGACCTGTCGCAATCAGCAGAGAAACAATTCCCGAAACAAGCATCGGAAGTGTCGGAAATTTATTTCTTTTCTTTAGTAATGTGAAAACTATACCAACCGTAAGCCCGATTAAAAATTTAAGCAAGAATGTTTTCGGTACCGAATCAGCGTGGCCGTTTAACAAATCATAAAGTCCCATGCCGATAGCGCCCGCAAGTCCGCCTTGCCATCCGCCGATTAAAAGAGCAGCGGTTACAACAATCAGATTGCCGAAGTGAATATACATCTGCGCAAACGGAAAGAAAAACACGATTAATGCAATATAACAAAGCGCCGCAAACAAAGCAATGAATGTTATATTTAGAATTCTTTTTTTGTTGGTGATATTTTTTTGCATAAAACGAATCCCCTCTTGCAAATTTTTTTCTGATATGGTATTATTATACAAACTAAGTGTCCACTTTAAAATAGCCAATTTTAATTATTTTTGAAAGGACAGTTTTTTATGCTTCTTGACTTCGCAAACTTGGATTTTAAGGAAAACGGTAATTTTTATAATAATATATATCAAAAGATAAGAGATGCTGTTTATCAAGGTGCAATTAAAAGCGGTGAAAAATTGCCAAGCATCAGAGAGGCTGCTAAGCTTTTGGGTGTTAGCAGAACAACTATTGAAAACGCTTATACCCGACTTTGCATTGAAGGTATCGCTGAAAGTTTTCCTCAAAAAGGATATTTTATAACAAACTATAAAAAGGTTTATTTAAAAAACCAAAATTCCCCCGACCAATCAGCAGAAATAATTTTTGATTTTTCAAGCCGAAAAATAGATACCGCCGCCGCCGACACAGAGCTTTGGAAAAAGATAATCCGCTCTGTGCTTCACGATTCTGGTGAGCTCACTTCTTACGGTGATTCCCAAGGCGAAATTGGTCTGCGTGAGGCCTTGGCTACATATTCATATAAAGCGCGCGGGGTTAAAACCTCTGCAGAGAATATTATTATCGGCGCGGGTATAAGTCCATTGCTTAGTATTCTTTGCTCAATTACAGAAAAAAACATATCGGTTGGCTTTGAAAATGAAAGCTTTAAAAAAGCAGAAGCCATTTTCAGTGATTACCGCGTTAATTCCCGCCTTTTGCCAAGTGATGCAAACGGGGTTATAACCAATAAAATCGAAAACGATATAAACGCTGTTTTTTTGCAACCCTCTTCCCTCTCAAAATTCAGCGTTAACACACTTGCTAAAAGGCGTAACGAGCTGATGACCTGGGCCAATGGAAAATCTGAACGCTTTGTCATTGAAGATGATTACAACGGCGAACTCAGATATACCGCAAGAACTGTGCCCGCTTTTCAGGGTAAATTCCCTGAAAAAACGGTTTATATCGGAAGTTTTTCAAAGCTCCTGCTGCCAAGCGTTAGAATTGCTTATATGGTTCTGCCCCCCTTTCTCACTGAGAGATTCCGTAAAAGGTATGGCGACTATAATCAGACCTGCGGAAAAATTGAACAGTTAGCACTGATGGAATATATAAAAAGCGGTGCGCTTGAAAAACACCTCAGAAGACTAAGACGTCTTTATTATTCAAAAAGTCAGCTTTTATATAATTCACTCAAGGAAAATTTAAGTTGCTTTAAATCGGCCACCTTATACGAATCCTCACTTATTTTGGAATTAAAAACAAATATTGCTGCAGAGAGTGAAGAAATTTGCAAAGCAGCGCTTAAAAGCAAAATCAGAGTTATGCCAACCAATAAAAAGGGTGCCATTCGCCTTTGTTTTGCAGGTATTAAAACCGAAGAAATCGATTCGGCGGTGAAATGCTTGGAAAATTGTCTCAAAAACAGTTTTTCTATTGAAAAATGTAAAAGTTTGTAATATACTATTAATATAATATTAATACTTTGTTGCTTGGAGGCAGTTTTCATATGTTAAAAAGAATTTTACCCTTATTTTTATGCTTGGTTCTATGTTTGAGTGTGGGATGTAACAATTCCAATAATCTTGATGTTGACCGTGGAGATGAGCCTTCAATACCCGAAGTAACAGTTCCCCCAGAGCCCGAGTTTGCGGTTAACCCACTCACCGGTGTGGAGGATTTAGAGCCTGAAAAATTAAATAACAGACCCTTTGCAATAACAATTAATAATATTTCAGTGGCACAGCCTGTTCAAACAGGTCTTAACGATGCTGACATTGTTTATGAAACCGAGGTTGAGGGTGGAATCACCCGCCTTGTTGCGCTTTATCAGGACACAACAAAAACCGAGAAAATCGGCACAATCCGTTCGGCGAGATATGCATTTATCGATCTTGCTATGGGCCACAACGCAATTTATGTTCATCACGGGCAGGACAGTATTCACGCAGGAAAACACCTTAATGATGTTAACCGCGTGGTTGTGTCAACCAATAATGCAAGCGGCGTGAGAATTAAAAACGGACTCGCAAGTGAGCACACATTATATGCTTACGGCCAGGGTCTTTGGGATGTGGCTAAAGCAAACGGAATTAAAACCGAAAACACAAACGTTAAGCCTTGGCAAACATTTGCCGCTGAAGATGCTCCCGTTTCTTTTGTAGATGTTGCAAACACAGTTAGTGTTACATTCTCCAATTCTTACAGAACCGTATTCCAATATGATGCTGCAACCGGTAAATATAACCGTTTCTTCGGCACTGCAGAGCGCAAGGATTATTACACAGGCGAAACCGTTGCATTCAAGAATGTTTTTGTGCTTAACACAACCATCAGAAATTACCCCGGCTGTGTGGACGGAAAGGGACACAAGGATGTCCTCCTGCAATCAGGCAGTGGTTACTACTGTGTTAACGGAACATATACACCTATAAAATGGAGCAAGGGCGCTGCATCAAACGGCTTTACTTTCACCTTAGAAGACGGAACGCCTTTAACAGTAAACCCCGGTAACTCATGGGTTTGTATCGCAAACTCCACTACCGCAAAAAGTTTTACATAAATTTCAATAAAAACGCTGTCTTATGGAAATAAGACAGCGTTTTTTACATTTTATAAGAATTTATTTTATTTCTGTGCCACCCCATTCAACAACTGTAAATCCGTTTCTTTCGGGAGTGGAAAGTTGCTGTTCGGGAAGGTCTACATATTTATCTTCCGACTGATATGTCATAAATACACGAATTAATGTGTCGGGATAAGGATTGATGCTTAACTTTGCTGCATCGGTATAGATATCCGTTTGGAAAGAGATTATGTTATACGGATTATCTTGCATTAAAGGTAGCCAATAAACTATAAATTCATTTGCTTCACGACGCGTAAGGCCGAGCTTTTCAAGTGCATCTTCAAGGAATTTTGCTGTATCCTTACCCTTAACACAGAAGCCTTTTGAGAGGTCGTAGTTAGTATTTGTTTCGCCCTCCCAATACAGATAGTTATAGATCTGACCGTTTGCATCGGTGAGTGTTCCATCCGGTGCCGCAGTTACTTTCCAACCGTCTTTATATTCGGGATATGTGCAGGTTAGTTTTCCGTTAAGGTCGAGCTTAACGGATACCTCTGTTTCTTCTTCGGGGTAGAGATATATTACAGGTTTGTATGCTTTTCCTTCTTCAAGTTGGAAAGTACTGACCTCAATGTCTGTAAAGTCTGCTTCAACTCTGTGGGTTTCTTCGTCATAGTAGGTGTTTTCGTAAGTACAGATTACTTGATCACCCACACACCATTCATCAGATATTTTACCGTTAAGTTTAATTTCATAAGGAAATGGGATTACTGTTCTTGCGAAGAAGCAATTTGAATATATCTCGGTTATTCTTATGTCTGAGAATAATTCATAGTTGCCAGTCCATTTATTTTCATCAGTTTTTTCTACCCATTGCTCTGTGTATGCGGCGCTTCGCACATCTTTCGCTTTTTCCCAATTAACCGCTTTGATCTGTGCTGGATACGATTCCATAATGCCGCCTGTATAAATGACTTTTACAAAGTCACCGACCTTAGCATCAATATTGGGAAGTTCAGATATTCCAAAGGATATTTGAGAAGCACTACTTCTTTCCGGTTCGTCTTCATGCGGTTCAACGATTACGGAGTTCCCGTTAATCTCTAAAATGGTGGCATTAAACCCAAATTCAACTTTGTCTTCTTCATAATACCAAAGATCGCCAATTGATTTGAAGTTATACGGGAAAAAATACACCTTTGTTTCATCGTATGTGGAGTCGCCGGTCAAACGATTCCAGTCTACAATCTTATATGTGAGTGCTGAGTATTCTCTTGTGCCGCCGTCCTTGTATGCACCTGATGGGATCGGCACAAAAAGAATTGCTAAGATAACCACTAATATCGGTATCCATATTTTCTTCTTCATAGAAGCACCTCCTAATCATATAAAAATTCGTATTCAGGGAGTGATTTCCATTCGCTTGTTTCGGTCAATATTTCTTCTATACCTTTACAAACATCAAGGAATTTTTGACCTTTTTTATTGTTTGCATCGTAAGATAGTATTGTTTCTTCAACCGTAACTGTCTTATCAATATCGTCTGACTTTACTGATAGAATCAGTGTCATATACGGAATAGATACACCGTTTTTGTGAGGATTATATTTGTCGGGATAGGAGTCAATATCTAAACTTTTAATTAGTTTCCATATTGCTGAATACTGCTGTTCGGTGAGTTTGAGATTAGTTGTATAATCCTTTGGATTCGTAGCATCCTTAGTTTTTATCAGCGTTCCAGTCTTACTATCATATGAACTGATACCGTAGGTACCCCATGTAAGTGAAAAAGAGTAGTTTGGATACTTTCCACTTGCAAAACCAAGTCCAGCTTCGTTCTTTGCCCACAGAATTATTTCCTTTAGTTTATCAATTTGTTCCTGTGTTAACTCTGCCTGACCTTTATCATATCGTGCATAGCCCTCGGTGAGATTTATGCCATATCCTAAACCGAATTCGGTATCAACCTTGTATTCGGGTAAACACTTACAAAGCTTCTTGGTGTCATAATCGAGATTTAACAGTATATCCGTCACGGTGACAGAGTTGCCTGACATAAAAGTGTAGCTTTTATTATCCTCAAAATATATGGTAGTTTGTGTATTCCCGCAGTAACCAACGAAAGGATCAGACACAGTCTGTTCTTCCTTTGCAGGTTGATGTGTATGGTCTGTTTCGGCTGTTGACGAATTAGTATCGGTGGATTGACCAGTTCCTAAATCCAAGGTTTTATCATACCACAATTCACTCATACTTTTGAAATTGTCGGGCAACAGATAGAAGTCTGTATCTGTATAGGTTTCATCGGCATCCACAATATGATTCCATTTGATAATTTTATATGTTAATGCTGTAAACTCTCTTGAACCGCCGTCATCTGCTGTGCCGGATGGAATAGGAATCAAAAGAATTAAGAGTAAAATTGCTACTATGATTATTGCAATTCGAGTTTTCTTCATTTTGATTACTCCTTTCCGTAGGTTACGTGAAGACCTTGGTATATAAGTCTTTTAATTGGTCTTCGGTAACAAATACACTTTCTTTTGTCGCTTCGTTTGTTAGGATGTTATCGCATAAGGTGTATACTATTTTTTGTCCGTTATCAGCAGTAAAGGTAAGGGTATATGCTACTCCTTTACTAAAAGATTCAACTAGACCTGTGGAGTAATTTTCTTCATCTTTAAGTACGCCTTCTCCTTTTTGTGTTGACGGTTTCTGTTCTTGAGGAAATTCACTTTTATCCGTTGTTGTTTCCTGTTCGGCATCATCACTATAATCGTTAACCGTGAATGCTGATTGGATGATGTTATAGATATTTTCAATGTTCTGTTTATCAGTATCGCTCTTTGCTGTTTTAGTGCTTGTGATTTCAAATGAAGTATAGATAAATCCTGATGAATTTTCTACACCACCTGCCATATTCATATCCTCAGCAGCATTGCTTTTATCAGATGAAATCATCATATCGGAAAGATATATTACAGACAAAATTGCAATGCAAAGACATAGCGGAACACACAAGGCAAGGATGCGGTTGCGGTTTCTTTTGCGTTCTTTTATTCTTTTTTCGCTTCTGCGGAATATCTCCGCTTTTCTTTCATCAAAATTTCTCATAATAACAGCTCACCATCCTTCCCAAGAATGATGCGAAGTTCGCCTTTTGCACGATATAAAAGGTTGTCTACTTGTTTGCGATTCTTCTTCATAACCTTAGCTGCCTCATCATAGGACAAGTCTTCAAAATAGATTAAGTGTACAACAACACGCATATCATCCGTCAAGGAGTTCAAAGCGTTATTTACCACACGCTTTCTCTCATCTGCAAGGATGATTTCTTCAAGTGTTTCTTGCTCGGCAGATATATTATCTGCTTCCGTAAGCTCTACAAAATTTATTACCTTGCGGTGTTTTATGTAATTAAGAGCACGGCTGCGACCGAGCATAAACAAATATGTTTTAAGTGTTACCTTGAAATTGTACCGATGCTTATTAACCACCAGATCCGAAAAGGCATCAATGGCAATATCTTCGGCTGCGTGGATGTCATGCACATAACGGTCAATGAAGAATACGAGGTTATCGAACAACTCTTTCATTATTTCGTCAAAGGCACTCTCATCACCATTAAGGAAACGGCGGTAGCTACTTGCACCGTTATCCATAGGATTTCCTCCTGACTTTAAGGCTCACGTCCGAACCCTTTCACTTATTATACAACTAAAAGTTTTAAAATTCCTTATAAAAATTATATCATAAAACTTTATTTTTTTCAAAATTATATAATAATTATAAAAATTGACCGCATAACATTTCTGCTATACAGTCAATTTTGCTTTAAATATTATTTACATATTAACAATTCTTGCATTTAAAAGCTCGGCTTCTTTTAAAGAATGAGTTACAAGAATTATAGGTCTGTTACCTGCTGTTTTTAAAATGTGATTTGCTGTGATTTCAAGGTTTGTTTCATCAAGGCCTGTGAAGGGCTCATCCAGCACAAGAAAATCAAAATCAGCATTAAGCGCTCTTGCAATGGCGAGTCTGCGCTTCATTCCGCCCGATAACTCGTTTGGTTTTAGATTTGCCACCGATTCAATTCCCAACTCCTTTAAATGAAAAAGCGCATTTTCTGTGTTGGAATTTAAAAGGGTGAGATTTTCGAGACAGGTTTTAAACGGCAATAAGCGGTTTTCTTGAAAAACAACCGAGGGCCTTAACTCCCCATTTGTCGCGATTTTGCCCTGCTCTGCTTTTTCAAGCCCTAGAATCAGTCTTAGTAGCGTGGTTTTGCCGCAACCGCTCTCACCAAAAAGACAGATTCGGTCATTTTCTTTAATATCTAAAGAAAAATTCTCGATGACCTTTTTATCGGGATATGAAAATGAAATGTTTTTAATATTTATCATTTGTATACCCCCTGACAACTCTGCCTATCAGCATTTCGAGTAGTATTGAAAGCAGTGCCACAACGGCAGTTATTGCAAAAACATCGGGTGTGGAAATATAAAGCTTTGCCGACTGCAGCATATTGCCTAAAGAGTTTTCGGGTCTGCAGATAACCTCTGCAGCTATTCCCGATTTCCAAGCAAACCCGAGCGCTGTGAGAGCCGTTGAAATAAACGATGGCATTATAAACGGAAGCTTTATCTCAAAAAAGGTTTTAAAAGCACTCAAATTATAAATCCTTGCGAGTTCTAAATATTTTTTATCAATATTTAAAAGACCACTTTCCACACTTGACCAAACCATTGGAAGCACCATTAGAAAAGAAATAAAAATCGGCAATGTGGAGGATTTAAACCAAACAAGCGCTAGGATTATAAATGATGCCACGGGAACCGCCTTGATTATTTTAAGTATCGGCGAGAAAAACGCTTTAAACCACATAAAACGGTAAGATAAAACCGCCCCTATTATACCCACAATAATTCCCAAAGCATAGCCGGAAATTATTCTTAAGAGGGACAATAAAACAGCAACATAGAAATCCACCGTGCGCGATAAAGTGGTTAAGGCTTTAAGCGTCTCTAAAGGAGACGGCAACAATATTTCCTGTTTTATAATCAGGGAGGCTAGTTGCCATATTAAAACCCAAAGAGCAAATATGGCAACCTTTTTCAAAAATTTTTTACTTTTCTGCATAATAGAAATCATCGGCAGGCAATTTTCCGCCTACGCTAGCATTTGATTTTTCATAAAGGAAATTAAGATAAGCCGAAAGGTTTTCTTTCATCTCTTTACCATCCTGATAAACAATATTGCAGTGCGGAATAGCCTTTTTAGCAACAGCAGCAGGAGTTACAATTTCATATTCCTCGCAAAGTGCTGCAGCGTTGTCAATGTCTTCGTTTACAGATTTAATTGATGCCTCATAATCCTTAAGGAAAATCTTTATTGCATCGGGGTTTTGCTCGATATATTCTTTTCTTGCAATGATGCAGCCCATAACCAAATCGGTATCTGAAATTTTATCCCATTCATCGTTAATATCCATAACAATTTTAGCGGCTTCATCCTTAACAGTAATAGCGGTAGCCACAGGCTGAGGTGCTACAACAATAGCCTTTTCGTTGCCAACAACTTTAGCAACCAATTCAGTTGGTTGAGCAACGAACTCAATTTTAACATCCTCTCCTGCTTTGAGGTTGTTCTTTTCTAAAACATAATTGATTATATATTCGGGGTTAGCGCCCTGACCTGTTGAATAAATTGTTTTACCCTTAAGGTCCGAAATAGTGGAAATCTCTTCACCCTTCGCAACAACAGAAAGAACGCCTAAAGTGTTGATTGCAAGCACCGAAATTCCGCCGTTTGTTTTGTTATAAAGCGTAGAAGCCAAATTTGTTGCCACAGCGGCAATATCTGCCTCTTTGTTGGCAATTTTTGCAATGATTTCTTCGTTTGAACCAACCAATTCAAAATCATAATCAAGATTTGCATTATCATCATCTTCCAATTCCATCAAAGGCACCATTCCAACACCTGTGGGGCCCTTAATAGCATAAACATTACAATCCACATCGAGCTTTGTGGGTGTGCCACAAGAAACAAGTGTAAACACAAATACAAGAACCAATAATAAACTAAGAATTTTTTTCATTTTTAATCACCTTTATCAAATTATTTTCTTTTATAATATAACCGTTTGCTTCCAAACTGTCTAAGGCGCGATAGAGTGTTGCCCTACCCATTGCCAACATATTTGCAAGTAACGTCATACTTTTCGGAAGTTTTGCAATACCACTCTTATCAGTAACAGAAGAGAGGTATTTAAATAATGTGTCTTCAGCGGAAGAACAAGAAAGCAAGCCTACTTTTCTGTTTAAAAATCTTATTTTCTCGGTGAGAAAAGCAATATAATTAATAGCGGTTACAGGATACTCGCGAAACATTTCTTTGAGTTTTTGCTCGGTTATGAAAATTATCTCCGCATCGGTTTTTGCAGTAATAGTGCTGACATATTTTTTATCACCGCTGAAAATTGCCGCTGCGCCGAAACAAGTACCCTTTTCAAAGGTTTGCATATAAAGTTTGTTATCATTATTAGTAACCGCAAAGGCTTTTCCGCTAATCATAAACCCAATTGCATTTGGGAAGTGTTCATTAGAATAAATCACTGTTCCATTCTCAAAATACGAGGCAGAAGGCAGTTGGCTTATTATTTTTTGCTTTTCGCTATCAGTTAAGCCTTTAAATAAAAATATATCCCTTAGAACAGTAATCACCCTTTCGATTGTCTCATTTGAGACAGTTTTTATTTATTATACCATACTTTTCTTCTATGTCAATAGTTTTAATTAAAAAATTGCCAATGTGACCTCAGTCACATTGGCAAAAACTTTTTTAGATTTTAAACTCTGTAATATCGAACTTCTGATTATATCTATCTGTGAATGTGAGGGTTATTTTATCGGGCTCAAACTCAAAACCAGCACCAACAAAGTAATTGTTGTTATAATTGATTTCTCCGCCTATTACCAATGGACAAACAAGTCGCCCGTCATCTTCGGGTAACACAATACCCTTTTCGTGAGTGTGTGCGCTCATAATTATCTGAGGCTTTACATTCTCATTAATTAATTTATTCCATTCGTCATAAATTTCTTTTTCGAAATCCCAAGGAACTAAAGCATAAGGAATGTGACAAATAACAACACGGTATTTAACACCGTCAACCGCATATTCATTTTCTTTGTCGGCAATAACATTTTTAATAAAATCAATTTGTTCTAAGCGGTAATTCTGGCAGTAGCATGTTCCTGCATACTCATAGCATTCATCTTCTTTATCCTCCGCGCAATCAAGCACAATACCCCAAACGGGACCTAAGCGGAAGGTATAGTAGTATTTACCCTTTGATGTTGGTGCATAATCGGATAAAAACTCTGCATATCTTCCTCGAAGATTGTGGTTTCCGCGTGAATAGATAACAGGTATATTACCGTTTGTTATTGGGAAAGCAATATTATAAATGTTTTTTAGATTTTCTTTCTCGGCAAAATGGTCGGGTGTGTCGCCGTTGATAATCAAAACATCAATATCACCGTAAACCTTTGCGGTGTTTGAAGCAACATCAACAAGATAATGAGCATCGCATATATGATAAGCTTTAAAATGTTCGTTTGTGAGCGGACGGAACTCAAAGGTCTCGCTTTCTTCATCTTTGAAAATGGGGTTATAAGTTTTTCTTTCAACCGTTTCTTTATAACAAACGGTATAGCTCTTCGCTTCATCAAGCAGCTTCATTGGAACCACCACTTTATGAACGTCGGTTTCGCTACGCATAACGCCTGCAACCTCATCATAAAATACTTGGTCGCCGATTTTAACCCACATTAAAGCGGATTTTTCGAAGAGAACCATAATCTGATATGTATCCTCAACAGCAAATACACAAGGTTTAATAATCATAACATCTTCCCCCTAAAAATAAATAATACGTTCTTTATAAAAATGCTCATTGGGTGAAATTGCGGTCATTCCCAATTTTTCCTCAATGGCATAATTATCATCCACAAATGCGGGCAAGCATGTCCACGGTTCAATACAAATATATTTAGCACCGGGTTTTGTCCAGATAAGAAGGTAATCAAAGCCGTTAAACTCAACGCTCACTTTTTCGCCTGTTTTGCGGTTGCGAAGAGTTAAAAATCTTGATTTAATATCAGAAAAAACAAGTGCATCAACATCAAAATATTTGTCATAAAGCGGAAGGGTTTTACTTTCAAGCAATACCGTTTCACATTCTCTTGCGATTACCGTTCCGATTACGGGATGCGCTTTTAGTGTTTCTTCTTTTTCGAAGATAATATCGTAATCTTCTATTCCCTCATCACAAGCGTAACCCTCATGACCGCCAACCGCGGTATACATTACTGTATTCGAAGTGTTTTTAACATCATATTCTATTTTTAAAGATGAATCTTTTAAAATATAGGTTACTCTGAATTCAAAATTCCAAGGATAGCTTTTAAGCGTTTCTTCGGTTTCGGTTAAAAGGAAGGTTACCGCCCCATCTGTTGCAGATTCAACCGAAAAATCCATAAGCTTTGCAAACCCATGCTTTACAAGCTCATATTCCTTACCATTTACCGTGAACTTATTATCTTTAAGTCCTCCGCAAATCGGAAAGAGCACAGGTGCCACTCCACCCCAAACCTTTGGGTCTCCAGACCAAAAACGGTCTTTACCGTCAAAAGTTAGCCTTCTGATTTCGGCACCTTTTTCACTAATTTCCACAGTTAAACTGTCATTTTTCAGAAGCACCATACCATCATCTCACAAACAAAAATTTTGTTAACTTAATTATACAATAAGCTACACTGTATTTCAACATAAATTAACAGTTTTTCACCCATTTTTTTCTGTTTCATATACTGTAAAGGGTGATTTAATGGATAAAAATATTATTGAACGATATAAAGCGGAAATGTTAAAAATTAGCCGCTTGGCAAAACAAACAAATGCAGAAATTACTCAAACGACAGAACCCATAAATAACCAAGAACAAGGCACATCTGAAAACAGCGGAAAATTAATAGCCATTGTTACAACTCTTAGAAGTCTTTACCCAGTAAGCAACGCAAAGATAACACTTTTCACGGGCGACTATAACAATATGAATGTTATCGCTACCGATTACACCGACCAGAGCGGAAGAACAGACGCCTTCACACTCGAAACACCTTCAGAACAGCTTTCTCTTGACTCGGCAAACACCACAAGGCCCTATGCCCTTTATAATATGCTGGTTGAAGCCGAGGGTTATCTGAGCAACATCCACCTAAACATCCCCGTCTTCAGCAATACCACATCCTTGCAGCGCTCAAATATGCTTTTAGTGGAAACGGCGGGTGTGAACAAAGGTCCGCAAATTTTTGACGAAACACAACAGTTTAATCTTTAAATGAGGTGATTTTTTGCCAGAAGTTTTAACTCCGGTTATACCCGAAAATATAACAGTCCATTTAGGTGCGCCTGATTCAAACGCAGAAAATGTTACTGTGCCTTTTGCTGATTATATTAAAAATGTGGCTTCAAGCGAAATTTATCCCACTTGGCCTGAAAATGCCCTCAGAGCAAACATTTTAGCAATTATATCCTTTGCGCTAAACCGCATTTACACCGAATGGTATCCATCACGCGGATACGATTTTGATATTACAAACACAACACAATTCGACCAGGCATTTGTGAAAGACCGCGAAATTTTCGAAAATATTAGCTACATAGTTGATGATATTTTCAACGATTATGTTATCAGACAAGGAAGCGTTCAGCCTCTTTTTACCGCCTTTTGCAACGGAACAACCTCACAATGTGAGGGCCTTTCACAGTGGGGCTCGGTTTCCCTTGCAGAGCAAGGCTTCACACCCTTTGGCATTTTGCAAAATTATTATGGCGAAGATATCGGCATAGTTGAAAACGCGCCGGTTGCCAATATAACAGAGTCCTATCCCGGTGTGCCGCTAAGCCTCGGCGATGCCGGTAATAATGTGAGAATCATTCAGGTGCAATTAAACCGAATTGCACAAAACTACCCTGCAATACCAAAAATAGAAAATTCCAACGGCATTTTTGGTTCTGACACAGAGGCTGCCGTTAGAAAATTTCAAGAAATAT
This sequence comes from Oscillospiraceae bacterium, assembly GCA_015065685.1. Taxonomy (GTDB): domain Bacteria; phylum Bacillota; class Clostridia; order Oscillospirales; family Acutalibacteraceae; genus UBA737. The sequence goes on along the minus strand of SVPU01000004.1, from coordinate 36,936 downwards.
TCAATCTAACTCAAACGGGCGAGGTGGATAAATCTACTTGGTATACAATTAAAAGGTACTACAACGGCGTTAAAGGCCTTGCAGAATTAGCGACAGAGGGCATAACCTTAGAAGAAGCCTCTATCCCCTTTTCAACCGTTGTGTCAGAGGGTATGACGGGGATTCCCGTGAGAACGGTGCAATATTATTTGAGCATATTGGCTTATTTTAACAGCAACCTTGAGCCTGTACGGATTGATGGGGTTTTCGATGAAAATACACTTTCCGCCGTTCGCCGTTTTCAAGAGTTCTACGGTTTACCCGTAACAGGCATTGTTGATTCTGCTACCTGGAACACAATTTCAAGAATTTACACCGAAACGGTCAATTCCTTGCCCACGGGCTATCAAGGCAACAATGCTAAGCTTTACCCCGGTTATTTTTTAACACCCGGAATCAGAAATCAATCGGTTGAAGATTTGCAAACCTACCTATCCCTCATATCGCAAAACATAAACGCCATTCCAAGTGTTTCTGTAACAGGCTTTTACGGCGAACAAACCGAAAATGCAGTTTCCACCTTTCAGCGCCTTTTCGGAATTCCCGTTTCGGGCTCAGTGGGACCTATAACTTGGGCACAAATTGCCCGTGAATATGATGCAATAATTGACAGTGGAACATAAAAATAAAACCGACTTGTGTTACACAAGTCGGTTTTATTGGTGGAGATAAGGGGGTTCGAACCCCTGACCTCTTGAATGCCATTCAAGCGCTCTCCCAGCTGAGCTATACCCCCGTATAGCCATATTTTAACATACTCCACTTTTTAATTCAATGACTTTTTTAAAAGTTTTATAAAATTGTTAATAAATTTAAACTTTTAGTCAAATTCAAGCACTTATTTTCATCAATAAGCACCATATTTTCAATTCTCACACCAAACTTGCCCTCAATATAAATACCGGGCTCAACGGTCATAATCATTCCGCTTTGAAGCAGAGTATCATCCCTTGTGTTGCAGGCGGGATTTTCGTGAATTTCGAGTCCCAAGCTGTGCCCAAGACCGTGGCCGAAGCATTCGCCGTAACCCGCATCACATATAATATCCCTTGCGATTTTATCGACCGATTTGCAGGTAACACCCGCTTTAATATAATTCATAGTCTCGGTTTGCGCTTTTAAAACGATTTCATAAACTTCCCTTTGATGTGCAGTTACATTGCCGAGCGCCACCGTTCTTGTCATATCAGAGCAATATCCGTTAACTCTTGCACCAAAATCCATCGTAATAAAATCGCCTTTTTGAATGGGCTTTTCGGTGGGAGCACCGTGCGGTGAAGATGAATTTTTGCCTGAAACAACAATTGTATCAAAGGCAACACCCTCACTCCCGTTTTTGCGCATAAAAAACTCTAAATCGAGGGCGATTTCCCTCTCGGTAACATTCTCATTTATTCTGTTTAAAATATGAGAATAAGCGGCATCAGTGATTTCCTGTGCCTTTTTAATTGAATCGATTTCAAATTTATCTTTAATGCTTCGGAGCTCGGTTATTTTCTCACTTTTGCAAGAATCGGTTGAAACCTCGCACGCTATATTCTCTTTTAACCTTTGCACCTGCAAAAATGTGAGCTTATCAGTTTCAATAAAAAGGGTTTTTATGTTGTGAAACAGAAGCAATTCGTTGATGTTTGCATAATATTTTTCAAGCAAGCGCACATTCAGTGCAGAAACATTGTTCTTTGCTCTTTCAAAATATCTGAAATCGACTAATAAATACTGCTCATCTTTAGTGATTAAAACAACGCCCGCCGAAGAATTAAAACCGCTAAAATAAAAACGGTTGTTATTATCGTTTATAAGTAAGGCTTCGCCTTGCTGCAAAAAACCGCTTATTTTCTTTAGTCTTGCTTCTATCATTGATTTCTTTCCTTTCTGTTAACACTGCACCCGATAAATAAATCAAAACGGGCAAATTTACACAAAGCATTATCCCATTAAAAAACTCAGCCAAATCCCAAACAACCGAAGTGTTTAATATCGCACCTAAAAGGCAGAAAAAAGGATAAATTGCAATGAAAATTTTCTCACCCTTTGATCCGAATAAAAAGCCCCAACAAAGGTTTCCGTAAAACGCCCAACCGATAACGCTTGAAAAACCGAAGATGCACATCATAACCGTTATCATATAATGTGAGGCCCTTCCAAAGCAGAGCGAAATCGCTCCTTGAACGAGCTCGGCCGATGCGATACTGCCATATTCTATATTAACTCCACTGCAAAGAATTGTCAATGCAGTAAGTGTGCAAATAACAACCGTGTCCAAAAACACTTCGAATATTCCGAATAACCCTTGTGTTTCGCTATTTGCATCAAAAGCCACCGCGTGTGCCATCGCCGAGCTTCCAAGGCCGGCCTCGTTTGAGAAAATGCCCCTAGAGGCTCCCGTTATTATCACCGCAAGCACCGAGCCCACCGCGCCGCCCGTTACAGCGCGGGGTGCAAATGCCCCCTTTAATATCATTGCAAAGGCCACAGGAACATAGCTGCCGTTCATTAAAATAATGCAAAACGAAAGCACAATGTAAATAACCGACATTATCGGCACTATTTTTTCGGTAACCGCACCTATTCGGCTGCTTCCGCCCCACACAACCAAAGTGGTAAGCACCGTAAAAATAACACCCATTATCACACGAATTAAAGGGGATTCTCCAACCGATAGCACGGCCGAATTTGTTTGCGTGATGTTACCCGTACAAAAAACAGCGGGAATTGCAGCCAAAGCATAAATAAACGAAAATGGCTTAAAAACACTTGGCATTCCGTTTTTTATGTAATACATCGGTCCGCCCTTAAATTTGCCGTTGTTTTCTCTGTAAATAATGGCAAGCTTTATTTCGGCATATTTAATTGCCATACCCAAAAATGCGCTAATCCACATCCAAAAAACCGCGCCCGCACCGCCTATTGATAAAGCCCCTGCAACCCCTGCAATGTTGCCCGTTCCAACCGTTGCAGAAAGCGCCGTGCAAGCCGACTGAAAGGAAGAAATTCCGCCCTTCCCTTTTTCTTTGCATCTAAAGGCTTTAAATGTTATTTTAATGGAATCAAAGAATTTCCCAAACTGAAAAAACCTGCCCTTAAAAGACAAATAAAGACCGCATAAAATAAGCAAAGCAAACGGAAAATATCCTGAAATTATATCCGCTAAAAGTTTTAAAAAATGCAAACAAATCACCCAAAATATAGATATTTGGGTGATTTGTCTTTTATTCGTTATTATTAGCTTTGAATAAATAATAAACAAAAAGTCTCTATGCATTTCCATAGAGACTTTTTGTTGTATCCTGTGTCGCAACAAATGGGTGTTTTAAATGCACTTTATCACATTTTGTGATAAATGTCATTATCTCAATTAGAGATATTTATAATAATTATAGGAAGTGATGTTATGAAATTGAGAGAATTGCGAGAAGACCACGATTTAACACAACAAAAATTGTCAGAAATATTAAATTGCAAACAAAACACATATCAGCAGTATGAAAGCGGAAAAAGACAAATCCCAATTTCTGTTTTAATGAAATTATGTTTATATTACGGTGTTTCCGCCGATTATATTCTCGAATTACCAAAAGGGTTAAAATATCCCGAAAGGTAAATTTCATACTCTTTTTATGTGTATATGTTAACAAACGAAAAACGGTTGGTGAAAGCCAACCGTTTTTTTATTTTTAATTCTAATATTTTCTATTGAGAAATTTGTAATTACGTCAATCAGAGAACCGTCCCCTGATTGTCCCCTGTTAAAAAAGTGTTTTTATATATGACTGTATAGTATTTCGGCATTGCCTTTAAGCTCTGCTTTGAGATTTGCAGGGACGAAAATACTATCACCTTTTTTAAAATTAATTTCCTCATCATTCCACTTAATGATGGCATTACCATCAAGTACAATAAGCGAGATAAAGCTATCTGCCGAATATATGTCCATAGTCTCATTAAGCTTTAAGAGTTTTACAGAAAACTTATCGCATACAGCTAGTTCTCTTATAGTATTTTTACCATCTACTATAACTTTCCCGATATTGCCATAAGGAATAACAGGCACTTCACATTTAGTAACAGCTAATGCTTTATCTATATGCAATTCTCTTGGCTTGCCGTCTGTACCAAGTCTGCCGTAATCAGATACTCTGTATGTAGTATTTGAATTCTGCTGTACTTCAGCTATGAGTATCCCTTCACCTATTGCATGAAGCGTACCTGCATCTATAAAGAAAACATCACCCTTATGTACTGGAACAGATTTGCAAACATCTGTTAAGGTATTATCCTTAATGCGCTTTTTAAATTCTTCTTTAGATATGTTTTCTTTGAAACCGTAAACAAGTTCTGCACCGTCTTCGCAGTCAACAACATACCACATTTCAGTTTTGCCATATTCACCCTCGACTGACAAAGCATACCTATCATCAGGATGTACTTGAACAGATAGATTTTGTTTAGCATCAATAAGTTTTATAAGTATTGGAAAATATGAGAACTTTTCTGCATTTTTACCGAGTGCAGACCTGCCCCAAATTTCCAAAACCTCATTTATTGTTTTGCCTTTATTCTCGCCATTAATAACGATGTTCATACCGTCCTTATGACAAGACAGCATCCACGCCTCAGCAGCAATTTCTTTGTCGGTTTCAAAACCGAAATCTGTTTTTAATTTTGTGCCACCCCATAAAAAATCTTTTATGGGAGGTTTTAATAATAATGGGTACATAATTCTTTCTCCTGTCTTTAATAATACCCTTAAATTATAAATTCATTACATCCCGAAAAAATATTATATGACTTTTTATTTATAACAAGTGTATATTCCCCATTGGATATGACATTACACTTATTATCCACCGCTTCAATGCTGGTAACAACATCTCCAAATCGAAGATTCTTTATACCGATTTTACCACTGATATCACTTGGTTTTTCCCATTCGATAGTTTTAGTAAAAGCATTTATTGTATGAAAACCCAGAATGAATTCAATATAAATGGAAATTGGACCCAGTGCAGACCATCCGCAAAAATCAGGGCGCGATAACTCGCCGTTTTCCTTTTCATTGCATGCGGGTTCACACTTGCTTGGTGAATATGCCTCCCAGATTGTGTGAGGTTTAAAATTGACATAGGTTTTATACATATGTTCCAACAATTTCATTGAAACATTCCTTGCTTCTTTATAAAAACCATATTCTTTTAGCCCTTGTAAAGTGGAATAGACGGTAGGCAACCAAACTCCACCCCTCCAATAGTCACCCTTAGGTTTGAAATCATTATCGTTTCTTGCGATTGATGGAAAAGGTACTAAGCCGCCGAAGGTTTCGGGATTTTCTAAATTTTCAACAAGTAATTCAGCCTGATTTTTGGTTGCAACACCTGATGTCATTGTCCAATAAGATGCAATTGATTTAACCTTCATAAAATTATGATTATTGCAATCTATATCATAATAAAATCCGTCTTTTTCGTCCCAGTAAAATTCATTTATGATTTTTTTCTTTTGCAAAAACTTATCGTGCCATATTTTAGAATTGTCCGCATCCTCAATAAGAGCATACATTTTTGAAATCATTCTGGCGGATAATGCTTGCTGACATATGGCATCTATCCATAACATATCAGGATTATTCGGACGCCTTTCTAAAGCGTGTTCACCCTTTCTTCCACGAGGAGTATTGTCCATACCGGAACGCGCTCCTTCCCACTTATAACCTAAATCTTCGGAAATAAGACAGGTAGGTGCACGTACTCCCCTTAATGTGCCGGATTCACGCAAATTTTCAATCCAATCATAGTGCTTTTGTAAAAATTTATCTTATATAAAAGTTCTTTTATATAATCACTGTCTCCACGCATCAGAGCATTTTCATATTCAGCCCAGGAAAACAATGGTGGATTGTCAGCAATATGAATCATAACCTCGTAAGGCTCTCCCGGAATTGCACCTGTCCATTCAGGCTCGTCTTCGGTTGGAATAACAGACCCCAAACGGCCATTTCCGTAAAGAACTTCATAAAAATTCCTTAGGGATTCAACACCTGGGAAAACCTCTCTTGCGTATTTGCAAAACAAAGTCATAAAACATGTATCCCAGATCCATAACTGGGTATCACAAAAGGCTTCGTCCATATAAGGTGTCTGAGGCATACCGGGAATATCCTTGATATGCTCATAGGCCAATTCCCATGCTTTCTCATAAAATTCATTATACTCAGGATGTTCATCATAAATCGGAACAGGTATATATTCTTTCCAGTTTTTTGCACCAAAGTTATTACTCATAAAAACCTCCAAATAATTTATTTATCAAGTCCACGTTTGATTCTTCCTAATTTCATAAGCATTTTAATTATTCGCCCAGGAGACAAGGGACGGTTCTCTTGTGTTTTCTTGTGTCTTTGTATCAAACTTTTATTAAAATAATTATAAACTCGATTTAAACCCTTGTCAATGAGAATCAAAATAAAAAACCGTTTTCATTTTTTATTTTTAATTCTAATATTTTCTATTGAGAAATTTGTAATTATATAGTATAATATACTATATATTGTAATTTTGGAAGTGTTAACGGGTGAAAGACATTATATATTTAGATAACAGTGCCACAACTAAACCTTGTAAAACTGCTTGCGAATATATAAATAAGGCCTTATGCGAAAATTGGGGTAACCCCTCTTCTTTGCATGGGCTTGGAATTGATGCCGAAATTTCAATGAACTCTGCCCGTGAGGAAATTGCAAAAAGCATTAACGCTAATGCCGATGAAATTATTTTTACTTCGGGCGGAACCGAGGCTAACAACACCGCGATTTTGTCGGTTTTAAAAAGCCGAAAGAAAAAGATAATCACCACGAAAATTGAACACCCATCTGTGCTTGAAACTGTTAAACGCTTAGAACTTGAGGGCTTTGAGGTTATAAGAATCGGGTGCGATAGCAACGGTGTTATTGATATGGGAGAATTGAAGAATTCTTTAGATAAAAACACCGCACTTGTGAGCATTATGCTTGTGAATAATGAGATTGGCTCCATTCAGCCGATTTCTGAAATTTCAAAGCTTATAAAGCAGTTGACCGATAACGCTGTTTTCCATTGTGATGCAGTTCAAGGCTTCGGCAAAACACCTATAAATGTTAAGACCTTAGGGGTTGATTTAATGTCGTGCAGTGCGCACAAAATTCACGGCCCTAAGGGAATTGGATTTTTATATGTTAAAAAGGGATTAAACCTAAAACCTTTTTTAACGGGCGGCGGGCAGGAAAAGGGACTGCGCTCGGGCACCGAAGCGATACCCCTTATTTGCGGTTTCCACGGCGCTGTTAAAGAACTCAAAGTCAAAGAAAGCTTAGAAAAAATCGCAGAAATCAATGCTTTCGCGCGTGAGATTTTCGGAAAATGCGATTTTATTAAGATTAACTCACCCGATGATGCCCTGCCCTATATTCTTAATATTTCGGTTTTGGGTTACCGCTCTGAAACCCTGCTTCATTTTCTTGAAAGCAAAAGCATTTATGTTTCTTCCGGCAGTGCTTGTGCCAAAGGTGAAGCAAGCTATGTGCTAAAGGCATTGGGTCTTGGCAAAGCGCAAGCCGACAGTGCTTTGCGACTCAGTTTTTCAAAGGACAACACAAGGGAGGATATTTCTTTAGTTTTAGAGGCTCTCGCTGAGGCCACTAAAAAACTAAGGCGCAGTAATATATGAAAGAAATAATACTTATCAAAAACGGCGAATTGGCGCTTAAGGGCCTTAACCGCAGTAATTTTGAAGACATTTTAATCAAGAATTTAAGAAGGCGATTAAAGCAAATCGGCGAAGTGGAAGTCAGAAAAGCGCAGTCTACCATTTATGTTGAGCCCAAAAGCGAGGATTTTGATTTTGAAAACGCGCTTGAACAGGTTTCACTCATATTTGGAATTGCCGCATTTTCAAGAGCACTGGTTTGTGAGAAAGAAATAAACGACATTCTCACCCGTTCTGTAGAATACCTTAAAGCAACACTCGAAAATGTTAAAACCTTTAAGGTTGAGGCTAAAAGAGCCGATAAGCACTTCCCCCTCACCTCTCCCGAAATTTGTCGCGAGCTTGGTGGTAAAATTTTGGCGGCTTATCCGCATCTTAAGGTTGACGTTCACAATCCCGACAGAACTGTTTTTGTTGAAATCCGTGATTATGCGGCTTATGTTCACGCAGAGCAGATTCAGGGAGCCGGCGGTTTGCCCGTTGGCACAGCCGGTATTGCGTCAATACTCATTTCAGGCGGTATTGACAGTCCCGTTGCTGCTTGGACAATGGCAAAGCGCGGTCTTAAGCTTAACGCTATTCACTTTGCAAGTCCGCCATATACAAGCGCCCGCGCAGAGATGAAAGTGAGAACATTGCTTTCAAAGGTTGCGCGCTACAGCTCGAGCATTAACCTTGCAATTGTGCCTTTCACCGAAATTCAGGACCAAATTGCCGAGCATTGCCCCGAAGAATATTTCACACTTATAATGCGTAGAATGATGATGCGTATTTCCGAAAGGCTGGCAGCAAAATCGGGAAGCCTTGCACTTATTACAGGTGAAAGCTTGGGTCAGGTTGCGAGTCAGACCCTCCCCGCCCTTGTTGCGACTGACAGTGTAGTGAATATTCCCGTGCTCCGTCCCCTTATCGGAATGGACAAGGAGGAAATCATCACAATTTCGAGAAAAATTGATGCTTTTGAAACCTCCATTTTGCCTTATGATGACTGTTGCACTGTGTTTACACCAAAACATCCAAAAACAAGGCCAACCCTATCGCTTTGCGAAGAAGCAGAAAAGAATCTTCCCATTGAAGAACTTATTGAAAAAGCAATTAACGAAACCGAATATTCTTATATTTACTAAAGGTGATTAATGTTGATTAACACATTACTTCATAAAAAAGCCGAGCAGATTGTTGAACAATTAAAAGCACAAGGCTTAACTCTCTCCACGGCAGAGTCCTGCACAGGCGGATTGGTGGCCTCTGAAATAACCAACATTTCGGGTGCGAGTGAGGTTTTTGAACTAGGCATCGTTTCTTATTCTAACCGAATAAAAAATGAACTTTTAGAGGTGCGCAAAGAAACGCTCGATAAATACGGTGCCGTTTCAGAGCAGACCGCCAAAGAAATGGCAATAAACATAAGAAAAAAGGCAAATGCAGATTTTGGCATTTCGGTTACAGGTGTTGCAGGCCCCTCATCAAGTGAGGGCCACCCCGCAGGGTATGTTTTTATTGCCGTTGCAAGCAAAGAAAAATGCACTGCCAAGCTTTTAAACATAAAACCCTTGAGCCGAGATTATGTTAGAAAAAAAGCTGTTATCTCGCTTTTCGAATTATTAGATTATTTTATAAAGGAAGCATAAAATGAGCCGTTATAAGAAAGAAAATTTATTAAATGCATTAACAAAATTTTTAAAACATATATATTTATCATATATACCCAACGCTAAAGATAATATAAAACAGATAACTATTAAAGTGTTGTTTTTGGTTTGTATTGTTTCTCTCATACTTTCTTCCGTTTTCATTGCGGATTACTTCTTTCAAGGAAAGCAACAGGATAAAGTTGTTGAAAAAAGCCGTGAAATTTGGAATGATACACAAACCCTAGAGGAAACTGAAAAATCGGAAGAAACAACCGAAACAGAAGAGACCAAGCCACTCACTCAGGATGAAAAAATTCAATTGCTATTGGCTGAAAACAGTGATTTCAAGGGCTGGATAACAATCAAAGGCACAAAGGTTGATAACCCAATTTATCAAACCACTAATAACAGCTTTTACCTCGACCACAATCAGAACAAACGCAAAAGTGTTTACGGCGCTTTGTTTTTTGATTATGAGAATGTAATCACAGAAGAAAAAACCGACCAAAACCTTGTTATTTTCGGCCACGAAATGAAAAACGGTTCTATGTTCGGTCAACTCAAAAAATATAAAACTATTGCGTTTTATAAAGAGCATCCCATGTTTGATTTCTCAACCATTTATAAAAGCTCAAAATATAAAATATATTCTGTATTTCTTCTTAACTCCAAAAAGGACGATGATAACGGATATATTTACAACATATACCGTAATACTTTCGCAAATGAAGAGGATTTCAATTCTTGGACAAGCGAAGCCTTTGAACGAAGCGTTATTAACACCAATGTTGATGTTAAATATGGCGATAACATAGTAACTCTTGTTACCTGTTCAAATGATTTTAAGGATGCAAGGCTGATTGTTATGGCTCGTGAGCTTCGCGAAGGCGAAAGTGCTTATGTTGATACAACAAAAGCCACACTCAACCCTAATCCCCGTTACCCAGAAGTCTGGTATGTTGAACGCGGACTCAGATAGTTATTTATATGTATATAAGGAGGATTTTAAATGTTCCAGAATATTAAAACCGATATAATTTATTACAAAACCGCCACAGATTTTGAAATGGAGTTCAACCTTTGCGGTTGTTGCCGTATGAGATTACTCACCGATAAATCGCCCGATAAAAAGACCCTTATCCAAAGTCTTGCGCGCGCGGTTTCAAGAAGCCGTGTGATTATTGTAACAGGTAATTTATTCGGTGAAGAGGGTATCACAAGCCTCGTGGCAACCGCAATCGGAAATAAGCTTGCAGTAGCAGACAATAAAACCTTTGGCATTATCGGTGATGATGAAATTGAAATAATTGCAGGCTCTACTCCGCTTGTAACAAAAGAAGGCATATTCGGAGGCTGCATTATTGAAAGCGGTCCTCAAACCTTGATTCTTTTATCAGATAGCAAAAATGTGCGCAAGCAGATTATGCAAACCTTAATCCATCCTTATATTGAAGAATTATACACCGCAGATTTAACCGAAAAGGCTGCGCAAAATGCTAAATCCGAGGTTGCAGAAGAAAGCCTTGAAGAGAGTGATTTAATTTTCGAAGAGGCGTCCCTGCAAGATGCTTCAGAACAAACCGATGATGCTGAACTTGTAATCCCAGAAACCGAGGAAGCCGAAAAAATTCCCGAAGAGGCTATATTGGAAGAATCAAACGAGCTTGTAACCGAATCTGAAGAAATTAAAGAAACCGACCCAAAAACCGAAGAAATTATTGCCGAACAAGCCGAACTCATTTTTGAAGATGACGAGTTTTCTGCGCAAGAGCCCACCGTTTCATTCCAAGAAGATGAAGATATTGTTCTCACAAACGGTATGTCTTTTGAAACCGAAGATAAGGTTATCGCTTCGAATGTTGTTGAGGACGAAGAAATCGAAATGTTTGGCGGCGTTTCAAAAGCGGAACGCAGGAAGGAAAGACGGGCATATAAAGGTTATCATGTTGAGTCTTTTGATGAGGATGAGGATTTCATTTATGATGATTTCAGAAAAACCAATTCTTTTGGCGGCTCTTCCCTAAATCTTCCAATTCTTATAGTTTCAATTATTCTTCTGGTTTTGCTTGCTGTTCTTGCTTATTGCATATTCTATATCCCCGCAAACAATGGTGTTTCCGCTCAGGAATACTTAAAAGAAATTTTTGAAACTTTATTCAGAGGGTGAGCACTTGAAGGACCTTTTATTACACTGCTGCTGTGCGCCGTGTTCGGTTTCTTGTGTTGAGCCTTTGAGACACGAAGGATTAGAGCCGGTTGCATATTGGTATAACCCCAATATTCACCCCTTTAAAGAATATGAAGCAAGGCGCAACTGTTTAATTGAATATTCAAAGGCAATAAAGCTCGACCTTATTATCGAAGAGGAATACGGGCTCGAAAAGTTCACTAAAAACGTTGTTCACGATATTGCCCATAGATGCGTTTACTGTTATGAGCATCGCATAGAGCAAACCGCAAAATTCGCAAAGCAAAACGGATTTAAAGCCTTCACCACCACTTTGCTTGCGAGTGTTTATCAAAACCACGAGCAGATTAAAAGCATTTGCGAAAAATATGCTGATAAATACGATGTGGAGTTTTTATATCGCGATTTCAGGCCCAATTTCAGAGCCGGCAACCAAAATGCCAGAGATAATGGTTTATATATGCAAAAATATTGCGGTTGCATCTTCTCCGAGCAAGACAGATATTCAAAACAAATCGAACGCGATAAAAAGAAATTTAATACTTAAAAAAACACTAAAGACTGTGTAAAAACTACGCAGTCTTTTTTACATTTTCTCCGAAATTTAAAAAACATTGATAATTATTGATTTTTATGTTAAACTATAACTACCACACTAAATCTTAATATCGGCTCATTATGCAAGAAGTGGCATTTTTACTCGATAAAAATGCAGACTTCTGTTTTTCGCGTCTTCTTGCGTGGTGAGCATTGATTTAGTGTGGTAGCAAATCAAAGTCTGCGTTTTTTGTGTGTGCAACTTTGTTTTGCACACACTTTTTTTATTTGAGGAGAAAAATAATGAAAACATTTTTTAAAAGTGCTACCACCATTTGTTTATGTTTATCACTGCTTTTAAATTTTTTGATATTTGGCACCTCATCTGTTGAGGCGCTAACAATCAAAGCCGAAAAAGGCAAACTAACCGGTTCGATTCAATTTCTGTTCAACACTCAAATTAAATTTGATGCATATCCTAACGCAACCGCCTATGGTGCCGAGGTTTACCGCACTGATAAAGGCGAAGATTCAAAAGTTGATATTATATTTGATTCAATAAATAATACAACTGTTGGGATTTCTAATCTTTCTTTTTACAACATAGATAAAACTTTTACCTTTAAACCTTATGTAATAATCAACCAAGAAAAAATTTATGCTGGCACTTTTACATCTTCATATTTAGAATGGCTAATTTCAAGAAAAGATAATGTCAAATATTATACTGAAATCAATAATATTCTTGATTCTTTTGCTTCGATAAAAAACTCCACCCTTTATGATGAACAATTTTTTAATTTAGGATATGCCCCCGAAGGTAATTGGGTTGCTACAAATCCGCTTAGCGAGGGGAATGGCGAATTCGGACTTTCCGCAACCCCAATACAAGGCAGCATGGTAAAAGGTATTATACAAATTAATTTAAATATACCGCACACTGAAAACGGATATACGGGTGCATTAGTTTACAAGGACGGCAACTTAATCGGAGAGGTAAAATACGATTACAACGATATAAGCGCGATAACAATCGGGAATATTGCTTTTACCAATCTCGCAAAACAGTTTACTATTATCCCCTATACCTTTTCAAACACAACTCAAAGTCACACCTTTGGAAGAGAAATCAAAGTTTCTTATGCAGATTTCTTGACGTATGCGCTAAATAACGGGAGTGAAAAGGTTAAATCCGAAGCATATATTATATGTAAAATGTATAAATCTGCCTATGGTATAGATATCTGTAAACTCTCGACTGACTATGAAGATGATGCTTTAGAATATATTAAAATATCTTCTGAAGAAGAGTTGTATGCCGTTTCAAGAATTTTGGCATCAAAAAATTCAAAAAACAAATACATAAAAGCCGATAGCACATATAATATAAATGATGATTTTGCAAAATTTGATATTCCAAAAGAATTAAACACCGATGAAGAAAAAATATTATATTTTGCAAGTGCAAATTACAAATTGACCAAAAATTTAAATATGGTTTATAATAAAGGCAAAGGCAAAAACTATTTCTTAGGTATCGGAAGCAATAACTATCCATTTAGCGGAACTTTTAACGGAAACAATCACACTATAAGACTTTCTATGAACGGAAGTTTTGCCGCAGACGCTTGGACAGAATCTTATATGGGATTTATAAATCGCGCAAAAAATGCAACAATCAAAAACCTGAATATAAATATTTCAAATGATATTCTACTCACCGACTCTTATGTTGAATTGGCATTGGCAGGTTTTATAGGTTATGCTCAAGACACTACTGTTGACGGTTGTTCGTTAACTTTAAATAATGCAGATTTCGGTCTTTTAATGTCAAACATTAATTCAAACAGAAAATATGCTTGGGTGGCAGGTATTATTGGTGTTGCAAATGATTCGACAACAATTAAAAATACTCATATAACATTAACCAACTCGAATTTTATTTTAAAAGAAGAAAATACTTCTCAAAAAACCAATAATCAAATGGGATGTTTTGTTGGCAGAACAAAAGGCTCTGTTGACAAAAGGGTATCTATTTCAGATTGTTCGCTTGCAGCGGCAAACTCTAATATATCCAATTTGACACAGCATTACGCTTCTACAGGCGCTATCGTGGGATATGCTATCTACACCGATATAAATAATTGTCGCATTTCGTTAAAAAACAGTTGCATTAAATCTTATGGTGAAGAGGTTTGCAATACTGCGGATTACAGTGTATTATCCACCGGAGGAATGATTGGTTTCTCTGACCCGGGTTCAAATAATACCACAAATATCGGAACGGTCGGAAATAAAATCTCAAACTCCGCATTTGTATCAAATAACATATCACAACAAGATGTTGTCTGCTCTGTTATAAAATCAGGTTCCGAAGTAACAGCAGGCGGTTTAGTCGGATGTTCATACAACAATTTTGTTGTTGAAGATAGTTCTGTCGATATAATTAAAGGCAATATAACCGCTATGAAAACCGGACAAACAGACAGCACTAAAAAAGGAACGCAGTCGGGCGGTATTATAGGCAGATTAGAGCATACAGGAGAAGTAAACAACTGTAAAGTTAAAGGAGATTATTTGAATATAATTTCAAAATCACCTGAAAATTATAATAGTGCAGGTGGAATTGTTGGTATTGATGTCGGTCCTTATCATAAAAATATTGCCACAATAAATAATTGTTCTTTTGAAGGAAATAACACATCTAACATTATTGTCGAAACAATATGTGATGATACCATCAATAAATATAGTTCAGTTGGCGGAATTGCCGGATACGGAACATATAAAATTAATAATTGCTCTGTAAAAAATGTAACCATAATAGCCAAAACTTTAAATGTTGAAAAATGCTATGCAGGCAAAATCGCAGGATTGTTCGTTGAAAAAAGCGGTTTATTTGCAAGTAAAACATATTTTGTTCCTGCTACGCCCCAAATTTCTAATTGCACAACTGATAATGTTGTATTTGATGTTACAAGCAATACCTTAATAGGTGAAACAAAAGGCTTTTCTCAATAACGCATAAAAAAACACCCGAAATTTCGGGTGTTTTTTGTACTCTTATTTTAATATTTTCTCCAAACCATTTTGTTAACAACGCCTGTATAGCTTTGAATAAGCTTTACAACCTTTGTGGAAACATTCTCTTCCACATAATCAGGAACAGGGATTCCAAAGTCCCCGCTTTCATTCATTGCAACCGCGGTATCAACCGCTTGTAAGAGTCCGTCGCCATCAATACCGGCAAGCACAAAGCAAGCCTTATCAAGTGCTTCGGGGCGTTCGGTTGAGGTTCTGATACAAACCGCAGGGAAAGGCTTGCCGATGCTTGTGAAATACGAGCTTTCTTCGGGCAATGTTCCGCTGTCAGATACAACCGCAAAAGCATTCATCTGCAAGCAATTATAATCGTGGAAGCCGAGTGGTTCGTGCTGAATAACTCTTTTATCAAGTTGGAATCCGCTCTCGGCTAAACGCTTTTTAGAACGCGGATGGCAAGAATAAAGAATCGGCATATCATATTTTTCCGCCATTTTATTAATGGCACTAAAAAGTGATAAGAAGTTCTTTTCGGTGTCAATATTCTCCTCTCTGTGTGCAGAAAGTAAAATATATTTACCCTTCTCGAGCCCTAACTTATTATGTATATCAGATTTCTCAATATCGCTCAAATTATTGTGAAGCACCTCTGCCATAGGCGAACCTGTTACATAAACGCGTTCCTTGGGAAGACCGCATTCGTGGAGATATTTTCTCGCATGCTCGCTATATGCCAAATTCACATCGGAGATAATATCAACGATTCTGCGGTTGGTTTCTTCGGGTAGGCACTCATCCTTGCAGCGATTTCCTGCTTCCATATGGAAAATAGGAATGTGCAATCTCTTAGCAGCAATAGCGCTGAGACACGAGTTTGTGTCCCCTAAAATAAGCAATGCATCGGGCTTTATTTGCGACATCAGTTTATAAGAGCAGTTGATGATATTGCCAACCGTTGCGCCCAAATCATCACCCACAGCGTCCATATAAACATCGGGGTCATCAAGCTTCAGGTCTTTAAAAAACACACCGTTAAGAGTGTAATCATAATTCTGACCCGTATGTGCTAAAACACAATCGAAATATTTGCGGCACTTATCAATAACCGCCGCAAGTCTTATAATTTCAGGTCTTGTGCCCACAATTATAAGCAACTTGAGTTTTCCGTTTTCTTTGAATTTGATATTACTGTAATCTGTTCTGATATCCATACTACACTTCCTCAAAAAAAGTATCGGGTTTGTTGAGACTAAAATTTTCATTAGCCCACATAACCGTTATTAAATCTTCTGTTTCACTTAAATTTATTATGTTGTGGGTATACCCCGGCAACATATGCACCGCTTCGATTTTCTCGCCGCTCACTCTGAACTCGAGCACTTCATCCGACCCAATTTTTCTCTGCTCAATTAATCCTTCACCTTTAACAACAATGAAAAATTCCCATTTGGTGTTATGCCAATGCTGTCCTTTAGTGATGCCCGGTTTTGAAATATTAATACTCACCTGTCCACACTTTTCGGTTTTTAAAAGTTCCGTAAACGAGCCTCTGTTATCAACATTCATCTTAAGCGGAAAGCTTACTTTTTCCTTTGGTAAATATGAAAGATATGTTGAATATAATTTTTTAGCAAAACTGTTCTGTGGGATTTCAGGAATTATCAAACTTTCGGGTTGTTTTGCAAATGAATAAATCAAATCAACAATTTCGCCAAGGGTGATTTTATGCTCGGTCGGAACTCTGCAATAATCCCCTTCTCTCGTTTCATTTCCCTTTAAAGCATTTATGAGCTCATCTACAACATCGTCGATATATACAAGAGTCATATTAACGCTGCGGTCATTAACGGTTATGGGCAAATCGTTGGCTATATTGTGGCAGAATGTAGCAACTGCGCTATTATAATTCGGTCTGCACCATTTACCGAAAACATTGGGAAGTCTGTAAACCAAAACCTTTGCACCCGTTTCGGCAGAATAGGAAAACATAAGGTCTTCTCCTGCTTTTTTCGACTTTCCGTAAGGATTGTCAAGAGCCGCCTGAATTGAAGAAGAAATCATAACAGGGCATTTATTATTGTTTTCCTTTAATTTATCGAGCAGCAATGATGTAAAACCAAAGTTGCCGCTCATAAATTCTTCCGTCTCTTTCGGGCGATTAACACCGGCTAAATGAAAGACAAAATCACAGTCTGCACAATATTTATCCAGCGAGTCGACATTTGTATCAATATCATACTCATATACTGTTATCTCTTCTTCAATTCCGTAACTTCTATCTTTTTTTGAAGCGATATTATAAAGTGTAGCACAAAGATTTTTACCAACAAAACCCTTGGCTCCCGTTACAAGTATCTTCATATCCTACTCCTTAAAATTAAAATCCAAACCAACAAAATTCAGTTCTTTTTGGTATTTATCAACGCTTTTGGCATCTGCCAACTTCATTTCGTTAGAAAATCTTTTAAGCTTGTCCTTTTTGAATAATCTTTTAAATAAATGGTAAACCCACATAAAAGGCAACAAGAATGGTGCTTTTTGTAAAAATTTATAATACAAACACATTTCATTAAGGGGAACAAAAACAGCCCTTAAAAACTTCTTGGTTTTGAATTTTTCAACAGACTCGTTCTTTTTGTTTCCCTTTAAAGCCGAGGACAATATACTTGTATGTCTATTCCCATAAACACCGCTATCGAATATAAATTGAGTTATAAATTCAGTTATATCGGTTTCCTTTTCCCCATCAAACCAAACCGAAAGCGTTTTAAGCGTGTTCTCATAAAATTTATCGAGGCCCAATAACTTCAACTGGGATTTTACGTATTCCTCGTCCAAATCGGGTTTATTTTTTCTATAAACACAAACATCAATAATATGTCTGATACCTATTCCGCCGGCTCTGTAATGCTTAGCAAAATGGGTGAACAGATAAATCATCTGGTCTTCATCGGTCATTGAATAACTTGTATTTTCGTTTGGGTTTGCTAATTTCCAACCGTCACCAAAATAACTGTAAAAATCTTTATTGCGTGTCGATATCAGGCGCTTATGAAGTTCAATTGTAACAGGAGATTTTTTCCATACAAATTCGTGGTCGCTTTCTTTATACAATTCATAACCGAATTCTTCCATTATTGGCTGAATTTTTTCATATTGTTCGGTTTTAATCAAAATATCCGCATCACCCATAACGCGCATAACGGGATTTGGATACATTGGCTTGAGTAATGTGCCCTTTAATAGCATATAATCAATTTTCTCTTGATTGAAACGCTCGGTAAGCTTAGAAATTTCCTGTTTTTGACGCTCGTCAATCGCGGTATATCTACAAGTGTCAAAGAAAAGCATTTGCACAAGCGGTGAATTTTCTTTAACACCGCAGTTGAGAGCACCAAAATAGATAAGACTTGTTATCACGTGCTTTTTAGCAAGAGAAAAAGTTTTCTCATAATCAAACGCGGAAGAAAGTATGCCTTTTTTACCCGTAAGAGCCGAATCAATAAGTGTTATAAAATCGCGTTGGAAATTATCCATAGAAATTAGTTACCTTTCATTTTAACGAGTTCATTGCGGATGAATTCGAGAGATAAAAGCTTTTCTTTAACCTGTTCAACATTCAAAAGTTCAGTATTATTTGAGTTGAACTCGGTTAGAGTGTTGCGCTGTTTATCACCGTCTTTGATATATTTATCGTAATTAAGTCCTCTGTTGTCAGATGGAACTCTATAAAATTCACCCATATCAACGGCATTTGCACATTCTTCGTTTGTGAGCAAGGTTTCATATAACTTCTCACCGTGACGTATACCAATAACCTTAATTTCGGTTTCGGGAGCGAATAATTCTGTAACAGCTTTTGCCAAAACCTCAATAGTGCAAGCAGGTGCTTTTTGAACTAAAATATCACCGTTAACACCGTTCTCGAAAGCAAATAAAACAAGGTCAACCGCTTCGTCAAGACTCATAATAAAGCGTGTCATACTGGGCTCGGTTATAGTAATGGGATTACCCGCTTTAATTTGGTCAATCCAAAGCGGGATAACAGAGCCGCGCGAACACATAACATTTCCGTAACGTGTACAACAAATTTTTGTTGCGTCTGTTGTTCTTGATTTCGCAACCGAAACACGTTCTTCAAGCGCTTTTGTGATACCCATAGCGTTAACAGGATATGCCGCCTTATCGGTTGAAAGGCATATCACCGATTTAACCCCTGCCTCAATAGCCGCAGTTAAAACATTATCCGTGCCGATAACGTTTGTACGAACTGCTTCCATCGGGAAGAACTCACAAGAAGGCACCTGTTTTAATGCTGCGGCGTGGAATATGTAATCCACTCCGTACATTGCATTTTTAACCGAATTTAAATCTCTGACATCGCCTATATGAAATTTAATTTTTTCTGCAACCTCGGGCATTGAAGCCTGAAATTCGTGCCGCATATCATCCTGTTTCTTTTCATCTCTTGAAAAAATGCGGATTTCACCTATATCAGTCTTCAAAAAACGATTAAGCACCGCGTTTCCAAACGAACCCGTACCGCCTGTTATAAGTAATGTTTTTCCTTTAAATAAACTCATTTTAGACCATCACTCCACAATTTTTATTTGAAAATAATTTGAATATATTTTATTTTAGCACAATAAATTTTTAACATTGATTTAATTCTTTCCAGATTCGCAAAATTCGCTTTGAGAAAATCAGGAAATATAAAACCAACCAAACAATACCTATTATAATAGCAAAAACTATACCCTTTACATCTGTGCCTAAATTCATAATTTTAGTTAATCCCAAAACAGCCGTACCTAAAATTACATTAACCAGTAACTCTTGTGAAAAATTCTTCCAAGGGAATATTTTTAATATTTTTTCTTTTACCAATCTCGCAGACATAAATAATTGGAATATACACATTGCCCCGATACTGATACAAGTCGCAATCGCGGGACCGATAAATCCAAAAACCCTATACAGACCAATCGATAAAATTAAATTCAAAACTAAACAGGCAATCGAATTATAGAGAATGGTCTTTGTTTTTCCGAAAGCGTTTAGAATTGTTCCCCAATATGTTATTCTAAAGAGTAGCACCAGAGAGTATATTCTAAAAATCGAAACACCCTCAAGGTACTTTTCCGAATATAAAAATGTGATAATCTGCGGAGCAAAAACGATACACGCAACCGAAAAGAAACTCATTATAATAAAACAAATCTCACTTGATTTTTTCCAAATATCCAATGCATTCGCAGTTTTGTTTTCTTTTATATTTTTTACAACCTTAGGTAAAACCACCGCAGTAAACGAAACTGTGATATAAGAAATAGGCAGTTCTTTTCCTGCATTAGCATAAATTGCAACCGATTGTTCATCCAATAAAAAACCTATTATCAATTTGTCAAGGTCAAGACTTATGGTTGAAATAGCGGTTGAAATGCCTAACGGAATTGAGAAAACTAAGACCTTTTTTAATATATTGATATTCAAATTTGGCTTGATTCTCTTATCGGCCGAAAGATAAGCTTCAAAATATACTAATGCAGTGAAAACAGTCTCGACTGCTACATACATATTCATATATATTTTAAAATTTCCTACCCCCGAGAACAGCAGTAGCGCAATCAATAATAAACAAACCGCATTGGCAACACAATATAGAAATTCTTTTTTAATTTTGTTTTCAACAACCAACATATTACTTCTACTGCTGATTGCGGTTTTACTCCAGGGTATTAAGAATAAAAACAGTGAATAAAAAACGATTTGCGGGTTGCCATAATATTTTGCAATTGCACCCCGAAACAAAATGAGCAAAATGCCCATAATTACAGACATAATACTTATTGCAGTATAATAAAACCCTAAAAAAGTTTTCTTCTCTTCTTGTGTACAGGTTGGCAAAAAATAATTAAGTGAATTTGGCAGTCCTAATGCTAAAATCGAAACCGCTAATGAAACTATTGTTTGCAGTTCCGAATATGTCCCGTATACATCCAAAGAAACGGAACGTGAAAGAAGCATAGCGGTGACTACCGAAAGCGATAAGGTTATTAATTTACTAACCGTTAACGCTGCTGCGGAATTTCCTATTTTGCTCTTCTGGCTCAACCTCATCACCTCTTAAGAAAACAGTCAGTAAAATCAAACTCGAACAGATTGTATAGTTAAATATACCTGCATTTCCGTATCCCAACAAAAGCAATAAGGAAAGGCACACAATACAGAATACTTTTTTACTTTTTATAACTTCAATCACCAAAGAACCAAGCGACAGTAAAAACGCAAAGGCCATAAACAAACCGCCTCTCGCCAATATTGCCAAATACATTGAGTGATTATGGAAAGGAACGGTACTTCTGTCATAGTTAACAAAGTATATATCGCCCCAACCCATACCGAAAAACTTACTTTTATTAAATAATTTTAGCGCAACTTCATTTTCGGCATCTCGTCCCGAACTTTCAAAACCGTCATCGAATCGAGTCGAAAGCTGAGATAATAATTCTTGCACAATATCTAAGCTCAAGACTATGTAAATCAATATAATTGCCAACGGAATCAAAAAGAAAATATAAGCTTTAACAACGCCATTCATCAAAAACTTTCTGATTTCATTTATAATAACAATTAAAAACATTAAAACAATCAACAGCAATCTGCTTCGTGACATACCAAACATAGTTATAATAAAACAAGAAGCAAAAGCCACATATCTTATAAATTTATAAAGAGCACCACATTCATCATGCTCTTTTGCAAAGAGGAAAATTGCAATAACAAAGATAGAAATACTACCGTCAACATAGGTTGCAGACCTTGAAACACTGCTCCCACTGTATCCGTAAATCAAAGTGAAAAAAGCTGAAATTATTGCCGAAACATAGAATGAAGCACAGATTTTTTTCTTTGAGAAACAACTTGGCAAACTCAATGCCGCCACATAAAGCATAATTAACGATATGAAAACTATTTGAATACCTTTAGCCTTTAAATACAGTCTAAATAACTCTATTCCAAAAAACAACAAAACCAAAAGGACAAAATTTCTACTATGGATTTTTTCCATTAAAAGACATATCACCCAAAAAGCGATTATTAACAATAATAATACAGTCGTTACTGTAAAGCCCATAAAAGTGAACTCTGTCATTGCATTTGTTATTGGTGCAAATATTATAAACAAGCAAAAAAGAGCTTCATATATTGTTAATATCGTACTTTTTTGCTCATTGATTAAATTATTTTCTGTCATACAATACTTCCTCAAAATCTGAATCAATTTTTTCCGCAATGCTTTTTGCTATTTTCTTCATTTTCATATTCAAATCAGAAGCTGCCAAGCAAAGTTTTTCTGCAATTTCTATACCGTTTTCTTTTGTTAAAACGGTATCATCCACTGAAAAATCACACACACCGAATTCTTCCATAAAGTCCCGTGTTTTTTTATGATAACAAATACCTAAAAGCGGGGTGGCTGTTGTTAAAGCCATTATAACCGAATGTGTTTTATATCCGATATAATATTTACAGGTGGCAAGTTCTTCTAAATGCTTTTGTGTATTGGTTTTGAAATCAAAAACCGAAATTTCCGCTTTTTCTTTCATAAGCGAAACTATTTTTTCAATGTCGTTTTGTTCTCCGCCCTCATATTCCATTCTAAAAAACTCTATCGAATAGCCTTTGCTTGCAAACCAATCAAGAATACCTGCAATTTCGGGAAATGTGTCATATGCTTTTTTAAGACCGTTAAAAATGGATATACCCACTTTGTTTTGGCGTTTTTCATAATCACCGAAATAATTGAGTCCAAAACCGAAAACCGAATCATAGGTCGTTCTGATATTTTTTCCATTGCAGCCTATTGATTTAATACATTCGGCACTGTTTTTATCCCTGATAAAACACAAATCGGCATCATCTATAAGATTAACAAAATAGTTCTTATAAATATCACTTGAAAATTCGAGTGGACCGATAGTTTGAGACCACAGAACATAACGCTTGCTATATTCTGCAACTAAGCCGATATCATATGTTATAGAGAAAAGTGCATTCTTTTCTCTGATACTTGTTATATGGTGGCCTCCTGTTATGATAACCGTATCGGCTCTCTTAACACGGTTTATGAAATCTTTTGAAATAAGATTACAGATTGGTTTTTTCTTCTTATCAATAAGTTCTTTAAAAACAACTTTATTATAAAAAATTCTGGTTAAGCGCTTTATAACCTTTGATATAAAAGAGCCCTCTTTTCCAAAAGACAAACTTTTATAACCCGTACCAATAACCTCAATACCATCTTGCTTCAAATTTTCCCACAAATCAGGCCTTGTTGTTGACAGTGTGATTTTAATTTCGTTTTCTTTTTTTAACTGTGAAATTAAAAATTCGGCAACTGCTCGGTCACCCTTATTAGTTGCACACTGGCAAACAATTAACACGTTTTTCATTTTTTTCTCCTTTTTCTATTTAGAAAAAAATATTTTAAATAGCGTTGTTATCTAAGAAATCAATTAATCTGTTTGTTTCTTCTATGAAAGCGAAACTTTCAAAAAATTCTTTGGATTTTTTAGAATAATTTTCATTTCCCTTGCTCAATTCAAGAATTGCCGCCTTAACATTTTGAACATCTTCAAAATCTGCACATACACCCATATCGTTAGTTTCGATACAATATTTTAGTCCCGGAATGTTATTTCCTAACATTGGAACACCAAAAGCACTATACTCATAAATTTTATTTGGAGCACAAAAAATATTATTAAGTGAAATTCTATCGTAACTAAGAACACCTATATGCGCTTTACCGGTAACCCACAAATGTTTAGGTGCCGCAATAAACGGTATATAATATGTATTGCCATAAACCTGTTTTATAGCCTCATATGAAGAATTTTTGTTCTTGCCCATCAAAAGCAAAACATAATTTTCATCGTTGATTTGACTAAGCGCCTCTGCAATAACTCCAAGGCTCCTATCGCCTGCTGAAATCACGCCTTGATATAAAACTATCTTTTTATCAGAAATACTATTCACTATATCAACTGCATTTTGTGGTATATCCTCAATTCCTGTATTCTCTTTAGAGATATACGGATAATTCGGAATAACAAACGGCATTTTCTTTAAACCGTACCAATACATACAGATATTTGCACGCGAAAACTCGGGAACAACAAAAGCCATAGCATTCACTGCGAATTTTTTTAGCATCTTCTTATACATCGAGTTCGTATCATAAAGTTCATTACTTTGAAGTGCATATTTATGCTTTAATAATTCACCGCCCAAGGCTAAAGCAGTATCACCTGAACAAATATAAAGCACACTGTCTGATAAATTTTCCCTTTTCACAATTGACCAGACCGATTTATTAAAGCCTATCCAATCAAGTATTTTGCAGTGACGATTAAAAATTTTAGTGTTGTGGTTGGTTTCGAAAAATTTTATTCCCTTTTGGTTAAAAAAAGTTTTATATTCATCTAAAAGTTTTGAACAAATCACCGTAACATTGTGATTACGTTCTGCGCATAACACTATTCGCGGAAAAATTGGGGGCAAAAATTCAATACCACTTTTTAAAATAAATGTAATTTTCATTTAATCAATACTCCAAATAGAACTCTTTTAATATTAAAAAACCAATTATTAGAATTTTTTGAGATACTCGTCTGTCTTCTTTCTGATTTCTTCGTATCTCTCATTCAGAACTCGTTTCATTTCATTTAATTCTTCATTTTGTGCTAACTTACCCGCTACATTTTTTAATTCATTAGGGTCGGCCGATAAATCGTAAACACAAAACGGATTATTAATATCAAGTTCTTTATTAATGGGATTCTTATATGCAATAACATATTTACTGTTTCGAATAGATATCCAAACCTCGCGGTTTAACATATCTGGCACTCCGGGTCCCATATATTCCGTGATAACATATTCCCTACCGTTAGGATTTTTGATAATAGAAGAACCCACAAACTGTTTTGGCGCTTTAAGTCCCAAAACATCGCAAAGGGTGGGATAAATATCATCAGAACAAAAAGTTCCGTCATATTCGCCCGCCATTTCTTTCGGCAAATCGTTATCCCAAATAAGCATAGGAATATTATAATTTTCTTTGTGGAATGTGTTTACAACACGGGTACGCACAGGGTCAAAGGTATATGATGTTCCATGGTCCGAAACGAGCATAATAACAGTATCTTCTAGCAGACCCCGATTTTCAAGCTCCGAAAAAAGTTTTTTAATGCAAAAATCAACATATCTAAGTGATAATTGATAGAGCAGATTTCCGCGGAACTTTTTGCCGCAGCCGTCAATAAGCGGCGCAATATAATCCAACTCTTCTTTTATAAGCTCCTGATTGAAAGAATCAAACGAGAAGAAGGATATATTGTGATGCGGCTCTAAAGCATGAAGCGATGCATAAAAAGGAGTGTCGCTTTCTTTTTTATCAAGATTTTGCAACAAAACTTCTATCTGTTTATTAAGCGAAGCCAAATCCTGCCATTTTGATGACAACGAGCGCTTTTTCATAAGTTCTGTGTGAGAAAGCAACATTCCGTAATTCCCAAAATAACGCAGTTCGGCGCTATCCTTGGTTTTAACGAAATTACAGATTGATTCAAACGATTTTTTTATACTTATAGGGTTATTAAAAAGATTTTTGCAAACATTCACACGCGAAAGTTTTTTGAAAAAGGCAGCGTTTTTTATATAAATTTCACGCACAAAATCAAAATCTCTATCACAACCGTAATCATAACCGTTGATTTTTGCAAGTGGATGCTGCATTCCCATATCAAGAACACAGTTCATATAACCGATAGGGTCCGCATTGAATTTTTCAATTTCACTGTCAAGCCCCTGCTTGTCCGTACTGTTAATTTTGGGATTATACGTTCCCTTAACAATATCTGCCGAGCCTTCCTTGTTTTCGAGATTTCTATAAAATATACTCCAACAATCAAAAACCATTCGCATACACTCGATAAGCAAATTATATTCTTGTTGGGTTAATTCTCGGTTTTTCTTTTGCTTAGCATAATATTCGAACTTGCCGCCCCAAACACTTGTGTATTTAAAGCCACTTGTGTAAAGTGAATGGTCAATATCCTTTTCAATCTTAGAAGGCAAAAGATAATAAGGATAATAAACCCCATAGGTTTCATATCCGTTCTCTTTAAATAGTTTGAAATGGTTATAGTCCGAACTTACAAGTCCAAAGAAATAACCATAATCGTCCAAAGTTCTATTGGCGCAATAAAGTCCCTTAGAAGCGGCATCTGTATATGGGCCATAAGAATATATATTCGGGGCAAAAACAGATTTTTCTAACAAGGTATCTATAAAAGGAGTGGAACTGATTTCTGTTTTTTTAGTGCCTAATGTTTCACTGTAGACAGAATCTATCAACAAAGTAATTGCATTCTTCATTTTGCTTCTCCTTTCTTATATTCCGTATAACTCAAAATATTGTTTGCACATTTCATCCAGTGAAAATTTCTGTTTTGCTATTTTAGAAATTTCTTCCCTTGAAACAGATGTATCACTGCCCAAAATATGCATTATTATTTCTTTTAAACCGTCAGTATCTCCATAGTCGGTAAAATAATCGCCGGATGTAACATCGGTTTCTTTGGTTCCGCCTGTGTTAAATCCGCAAACTTTTGTTCCGCAACATTGTGCCTCAATACAAGTGGTGGGAAAATTTTCTCTCTCACTGCAAATAACAAACGCATCTGCCAATGAGTAATATTTAGCCAAAAGTTCTCTATCGTAGATTTTACCTAAATCAATTACATTTTGCGGTTTGTTGGTAATTTCACTGTCTGCACCGATAAGGATAAACCTTATTTTTTCGTCTTGCAAATTCCTTGCGAGTTCCAACACATATTCTCCGCCTTTTTGACGGCTCATAAGTCTGGGTGCTAAGGCTAAAACCACTTTCTCATCTTGTTCAATTTTATGTTTATTACGAAGCTCTGTCGCATCACAGGGTCTAAAAACATCAGTTTCTATTCCGTTGTGTATCACTTTAATTTCCTTATTCTTTAAAAACGATTGTTTTGCGCGGTCCCCTAGCCATTTTGAAGGTGCGGTAACCACCATATTATCAAAATCTTCAAAAATCCGCTTTTTTTGTCGGTGCATATATCTTGTCCTATCAAAGAAAAACGAGGAGGGATAGTCTTTTAAATGCGGACAGTTTCCGCACTCAGTCTTCCAATTTTCACATTCAACAGCGTGACCGCACTTGCCTGTGTAATCAAACTCACAATGAAGTGTGAATATGGTTTTGATTTTGTTTTTCTTAAGGAAACTTAGTAAAGGTTTAACATTGACAAAGTAAGCGTGAAGTTCATGGATATGAACAACATCGGGTTTAAATTTCTTTATAAAGCGAATTAATCTGTATGTAGAAACAGGTGAAAAACAACCGGTAAAACCCGTAAATCTTGTGAGCAAAGCATGAATATAGGTTTCAATATCAAGCCCAAACTTAAAAATATTTTTTTCACGTATATTTTTTCCTCTTCCATAACAAACCGCTGCTTCGTTTCCGCTCTTATTAACGGCAGTATAAAGATCATATGCAATCTTACCGGTACTCCCCCGTTTGCAAACAGAATTAATAAATAAAACTTTCACCCATTTCACCTACTTTCCAATGTCTCCGATTTTTGTTATTCAATCTTCAAATATGATTTATTAAGTTCTTCAAACAACACTTTTTTGTTGAAATTCTTATCACAATATTCTATTGCCGATTTTTTCATTTGTTCTCTCTGAGAACTGCTTGTTTGATTAAATTTTAAAATAATATCAACCAAAGAATCGGCGTTACCGATTTCTGAAACCACACCGCAACCCGATTCTTCGATAATTCTTTTTGATTCGCCTTGAGCTGCAGCAATTATAGGAATACCACACGCCATATATGATTGCAGCTTTGCAGGAATTGTTTTTTCGAACAACGGATTTTCAGCAAAAGACAAAAATGCGGCATCACTTGCGGATAAAATAGACGGTATCTCGGTTGCGGGAACGCGGCCAACCATATTGAAATATTCTTCAACTTTGTTTTGCCTGATTTGCTGCAATAAATTTTCTTTATTTCGTCCGTCGCCGACCATATTAAATCTCACCGCAACATTTTTTTCTTTTAATATTCTTGCGGCAGTTGGCAAAATTTCCAAACCTTGCGCAGTGCCGATGTTACCCGTAAATGTTATGTTGAGAAACTCATCCTGCGGAATTAAATCCGATTTTTCTTCACTCGGTTTATAAAATTCCTCGGCATACTGTGGCCAATAGATTACCTTTTCTTCCTCTTGAGGAGTTCTCTTTCTTATTTCTTCCACAAAACTCGGAGAAGTTGCAAAAATTTTATCACAGTTTTTATAGATATAATTAACCATTCTTCCGATAGCGTTTATAACGGTTTTGTTATGTATTCCGCCGATTATTTCAACATTCTCGGGCCAAAGGTCCTGAACATACAAATAATTGGGGATTTTCTTTCGCTTTGCATACCACACACCAATAAGCGCCTGTGTCATCGGAGAAACCTCAAATGTAAAAACAAGGTCGGCATCCACTTTTGTGAAACTCTTCCAGAAGAATCCCGAAAAAACAAAAGAAAAATAATTAAGCACCATTCCTATGGCCGTTTTCCCTCTGGCAAACAACGGAATTCTGATTATTTCCATACCGTTCCACAATTCTTTTCTCTTCTTAAACCAGCCATATCCGTCATAAAACTTACCCTGCGGGTAATTGGGTATGCCGGTTAGAACGGTAACCTTGTAGCCTTGATTCACCCACTCGGTTGCCATATCATTTATTCTAAACTGCTCAGGATGAAAATATTGCGAAATAACTAAAATATGTTTTTTCATTATTCTGCTTCTGTCTTTCTAATGGATTCATCAAATTTAACTATCCTGTATTCCTCTTTGTAATCACTCATAGCCTTATCATAAGTTAAATTGCCAAACGCTTTATCAACCAAACCTGTAAATAAACCCGCTAGTTTGATAAGCCAGGTAAAGCCTTTAATCAATTTGAGATTTTTGCCCCTTACATCAGCGATTGCCTTAACCATTTCAGATGTGTTACTATATACCTCATTTTGCGGCCAGAAAATGCCTTGCTCTTCATTTTTTATCATAAGGCGCACGAATTCACACAGATTTTCAATGTAAAGCATAGACCTTTGGTTTTCTATAAACGGGAAAAAAGGCAACTTGGATGCCATCTTCGAAAGAAGAGGATAGTTACCTTTACTGTTTTTTCCATATATCATCGGTGAGCGCAAGATTACAATTTTAAAATCCTCGCTCTTTAATTCTTCAAGTCTTTTTTCAGCCTGAACTTTACTGTTTCCATAACAATTTGATGGTGAAACAGGAGTTTCTGGAGTAATGATTTTACTTTGACCTATGTGTGAACTATCACCGTAAACAATAGCGCTACTGGTGAAAACAAACTGTTTTACCCCTGATTCTTTGGCTTTTTTAGCCACCTCTTCGGTCAAAACGGTATTAATAGCATAATAAAGATTTTTCTCCTTTTCGGAGTTTTTTCTGTTATCGGAATGTGCTATACCCGCAACGTGAAATACCACATCATACTCCGAAAAATCCTTTTCCCGCCAACTTCCGTCAATTGTATCAACAGTATCAACAGTATCAACAGTGTAATCATCCGCAAAATTTTCACTGATATATTTTTCAAATGAAGTACCGACATAACTGTTAGCGCCTGTAATTAATACCCTCTTCATATTTTGGTAGCCTCTTCTCTTTTCTTTTCAAGTTCACCCGTACCGCCTTCTACAACACCGTCAGATTTAACAACCGATGCGACTGTACCGAAAAAACACTTAATATCAAACGGGAAACTCAAATTTTCAACATATTCACCGTCAAGTTTTGCCTTAACGGGAATTTCAAGTTCATCTCTTCCGTTAATCTGCGCCCATCCTGTAAGCCCGGGACGGACATCGTTAGCCCCGTATTTATCTCGCTCGGCAACCAAATCATCCTGATTCCAAAGCGCAGGTCTTGGACCTATAACACTCATATCACCTTTCAGAATGTTCCACATCTGCGGCAATTCATCAAGACTTGTTTTTCTCAAAAAGGCTCCGACTTTTGTTATGTATTGTTTTGGATTTTCAAGCAGATGAGTCGGTATATCGGGAGTATTCATTTTCATACTTCGGAACTTATAAAGACTGAAATACGTTTTGTTTATTCCCACTCTTTTCTGTTTAAAAAATGCAGGTCCGGGGTCATCTATTTTTATTGCGATTGTAACAATTAAAAAAATAGGCAGCAAAACTAAAATTCCAATAAGTGATAATGTGAAATCGATTACCCTTTTAAAAATCTTGTTGTACATAAAAACTTCCCTCTAAAGTTACAATTTAATTTATATAATGTTAGTAATATATAAAAAATACATTAGTAGGTTAATTGTACCATAACGCGATGGTATTTGTCAACAAAATCAGTAAATTTGCACACAATTTTGCTTACTTTTTTAATTTTTTTCGCAAATAGAAACCCCGAACCTGTTTTTACTTAATTATTTTGATTTTTAACTGACTGTTTGAACAGTAAGTTCTGCAAATTTATTGTCTATATACATTTTGGTATCTGCATTGTAAGCGCATTCAATAAATACACCGTTTGTATCGGTAATCAGAGTCATTTTTGGCGATACGCTTTTTAAACCTTCGACAATTCCGTCCGCATTAGCAAGTACGGTTTTGGTTAACGAGATATTGTCTATACTTCCACTTGTAGCGCCGTGCCAATTATACATCGTGACTTTGTTTATGATTCCGTTAAATAAAAACGGATTTATATTACCTTCAACATAGAAAGCGCCACCCCCAAACTCTTCACTGACACCCCGAATTTCAAACAACGGTGCTTGTTGTAACCCATCGAGCAGGTTATAATCAAACGATAATATAAATTTCCCCTCTTCGACTCCCTCGAAAACAACCGTTTCTTCTGCATAAGGAACAGTTACACTATCAACGGATAAGAGATTATTTTCGCGCACACCCACACTGACTTTTGATACATCAACATAAGGTGCAAATTCGGTAGGCTTGTTTCCAACTTCAAATTGCGGTTTAAACACGATATTGTTTGCGGTGTATCCCGCATAAACTCTCGCTTCCAATTTAAAGGTTTCGTTGTTCATATTTCTTGCTATACCGCTGCCGCTTTCTATCCAATATCCCTGAGACACATTGTCTTTAAGCACTTGATATACAAGACCATACTTCCCTGAGCCGCCATTGGCAGGGCACCCCGAAACAATATGAATTCCTGTGAATATTTTTTCATCGGCATAAAGTTTAATAGATGCATTTGCCGTTGCTGTTCCGTTTGCGGTTATTGTTCCGTCACCGTTATCGGTAAATGTGACTCCGTTAACCGTTACAGAACTGTTTGGTGCGATACCAACAAACGGATAAGGCATAAAATTCTTGGGATTTCGTTTAACCTTGACCTCTAAGTTATGTTCAAACGGGGAAACATCGTTAGCGGTTATACAGTTTCCGCTTTTACATAATTTAATAGCATTCGCAAAAGTGTAATTTACATAATTTAAAGATACTTCGCCTTGTTCACCCTTATCACCTTTTTCACCCTTGTCGCCTTGTTCACCCTTGTCTCCTTTTTCGCCCTGCAAACCCTGTTCACCTTCGAAAACTCCGTTGTCTGCGTCTTCTCGCACAGACTGAGCAATTTCTTTGGTTTCTTCGGCTAAATTAATTAGTTGCTGATACTCTGACGGTGTAGGCTCCGAAGGGAGACTTCCCTCGGCGTATCCGCTTTGCAGAACCTTGATTTTGGCAACTGTGGTGGTTACAACACTATCATTTAAAATGCCAAATACTGACAATTCAAACTCGGGCGCCACCAACACCTCAAAGGGTATATAACACTCGTTTTCGCCCACACATAAATCACTGTCTTCATCGAGCACAACGTTCACACAAACCTCTTCTCCGCTCGTGAAAACGGCGGTTTTTTTGTAACCGTTCCAACTCTCAGGGAATGTAAATTTCACCGTTTCAAACTTAACCGAGTCCGAAACAGCCACTCCGTCAACAATCAACTTTTTTTCGAATACATTTGCTTTTATCATTTTTTCCTCCTTAAATCCACCCAATTTTTTGGGCTGTTTGCTATATATAAAGAAAAAAAGTCAAAAAATGTAAACCTTTAAAATAAAAAACTTTTATTTTTTTCGGTTTTATGATACAATTATTGTAATAAAACATTAAAATTAGGTGATTTGCTTGAATTTGCATAAAAATAAGATGATAGCACCAATTGTTGTTGCCGTTATTTTAATACTTTATTATGTTGTTTACTTTGGCTTTTTAATTGCATTGCTCGGCGGTATTCTGAGATGGGTTTTAGGTATTCTCCCTCTTGTTTTCTGTACTGTAACGGTCAAAGTTTGCATAGAAAGAATAAATGAAATAAAGAAAGGTGAAGAAGATGATATTAGTAAATACTGATTACATCAGCGGCAAGGAGCTCGAAACCCTCGCACTTGTAAAGGGAAGCACCATTCAATCAAAGCATATGGGTCACGATATTGCCCAAAGCTTTAAAACATTGGTTGGTGGAGAGCTTAAGTCATATAACGATATGATGAATGATGCCAGAGCACTTGCCACAAAACGAATGGTTGCCGAAGCCGAGGCTCTCGGCGCCGATGCTGTTGTGAATATCCGTTATGCATCCGCCGCAGTTATGCAAGGCGCCGCGGAAGTAATTGTATACGGCACCGCAGTAAAATTTATTGAAAAATAATTGTATATCCACAAAAATTAAAAAGCAGATGAGTTGGGCTCATCTGCTTTTATTTATTTGCAAGGTTTCTTATCAAAACCGGGATTGAACGCATAGAAATTCTTAGCATCTAATTTATCGGTGGTTAAGCGTAACGCTTCGCCTGAACAACAATGGTGAAATGCTTTTGCGACTTGATTTTTTTATATCTTCCACTTGATTTCAATGCTTTCTTTTGAGGCGGTTATGCGCTCTATCAGGCAGTCAACCACCGTGATTTTGTCGCTCACCGACAGTTCATCCCAATGCTCAAAATATCCGCTGATTTCACCTACATCATTTGTGTGGTTACTCTCTAATGAAACAATCTCGGCGCCAAGTTCTTTTTTCTCGGCATCAAGCTCAGAAATGCGGTTATTTATGTACTGCATTACCGTATCATTTGCCGCTGAGATTTTTTCGAGCAAAGAGGATATTTCTTTGTCAATCTCTTCTATACGTGTTTTAAGTTTTACAACTTGCAGGTTACAGCCGTCCTGCTTTTTCTTTGACAGTGTCTGAAACTCCGCTAATTTCTTCTGCATTTCTTTGAACACAATGTCATCAACAACATCAGCATCCAGTGAGCCAAAATGACAACCACCGGCGTGATATTTGTTTGTGCAGAGATAATAGCGGTTATCGGACTTGGTTTTGCACTTATAAATCTTAGCGGTTAAAGCATATCCGCAGCTGGCACATTTGATTTTACCCGCAAGCCATGTTGCTTTTGCCTTAATGGGCCGTGCAACACTTTGATTGTTTAAGCACTTGGAACGGCACTTAATCCAAGTTGCCGAATCAACAAGCCCCTCGTGGGGTGCAAGCACCAATGTGTGACCTACTAAGGATATGGTTTTTCGCTTAAGATTATCGCCCGAATAAAGATACGCTCCGTTTATACCGATAAAGTCTTGCGGTGGATTAACAATGTTAGTCCCTTGCGCTTTGAAAAACTCATAAAGCTGATAGTCGGCTTTTACGTATGCAGGGTTGATTATCACATCACGCAAACGGCTCCGATTAAAGAGTTTTCCGTCACGCTTTCGTATGCCGTGCTCTTCCAAATAGCGCATAACATCACCGAACGAGGTTTGAGGCTTTGCATACATTGAAAATATTAATCTGATAACCTCAGCTTCTTCCTCGATTGGCTTATACATTTTTGTTCGTATTCCGTCTATGATTGTTTCCACCAGCTCAAATCCAAACGGTACTCTGCCACCCATATAAAAGCCACGTTTGCTACGGGAAGAATAGGCATCAATAACACGCTGCTGAATGGTTTCACGCTCAAGCTGTGCGAAGATCATTACTATCATCAGCATGGCCTTGCCAATAGGTGTTGAAGTATCAAATTTCTCCATTGTGCTGACAAAGTCAACATGGTTCTTTTGAAACACTTCAATTAAATTGGCGAAATCAAGCACCGAACGGCTGATTCGGTCAAGACGGTAAACGATAACACGGTTTACTTTGCCCGCCTCTATATCACGCAACAACTCTTGAAACGCAGGGCGGTCTATGTTTTTGCCACTATAACCCTTGTCGGTATAAACTTTATAACTTTCTCCTGTCACTTCGCCTTTACAAAATTCGATTTGACTTTCCACGGATATGCTGTCTATCCTGTCAACCGATTGTCTTGCATAAATTGCGTCAAAAAGATTCAATTTTTACTCCCTTCTTCGCAAAAAGAAGCGGAGCTGCTGACATATACAGTATACCATAACAGCCCTTTTTCTTCAAGGTTTACAGGACATATATTTGCAAAAAACATCATATAATTTTGCTTCTATTTGTAATTTTACTTCTCTTTTTTCGTCCACAGAAAATTGAGGGTTTAAATTGGTAATCGACACGATTTTGTTGCCGATTTTCTGCTCCCAAGACTGTGCGACATAATTTACCATGCAGTCAGTCTCCTTCCTTTTGCGAATATTTTTCTTTTATTAAAATATGATTTGCGTCTTGTCCTCTATACCAAAACGCAGTTTTTAGAATTCTTCCTTAACAGTCAGGCATCGTGGAGAGGCGGTGCCTGACCAATACTTCCCATTTCAAATGAAAATCAAAGATTTTCGTATATAAATTAAATAGCTCCTTCATCCATGAATAATCAACGTTATTGTTTGCGTTTTCTTGCAGGCTTCTCTGCAAGATAGGTATTTGTAATATCCGGTCTGTGATGTCCAAGCGCTTCGCTTGCCTTGTGTTTCGGCTTGTAAAAGCCGCCGTCTTTTAATCTCTTATATTCATTTTGTGCGTAATAATAACGAAGTCCATGCCACGTTAAAACATCATTTTTAGGCTTTTCACCGGATTTTGTCTGCTCGGTACGGTTCTGTACCGTAAACTTATCTCTGTGGGCAGTCATCCAGT
This sequence comes from Oscillospiraceae bacterium, assembly GCA_015065685.1. Classification (GTDB taxonomy): domain Bacteria; phylum Bacillota; class Clostridia; order Oscillospirales; family Acutalibacteraceae; genus UBA737. The sequence goes on along the minus strand of SVPU01000004.1, from coordinate 1,492 downwards.
TTTCTAATGATTCTTTTTCGTGCTTAACGCCGCCTTTACCATTGGGACTAATAATGTACTCCATTGATTGCAGCTTGTTTTTCTTTGCAAAGTTGTATAGCTCTATTAGTAGTTCTTTCTGTTCTCTTGTCACAACGGGTATTGCACGACGCTGGCCGCCTTTGCCTTTAACTGTAAGCTCATCGTAGCGCAAGGCTCGTTCTATGCAGTCAAGACGAATACGGCAACACTCAATACGTCTAAGTCCAAAGGTTGCGCCAAGCTTAATGCTGTAATATACATCCATTCTGCCGTGCTTTTCGGCGTGTACCAATCCGCCGGCAATTTCTTCTTTGAGCCACGCTCGGTCTTCCTTGCCAAGTCTGCGCTTATCCAAGCCTAACGACTCATTATCAGGCAAACGGTTCTTACCGCCCATAATCTCATAATAAAAGCGTATACCCGATAGTCTTGCTCTCATAGTAGTGGGTGCAAGACCTTTTTGTTTCATATCATCAACATAAGCACGAAGGTGTTTACCTGAGATATTAACGAATTTCTGACCGTTAAAGTTTTTAGCATAAAAGCTTCCCATCATCTTGGCATACTTATAATAATCATTCTGAGTTACAAAACTCTTGGTATTATTACGCTTGTACGCCTTATTCAGTTGATCGAATATCTGATCTTCGTTTGTTCTCTTTTTATCAGCCATCGCCTTTCTCCTTTCTTCAAAATTTTTTGGTACACAGGTTTGCTCTCCCAAAACTTTGCACCTATATCTAAAATTTCGTTCACAGCTTTTTTAGGGGATTAAAAGTTGTGTACGAAAATTTTATTTTTGTATATTTTCTTCGCCAAGATATTTATTGACGAAAATTTTTACTCAAAAAATTTTGGCTCACATAGGCCGATTCACAGCCTATGTGAGCCGGCTTACAAAAACGATAGTCATCTTTTCCGTCGTCATCAAAAAACGAAAGTTATTATATATTTAGAGGTTAACCGCAGGCGTGAAAAAACCTAAAACTATTCTTTAATTACTCTTAAAAAATAATTTCAAAATGCAAATCATTCACCATCGAAAAATGACGTTGTCAAGGCGTATAGATATAGTTATCCCATTGGTATTCAGGTAGTGTTTCTTTTTGATTCTTTTATACTGTTTTGTCTTAGCGCCTTGACAACAGGCTCCACTCGAATCCGAGTGCAACAGTTTCTTTATGACCTTCAGTCCTAAAGAAACTGTTGCACTCCCACAAAAGAGAGTCATCATCATTCCTTAAAGACAATCATTTCAATTGAAAAGCATATCAAAATTAGTATCATTATTAAATTGTTCCCATAAGGGTGAGTACAACGGAACCTCGTACCCAACACAGAAAATTAAATATAAAAAATAATGAGGTCCCTTATGTGCGTTCTCTTGAAACAAGAGTGTAAATAAATTACTGCACAATGCCGAATATAGTCCCATTCATCGAACGGTCAATATGCAATCCCTCAACCACAG
>SVPU01000016.1 GCA_015065685.1 Oscillospiraceae bacterium | reverse complement strand
GCACGTGAGCGGCTGCCCGAGATGGTAATGCGTTGTCAAACTTTCGAGGTCCCTTTTAGGGACCTAGCCAGTAGGCGCCCCTTATAGGGGCTGTGCATACCACTAGTTTACTAGTGGTTATGATTATAAATTTAAAAACACTATTGAAGCCAGACCTAAAACAAAACCTATGTTTTGCATTTTGCTTAAGGTTTCTTTATAAATAACACGGGAAATTATGTATGTTAAAGTGATACTTCCTGCCGAAACTAACGGGAACATAACCGAAGCCGACATTTTGTTGGATAAAACCATAACCAATAAATTTACAAATCCGTTTGCCAAACCGTAAACAACAATGGGAATAATACCCTTTTTGACGGATATTTTAATATCTTGCTTTTCTTTAAATAAAATGATTATAAACAATGCGAGGACTATAATTATAAGCGAAACCGCCATAAATTCTCCTTTATAGCCGCCGCTGAAATTTATTTGTTGCACTTTTTGTGTGCTGGAACAAAGACCGTTTCCGAAAAAGGTTAAAGCAACATATAAAAGCCATTTTAAATTGATTTTATTATCGCCTTTAGTGTAATTGATTAGGTATAAACTAACGAACAAGAAAAGAAAACCGATTATTAAAAAGAAACTTACCTTTTCGTTTAAAAATATCAGTCCGTATAGGGCGGGAATAATTAGCGAGTAAGAACTTATAAGTGTGGTTAGGGAAAGCGGACCGTTTGCAATTGCTAAAACGGAAAATAAAACCGTACTTCCAAAACCCAATGCAAAAAGAACACAATAGGGGATAAGCGCAACATCAAAATTAAGAGGTAATTTTATTTGGCACATAAAGAAAATTGCCGCAACCGCACACGCTAATGCACTAAAACACAAAACACCTTTACCGTTTAATTTTTGGCTATATATTTTTTGGCTTGTGTACTGAATTGCTATGGCGATTACAATCGAAATTATGAGAAGTGAATTAACCATAAAAATCACTACTTTCGATATAATTTTTTATAACCCGTTCATTATATATTGGAAAAGAAATTTTTGCAAGATTTTTTTATTCAAAAACTATGTAAAAAGCAGTATTTTTATTTGACCTTTTTATGAATAACTGATATAATATAGAAAGTTGTATAATAATTGATTATTAAATAATTAAGTAGGTGGTTAATATGAGTGAAAAAAGAAGTAATTTTACAGGAAAAATCGGTTTTGTCTTAGCGGCGGCAGGCTCTGCTGTGGGACTCGGAAATATATGGCGTTTTCCGTATCTTGCAGCTAAATACGGCGGCGGTATCTTTTTGCTGGTTTATATTGCATTGGCAGTTACATTTGGCTTTGTGCTTATGTGTGCTGAGGTTGCGATAGGCAGAAAAACAGGTCTTAGCGCAATCGGTGCTTATAAGGCGCTGGACAAAAGATTTGGGTTTGTTGGTTGGTTAGCATCAATCGTTCCGATGATTATTTTGCCTTATTATTCGGTTATCGGCGGATGGGTAACAAAATATATCAGTGTTTACATTTCGGGACAAGCTCACGCCGCTGCGGATGACAGCTTTTTCGGCGGCTTCATTTCCTCACCTATTGAGCCTGTTGGTTGGTTCTTGCTGTTTATCGGCATTACTGCTTTGATAGTGCTTTTCGGTGTTGAAAAGGGAATAGAGCGAGTTAGCAAATGGATGATGCCTATTCTGGCAATACTCACAGTTATAATTGCGATTTATGGTTTGTTTATGCCGGGCGCTATTGATGGTCTTATCTATTATATTAAGCCTGATTTCTCACATTTCTCTGCCACCACCGTTTTAGCGGCAATGGGTCAGCTTTTTTATTCAATGTCGCTCGCTATGGGTATTATGATTACCTACGGCTCTTATATGAAAAAGGATATCAAGCTTGAATCCTCTGTAAGACAGATTGAGTTGTTTGATACCGGAATTGCTTTTCTTGCAGGCCTTATGATTATCCCCGCTGTGTTTGCCTTCTCGGGCGGAGACCCCGAAGTACTCAGCAAGGGCGCAGGACTTATGTTTATAACTCTTCCCAAGGTATTTGATTCTATGACCGGCGGACCAGTTATCGGTCTTTTGTTCTTTGTTATGGTTTTCTTTGCAGCACTCACATCTTCTATCTCACTTATGGAAACCGTTGTTTCAATTATCAAGGATAAAACAAAGCTCGGCAGAAAAACAATTTGCGGTATTGTGTTTGCAGGAAGCGTGGCGTTAGGTATTCCTTCTTCGTTAGGAAACGGCTTGTGGAGTCATATTAAAATTGCAAATTTTGATATTCTCGGAGTATTTGATTTTGCAAGCAACAGCGTTATTATGCCGATAGTTGCATTGCTTACCTGTATTTTCGTGGGTTATGTTATTAAGCCTCAAGCAATTATCGAAGAGATTGAATTAACAGGAAAATTCACTGCTAAGAAAATGTTTACAGTTATTATTAAATATGTTGCTCCTATTTTCATAGTAGGTATTCTTATTTTCTCTGTTTTAGAGGGATTGGGAGTTATTAAGGTTTAATAAGAGGTTTATTAATGGATATTATTAAAACGCTTACCGATGAGTTTTCTCTAAAAACTTTTCAGGTTGAAAATACAGTAAAGCTTATTGACGAGGGGAATACAATACCCTTTATTGCGAGATATAGAAAAGAGGCAACAGGCTCTCTTGATGACCAGATTTTAAGAGAATTGAACGATCGACTTTCTTATCTTCGCAATATGGAGGAAACAAGAGAAAAAATAAAGAAATCAATAGAAGAGCAGGGTGCTTTAACCGAAGAGCTCGTTTTGGCTATTGATAACGCTTCAACCCTAACAGAGCTTGATGATATTTACAGACCTTTCAAGAAAAAGAGAAAAACAAGGGCATCGGTAGCGAAGGAAAAAGGTCTTGAGCCTTTAGCTAAAATTATTTATGATCAGGCGGCAGATTGCGGCGAGCCAATAGTCTTAGCGGAAGATTATGTAAACCAAGAACTTGGCGTTGAAACTGCAAAGGATGCATTGCAGGGTGCAATGGATATTATTGCCGAAATAATTTCCGATGATGCCGATATCAGAAAGAGAATGAGATTTGTTTGCTCGGCTCACGGAATTTTAACGGTTAAGGCTGCGGCTGAGGATATTGGCGTTTATGAAATGTATGCCGATTATAGCGAGCCCATTTCCAAGATACCCGACCACAGAATTCTCGCAATAAACCGCGGCGAAAAGGAAGAGCTTTTAAAGGTTTCGGTGGATTTTGATATAGAAAAAGCAATGTTTATTATATCGAAAAACCACATAAAAGAAGGCTCTGCTGCTACTGAAACCGTAAGGTCTGCGGCGGAGGATGCATATCAAAGACTTATTTTCCCATCTATTGAGAGGGAAATTCGTTCGGAGCTTACCGATAGAGCATCCACCTCTGCAATAAAGGTTTTCTCAACTAATTTAAAGCAGCTTCTCATGCAGCCACCCGTGAAGGACAAGGTAACCTTAGGCTTAGACCCGGGCTACAGAACGGGTTGTAAGGTTGCTGTTGTTGATGGCACGGGCAAGGTTTTGGATACGGGTGTTATATATCCCGTTCCACCAAAGCCCAGAGTGGAAGAAGCAAAAGCTATAATTAAAAATATGGTTAAGAAGCATGGCGTAGAGGTTTTTGCAATCGGTAACGGAACGGCAAGCCACGAAACCGAGTGCTTTGCGGCTGAGGTTATAAAAGAGCTTGGCACGGGAATTTCTTATATGGTTGTAAGCGAGGCAGGAGCAAGTGTTTATTCGGCTTCAAAGCTTGCGGCAGAGGAATTCCCCGAATTTGATGTTTCGCTAAGAAGTGCCGTTTCAATAGCACGGCGCCTGCAAGACCCGTTGGCTGAGCTTGTGAAGATTGAGCCCAAAGCAATAGGCGTTGGGCAATATCAGCACGATATGCCACCCTCACAACTTAACTCTGCGCTTGACGGTGTGGTTGAAAATTGTGTTAACTCGGTGGGAGTTGACCTTAATACCGCATCTGTTCAGTTGCTTTCTCGCGTTGCGGGAATAGGCGGTGCGCTTGCTAAAAATATTGTGGCTTACCGTGAAGAAAACGGTAAATTCACCGCACGAACAGAGCTTAAAAAGGTTTCAAAATTAGGACCTAAGGCATTTGAACAGTGTGCGGGATTCCTTAAAATATCTGATGGCAAAAATGTTCTTGATAACACCTCGGTTCACCCTGAGAGCTATGATGCCGCAAAGAAGCTATTAAAGCTTTGCGATTATTCTGATAAGGATTTAAAGCTCGGAACGGCGGCAAACATTTCAGAAAGGGTTACCGCACGGGGAACGGAACAAACTGCCTTGGAGTTGGGAATAGGTGTTCCAACCCTTGAAGATATCGTTAAAGAACTTGAGAGACCAGGCAGAGACCCGCGTGATGAATTACCGCCGCCAATGCTAAGACAAGAGATTATGTCTATGGAAGACCTAAAGGAAGGAATGAAGCTTAAAGGCACGGTTAGAAATGTTATTGATTTTGGTGCCTTTGTGGATATCGGTGTTCATCAGGATGGTCTTGTGCACATTTCGCGCATCTGCGACCGATTTATAAAACATCCCAGCGAGGTTTTAAAGGTTGGAGATATTGTGGATGTTTACGTGCTTTCGGTGGATGTGCCTAAAAAGCGCATATCGCTTAGTATAAAGGAAATCTAGGTTTCAAAGAGTGAATTTTAATGAAGTTTAATAATTTAAAGGGAAGCGCAATTCTCTGCACGGCGGCGCTCGTGTGGGGACTTGCATTCACCGCACAAAGTCAGGCGGCAGATTTGGTGCCCTCGTTTATGATTAACGCCTTGCGGTCGTTTATTGCCGCAGCGGCACTTTATGTGTTGTTTCTTGTTTTCGGCAGAAAGAAAAATGAAACATTTTTTCCAAGAGAAAAAGCAGATTTAAAGAAGTTTTTAATTGGCGGATTACTTTGTGGTTTGCTGCTTTCTTTTTCGGCAAACTTTCAAATGTTTGGAATAGCGGCATACCCGAATGGTGTTGCAAGTGAAGCAAGGGCGGGGTTTTTAACCTCACTTTATGTGATTTTAGTGCCCATAGTTTCAATTTTTATTGGCAAAAAAGCCAACCTGCTTGTGTGGTTGAGCGTTTTAGTGGCACTTTTGGGCGTTTATATGCTCTGCTTTTCGGGAAGCTTTGAAGAGATATATTTGGGCGATATTTTAATGCTCGTTTGTGCTTTAGGATTCACCTTCCATATTATTTTTATTGATAAATATGTTGGCTTTGTGGGTGGAATAAAGCTTTCGGTTATGCAGTTTTTGGTAACTGCGGTAGTGTCGCTCGTGCTTTCATTTATTTTTGAGTGGAAAGCGTTGGATATTGATAATATTCTCTCTGCGGCTTTGCCGATTGTTTATCTCGGTATAATGTCAAGCGGAGTGGGATACACTCTGCAGATTATCGGCCAAAAATATGCAGAGCCCGCAGTGGCCTCTATTTCAATGAGCCTTGAGAGTGTTTTTGCAGCCCTTGGCGGCTGGGTTATCTTGGGGAACAAATTAAGTCCAAAGGAAATATTTGGTTGTTTGCTTGTTTTTGCGGCTATTATTTTGGCGCAGCTGCCCGAATTTTCTAAAACACAAAAAACTCAAAATTAACAAAATGTTAAATTTTTTTGTTTTGTTTTTTGGTATTATATGTTTGATATATTAAAAGTTTAAAGCTTTTGGAGGAATAAAAATGATTAATGTTACCGGACTCAGTAAAAGGTACGGTACTCATCTTGCGGTTGAAAATGTCAGCTTCAACATCGAGAAGGGTGAAGTTATCGGATTTTTGGGACCTAACGGTGCGGGTAAATCCACAATAATGAACATTTTAACGGGTTACCTTTCTATGACACAGGGTACCGTTACTATTGATGGCTTTGATATTGCGGAATATCCCGAAGAGGCAAAGAAAAGAATTGGTTATTTGCCCGAAATTCCACCACTTTATGTGGATATGAAGGTGAGGGAATATCTTAACTTTATCTATGACCTTAAAAAGGTTAAGTTCCCTAAAGGACCGCATATTGATGAAATCTTAAAGCTTGTTAAAATTGATAATGTTCAGAACAGGCTTATCAAAAACCTTTCAAAAGGTTATAGGCAAAGAGTTGGTTTTGCTCAGGCGCTCATCGGTAACCCCGATGTGCTTATTCTTGATGAGCCAACCGTTGGTCTTGACCCCAAACAGATTATTGAAATCAGAAACCTTATTTCAAGACTCGGTCAAAACCACACAATAATTCTTTCTTCCCACATTCTTTCTGAAATTCAGGCGGTTTGTAAGAGAGTAATTATTATAAATAAGGGACAGATTGTGGCTGATGACCTTGAAGAAAACCTTTCTAATAAGCTTTCAAGCGATAGGTCCTTGGTTGCAAGAATTGTTTGCCGTGAAAAAGAAATGCTCGAAACACTTTCAACCGTTAAGGGTGTGAAGAGTGTGATTTCTTTGGGCAAAAAGGAAGAGGGAAGCTTTGATTTCCTTATCGAGCCCGAAGAATCAGCAGATATTCGTGCGGCTGTGTTTGACAGGGTTGTTTCAAGAGGAAAAACTCTCTTATCACTCACAAGCAACAAGATTTCGCTTGAGCAGATTTTCTTAAGACTTACAGAAGCTGCCGATAATGACGAGGCAAGAAGACTTCTTGGTATTGAGCCTGAGGCTAAAGCTCAAGAAGAGGCTGCAGAAAACGAAACCGAAGAGACAAAGGTGCAAGAAGAAACCGAAAAGGAGGAAAAATAAATGAGTGCTATATTTAAAAGAGAATTTAAAGCTTATTTTGCAACACCGATTGGTTACATAATTTTAGCCGCTTATTATTTCTTCCTCGGCCTTACATTCGCTTCGGTTTACAGCGCAGGCTCACCCGATAGCGTTGGTGTTGTTTTATCTATGGCGAGTGTTGTTGTTTTTTCAATGCCGATTCTCACAATGAGACTTATGAGCGATGATAAACGCCAAAAGGTTGATCAGGCACTTCTCACAGCGCCCGTAAAGCTAACAGGAATTGTTCTCGGTAAATTCTTTGCTGCGTTAGCGGTTTTTGGTCTTGGATTTGTTCCAACTGTGATTTTTGAAATAATTATCGCTTCTATGGTTAGCGTTAATGTTATGGCTTATATTTACGCATTGCTTGGAATGTGCCTTTTGGGTGGCGCACTCATTGCAATCGGTATGTTTGTTTCATCTCTCACAGAGAGCGCAGTAATTTCTGCAATTCTCTCCCTTGTTATTAACATTCTTGTTATTTATATGACCAGCTTTGTTAGTATGATTAAAATTGAATGGTTGGCAAAGATTGTTGAAAAAGCGGCGTTTATGACTGTTTTTGAAACCTTTGGAACAAATGTGTTCTCGGTGGCTAATATTATTTATTTCTTAAGTATTATCGCAGTGTTCTTATTCCTCTGCGTTCGCTCACTTGAGAAGAGAAGATGGGCATAAGGGGGATATGAATATGAAAAAGAGCTTTAAAGTTAAAAAAATTAAAAATCAAGCCCTCTTAAAACGAGGCGGTTATTCCTTGGCAATAACAGCAGTGGTTATTGTCGGGGTGATAATCTTTAATATCCTGGTTAGCACGCTTTCAACCAAACTCGGTCTTGAATTTGATATGTCATCTGACAAGGTTAATTCCATGAGTCAGGAAAATATTGACTATATTAAGGATATTGATACAGATGTAAGCGTTATTTTCTGTGCGGATAAGGAAAGCTATATCGGCGGATATATGACCTATTATGCACAGCAATATAATGTGGTTTATGATGCTGCTGAATATTATAATCAAACAGTAAGCTTGGTTGAAAAATATGCTGATTACAATAGCAAGATTGATGTTGAATTTATTGATACACAGTCTGCTGAGTTTACCGATATTGCGGCTCTCTATGCTAACGAGACTATAAATTACGGTGATATTATCGTTTCGGCTGAAAATAACGGCAATAAACGCCACAAGATAATCAGCTTTACCGATATTTACGAGCTTTATGAAGATGAATCCTATGCGGCATACGGATATTCAATGTCTTATGTGAGCGGAAATAATATAGAAACTGCGCTCACAAGTGCAATAGACTATGTTGTTAGTGATAAGGTTAAAAAAATAGCAGTTATTGCAGGACATTCTGCTAACGATTATACCGCTTCATATCAGGCTATGCTTAAAACAAATAACTATGAAATTGATGTTATTTCGGATGGAATTATAACCTCAATCTCAAACAAATACGATGCAGTTTTAATTGCTGCTCCCACAGTTGATTTCTTGGGTAGCGAGCTTGATGCAATCTCGGATTTTCTTGATAATGACGGTATGCTCGGCAAGGGACTTTTATTCTTTGCGGATGCTTCAATGCCTTATCTTTCAAATCTTTATGATTTCTTAGAGCAATGGGGAATTGCAGTAGAAGAGGGTATAGTTTATGAAACCGATACTTCTAACCATTTGCCCGACCTTCCCACAGCAATTGGCATTTATCCCACAAGCACCGATGATAAAATAACCGCAGGAATGACCATATTCATCACCGATTCAAACGTGCCCATGAAAGCGGCATTCGAAAATGAAGATGGCATTAAGGTTACAACCCTTGCCTCTTCGGGTAAAACCGCAATTGCGGCACCCGCAGGCGTTTCGAACGGTTGGACCGGTGCAAGTAACTATACAAAGGATGAATATTCTGCTATTATTCAGGCCGAAAAGAAAAAAATGGTTGATAACGAATATGTTTCAAGTTATGTTATGGCCTTCAGCAGCGTTCAGTTCATTCAGTCTGATTACAACGAACTTTCAAGCGTTTCTAATAAAGATATAACCATTGCGGTTGCGGAGCGTGCCGTTGGTGCAGAGGATTCGGGCATACTCTTCGTTTCAAAGGTAATAACCAACGAAAATTATACCGACAAGGTTACCGAAAGCTCGGTTGTTTTAATCCGCATTATCTTTATGGGATTATTACCCGTAGTTCTTATTGTTCTTGGAATTTATGTTTATATTAAGAGAAGGAACGCATAAAAATGACTAATATTCCCGAAAACGAACCTATAAAAAATGAGGCTGAGGGTCAAGAGGAGTTTTCAACCATATTCTCCAACCCTCAAGAGCACAAGGAAAAAAGTGAAGCTTCAAGTGCGGGCAAGAAAAGAATTAAAGCTATAATTGCGGCTGCTTTGGCGGTGGCTGTTTTAGCCGGCGGCACCTTTGCGGCAATAAAACTTATCCCCGACCCCGAAGAGCCCGAAGTAAACACGGGTGTTGAAGAAATCGAGGTTCTCAGCCTAAAAGAAGAAGATATTGAAACTGTTACAGTTAAAAACAGCAAGGGTAGCTTTGAGCTTTATGTTAAGGAAAAAACAGGCTTTAGCTCTTCAAGCAGCACCTCGTCTTATGATTGGTATTTGAGAAATTATAACGAGAAGTTTATTAACACCTCTTCGGTGTCAACTGTTGCAAACAGCGCGATTGCAATTAAAGCCTCGCGCGAGATTGACAAAAAAACCGCTACTCAATGCGGCCTTGATAAGCCGAGCTTGGAAATTGAAATAAATCAGTTATCGGGCGAAAAATTCTCGGTTTTGCTTGGTGATGAATCACCTGATAATTCGGGTTATTACCTCAAGCTCTCAAATTCCTCGAAAATTTATTTGGTAGGCAGTGATTTCAAAGAAAAATTTGAATTTGAAGCGCTTGATATGGCGGTTGCCGAGGCTATGTCCGGCTTCCCGATGGAAAATGTATTATCAGAGTATAAGGATGCCGATGGCGAGATTTATATGTTTGATAATATCACTATCACGGGCAAAAACTTTGCAAAGCCGATGGTGTTCCAAATGAATGAGGACACAAGGATTTCAACATATGTGCCATTTCTTATAACCTCACCCATAAAGCGCGCGGGCGGGGAAGCTATAAACACGATTTATAATATCTACAATGTGGGTATTTCGGCGGTTGGCGCTTATTCGTTCGATGTTAAGGCTAACACACTTAAGAAATTCGGCCTTGATAATCCCGATTTTAAAATGACAATGAAAATCGGAAAGCAAACCTTTTCTTATAGCTTTAAAATGCAAGAGGACGGTTATTATGCCGCTGTTTGCGATACCGATGAATTTGTGAAAAAGGTTGCGCCGACCGATGTTTCGTTTGTAGAATTCACACCCACAAGCTTTTATTCTTCTTGGGTTTGTATGAATCCTATTGATGATGTTGATAAGTTTATCTTCAAAACTCCTGAGGCTACTTACGAATTCACAATTGCGCCTCAAACAGATGAAAACTCTGATGAGGATTATTACATTACCTGCAACGGTAAGAAGCTCGATTCGGAAAATTTCCAGAACTTTTATGGACTTTGCGCAATGCTTAACTGCAGCGAATACAATGTTGACAATCTTAAAACAAATGCCGATTATACCATTGAATTTATATTCAAGGAGAGCGTTGGCGGCACAAATAAGGTTGAGTTTGTGAAGGCAAGCGAAACCCGATATGAATGTAGGGTAGATGGCGAAAGCATCGGTAAACTCACCTCTGCTCCAATAAAGAAATTGGCTAAATATGTTGCTAAAGTTGCGGCAAACGAAACAATTGTGGTAGATTAATGTTGACAAGCGAGACAATATAATCTATAATATGAAAGCAGTAAAGGCTGCATTTTCCGGGGAATGAAAATGCAGCCCTTTTTATGCCTGCTAAAAGAAAAGTTATGCATATTAAAAGAAAAAGGAAAGAAAATTCATGTCTACTTTAAAGAAGTTTGATGTTGTAATTATTGGCGGCGGTATAGGCGGTCTTATGGCGGCTTACCGTTTAAAACAAAATTCACCGGAGCTTAAAATTGCAATCACAGAGCGCGGAAATGTGCTTGAGAAAAGACATTGCCCTGCAGGTAAAAACAGCGTTTGTGTGCATTGTAAAACCTGCAGTATAACAAGCGGTTATGCGGGAGCGGGCGCTTTTTCGGACGGAAAGTTTAATTTGGGTACTGCCTATGGCGGAACATTAGGCGAAGAACTCGGCGATGAACTTGCCAATAAATACATAGACGAGGTTGATAAAATTCTCGTTAAATACTGCACCTCGGGTGTGCCACAGGTTTATAAATCAAACGATGATTTGAAATTAAAATGCCTTCAGAATAATCTTCGTTTGCTCGATATGAATGTTAAGCACCTGGGCACAGATAAGAATTATGTAACAATGCAGAATCTTATTAAAGCAATCGGCGAAGCAGGGGTTGAAATGCTCCATTTTTACGATTGCGAAAAGGTTGAAAAGGATGGCGAAGGATATATTCTTCACTACACTAATGGTGAACAACTTTGTGCAGATAAAATTATTATCGCAACAGGCCGCGGTGGCGCTAACTTTGTGGCTGATTTCTGCCGCAGCTTTGGTGTTAAAATGAGCTCAAACCATATCGATATCGGCGTTAGAGTTGAAATGAAGGATATTATCTGGAAAGAGTTTTCCGATAAGATTTATGAGCCCAAAATTCTTTATAAAACCAAAACCTTTGAGGACCGTTGCAGAATGTTCTGCTTTAATAAGGGTGGTCTTGTTTCGGCGGAAAATAACCACGGTATAATCACAGCAAACGGACACTCTTATGCTGAGGATGAAAAGCGCACCGAAAATTGCAACTTCGCAATTCTTTCGAGCATTCGTTTCACAGAGCCCTTCAATCAGCCTACTGAATATGCCGAAAATATTTCGCGCCTTGCTAATATGATTGGCAACGGCAGCGTTTTGGTTCAGCGTTTCGGAGATTTAATTCGCGGCAGAAGAACAAACGACCACAGATTAAAGCAAAATACGGTTGAGCCCACACTTAAGGCTACCGCGGGCGATATTTCACTTGTTTTGCCACATAGAATATTGACCAATATTATTGAGACAATTTATGCACTCGATAAGGTTGCACCCGGAACTGCTAATGATGATACCTTGCTTTACGGTTGTGAGAGCAAGTATTATTCAATCAGACCAAAGTTTATAAACGAAAAGTTCGAATTGACAGACGGCGTTTATATAATAGGTGATGGCAGCGGAATTTGCCGAGGACTTTCGCAATCCGGAGCAATGGGAATCTATGTTGCTGATTGCATTACAAATTAATAACCAAAAAAGGCGGGGAAAACCCGCCTTTTTTATATAAAAACACAAAATGTTGATTTTTCTTTAAAAAAAATAATATATGTAGTTGACAACATAAAATTTTTCGAGTAAAATATTTACATATTTATAAATAGAGAAGGGGAGAGTTCTGCTTGAAGAAATTAGAAGAAAAAATTTTGAAAGAAGGCAGGGTTCTCCCCGGTAATATTTTAAAGGTAACCTCTTTTTTAAATCACAGACTTGATGTGGATTTTCTTATGGAAATGGGAGAGGAAATCGCAAGACTTTTTGAAAACGAAAAAATAGATAAAATTTTAACGGTGGAAACTTCGGGAATAGCAATCGCAATGGCGGCTGCGGCTTCAATGCACTTGCCTGTTGTTTTTGCCAAAAAGCATAAAAGCCATAATATTTCGGGCGATGTTTATAAAACGAGTGTTCATTCTTATACCCACGGTGTTGATTATACAATCGTTGTTAATCAAGAATATCTCACAAAGGGTGAAAGAATTTTAATTGTTGATGATTTTCTTGCAAACGGCAAGGCGCTTGAGGGACTGATTGATATTGTGGCGCAAGCGGAAGCCGAGGTTGTCGGTTGTTCTTGTGCAATTGAAAAAGGCTTTCAAAACGGTGGGGACAAGCTTCGCGAGAGAGGCATAAGGGTTGAGTCGCTCGCTATTGTTGAAAGTATGAGTGAGGATTCACTCACATTTCGTTAATTTGTGTGTAATTTAATTTACATAAAATTTAAAAAAGAGGGGATTTTTAAAATGAAAAAGTTACTCGCAATTCTTCTCGCACTTGCAATGCTCGTTGTATTTGCAGGCTGTGGAGAAAACGGTGGCGACCAAGCCAAGGTTCAATCTATCGATGAGGTTACATTAACCACTCCGGCACAGATTGAAAAGGTTGCAAAAGAGGACCTAAAGGTTGGTTTCATCTTCTTGCACGATGCAAACTCTACTTATGACAAGAACTTTATCGATGCTGCAAATGCTGCTTGTGAAGCTCTCGGAATCGGCGAAAGCCAGGTTATTATGAAAACCGGTATTCCCGAGGGTGAAGAGTGCTATACAACTGCTAAAGAGCTTGTTACCGCCGGATGTCAGGTAATTTTTGCTGACTCTTTCGGACATGAGCCTTATATGATTAAGGCTGCTAAGGAGTTCCCGAAGGTTCAATTCTGCCACGCAACAGGAACCCGCGGTAAAATTGAGGGCGTTAGCAACTATCACACTGCTTTTGCTGAGATTTACAAGGGCCGTTATCTCGCAGGTATCGCTGCAGGTATGAAGCTCAACGAAATGATTAATGCAGGCAAATTCACAGCTAATGAAGCAAAAATGGGTTATGTTGGTGCATTCCCCTATGCAGAGGTTATCTCTGGTTATACATCCTTCTATCTCGGTGCTAAATCCGTATGTCCCACTGTTACTATGGAAGTTCAGTATACTCAGTCTTGGTTTGATATCGAGAAAGAAAATACAGCTGCTAAGGCTCTTATTGCTAACGGCTGTAAGCTTATAAGCCAGCACGCTGACTCTTCGGGTGCTCCTTCTGCATGTGAAGCTGCCGGCGTTCCTAACGTTGCTTATAATGTTGATACTTCTAACATTGGTCCTAACACCGCTATCATCTCTTCCAAGATTTCTTGGGTTCCTTATATGACTATGATGATTAAGGCTATGTTAGAGGGAACATCTATCCCTGCTGATTATTGCGCAACTCTCGAAGAGGGCGCTGTTCAGCTCACAACTCTCACTAAGAATGCTGCTGAAGGTACTCAGGCTGCTATTGATGCTGCTAAGGATAAGCTAAACAAGGGCGAAATCAAGGTGTTTGATACCAAGACCTTCACAGTTGAAGGCAAGGAACTTACCACATATCTTGCTGACGTTGTTGATTTGGGTGATTTCGTTCCGGACACCGAAGCTATCGTTGAAGGTCGCTTCATTGAGTCTGAAAAGAGATCTGCGCCCTACTTCAATGTAATTATTGATGGTATAACCGTTCCGGCTGAATAATTAAGCGATTTTAAGGCGGAGTGCATAAGTGCTCCGCCTTGTTCAGTTTTATCAGTGCGGTTATAGCGTGCGCACAAGGGTTTTGTGTGTTGGCTATAACTGCAATGAAAGGAGAAAAAGCCTTGAAAAAAGCGGCTATAGAATTAAAAAATATAACCAAAACATTCGGTAGTGTTGTTGCAAATAAAAATGTTAACTTAACCGTTAACCGCGGCGAGATTTTATCAATTTTAGGTGAAAATGGCAGCGGAAAAACAACACTTATGAATATGATTTCGGGAATTTATTTTCCTGATGAGGGCCAGATTTTTGTTGATGGCGAAGAGGTGGTTATTCGCTCACCTAAGGATGCATTCAACTTTAAGATAGGTATGATTCATCAGCATTTCAAGCTTGTTGATGTTTTTTCAGCAACCGAAAATATTATATTAGGCCTTAAAGAAGAGGGAAAATATGATATCAAAAAGGCTGAAAAAAATATAAAAGAAATTGCTGAAAAATATAGCTTTGAGGTTGACCCCGCAAAGAAAATTCATGAGATGAGTGTTTCGGAAAAACAAACGGTTGAAATCATTAAGGTTTTATATCGCGGTGCAGATATTCTCATTCTTGATGAGCCCACCGCAGTGTTGACTCCGCAAGAAACACAAAAGCTTTTTGCGGTTCTTCGCAGAATGAGGGACGATGGCAAGGCAATTATAATCATAACCCACAAGCTTCATGAGGTTTTATCCTTGTCGGACAGAGTGGCTGTTCTTCGCAAGGGCGAATATGTTGACACGGTTGAAACCGCAAACACAAACGAATCGGAACTCACCGAAATGATGGTGGGCAAAAAGATTTCGCTTAATATTGAAAGAAGCGAGCCGCAAAACACCGAAGAGCGCCTTATAGTTAAGGACCTTGAATGTATAAACAGAGAGGGCGTTAAAATACTTGATGATATAACCTTCACCGCACGCTCGGGCGAAATTTTAGGTATTGCGGGTATTGCAGGTTCGGGTCAACGCGAATTGCTCGAGGCAATTGCAGGTCTTCAACAGGTTCAGTTTGGTGAAATTTTTTATAACAATCCCAAAACCAAGCAAACAGAGGATTTGCGAAACAAAACTCCCATGCAAATAAGGGAGCTTGGTGTTCGCCTTTCCTTTGTTCCTGAGGACAGACTCGGTATGGGCCTTGTTGGCAATATGGATATTATTGATAATATGATGCTGAGGTCTTATCGCAAGGGAAAATCGCTATTCCTCGAAAGAAAAGGTCCTAAGGATTTAGCTCAGCATATCATAGATGACCTAGAGGTTGTAACACCTGCTGCCACAACCCCCGTACGCAGACTTTCGGGCGGTAATGTTCAAAAGGTGCTCGTGGGAAGAGAAATTGCTGCTTCACCAACCGTGCTTATGGCGGCATATCCCGTAAGAGGTCTTGATATAAATTCCTCTTATACCATTTATAATCTTTTGAACGAACAAAAGAAAAAAGGTGTTGCGGTTATTTTTGTCGGAGAAGACCTCGATGTTTTAATTGAGCTTTGCGATAGAATTATGGTTATCGGTTCGGGAAGAATTACTGGCATTGTTGATGGCCGAAATACAACCAAGGAAGAAATAGGTCTTTTGATGACTAAGTCTAACGGAGGTGAGAGTGGTGGCACAAATTAAAGCAAAACAACCTAAAGAGCCTCTTATACATATAACTAAAAGGGATGATATGGGATTCGGCAAATCGGTTATTGTTCATTTAATAGGTATAGCTATTGCTGTTATTCTCAGCGCGTTGCTTATAATTGCTGTAACCGGTCAGAATCCGCTTGAGCTTTTCAAGGCAATGTATGAAGGTGTTATAGGAACACCCGCCGCTAATATGGGAATTAATAAGAAATTTGTGGAGTCTATTCATATTGCCGCTATTCTACTTTGTATTTCCTTGGCGGTAACCCCTGCATTCAAAATGAAATTCTGGAACATAGGCGCCGAGGGTCAGGTGCTTATGGGCTGTTTAACATCAGCCTTTTTGATGCTGGAATTCGGCGGAAGAATAGATAACACAATTCTTCTTATCCTAATGGTTTTATTAAGTGTTTTGGTGGGCGCTATCTGGGCGGTTATTCCCGCAATCTGTAAGGCGTTTTGGAACACCAATGAAACCTTATTTACACTTATGATGAACTATGTTGCTATGACCTTGGTTTCATATTTTATAATGGTTAAGGACAGGTCGGGAAGAAGCGACCTTGGAATACTTAATGAGCGCACGGGTTATGGCTATCTACCCGAGCTATTTGGAAGAAACTATCTATTTAATATAGTTATCGTTGCAGGCGTGGTTTTGCTTATGTATGTCTACTTAAAATACAGCAAGCAGGGCTATGAAATCTCTGTTGTTGGCGAAAGTGAAAACACAGCAAGATATATAGGAATAAATGTTAAAAAGGTTATTATCAGAACGGTTGCTATTTCGGGCGCTATTTGCGGTCTTGTTGGCTTTATGATTATTGCTGGCGATAAGCATTCGATTAAATCGGATATTGTTGGCGGTCAGGGCTTTACCGCAATTATGGTGTCGTGGATGTCTAAATTCAATCCGATTCTAATGATTCCCGTTTCAATGCTCATTGTATTTTTAAGTGTTGGCAGTAAGTTTGCAACCTCGGCATTTAAGGTTGATAACAGTATAGGTGATATTTTAACTGCTATAGTTATTTTCTCTATTATCGCTTGCGAATTCTTCACAAGATATAAGGTTAATTTTCGCAAGAACAGGAAGGAGGGTTAAACTATGAGTTTTGCAATGCTGATTGCTTTTATTCAACAGTCTATAAGACTTAGTTCAACCCTTTTGCTTGGTTCAACAGGTGAGATAATTACCGAAAAATCGGGAAATTTAAATCTTGGAACACCCGGTATTATGGCGGGTGGTGCGATAAGCGGCATTGTCGGTGCATATTTTTATTCGGGCGCTGTTGAAACTATTAATCCGCTCATCAGCGTTATTGTAACATTGCTTTGCAGCTTGCTGGGCTCTTTGTTTGTAACCTTAATTTATTGCTTTTTAACAATAAATCTTAAAACCAATCAGAATGTAACGGGCTTGGCACTCACAACCTTTGCTGTTGGCGCAAGTAACTTTATAGGAAGCTTTATAAACAGCAAAATGGGTGGAACGGGAATTGCTGCCTTCCCCGAGATAGGAAAGGCTTACCGCGCACCGCTACCGTTTGCTGATAAACTCGGTTGGTTTGGTGAAATATTCTTATCTTATGGATTTATGACTTATTTGGCCATAGTAATTGCCATTGTTGTGGCTTTTGTTATAACAAAAACCAGAACGGGTCTTAATCTCAGAGCGGTGGGTGAAAACCCTGCCACCGCCGATGCGGCAGGCATAAATGTTGACCGTTATAAATATATTGCAACCTGTCTTGGCGGTATGATTTCGGGTCTTGGCGGTCTTTGCTATGTTATGGATTTCGCCGCAGCAAACTGGCAGAATAATATCCTTGACCAGTTTGGTTGGCTTTCGGTAGCGCTTGTAATATTCGCGGTTTGGCGCCCCAATATTGCTATCGTGGGCTCAATCATATTCGGTGCGCTTTATGTTATTGGCCCCTTCCTTTTGGGACTAAGTAATAAAGACCAAGAACTTATAAAGATATTGCCTTATCTTGTAACTATTATAGTTCTTGTTATAATCAGTATCCGTGATAAAAAGGAAAATCAGCCACCCGCATCGTTGGGAGTTTCATATTTCCGCGAGGAAAGATAAAATTTTTCTTACATTTTTTTAAAAAGTTTGCTAAAATAGAATTACAGCGTGTTGTTCTTGGAACGTAAGTCCAGTTGTCAGAACAGCACGCTTTTATTAATTTTTGGGAGGCACTTATGTTTTTAAAAGGGGAAATAGTGGTATACGGCCAAAGCGGCGTTTGCAAAATCGAAGATATTTGTGAAAAAGAATTAATTAGAAACCAAAAGAAGCGTTACTATGTGTTAAAACCGATTTTTCAACCAAACAATGTTATCTATGCACCTTTTGAAAATAACAAGGTGTTTATGCGAAAGGTGATAACCAAAACCGAAGCAGAGGCGCTGATACTGAAAATCCCTCAAATTATTGATGCCTTGCCCGAGAGTGAGGTGGCAACAGAGGAATACAAAAAGCAGATTTCTAATTACGAATGTGCGGATTTAATAAAGCTGACATCGCAAATATATTCAAAGCGGCTCCTTGCAAGATCTCAGAAAAAGAAGCTTGGCTTTTTGGATGAAAAATATATGAGTCAGGCTGAGAATTTGCTCTTCGGTGAATTCTCGGTTGCGTTGGGAATTCCCTTTGATGAAGTTCAAAAATATATAGAAGAAAAAATAAAATAACAAATGCGGTTTTAAGCGTTAATTTTTAAACGTTTTTAAACCGCATTAAATTTTTACCAAAATATCTCAAAAAATGTTAAAAATATGCTTGACTATTGGATTTTTATAGTATATAATTATAAATTACTAATGATGATGGGGTAATGTGCGCCTATTATAATTTTCGGGTGTGTTTTATCACCTAAATAAAGCACATATCCGTTATCAAATTTAGAACATTTTACTATGTTAATTTCTGTGGAGGAGTGATTGTAAGTCTATGGAGTCAACTTCAATGGTAAAGCCTGTAAAGCTTGGCAACAATGAGAGAAAAACTTTCTCGAAAATTAAAGAAGTTATCGACATGCCGAACCTTATTGAGATCCAGAAGGACTCGTACAAATGGTTTGTAGACGAGGGATTACGGGAGGTTTTCAGAGATATGTCTGCTATTACCGATTATAGCGGTAATTTGCAGTTAAGTTTTATTGACTATCGTCTCGAAGAAAATGTGAAGTATGATGTTGCTGAATGTAAAGCACGTGATACAACTTATGCAACCCCACTTCGTGTTACAGCCCGTCTTATTAACAACGAGACAGGAGAAATAAAAGAAAGTGAAGTTTCAATGGGTGATTTCCCGTTGATGACCGAATCGGGAACTTTCGTTATCAACGGTGCGGAACGTGCTATTGTTTCGCAGTTGGTTCGTTCGCCCGGCGTTTATTATGCTGTATCTACCGACGGTAAAACCGGAAAGAAGCTCTTCACCTCCACCATTATTCCTAACCGCGGTGCTTGGCTTGAATATGAAACTGCTATATCTGATGTGCTATACGTTCGTATAGATAAAAACCGTAAGCTTCCCATCACCACACTTGTTAGAGCATTAGGTCTTTCAACAAATGAGATGATAAGAGATGTTTTCGGTGAGGACGAGCGTTTGGCAGCAACTCTTGATGCTGATGATACAAAGTCTGTTGAAGAGGCGCTTGTTGAGGTTTACAAGAAATTAAGACCAAGCGAGCCTGTAACTATCGAGGGTGCAAAGAGCTATTTGGCACAGCTGTTCTTTGATGCTCACCGTTATGACATTTCACGTGTTGGCCGTTATAAATACAATAAGAAATTAAGCATTGGCGCTCGTATTAAGGGTGCGGTTTTGTCGCGCCCTGTTGTTGATCCTATGACAGGTGAAATTTTAGCCGATGCTGATACAACTGTTTCAAAGGAATTAGCAGCATTGATTGAGAAGAAGGGTGTTAACTCTGCTTTCATTAATGTTACCGATAACGAAGGCAATATTTCAGAGGTTAAGGTGCTTTCTAACGGAATGGTTGAGCTTTCTGATTTTGTTGATTTCACAGCAGAAGAATTAGCAGAGCTTGACAGCCTTGGAATTAATGAAATGGTTTCATTTGCTGTGCTCAAAGAAATCATTGAAGCTAACGAAACTAAGGAAGAAATCAGAAATGCTATTTTAGAGCGCGCTGATGACCTTATTCCTAAGCACATTACTGTTGATGATATCTTTGCTTCGGTAAGCTATTTCTTGGGACTTGCTCACGGTGTCGGCTCTGTTGACGATATTGACCATTTAGGAAACCGCCGTATTCGTTCTGTTGGCGAATTGCTTCAGAATCAGTTCCGCATCGGTATTTCCAGAATGGAACGTGTTGTTCGCGAGAAGATGACCTTGCAGGCTCAAGACCCTGACAATATCACACCTCAATCACTTATCAATATCCGTCCTGTTGTGGCTGCTATTAAAGAGTTCTTTGGCTCTTCTCCGCTTTCACAGTTTATGGACCAGACCAACCCACTTTCAGAGCTTACACATAAGCGTCGTTTGTCTGCTCTTGGTCCTGGCGGTTTGTCGAGAGACCGTGCATCCTTCGAGGTACGTGACGTTCACTATACTCACTACGGCCGTATGTGTCCTATCGAGACACCTGAAGGTCCTAACATCGGTCTTATTTCATATCTTGCAACATTCGCAAGAATCAATAAATACGGTTTCATCGAAACACCCTTCCGCAAGGTTGAAAACGGTCATGTTCTTGATGAGGTTCGTTATATGACCGCCGATGAAGAGGATGATTACATCGTAGCACAGGCTAACGAGCCTTTGGATGAAAACGGTAATTTTGTTAACAAGAAGGTTAACGCCCGTTACCGCGATGGCTTCCAAGAGGTTGAAGCTAAGAGTGCAGAATATATGGATGTTTCACCTAAGATGGTTGTTTCTGTTGCAACTGCAATGATTCCCTTCCTTGAGAACGATGATACCAACCGTGCGCTCATGGGCTCAAACATGCAGAAGCAGGCAGTACCGCTTCTCAAGCCTGAAAACCCGATAGTAGCAACAGGTATGGAATATAAAGCTGCTGTAGATTCGGGTGTTGTTGTTCTTGCAAACAGAGCGGGTGAAGTAACCTATGTTTCGGCTACCGAAATTAAAGTTCGCGCTAAGAACGGCGAGATAGATGAATACAAGCTTATCAAGTTCCTTCGTTCTAACCACGGCACATGTATCAATCAAAAGCCGGTTGTTTCTGTTGGTCAGAAGGTTAGCGCAGGCGAAGTTATTGCCGATGGTCCTGCAACCTCAGGCGGTGAAATTTCACTCGGTAGAAATGCACTTATCGGCTTTATGACCTGGGAAGGTTATAACTATGAGGACGCTGTTCTTATAAACGAGCGCCTTGTTCGCGAGGATATTTACACTTCAATTCATATTGAAGAATATGAGCTTGAAGCAAGAGACACAAAGCTAGGCCCTGAGGAAATCACAAGAGATATCCCCAATGTTGGTGAAGATGCTCTTAAAGACCTTGACGAGCGCGGAATTATCCGTATCGGTGCTGAGGTTACAGCGGGTGATATTCTCGTTGGTAAGGTTACACCCAAGGGTGAAACCGAGCTCACCGCTGAAGAAAGACTCTTACGTGCTATTTTCGGTGAAAAGGCAAGAGAGGTTAGAGACACATCTTTGAGAGTTCCTCACGGTGAATACGGAACAATCGTTGATGTTAAGGTCTTTACAAGAGAAAATTCTTCTGAGCTTTCTCCCGGTGTTAATGTTGTTGTTCGTTGCTATATCGCACAGAAGCGTAAGATTTCTGTTGGTGATAAGATGGCGGGTCGTCACGGAAACAAGGGTGTTGTATCACGCATTCTTCCCAGTGAGGATATGCCGTTCTTGCCAGATGGAACTCCGCTTGATATCGTTCTTAACCCATTGGGCGTTCCTTCTCGTATGAATATCGGTCAGGTGCTTGAGGTTCACCTTGGTTATGCCGCAAAGGCTCTTGGATGGAACATCTGCACACCTGTATTCGACGGTGCACACGAAGAAGATATCAGAAACTGCTTTGAGTTGGCTGAAGAGACAACAAAGAGCAAGGGCTATGCAGATGCTGATTCTGCTAAGCTTGACTTCTCAAAGATTCCTTTGAGAGCAGATGCAAAAACACAGTTGTTTGACGGACGTACAGGTGAGCCTTTTGATAATCCTGTAACCGTTGGATATATGTATTACCTTAAGCTCCATCACCTTGTTGATGATAAGATTCACGCACGTTCAACCGGTCCTTACTCACTCGTAACACAACAGCCTCTCGGTGGTAAAGCACAGTTTGGCGGTCAGCGTTTCGGTGAAATGGAAGTTTGGGCTTTGGAAGCTTACGGTGCAGCTTATACACTCCAAGAAATCTTGACTGTTAAGTCTGATGATGTTGTTGGCCGTGTTAAAACTTATGAATCTATCGTTAAGGGTCAGAACATTCCAAAGCCGGGTGTTCCCGAATCCTTCAAGGTTCTTATTAAGGAACTTCAGTCATTAGGACTTGATGTTAAGGTATTGGATGAAATCGGTGGAGAAATCGACCTTAAGCAATCCTTTGATGACGATGATGATATGGGCCTCGGTATGCCGTCTATCCCTGAAAATGAGGGTCAGGAATTCGAAGAAAGCACTGTTGTTGACAGTCTTGCGGGCTTCGGTCTTGAGGATGAAAACGGCGAGGCTATAGCGTATGAAAACGATGAGTCCGAAGATTACGGTTTTTCAGATGACGGACTCGATAATGACGAAGCTTAACGGAGGGCAATTATGGCAGAAATTGAATTTGAATCCATTAAAATAGGACTTGCGTCTCCCGAACAAATCAGAAGCTGGTCTCACGGCGAGGTAACCAAGCCGGAAACAATTAACTACCGCACCTTAAAACCCGAACAGGGCGGTCTTTTCTGCGAACGCATTTTTGGACCACAAAAGGACTGGGAATGTCATTGCGGAAAGTATAAAAGAATCAGATATAAGGGTAAAGTGTGTGAACGCTGCGGTGTTGAAGTAACACGCGCAAAGGTTCGCCGCGAGCGTATGGGAACCATTGAGCTTGCAGCTCCTGTTTCACATATTTGGTATTTCAAAACCATTCCTTCAAAAATGGGCTTGGTTCTGGATATCACACCCAAGGCTTTAGAGCAGGTTCTTTATTTCTCACAGTATATCGTTACCGATCCCGGTAGCACACCGCTTGAGAAAAAGCAGTTGCTCAATGAAAAGCAATACCGCGATATGCGCGAAAAATATGAGGATGATTTCGTAGCAGAAATGGGCGCAGAGGCTATAAAGAAGCTTTTGTGCGAAATCGATCTTGAAAAGGTTTGTGCAGAACTTCGCGAGGATTTGGAATCTGCATCGGGACAAAAGCGCATCAGAATTTTGAAGAGACTTGAGGTTCTCGAAGCGTTCAGACAGTCGGGCAACCGCCCTGAATGGATGATTCTCGATGTTATTCCGGTAATTCCTCCGGATCTTCGCCCCATGGTTCAGCTTGATGGTGGCCGTTTTGCTACAAGCGACCTTAACGATCTTTACAGACGTGTTATCAACCGTAATAACCGCCTTAAGAGATTGCTTGAATTGCGCGCTCCTGATATAATCGTTCGCAATGAGAAGCGTATGCTTCAAGAAGCGGTTGATGCCCTTATTGATAACGGCAGAAGAGGTAAGCCTGTAACAGGACCTAACAACCGTCCATTAAAGTCGCTTTCCGATATGCTTAAAGGTAAGCAGGGACGTTTCCGTCAGAACCTTCTCGGTAAACGTGTTGACTATTCGGGCCGTTCGGTTATCGTTGTAGGACCTGAGCTTAAAATGTATCAGTGCGGTCTTCCTAAAGAGATGGCACTTGAACTCTTCAAGCCCTTCGTTATGAAGCGCTTGGTTGAAACCAAAAAGGTTGTAAACATTAAGTCTGCAAGAAAGATGGTAGACCGTGCTTCCACAGAAATTTGGGATGCACTTGAGACAGTTATTAAGGAACATCCTGTTCTTCTTAACCGTGCTCCAACACTTCACAGACTTGGTATTCAGGCATTTGAGCCTGTTCTTGTTGAAGGTAAGGCACTCAAGCTTCATCCGCTTGTATGTACTGCATACAACGCCGACTTTGACGGCGACCAGATGGCTGTGCACGTACCCCTTTCGGCAGAGGCTCAGGCAGAAGCAAGATTCCTTATGCTTGCTGCTAATAACCTTCTCAAGCCTTCAGATGGTAAGCCTGTAACAGTTCCTACTCAGGATATGGTTTTGGGCTCATACTATCTTACACTTGTTAAGGCAGAAGAACCCGGTGCCAACAAGGTGTTCAGAGACAAGAATGAAGCTATTATGGCTTATAACGATGGTGTAGTTGGTCTTCACGCACCTATTAGAGTTCGTATGACCAATGAAGAGGGCGCTAGCCATCTCATTTGGTGTACAGTTGGTCTTCTTATCTTTAATGAGGCTATTCCTCAGGACTTAGGCTTTGTTAACAGAAAAAACCCCGAACACGCACTCGACCTTGAATGGGGCTTCCAGGTAAAAGACCCTGCAAAGAATATTGTTGAGAGTAATGATGATATTATTCAAAACAAAGCAGGTAAAAAGCAGCTCGGTAAAATTATCGATAGATGTATCACAATTCACGGAACAAGCAAATCTGCTATTGTTCTTGATAATATTAAGGCGACAGGCTTTAAATATTCAACAAAGGGTGCTATAACAGTTGCCGTTATAGATGCTGTTATCCCGCCTGAGAAGAAACAGATTCTTGAAGATGCTGAAAAGCAGATTGATATGGTAAGCAGAGATTACCGCCGCGGTCTTATCAACAACGATGAACGTTCAAGACACGTAATCGAAGTTTGGAACAAGGCGACAGAGGATGTTGCTAACGCACTTAAGGGCAACCTTGATGAATTCAACCCCATCTTTATGATGGCTGATTCGGGTGCGCGTGGTTCTATGGCTCAGATTCGTCAGCTTGCAGGTATGCGTGGACTTATTGCCAACACCGCAGGTAAGGTTATTGAGGTTCCTATCCGTGCTAACTACCGTGAAGGACTTAACGTTCTCGAATACTTTATTTCTTCTCGTGGTGCGCGTAAAGGTCTTGCCGATACCGCTCTTCGTACTGCTGACTCGGGTTATCTTACCCGTCGTCTTGTTGACGTTGCTCAGGATGTTATCGTTCGTGAGGATGATTGCGGAACAGAGGAAGGTCTTACAATATTCGATATTAAAGACGGTAACCACATCTTAGAGCCTCTTGCAGAGCGTCTCGAAGGCCGTTTCTTGCTTCACGATGCTGTGCATCCTGAAACAGGCGAGGTTATCTGGTCTAAGGATGACATGATTACCGGCGATGCCGCTAAGATGATTGTAGATGCAGGAATCGAGAAAATCGAAATCCGCTCCGTACTCACTTGTCATAGCCACCATGGTGTATGTAAGAAGTGCTACGGTCGCAACCTTGCAACAAGTCAGCCTGTAACCACAGGTGAGGCAGTTGGTATCGTTGCTGCTCAGTCTATCGGTGAGCCTGGTACTCAGCTTACAATGCGTACCTTCCATACAGGTGGTATCGCATCAACCGAAGATATCACACAGGGTCTTCCCCGTGTTGAAGAGCTCTTTGAAGCAAGAAGACCCAAGCGTTGCGGTCTTATCGCTAAGATTGACGGTACTGTTCGCATTACCGAAGAGAAGAAGAGCAATGTTGTTATCATTACTAACGATGAGCTCAAAACCGAAGAGAAGGTAACAATTCCTTACGGTATTCGTCCTTTAGTTAGTGATGGTGACTATGTTCATGCAGGCGATATGCTTATCCCCGGTGCCAAGTATCCTCAGGATATCTTGGAGGCGCAAGGACCTGAAGCTGTTCAGCAGTATATCATTGCTGAAATTCAGAATGCTTACCGTACACAAGGTGTTGATATCAACGATAAGCACATCGAGGTTATTGTTCGTCAGATGATGAAGAAGCTTCGTATAACCGACCCCGGTTCTACAGACCTCATCCAGAATTCAAGCTATGAATACAAGGAAATTGCTGATGCAAATGCCGCTGTTGAGGCTCGAATTGCTGCAGGCGAAGAAGGTCTTACCAAGGCCACCTATCAGGTAACACTTCTCGGTATTACAAAGGCTTCTTTGGCTACCGAATCCTTCCTTTCTGCTGCATCCTTCCAGGAAACAACCCGTGTTCTTACAGAGGCTGCAATTAAGGGTAAGGAAGACCCACTCTTTGGTCTTAAGGAGAATGTTATTATCGGTAAGCTTGTTCCCGCAGGAACAGGTATGAAATGTGAGGAAATAAACCCTGCGCATTATCATCAAACAGAATCCGAAGAGGTTTTAGATGAATCAGTTGCAGAGGAAATTCCCGCAGCAATGTTCGAATAAACTTAAAAAGGAAGCGATATTCTTTATCGCTTCCTTTTAACTTTATAAGAAAAGACTGATATATGAATTTCATATATCAGTCTTTTGAATTTTAAATTAATCAATAACTTCAATAATCATTCCGTCAGAAATTTCATTTGATGGAATAAAGAGATTTTCAACATTCATAAGGTCATTGAATTCGCCTACGGTCTGTTTACCGTTAAGCTTAAAGCTTCTCTTATCTGAGCCCTCGTTTTTGTAAACAAGAGTTACCGGATGGCCTTTTACAACAATGCTTATTGATGCGTTTTCACAGGGCATAACCGCAGGGGTCTGAATGTTAAGACCTTCAAGGTTCGGAGCAATACCAAAACCGAATTTTATAAGCTCTTTAACAAGAACGGCACCGCTTCCTGTATACCAATCTCCCATAGAACCGCCATCAATTTCATAGTCGGGGTTATGGCAATATGAGTTTGGCATAGCGAAGGTTGTCATCGTGCAGTTATTGTGAGAGATAACCATTGATTTTTCCATCTGGCGCCAAGCCTCTTTGGATTCGCCGAGAATGAAGAGCGCCATAATGCTGAACATACTAGCATGAACATAAGCGCAGCAGTTTTCATATGTGCCGGGTGTTATGGTTGCTATTCTGCCCGCTTCCTTCATACTGCGTGGGAAGGGAACATCAAATGTGAGAAGACCATATTTAGAATCAAGCGCATTAAGGGTTGAAACGATAACATCCTTGAGGGTGGGGTCGCGCTCTATCATGCCAGAAATAGCCCAGAAGGCATTTGCGGTGCTGCTGCGGCGTGCTTTGCCGTCAGGGTCGCACCAAGAACCAATCTTATAGCTTCTCTTGTCTCCGATTCCGTGGATAATTTTGCGCTCGCCCGCATCGTTTGTGTCAACCGCATTTTCTGCAAGTCCCTTTGCAAGTTCTTCCATTATAGCCTTATATTCTTCCACTTTTTTCTCATAGCCGCCGATGTGGGAAAGAATTTCAATCATCTCGTGGCAGTTCTGATAAAGCTGAAGTGTTGCCATAACTGTGATACCGCTGCCGTAACGCTTTTTGTCTCCGTCGAAGCATCTGCCGAGACCGTCAAGCGCATCATTCCAGTCGCCGTGCAAAATTCTAAGGCAGTGAGTGTTATATTCACGCTCAATTTTACTGCACATATAGTCCATAATTTTTATCATATGGCAAAGCACGGTGTCAACAATATCGCTCTTTCTTTCAACCCAGTTTTCTTCGCTGTTTTCAACCTCATGTGCAACATAATAAGAGCAAAGCTCATCGAGGATTGACCAATCCTCTGTATAGCAAAGATATGTATATATAGTGGAGATAATCCAAACACCCTGGTCAATAAATCTTCTCATATCCATCTCGGGAAGGGTGTTCTCATCATCGGGAACAGAGAACTGGCGGGGAGGTCTTCCGTCTTCGAGAATGTAGTTGAGAGCAACAATTATCTTTTCACGGCTGAGTTCGGGTTGCCAGATAAGTGAGCCTTCAAGCTGTTGGAACACATCGCGAATACCGATAAGCGAGCCTGCATAATTCTTTCCGAGTGCGCAGAAAGAGGTCTGTTTCTGCGCATTGCGGATAAAGTTATTAAGAACCTTATTGTTAACCTTGCCGTTCCAGTCATAAAATTTCACAGTCATTGTGGAAAGCTCGGCATTTTCTTTTTCATCCCATTCATCAAGGGCTTTGTCGATTTTCTCTATATCAACCTTTTCGTTTATTGCAGACTCGGCATCGGGAATGTTGTGGTGATATGAAAGTTCATATTCAAAGCGTGCTGTCTTATTTGCTTTAAGTTCCAAGTGGAAAATATCGCCGAGTGTGGCAAGACCTGTTGAAGTGGCCTCTTTTGCGCATTTTTTATATTCACCGATTTTGAGCGACTGAGCATTTGTGAGCGTTCTGCCTCTGGCGCCTAAAATATCATCGCGGTCAACGGTGTGATATTCTTTTGTGATAATACCGCCAACCGAAACGGTATTTATTGTAAGACAATCGTTACCGGTTCTTAAAATAACCGAGCCGTTTTGCTTTCTTGAACCGAATTTATTCATTCTGTCCCAGAAGCCTTCGGTTTCCCAATAACGAAGCTGAGCGTTTATGTAAGAAGAAAGATAGAATGAAATATCTTCATTTGTTTTATTCTCAGCAAAAACAGCCAAGTGGATGTGCTTATCTTTACTTGTGTGCAAACGAACAACAAAGGTGGCTTTTTCGGTTTCGGTCACATAATATGCGCATCGCATACCGTAAACACAGTAGCGTTCAGTGTTTGTTTCGAAAAGTTGGCGGTTTGTACCAAGAAGTGAAACAGGGAAGAATTCGCCCGATTCAAGCGGAAAACCCGCAAAAAAACCTATTGAGGGCTCATCTGAATAATGGTTTGATTTAAAAATTGAGAACTTTGATTCACAAGCCTCAATATTACCCGAAGAACGCGCCCAAACAACAAGACCGTCCGCATCATAGGGGTGGCGCGATTCGCCAAGTTCTCGGTCAAAGCAAACCACCTTGGAATCTGCAAGATAAAATGAATTTTGCGGCAATGTGTTTTCTGCTGAAATATTCTGTTTTAATTTCGCAACCTGTTTCAAAATATTTTTAATTTCCGATGTTAACATTAGTTGCCATCCTTTCAGTACTTTGTATACTTATTTTAACATTTTTGAATTAGCATTTCAACTCTGTTTTGGCAGTCTGCCGTAAAGCGCGGTATTTTCTTTAACGAGTTTTGCCAACCAATCGTTTATACACTCTTGCCTTATTCGCCATTGCCAGTTTCCCCCGAGGGTTGAGGGTGTATTGATTCTGCCTTTGGAATCAAGTCCGATAAGGTCACTCATCACAAGTATGCAGGTATCTGCCACCGACATCATAGCCGCTTTCATCATAGCCCAATTAAAGTTTTCATCTTCCTTAAAATTGAGATAAAGCTTTGCATTTTTAACCTCTTCGGGCTTAGCCGATTTAAGCCAACCCATTATAGTATCGTTATCGTGAGTGCCGGTGTAAACCACACAGTTTTGAATATGCTTGTGAGGCAGATAATTACTTTCTTCTTCAGGAGAAAAGGCAAACTGCAAAACCTTCATTCCCGGAAAGCCTGTTGCTTTGAGCAGCTTTAAAACTTCGGGTGTGAGGTAGCCGAGGTCCTCGGCAATTATGGGAAGATTTTCGCCAAAATCGGCTTTAACTGAATTAAATAAATCCATTCCGGGACCTTTCATCCATTTTCCGTTTTTTGCATCTTTATCGCCATAGGGGATGGCATAAAAAGCCTCAAAACCTCGGAAATGGTCTATTCGGGTTAGGTCATACCGCTTCATAGCGTGGTTTAAATAACCTTTCCACCAAGAATAATTGGTCGATTTCATATATTTCCAATCATATAATGGGTTACCCCAAAGTTGTCCTGTCTTTGAGAAAGCATCGGGCGGACATCCCGCCACCTTTTTTGGTTTTAAATTTTTATCAAGCCAAAACTGTGATGGATTTGCCCAAACATCAGCCGAATCAAAAGCCACATAAATCGGAATATCCCCGATTATTTTAACGTCTTTTGAATTGGCATATTTTTTTAAATTCTGCCATTGTTCAAAAAACTTGAACTGAATAAAATAATAGAATTGGATATCGTTTTTATATGTAATTTCGGCTTGTTTTATAGCACTTTCTTCACGCATTTTAAGCGGTTTTTCCCACTCTTCCCAAGAAACATCTCCGTGAGCGTTTTTAAGTGCCATAAAAAGCGCATAATCGCCTAACCAATGACTGTTGTTCTTTAAAAATGCTTGGTAATCATTTGTTGGAACGAATCGTGAGAACGCTTTTTTAAGAAGAGGAAGGCGGTGTTTATAAAGTTTCTCGTAATCAATCGTTTCCAAATCACTTCCAAAGTCGCACAAATCGGCTTCTTCGCGCTTTAAAAGACCTTCTTCAATCAGCATTTCAATATCTATAAAATAAGGGTTTCCCGCAAAGGATGAAAAAGACTGATATGGCGAGTCGCCGTAATTCGTGGGGTTAAGTGGGAGTATCTGCCAAAAACTTTGTCCCGCTTCTTCTAAAAAGTCGACAAAATTAAATGCTTCTTTTCCTAAAGTGCCTATGCCGTATTTTGAGGGCAGAGAAAATATCGGCATTAAAATTCCGCTTGTTCGCATAAAAATCTCCTGAATTTTAAATATACTATATTTTAACATAAACTACACCGTTAAACAACAATTAAACTTAAAAAATCAATAAATTTTTTTGTGGCTTGGAAGTATTTTTGTTGTTAGTTAACGAAATTATAAAATGCGCTTGATTTTAACCTTAAATGATAATATAATGTTTTGGAAAAGGGAGGCATTCCCCCTAAATTACAGCAAAGAAGGTTTCCTCCCGATGAATACCCAGGATAGTTTAAGTTACTTTTTATTTGCAGTTGTTATTCTTTTTGTTGTGGCTTTGCTCACGGTTGCTTTAGTGCAGTTTTTTGGCGAATTCAAAAAAGAATTAAAGTATATCAACACCGAAATCAGAAGAACTGACGGAAGAGAAAGAAAGCATTGGAAAAAACAAAAAAGAAAACTGTGGCTTTCGCTTTTGCCGTTTTATAGGTATTAAAAAATTCCCCTTTGTGCGAAACAAAGGGGAATTTTCATATTTTTGCGCTGAAAGAGGGGAGCGAACTCAAATTGTTGCTTTCACTTGAATCGGGAATGGACTTTAGATATTCCGTTTCGCCTCTGTGAGCAATTCCGACACCGCGGATTTCTCCCTGCTTTGCCATTCTGACAGCCTCCTCTTTTGAAACAAAGCGTTCATCCGAGAGCTTATAGCCTCTTACACGACCGTTGTTTTTAACAAGACCTATAATTTGCTTGGCATTCGCGTTGGGAGTGGGAATCTCATCAAGTGTGTTTTTAATAAAATTGTTGTTATCCATAAAATCTCTCCTTTTTAATACTTTGACTAACTATAATCATTATTATAATTGTTCGCCAAAATAATGTTAATATACTCAATAGATTTTATTCTGTAGATAACGGGAATAAAAACCGCCTTAAATGTGAAAATAACCTTAAAGGTGATAAAATGGAATCTATTTGGAATAAAAATATAAACCGCCCGCATCTCGAAGCTTTAAAGGGCGATATCAAAACCGATGTGCTAATAATTGGTGGTGGAATTGCAGGAATTTTGTGTGCATATATGCTAAGGAAAAAGGGGATAGACTGCATCTTAGTTGAAGCGGAGCATATTTGCGGTGGAGTTACACAAAACACAACCGCTAAAATCACCTATCAGCACGGGCTTGAATTTGATAAGCTGATTTGCAAATTCGGAGAAGAAAAAACAAAACTTTATTTAAAATCGCAAATTGAAGCCTTAAGGGAATTCGAGAAACTTTGCAAAAATATAGACTGTGATTATGAAACTAAAAGCTCTTATGTTTATTTGTTGGAAAACCCATGGCTTATAGAAAAAGAGCTTAAAGCGTTAGAAAAGCTTGGGGTTAATGGGTTATACGCTAAAGAGCTTGATGTTCCGCTTAAAATCTTGGGTGCAGTTGGTGTTGGCAATCAAGCAGAGTTTAACCCGCTTAAATTTTGCTTTTCGTTAGCCAAAGAACTGCCAATATATGAAAACACAAAGGTTTTAGAACTAAAACCCAATTTTGCCAAAACTGAAAATGGCAGAATTTTAGCCCAAAAAACAATAGTTGCAACACATTTTCCTTTTATAAATAAGCACGGCTTATATCCTTTGAAAATGTATCAACACCGTTCTTATGTGATAGCGCTTGAAAACGCACAAAGGGTTGACGGAATGTATGTTGATGAGGATTTAAAGGGTATGTCCTTCAGAATGTATGGCGATAAATTGCTTTTGGGCGGCGGCTCGCACCGCACGGGTAAGACGGGCGGAAGTTGGGCAGAGTTAGAAGAATTCGCAAAGAAAAATTATCCGTCGGCAAAAATTGTTTCCAAATGGGCAACTCAAGACTGCATGACTCTGGATGGGTTACCTTATATAGGCCAATATTCAAAAAACACACCGAATTTATATGTTGCGACCGGTTTTAACAAGTGGGGAATGACCTCCTCAATGGTAGCGGCAAAGCTGCTTACAGATTTGATTTTGGGAAACGAAAGCGAGTATAGTTCGGTTTATTCGCCCTCTCGTAGCATGTTAACTCCGCAGCTTGTAATAAATGTATCCGAGTCCCTAAAGGGCATATTAACCCCAACGGCGCCGCGGTGTTCGCATTTGGGTTGTGCTTTAAAATATAATCCGCAAGAGCGTTCGTGGGATTGTTCCTGCCATGGCTCCCGCTTTAGCGAAAACGGAAAGGTTATAGATAACCCCGCCACAACCGATAAGAATTTTTAAAATTTCAATATCCTTAATTAAAGAATAAAAGATTGAGAAAAACAATGAGAGATGTTATAATGGATATGATAAATCAAGATTTTTACGGAGAAGTATTATGACCTTAAAACTGTTTATCTCTGCAATAACAAAATTCTTGTTGGGTGTGGCTTTGGTTGGGGTGTTTATATTCTTGCCGGCGGGAAGCTTATTGTTTTTTGGCGGTTGGTTGCTTATGGTGATTTTGTTTATCCCCATGTTCTTTGCGGGAATTGTAATGATGCTCAAAAACCCCGACCTATTAAAAAGCAGACTGAACGCAAAAGAAAAAAGACCAGAGCAGAGTCTTGTCGTGAAACTGAGCGGTCTTATGTTTGTGGCTGGGTTTATTGTTGCGGGGCTGGGATTTAGATTTAAATGGTATACCTTGCCAAAGGGTGTTTCCATCGGTGCTGCGGCGGTATTTTTGGCGGCATACATTCTCTATGCCGAGGTGCTTAGAGAAAATACATACCTAAGCCGCACTATCGAGGTTCAAGAAAACCAAAGGGTAATTGACACGGGCTTGTATGGCATTGTCAGACACCCCAATGTATAGCGTAACCTTGCTTTTATTTTTATCAATGCCGTTGGTACTAGGCTCCATATATTCGTTTTTGATTTTTCTCACCTATCCTTTTATCATTGCAAAAAGGATTAAGGATGAGGAAAAATTCCTCGAAAAAGAACTCGACGGATACGTTCAGTATAAACAAAAAGTCAAGTACCGCTTGATACCGTTTATTTGGTGATAATATATCGTACATATCGGTTTAAATAAAAAATCCTTGTTCAAAAGAACAAGGATTTTTTGGTCGGAGTAGCGTTACAGTAATCAAGCGTAAACCCGCATAAATACTGAGTTTTTCGCAGCCATAAACAGTACATATCTAGAATTTTCTCGAAAATATCACTTAATATTTTCTATGTATCTGCATTTAGGATAGTTGGAACATCCGTAGAATTTTTTACCTGCATTAGCACCTCTTGTAGCAGTTCTAATAATTAAATCAGCACCACACTTTGGGCATTTTAATTCTTGGGTTGTTTCTGCTATATTTTCAGTTTCTTGATTAACGGTAGACGGGTTTTCGCTTATATCATTGTTTATTTGAGTTGTATTTTCAGGCACATCGACTTCTTGCATTGGAGTAGGATTTATCTTGTTGTGAATATTTGTTATATGCTGAACTTTCGTAGTTTCATCTATTTGTGTACAGGGATAAAGTTTGTTATATATAT